>NZ_CP081299.1:1282500-1923750 GCF_019711195.1 Dyadobacter sp. NIV53
TGCCAAATGACGTGCTCTTTTAATTGCCTGTGATACTTTACGCTGATATTTCAAGCTTGTACCTGTAAGGCGACGCGGCAATATTTTACCTTGCTCATTGATAAGCTTTAGTAAAAAGTCCGGGTTTTTGTAATCAATATATTTAATGCCGGATTTTTTGAAACGGCAATATTTTTTGCGGTTAATGTTCTTTTCAACCGGTTCGTTTACTAGTGACATAGCTTATGCGTTTTCGGTTTTTGATTCAGTTGATTCTTCTCTCTTTCTTCCTATCAACCCTTTGCGTTTCTTCTCGTTGTAAGCGATAGAATGTTTGTCAAGAACGATAGTCATAAAACGCAGGATGCGTTCGTCACGACGGAACTCAGTTTCCAAAACATCGACTACATTCACACCGCCTTCTGGTGTTGTGTATTCAAGAATGTGATAAAAGCCAGAGTTTTTCTTTTGGATGGGATAGGCCAGCTTACGCAATCCCCAATTTTCTTCATGTACCATTACACCACCATTAGACGTGATGATCGTACTGAATTTTTCAACGGCGTCCTTTGCCTGGGCCTCAGACAAAATGGGAGTTAGAATGAACACCGTTTCATATTGCTTAGACATACGGTAATTGATTAATTAATAATGTTTATTAAAATACCTCATATTAGTGCGAACGCTAAAATGAGGGTGCAAAAATAGGGCTTGAAATCCACATTTCCAAGCCCTATCAATACTTTATCAGGAAGTTACTTATAATTTCAATGTCATCATTTTAAACCGAAATGCCCAACGGACAATTTTAGTCCTCGTCAATTGAACATTGAAAGTTGAGTATTAAACATTTTTCATTAGAACCTTAAATATTCAATGAGCAATTCTCAGCGTTCAATAATCAATGTTACATTCTCTTCGGTTGCTTGATACTAACCATCGAAAGCCGCTGTGGTTGAGCATTGTAAATTATTTTTTATTTAAAATAACATTTTTGCCAGGAATCACTTTACCGTAAAGTCTCCCTGCCCGATCTTGAAGCCTTCTGCTGTACACTTCTATTGCATACTGGCCATCTTTCATTGGAATACCGCCACGACCATAAAATATATCAACTGACTGTCCGGTATTGGTAAAATTTACATTTTGTTTAGAACTGTAAATCATTTCCTTGCCATTGTAGATAAATGAACCCGAGCCGGTGGCCATGTCTGAAAGAACCGCTCCCTCAGGATCGAGTATCCGAAGGAAGATTTCCTTTTGATTCTGCTTGGCAATTGCATTTTCACCAAGTTTGAAATTTACTCGTAGCTTGTCAATTCGTTTTGCTTTGTATTTTCCACCCTCACGTTCTTTTCCTTTTGACGATACCGCATTGATAGTCAGGTTTTCGGCACGCAGCGCTGAGGCAATATTTACCTTTTCACTCAATTCCCTGTTTACAGTAGAATAATTAATAACAGAATCATTAAGCTGCTGGCGCTCCGACTCCAGACCAGAAACCTGCTGGCTTAATTCCTGATTTTTAGAAGTTACTATTCCCAGTTCCTGTTTCAGCTGAGAAATTTCACTGTCCTTTTCAATCAGAATGGTTTCGTATGCCTTAATTCTCTTATTAAAATTAGCAGCAGCAAAATTGTTTACATTTTTAAGCTCTTGTTTATCCTTTTCCAGCTGGTTCTTTAATTTGACCAGTGAATCCACGCTTCCTCCTAATTTTTGGATCTCTGCAATTTTCAAATCCAATTGTGCTGAAATAGAATCAAGTTTAGTCTTGGTAAAAAGTACTTCTTCTGTTTTTGCTGTTATAATGTCATCCTTTACCTTATTTTCTTGTTTTTCATGATAGATAAAATAAACTAACACCAGATTAAGCAATAATAAAACGGCCAGCGCTGCCCATAGAAGGGTTTTCCTATCTTGCTTCTGTTCTTGATTATAGTCCATAGAAAAGGTTAATTTTTAAATTAGTTGGCAAAAGAACTACGTTTTTTTCAATTTTGAAATATGTTGCTTCCTATTTCTGGTTTCGGGTAGTCAAATATTTGTTTTAATCCCTTAATTATCAAATTTTTAAATCTCTTATGTCTTCAATTGCCCAAAATATTCAGCATATAGAAAACGAAATACCAGGCACAACAAAGTTAATTGCTGTAACAAAAACCAAGCCGGTTTCAATGCTGGAAGAAACTTATAATACCGGGTTCCGTCGGTTTGGAGAGAACAAGGTACAGGAAATGAGTGAGAAGTTTAATTTGCTCCCAAAAGATATTGAATGGCATATGATCGGCCACCTCCAGTCTAACAAAGTAAAATATATGGCGCCGTTCGTTGCCATGGTCCATTCTGTCGACAGTTTTAAGTTACTAAAGGAAATCAATAAGGAGGCAAAGAAAAACAATAGGACAATTGCTTGTTTACTGCAAATATTTATTGCGCAGGAAGAAACGAAATTTGGTTTATCAGCAGAAGAAGCTGAGGAAATATTACAATCTACACAACTTGGTGCTTTAACAAATATAAAAATTGCCGGATTAATGGGCATGGCATCCAATACAGAAGATCCAGAACAGGTTCGGTCTGAATTTCATAGTTTAAAAACTTTGTTTGAATCTTTTAAACAGTACAACAATGAACGTGTGGACATGCAGGAATTATCAATGGGCATGAGTGGTGATTATATGATTGCAGCCGAAGAAGGTAGTACTTTAATAAGGGTCGGAAGTGCGATTTTTGGAAGCAGGTGATTTTAAAGTGAGGAGTCAAGAGTCAAAAGTTTAGAGTTAAAAGTGTAAATAAACTCTAAACTTTGAACTTTTAACTTTACAATCTTAACTACTAACTTTAATTCCCTAAAACTTTTTCCACTTCTCCTTTCACAAATTCAAATGATAATTGAGAACAGGTTAATCCGTTTTGTCGTATAAAAACGGCATTTTCCTGTCGTCCATAACTTCCGGAATAAGGATTGTATTCCGAAAACTTGTCCAATGCTCCCATTAGTATCATCCCATATGTTCCGGTTGCATTGCCCAAATGAGAAGGCCCGCTATCCAAACCAATTAAATAACTGGCTCTTTTTATCACCTCTGCTGTTTCCAGGATTGATAGTTGTCCGCACAGATTCCGGTAAGATGCTGCTGTAACTAACAAGTTACTTTTTAGCCCGATTTCAACGATCTGGTAATTATATTGGTCTGCAAGCCAGTGGATAAGTTGCCGCCAGCGATCAGCCGGCCAGTCTTTGGGTGCATAATTAGACTGGCAATGAACGACAATATATGGTTTATCCAAACCCAGAGAATCAACCGTTTCTCTATGACTATCCTGTAAATTTACACATGGCTGATCGTCTGCGGGGAATAAAGTATGTGCAGGTATTAAATCTCCTGCCTGAGCAAATACCTCTAATAAATTCCCGAAATCCAGATAATTAAGTACACTGATCCCCCTTCTTTCCGCAACTGGATTTTCAACAGAAACCTGGCATTTGTTACAATGATTATTGTTCAAAAATTGCAATTCAAAGACTTTATCAAAAATGCCTGTACGCAATAATACCTTCCGCTGAGTTACACAGAATTCAGTAAAAGTTTCGTCAATTGAAGGGTTAAAATCAATAAGCTCGTGAAAAGAAGGCTTTACAAACCATACAATATGTGCATGAGGATAAAGCGACCTTACATATCTGGAAATAGGTTCGGCAGCAATAATGTCTCCAAAATGTTCAGTACGAATAATAGAGATAAGTTCCTGATTATCTTTTAGTCCGGCTTTTTTTAGTTTAAATCTGAGCCAATGAAAATAAGCCAGAAAATGAGCTTTGAAAATATGTGAATATTTATGATAGCGGTGTGTCCAGAGCTGGATAAATCTTTTTAAGGCCATTATTTAATCTTTTCCTGTAATGGCACAATTCCGGCCATTAAAGTGCGCAAGTTAATAATAATCCCTTTAAAGTGTTGGTTGCGCTACCACCGGGCACTACCTTTGATATTATAATTCTAAAAACATTATTCTATGAAGTTCATGATTCAGGCCGGCGGTATATTGGGTGCATTAGCAGTAGCGTTAGGTGCTTTTGGTGCTCATGCTTTAAAAGGAATGCTGGAAACATCCGGCAGATTGGAAACTTTTGAAACCGCAGTAAAATACCAGTTTTATCACGCTTTGGCCATGGTATTGGTCGGTATACTTATGCAGCGTGCAGGCGCAGATGCAGTACGTTTGTTAGGTTGGTCGGGAAATGCTTTTGCTATTGGTGTGATAATTTTTTCAGGGTCACTTTACGCGATTTGTTTTACAGGAATTACCAAATTTGGAGCCACTGCACCAATCGGAGGTTTAGCATTAATCGTCGGCTGGATACTTTTAATTATGGCGGCAGGAAAACTTGCCTGATTGTTACGGGTAAATTGTTAATTATTAATGGCTATTTAATAGAAATGCACCTCGTTTCCAGTCATTAAAATTTATCCTTAACCATTAAAAATCATCCTCTCGAAAGCGTAAATGGCCTTTGTGCATCTATTTTAAGGAAGATGAATAACAGGATAGAGAAAGACCATAACGATGACCCCCCATAACTGAAAAATGGAAGCGGAATCCCGATCACAGGCATCAGCCCGACCGTCATGCCGACGTTAACCAGAAAATGAAAGAAAATAATCCCGGCAACACAATACCCATAGACACGGGCAAAGCGGCTTCGCTGTCGTTCAGCCAGAACTACCAGGCGGGCGATCAGGGAGATAAACAATATTACCACCAATGCACTACCCAGAAATCCGTGTTCCTCGCCAACTGTACAGAAGATAAAATCAGTACTTTGCTCTGGTACAAAATCGAATTTCGTTTGTGTTCCCTGTAAAAATCCCTTCCCTGTAAATCGTCCCGAACCGATAGCAATTTTTGATTGAATTACATTCCAGCCAATGCCTCGTGGGTCAGAATCCGGATCAAGCAACACCATGATCCTTCCACGCTGGTGTTTCTGAAGGACATTGTTCATGAAAAAATCTACGCCAAAGACTACTCCGATCATTACTCCGGCTATCAGGATCGTTGCCCAAAGTCCTCCACGGCGACGTGTCATAACCGGCATGATCCAGATGGCAATACCTGCAATCAATATAATAGCCCCAGCAATATACCATTTGACAAACAGCAATGTAATAATAAGAAGTGCTGCCGTAACCATGCCAATTGCCGGAATTATACCAGGCATTCCTTCCCGGTATAATACGATTGCAAATGAAGCAAATACGAGCATAGAACCTGTCTCGTTAGACAGCAAAATTAAAAATGCAGGCAGCAGAATTATACCTATAATCGGATAATAATCTTTGAACTTCCGGGTCAGGCTTATAGCCGGATCGCTCAGATATTTGGATATAGCGAGACTGATTGCCAGTTTGGAAAATTCGGCCGGCTGTAGCGAAATAGCGCCAAATTTTATCCAGGAACGTGACCCGTTAATATTGGTACCGGCGAACAAAACAAGTATTAGAAAGAAAATGACAATGGCATAAATGATGAATGAAAAAGTTTCGTAAAACTTGTAATCAATCACCAGGATACAAATAATCAGTAACGCGGCAGTTCCAATCCACATTAATTGCTTTCCGGCATTGTTAGATAAATCAAATATACTGGTACGCACTTCCGGATTATAAACCGCAGCATAAATATTTACCCAACCTATTAAAAGACAGGCTATATAGATCAGTACTACTACCCAATCGACATTCTTTGTGATAGGTTTACCTTCTGACATCTTTTGAATTATTTTGATTTTTCAATAACATATTTATTTCCTGATTCACAAACATATTATCGGAGAAGTCTACTCTTGGTTGTATCGACGGTAATGGGTTTTGCCTGGCCAGTAATCACTACCTTTCCAAGAAAATTGGCTTCGAACATTTTTTTCTCCAGAGCTTTATTGGTGATTTTCCGTGTCAGGTATTTTTCTATGATTAAGTTGGCAATCGGCGCCGCTGCTGATCCTCCAGCTCCTGCGTTTTCTACAAAAACCGCAATTGCTATTTTAGGATCATCTATCGGAGCAAATGCAATAAAAATCGAGCTGTCATCTCCCTTCTTGTTTTGCGATGTTCCTGTTTTACCAGCAATCTGGATCCCTTCCACACGTGAGCGGCGCGCTGTTCCGCCTTCCACAGCTCCAAGCATTCCTTCTATGACCGGATCAAAATTGTGGGGAGAAACACCTGTTTCGTGGCGAACCTTGTATTTCTCATCAAGTTTCTTGTTGTCCCCCACTCCGGTTATTACATGAGGAGTATAGTAATAACCTCTGTTTGCAATAATAGCTGCAACGTTAGCCATCTTCAATGGTGTAATCAGAATTTCCCCTTCGCCAATACTAATCGAATAAATATTAGAAAATTTCCAGCGGTTTTCTCCATAAATTTTGTCGTAATAATTTTTATCCGGCAAATTCCCTTTTCTCTCACTTGGCAAATCAATACCAAGCTGCTGTCCGATACCAAATTTGCTGACACGGTCATGCCATTCCTGCAAACCTACGGCCGAGGCTTTGAACGTATTGGTAATATTATTGCTGTAAACAATTCTTCTGAAAACGTTATAAAAATATGGGTTACAGGAATGAGTTACGCCTAACGCAACTGTGGAAGTGGCAGGATGATTATGGCAATGCATCGGACAATTGGCATGGTTGAAACCGCTTCCCGGTGTAATAACACCTTCCTGAAGGCCAATCAATGCCTGTATTAATTTAAAAGTAGATCCCGGTCTGTAACTCGCCATAACAGGCCTGTTAAACAAGGGTTTGAACGGATTCTGGATCAACGCAGAATAATTCTTGGAGAAATAACGGTTTGCCAGTATTTTAGGATCATAAGTCGGAGCAGAAACCATTGATATAATTTCCCCTGTTTTAGGGTCAATGGCAACCACACTACCTACTTTGTTAACCATCAAACTATCAGCATATTGCTGGACTTCCAGATCAATTCCCGAATATAAGTTTGCTCCTGCTACGGCCATGGTATCCAATTCCCCGCCTTTCCACGGACCTTTATAAACACCGCTCACGTTTTGCATCACAAACTTTGTCCCACGTTTTCCACGCAGTTCATTCTCATATATCTTTTCAATCCCACTCTGGCCGATGTAATCACTTTGCCTGTAATACGGCTCTTCCTGCTTTTCAAGCTGTCCTTTTGTAATTTCACTCACATACCCAAGCGTATTGGCCAAGGTTGGAGCTGTGTAAGTTCGGAGGGAACTCTTAGCAAACTGAAAACCACCATAATCTACCATTACATCCTGAATGGAGGCAAAATCTTCTTTGGAAAGTTGTCGTAAAAATAAAGAAGGTTTTACGCGACTGTAAGCACTTGCGGCGGCCATTAAGCTATCGAAATCTCTTCTTTCAATGCCTAAAACTTTGCAAAACCGAAGGGTATCATCGACGCGGGCTTTATATGGAGTAACAAGTAAATCGTAAACAGGTGTGTTATATACGATCAGCTTTCCGGTGCGGTCATAAATCTGTCCACGGAAAGGTATCTCAATAACCCGTTTTATAGAATTACTGGATGATACAATGGAATAACTTTCATCCAGTACCTGTAAGTAAAAAAGTCGCGACAGGTATATTAAACCTATTATAACAAAAAATCCAATGATGACAAAGCGACGATTTTCAAGCATTCTGCACTAAATATTCCGGTTCTCTCAATTTTTCCACGAAGTTCGCGATATGTAAAGACATATCAAAGCAGATACATCCTGTTATTTGTAATTTTCCAAGACAGTTTTATGAATATAATTAAATAAAATTCATGTTACTCTCCCTTTGCTACAACCATAATCACATCCTCTTTATCCACTATAACGGCGCCCTCCGGCATTCCTTTCAATTTACGGACATATTTTTTTGGTGTGACAATTACAGGGCACAAACTATCTGTCTTTCTTTTTGAATAAAATGCGGCTAATTCTGCTGCACGTTCAATTACAGGAGAAGGGAATTTCTTTCCAGGCTGATTTTTGATAATAACATGTGAACCTGAAACGTCACGTGCGTGAAGCCATAAATCTTCTTTAAAAGCATATTGCTTTGTTAATACATCATTATTTTTTGCGTTACGGCCAATCAAAATGGTATAACCCATGAACTCTACTTTTTTGAAAAGTTCCGCAACAGTAACCGCATTGGAATTTACCGGTCCGTTCAATGCATTTGTTTTAATAAACGTCCTTAGTTCGCGCAAGATTTCTATTTTTTCAATAGCGGCAAGATATCCCTGCATTTTTATCTTTTCAGCCTCCCTGGCTTGCAGGCTGTCATTTAACCGTGAAAGCTCAATTTTCTCATTTTTAGATTTACGATAATAATTTTCCGCATTTTTCTGGGGTGACAAATCCTTTTTCAGTTTAATTTTTATAGGCTTGTCATGATAAAAATCAAACAACTCAATACTTTCAATCCTTGCCGGAATCTGATGCAAATTGGCCATGAGAATATTTGCCATTTCATCATTCCTGCCACCTTCTTCCAGTTGAACTAACTTTTTGAATGTATTTTCCAGATAATGATCGGTCTGCTGAATCCGCTTATTCAGAATCCTGATAATTTCAGCCTTTTCTTTCTCGATGCCATTAAGCCGGATATATGCATAATAAAAGGCATTTAATGCTTCTATAGGTTTATCATATTTAGCCTCAACCTCCCCTACTGACAATAGAGAAAGTGCAGGTGTAAGCTCTATTCTGGTAATATAAAACTCTGGTTTGCTCAAATCCTGTAAAAGATTCTGAATGATTTTCCAGCGCTTTTCAGGTACTGATTCCCCTTCTAATAATTTACGCAGATGCGTATTGACCAGTTTACCAAAAGTTGGAAAAAGTGTTTCGTGTCGTAAATCGCTTTGAATATATGCGTCAAAGGTCTGGTCGATAGACCGGTCAAGTGATGCAGGTGTCAGAGAATAATCCGCAGCAAGCTTGTTATTAAACAATTCCGTCACTTTATAATTGACATCAAAAGCAATTATATTGGATCTGTTCCCAAAAAGCTTAAATACCAATGTCTGGTTTCGAAACCTGATTTCAATTGCCCGTTCATTCAGAAACACGCGTACCCCGTTAACTTTTTGTCCGTAAAAACTGGTAAACAAATTGACGCTGTTTCGTCTTGCCCGGTCGAACTTATCAGGAAAACTAAGGCAGGCGAAATTGGATCGTAAAGTAGCCTTTATAAAAAAGGGATTTTGAAGAATTCCATCCGTTTCTGATTCAGCAAAAACCAGGATCAGTTCATCCTTCTCCTGACTGAAAGTTTCGATCAGTAATTTACCAGCCAGTTCAGTATGGAGCTGTGGAGCAAGTTTTTTTAAAAAATAATAATTCTGATGCAATTGAGTTTGGATTATACTTTATCTCCTCTGATTTTGAGGGCGATTATTTTATACATGCATTATTAAAATTATACAGTAAGCCCAATGAAAAAACGGCCCACAAGCCACAGAATTTATTTAATTTTCTAAAAATAAATTTCATCGACTGCTGATGTAACCTAAACCAGATCCAATACGAATTTGTGTCTTCTTACTTCCTCCAAAAGCCCGTTTCTATCCAGCCAGTCAGCATTATAATACGTATTCATGTATCTGTCTCCGGAATCGCATATCAGAGTTACAATCGAACCTGATTCTCCCTTTGCTTTCATTTCTCTTGCCAACTCTATTACACCAAAAAAATTGGTTCCTGTTGATCCTCCAACTCGTTTATTGAGAAGAGAAGTAAGCGTTAACATTGCTGCAAAACTACCTGCATCCGGCACCTGAATCATGTGATCTACAACATTGCGCAAAAATGACGGCTCTACCCTGGGCCGGCCAATTCCTTCTACCCGCGAACCAAATTCACTGCAAAGTTCTGTATCATTATTTTTCCAGTATTCATAAAAAACCGAACGTTCAGGATCAACCACGCAAATCTGGGTATCATGTTGTTCATACCGTACGTAACGCCCCAATGTAGCGGAAGTTCCTCCTGTTCCAGCTCCGGTAACTATCCAGCGCGGCACAGGATGAGCTTCATGTTTCATCTGTCGGAAAATGGATTCCGCAATATTATTATTTCCCCGCCAATCCGTCGCACGTTCAGCAAAAGTGAACTGATCCATAAAATGACCGCCAGTCTCCTTCGCAATCTGGTGTGAAACTGCGTATACTTCTGCAGGATGATCTACATAATGACACTTTCCGCCGTAGAATTCAATAGCCTGTATCTTATCCGGACTTGTTGATTTTGGCATAACCGCGATAAACGGCAATCCAAGCAATTTGGCAAAATAAGCTTCTGAAACCGCGGTAGATCCACTGGACGCTTCCACAATTGTAGTTCCTTCCTGAACCCAGCCATTACAAATAGCATACAAAAAAAGAGAGCGTGCTAACCTGTGTTTCAAACTACCGGATGGATGGGTCGATTCGTCTTTAAAATAAAAATCAATATCCGGAAATGATTGTAATTTCAAAAAGATCAGGTGTGTGTCTGCGGAACGCTGGTAATCGGCTTCAACCTTTGAAACTGCGCTACCGACCCAGGTATGCCTGGGATTTTGAAATGTTGTGTGGTTCATTAATGATGTTTGCTGACCAGGAATAACTTCCAAATCAATAATATATTATCGTTCGTATTTTCCCTTAGTTCCCTTAAAATAGGTTGTATTTATAACTCTACTACCAACCAGTCGTAAGCCAGTCTTACATGTGCAGGCAATTCGTTTTCAATATCTGCATGTTTACCTAATCTATGGCTCATATGTGTCAGATAAGCTTTCGGGATGTTTAATTTTTCAATCAGGGCAAGCGATTGAGATAAGGTTAAATGAGATAAATGTGGTTCTTTTTGCAGAGTATCCAACACCAGGACTTTTGACCCCTTAATCTTTTCCTGCTCATCATCCGAAATGTAACTCGTGTCTGTTATGTAAGTGAAATCTCCGACACGGTAGCCATATACACGGAGTTTGTAATGCATTACCTCAATAGGAATAAATGTTACCCCTTCAATATCAAAAGGCTTGTTTTCAATAGCATGCAATTCAAAATGTGGCACACCGGGATAACGGTGTTCGCTGAAAGCATAAGCAAATTCAATTTTGATCTGATCCAAAACCTCCTGCCGGCCATAAAGAGGAATATCAATCTGCTGCCGGTGATTAAAGGCACGGATGTCATCCAACCCTGCAGTATGATCCTTATGCTGATGGGTAAAAATAGCAGCATCCACTTCACGTACATGAGCACGAAGCATTTGCTGACGAAAATCAGGACCAGTATCAATAATGAATGATTTCCCGTCAACCTGTATCCAGATTGATGTACGTAATCTTTTGTCGCGTGGATCGGTAGAACGGCAAACGGCACAATCACAAGCAATAACGGGTATTCCTTGTGATGTGCCGGTTCCTAAAAAGTAATCTTCATTCGAGATTATTCTGTCAAATGCGCGACCACCTCAACAAGACGGTCGAAATTTAATGGTTTCATAAGCGCATCATCAAAGCCTGCTGCTTTAAAATCTTCGTCTGAATAATTTTTCGCATTACCTGTTATCGCTACAATTGGCGTTTTAGCTTTTTTAACGTCTGCAAGTTTACGGATGCTTTTTGCACATTCCATACCATCCATTACAGGCATGTTGATATCCAATAATATTATATCAAAATCTTCTTTTTCAAGAAGTTGTAACACTTGTTCTCCATTTTTCACGGAAGTAATTTCATAGTGCTGAAATTCCAGAATCTTCCTTGCCAGATTTTGAATTACTGAACTGTCTTCGGCAATGAGTACTCGCTTTGTGTATGACATATGATGAATCAAATATTGTGTTTAATAATTAGTAAGGTCAATTTATGCATATTTCAATCAGCAATACAAATCAGGATGCGTTGAAGTGCCAAAATTATCATAAAAAAGTAAATAAACATCCTATACATTTTCAAACATGCGTTTCAGATGTAAGTTTGCAATTCTTTTATCAATTCACCGAACTGCTATGTTTAAAAATAAAGTAATCCGATGGAGCACAATTCTGATGCTGATCGCAGTCCTGACCTATTTTTTTATTGAAAATTTTTCCAAATCCCAAGATCAGGATCTTGCCTCAACCAATCCGGAACAATATATCGCCAAAATAACCAAAGAACGAACGGCAAAAGATGAGCTTTTCAGAAACGGGCCGGATTCACCTATTACGGATAAAGAAAATTTTCATGGGCTGCATTATTTTAAAGTAAACCCAGAATTCCGGGTAAAAGCAAACATAACTCCATATACAAAGGATGATAAAGAATTGGTTATCAGATACACTGACAGCACTTCCGAAAAATACGAGCGTTATGGCTATGCGAATTTCACCATCAATGGGAAGGCCCATAAATTGCTTTTACTTAAAAACGAAGGAGTAATATCCGTTCTTTTCAAAGATGAAACCAATGGTCAGGAAACATATGGCGGCGGTAGGTATCTGGATTATCCGGTTTCCGAAATCAAAAACAATACGGTTGTTCTGGATTTTAATAACGCATATAATCCATACTGCGCTTATCAGCCTACTTATGCCTGTCCGGTACCACCATCGGAAAATACGCTTCCAATCGCTATTTGGGCAGGTGAACAAACCGAAGATGGTTCGCACTAATAATATTTATGTTACTAGAAACTTAGTTTGAACGAAACAAAAAGTTTTTGCTAATTCAACCCTTTCCGTGCTCATCAAACTTAAATCACTAATTTTGTAAAGTTTCACGAAAAGTAAAATAAGAAAATTAACACAGAGAGTACATAGGTTACTTATGGTTTAACTTCTTCCGAAGAATTTGTGTTAAGTGAGTACAAAAAGTAATTATCACCGTAATAATATCTTATCTATAGGAAAAGCGAAGTTATTAAAAGGTATCGTCCTGCTATTTTTCGCTGCTTTCTGAATTTTAAAATACCCGCATGAAAATTTCTTATAAGTGGTTAAAAGAATTAATTGAAATTACAGAAACTCCGGAGGAGATTGGCAATTTACTGACTGCTACCGGATTGGAAGTCGAAAATATTGAAGAAATTGAATCCATCAAAGGTGGATTAAATGGTGTTGTAATTGGTGAAGTCCTTACTTGTGAAAAACATCCAGAAGCAGACCGCCTGAAAGTCACCACTGTTGATGTTGGACTTGAACAGCCACTTGCCATAGTCTGCGGAGCGGCTAATGTTGCAGCCGGGCAAAAAGTAGTAGTTGCTTTGGTTGGTTCTGTGTTATACCCTACCGGAAGTGATCAGCCTTTGGTATTAAAGAAATCAAAAATCAGGGGTGCTTTGTCGGAAGGTATGATTTGTGCCGAAGACGAATTGGGGCTTGGCTCTTCTCACGATGGCATTTTGGTATTGGAAACGACTCTGCCAAACGGAACTCCGGCGTCCGAATATTTTGGTATTTCTTCTGATTATTTAATTGAAATCGGTTTGACTCCAAACCGGGCAGACGCCGCTTCGCATTTTGGTGTAGCCAGGGACCTGAAAGCCGTATTAGGACGTGCAATAAATTTACCATCAGTTGATAATTTTAAAATCGACAATCAGGCACTTCCCATTCAGGTGCGGGTTGAAAACGATGAAGCCTGCCCAAGATACGCCGGATTAACAATTTCAGGCTTAAAGGTTGGTAATTCGCCGGAATGGCTGAAACTTAAATTGCAAACAATCGGCATTCGTTCTATCAATAATATTGTCGATGTTACCAATTATATATGCCATGAGCTGGGGCAACCGATGCATGCTTTCGATGCTGCAAAAATTATCGGAAACGAGGTTGTAGTCAGGACTGTTACCGCTGGTACCGTTTTTAAAACCCTGGATAGTCTGGACAGAAAACTGACTGATGCTGACCTGATGATTTGCAATACTGAAAACCCCATGTGCATTGCTGGTGTATTTGGTGGATTTGATTCTGGCGTTACGGCTGAAACAACTGCTATATTTTTGGAATCAGCTTACTTTTCACCTGTTTGGGTGCGTCGTACTGCCCAGCGTTTTTCTCTTTAAGACGGATTCTTCTTTCCGCTTCGAACGTGGAACAGACCCTAACATGCCGTTATATGCGTTAAAAAGAGCGGCATTATTAATTCAGGAAGTGGCCGGTGGTGATGTATCGTCCGACATTACTGATATTTATCCAGCTCCGGCTGAAGATTTCCGGGTTAAAATGAGCTATCGGAATATTGACAGGCTTATAGGTAAGTCAATTGAGAAAACCCGGATTGAAACGATCCTTCTGGATTTGGATATTTCTATTGAAGATCGTGATGAAAAAGGTTTTACGGCGGTGGTACCTCCGTATCGCGTGGATGTGCAGCGCGAAGCCGATGTGATCGAAGAAATCCTACGCATTTATGGATTCAGTCAGGTTGAATTATCCGCTGCACTAAGCTCGGATTACATTTCCGATTTCCCGGTTAATGATCCTGAAAAGCTGCGTATGAGAGTTTCAGAACTATTGGCAGCTAATGGCTTCAATGAGATGATTAACAACTCTCTTACAAAACCTGAATACCAGGAATATTTGGGAGAAGAAGCGGTTGCAACTTCGGTGAAAATCCTGAACTATCTGAGCGAGGACCTTTCTGTGATGCGCCAGACCTTATTATTTTCCGGCTTAGAGGTAATTGCTTACAATAGCAACCGACGTCAGCGTGATCTCAAATTGTTTGAATTTGGAAAAACTTACCATCAGATTGAAGGTAAATACGTAGAAAAAGAAAGATTATCTGTATTTCTTTCGGGTAATATTCAAGAAGAAAGCTGGCTGGAAAAGTCCCGTGAAGTAACATTTCATGATCTTGCAGCAATGGTAAACCAGATATTATCTTCAATGAAAGTGCGGAATGTGGAAAAACAGGATGCTGCCGCTACTATTTTTCAATATGGCCAGACTCTCACTTTAAATCGTAAGCCAGTTGTTACATTTGGTTTATTAAAGCCTTTAATTGCTAAGAAAACAGACATTAAAGCATCAGTTTTTTATGCAGATTTTGACTGGGAGTATATTCTTAAACAATACAGTTCAGCGGTTAAATTTAATGAAGTCTCTAAATTTCCTGAGGTAAGAAGAGATCTTTCTCTGGTAGTTGACAAAAAAATCACTTTTGAAGAATTGCGTCAGATCGCGTACAAAACGGAAAAGCAGCTGCTCCGTTCAGTAAATGTATTTGATGTGTATGAAGGTGCAAATCTGGAAGGAAGAAAATCTTATTCTATCAGCTTTGTTTTACAGGACGATCAGCAAACTCTTACCGACAAAGTAATCGACAAATCCATGTCGAGGCTGATTTCTACGTATGAAAGAGAATTAAATGCCGTGATCAGAAAGTAAAAAATGAACAGGATCTGCCGTTAGTATTTGAAATGTACTAATTCCAAAAATCCAGGAATATCTTAAATAAGTGTTTTCTATTTCATTTTAAAATAATTTTTTAATAAAAAAGCAAGATTTAGTACTCACACTAAAAACGCAGGACAGATAAATGGAAAGAAGCAGTTCACGTTCAATAGAGCTTAAATTGACCGATTTGGAAAGAAAATTGGAAATTTTGATCAATACAAAAGAGAATCTAAGTTGGTCAGTCTCAGAATTGCAGCGTGAAAATGCTGAACTCCGCTTATCGAACATTAAACTAAAGGAAGAAGCTAAGGAAACAAAGAAAAAATACAGTACTTTAGAAAAAGACTTTAATAAGTCTAAAAGTTTCGCTAAAATTGTCTCCAGTAAACTGACACCAACGGGCGGATTAGCCGAACTGAAAGATTCAGTTGAACGATATATACAAGAGATCGATAAGTGCATAGAAATGCTTGAAGATACCTTATGAAAAAACATAATATACCTAATCCTGATGTCTCTGTCTTTATAAAACTGTTAGACAGGGGTTTCAAGCTGAGTGTACCGGCTGATCAGGAAAAATATTACAGGGAAGGTTATGAGCATTTCATGCAACGCGTAAAGCAGCATAAATCAAAGACAAACGGATACGATGATATTGAGGCAATTGGCCTTACTGCCATTGAATGCATGGTTGCATTACAGCGAATTCGTGAACAGATGGATGGGTTGGTTGAGGCATTTCAGGAAAGAATAGATAAACTTGATACCGCTGTTACCAATGCAATTGAAAGCTAAGCAAGTGTATTGTTCAGAATAAACCATATTTTGTAAAGCTTAATAAAATCTAATTAATCTTTGGTCTGAAAATCAGTCTTTTTAAAATCGTTCAGCGATAAAACTTTCGGCATTTAACGCTCAGGTAGTCGGCCAAACCCAACTATTTGTAAACATTACATAAAATGCCAGATTCATCCATTTTCATTGTCCTCTTATCCAGCATTATTGCTGTTGGTGTAGGGATATTCGCAGGTAAATATATTTTTCGGAAGTCTTACGATCAAAAAGAAAAAGAGGCCCAGGAACGCGCTGCTGATATTCTTCGCAACGCGGAACTTTCCGCTGAAAATATCAAAAAAGACCGTATTCTAGAAGCAAAAGAAAAGTATTTACGCCTTAAAACAGAGTTTGAAGAAGACGCGAACAAAAAAAGAGTGATCCTTCAAACTAACGAGCAAAAGCTTAAACAACGCGAGCAAACACTAAATCAGACAGTTGAGCAGAATAAGCGTAAGGAAAACGAGCTGGATGCGCTGAAAACTAATCTGTCGCAGCAGCTTGAAACGGCTACTAAAAAGCGTGAAGATGCCGAAAAGGCATTGCAACAACAGGTAGCCCAACTTGAAAAAATTGCTAATCTTACGGCAGACCAGGCACGTGAACAACTCGTAGATGCATTAAAAGCCGAAGCAGATACAAGAGCTGGCTCTTATGTAAAAAGTGCCATGGAAGAAGCCAGATTAACTGCAACTAAAGAAGCCAAAAAAATCGTAATTGAAACCATTCAGCGGACCGCTGCTGAACATGCCATTGAAAACTGTGTATCAGTTTTTAACATTGAAAATGATGATATCAAAGGCAAGATCATTGGACGGGAAGGCCGGAACATACGTGCCCTTGAAGCTGCAACAGGAGTTGAGATCATTGTTGATGATACACCGGAAGCAATTGTAATATCAGGATTTGATCCGGTAAGACGTGAAATAGCTCGCCTTGCACTACACCGTCTTGTACAGGATGGTCGTATCCATCCGGCTCGTATTGAAGAAGTTGTAGCCAAAACCCGTAAGAATATTGACGACGAAATTGTAGAAATCGGAGAACGTACAGTCATTGACATGGGCATACACGGATTACATCCTGAGCTCGTAAAAATGATTGGCCGTATGCGTTTCCGTTCATCTTACGGACAGAATTTGTTACAGCATTCGCGTGAAGTAGCAAAGCTTTGTGCAACTATGGCAGCCGAATTGGGGTTAAATACAAAACTGGCTAAACGGGCTGGTTTATTACACGATATTGGTAAAGTGTGGCCCGAAGAATCTGATCTGCCGCATGCTATTCTTGGGATGGAACTTGCTAAAAAATACAAGGAAAATCCGGAAGTCTGCAATGCGATCGGGGCTCACCACGATGAAATCGAAATGACCAGTATGCTCTCGCCCATCATTCAGGTTTGTGATGCAATTTCAGGCTCACGTCCCGGAGCGCGCCGTGAAATGATGGAGTCGTATATTCGACGTTTGCGTGACCTTGAGGCTATGGCTTTGTCCTTTGATGGCGTTGAAAAATGCTATGCGATACAGGCGGGAAGAGAATTACGTGTGATTATTGATGCAGACAATGTATCGGATGAAAAAGCAGGAATGCTTTCTTTTGACATTTCCCAGAAAATAGAAAAAGAAATGCAATATCCCGGACAGATAAAAATCACTGTTATCCGTGAAATGCGTTCAGTCGCATATGCGAGATAACCCAAACAAATATCAATGACATACTCAAAGCTTACAAGTTCAGAGCTGTTGCATATACAATCTCTTGGCGAACTAAAAAAAGCAGGTTATGAATCTCGTTCCATTAAACAGGAGTTGCGTGACAACCTGATAGAAAAGATTAAAAACAAGCAAAATATATTTCCGGGCATTTGGGGTTACGAAGAAACAGTAATTCCTGACGTTGAACGTGCAATATTATCCATGCACAATATCAATTTTCTCGGGCTTCGGGGACAAGCAAAAACCAGGATTGCAAGGATGATGGTAAATCTGCTGGACGAGTACATTCCGTACATCAAAGGCTCAGAATTACATGATGATCCATTGCTTCCATTAACGAGGTATTCAAAAGATATTCTTGAGCAATACGGAGACAATACGATTATTGAATGGCTGCACCGGGATGAAAGATACACCGAAAAACTTGCTACTCCCGATGTTTCTGTTGCCGATCTGATTGGTGATGTAGATCCTATTAAAGCTGCCACTTTAAAATTACCGTACTCAGACGAACGAGTTATTCATTATGGATTGATTCCACGTTCACACAGAGGAATATTTGTTATCAATGAGCTTCCCGATCTTCAGGCACGTATCCAGGTTGCTTTATTTAATATTTTGCAGGAAGGCGATATTCAGATCCGTGGATTTAAGCTTCGTTTACCTTTGGATATTCAGTTTATCTTTACGGCCAATCCGGAAGATTATACCAATCGCGGAAGTATTGTAACACCATTGAAAGACCGTATTGAAAGCCAGATCGTAACACATTATCCCAAAACGATCGAAACAGGCAAAAGAATTACAGAACAGGAAGCGGACGTTAAAAAAGAACAAAAAGAAGCTATTGTTGTCAATGAACTCATCAAAACGCTGATTGAACAAATTGCGTTTGAAGCGAGAGAAAGTGAATATGTAGACAGTAAAAGCGGCGTTTCTGCACGGTTAACTATTTCTGCATATGAAAGCCTGTTAAGTACTGCTGAAAGAAGATCTTTAATTAATTCGGAAGAATCGACCTATGTACGGATTTCGGATTTATACGGAGTCGTTTCCTCCATTTGCGGTAAAGTCGAGCTTGTATATGAAGGAGAAGTTGAGGGACCTGTAATTGTTGCTCAAAATCTGATCGGAAAAGCAATTCGCACGCAGTTTCTAAACTTTTTCCCTGATCCGGAAAAGTCTAAAAAGAGCAAAATTAATCCGTACGCCAAAGTTATAGAATGGTTTGGCGGTGGAAACGAAATGGAAATGATCGGCGATATGACTGATCGTGAATATGCGGCCAGGCTAAAAACCATCGACGGTCTGGATGATTTTGTTGATATGCTTAGTGCATATAGCAGTGAAAATGAAAAACTGTTTATGATGGAATTTGCACTGCACGGCATGGCCGAATTCTCTTTGATTGGAAAACAATCTTTGGATCAGGGTATGAAGTTTCAGGATTTGGTAAGCAGTATGTTCTCTGGGCCGGGAGACGAAGATTATGACTTTGATGACGATGATGATACAAAGCCATTTTAATAAATAAAATATCTTACAAATGTAAAATGCCACTGAAATTCAGTGGCATTTTACATTTATTCTATTTCTGAATTTATTCTGCTTCGCCTTCATCTTTGATGTTCGGCTCACTTGTATCAATCAGCAAATCCGGTTCATTATTTACCTTCCCGCGTACTTTTGCTTCCAGTTCATCCATTAGCTCAGGATTATCTTTAATAAGTGCTTTTACTGCATCACGTCCCTGTCCTAAACGATTACCGTCATAGCTGAACCATGAACCCGCTTTCTTAACGATTTCAAGCTCAACTGCAAGGTCAATAATTTCACCAACTTTGGAGATCCCTTCACCATACATAATATCAAACTCTACAACTTTGAACGGAGGGGCCACCTTATTTTTAACAACCTTCACACGAGTACGGTTACCAAGAATAGCATCTGCACTTTCCTTAATTTGTCCAACTCGGCGAATATCAAGCCTTACAGATGCATAATATTTCAATGCATTACCACCAGTTGTAGTTTCAGGATTACCAAACATTACACCGATTTTTTCACGAAGCTGGTTGATAAAGATACAGCAACATCCTGTTTTACTGATCACACCTGTTAGTTTACGTAATGCCTGTGACATCAAACGAGCCTGAAGACCCATTTTGCTATCTCCCATTTCGCCTTCCAATTCCGCACGTGGTACTAAAGCAGCCACAGAGTCAATCACAATAATATCCACTGCACCACTGCTTATAAGATGCTCAGTAATTTCAAGTGCCTGCTCACCACTATCTGGCTGGGATATCAAAAGGTTACTTGTATCAATACCTAATTTTTCTGCGTAAGCCCTGTCAAATGCGTGTTCTGCGTCAATAAATGCTGCAAGTCCGCCTCTCTTTTGCGCTTCGGCAATGCAATGCATAGACAAAGTGGTTTTACCAGATGATTCAGGGCCATAAATTTCAACGACACGGCCACGAGGTAAACCTCCTACCCCAAGAGCCAGATCCAATCCAAGTGATCCTGTTGAAATAACAGGGATATCCAATACCTTGGTATCACTCAAGCGCATTACTGTTCCTTTACCGTAAGTTTTGTCCAGTTTCTCGAGCGTAGTCTGAAGTGCCTTTAACTTGTTGTCCTTATCGGTTGTTGTTGCTGCTGCCATACTATAAGAAAAGTAGTTGATTTGTACAAAAATAGTGTTAAATAATAGCCAGAACCAAATATAACTGCTTCTGGTTGATATGTAAATTTAACCTTTTTCAGATACATTTGAAAGACATCCTTTTTGATTCGATGCCTGCCTTTCTACCTGATTAAAGTAATACAAAAATACTAAAAGATAATTTCAGTAACAAATAATTGATACAAATAATATCAATTATTTGTTACTGAAATCGAAAATTTAACAATAATAATTTAAAACAAAAACAACCTGGTTATCAGGTTGTCCCATAAACATTTTAGTTACATAAGGTAATTCCATCATTTCTGTGTGGTATTACATAATATCCATTCCCGAAACAATTCCTGGTGCAGCATTGAATATTGATTTAAACTATATGTAAATATTAAAACATGCAATACATTTGTTTAAGTAACAGCAGATAAACCAAGGGTAGTGTGTTAAAAAAAATATTGCTTGCAGTTGTAATCATCCTACTGATATCAGGACTCTACTACCGCGATTTGGTAAGCTATGGATGGATGCAGGCAAGAGGGCAAATCGGTATATTATTAAATGTGCAGGAGGTTCAGGAAGTGTTAAGTGATCCTGCTTTCCCGGATTCGCTTAAAGCACGGGTTCGTTTGATTGAAGAAATAAAGAAATTCGGTGTTGACTCATTAGGATTGACTCCTTCCAGATAACTATACTACCTTCTACAATCAGCATGGGAAACCGTTGATTTGGGTCATAACCGCATCGGACCGATATCGTATTAAAGCCTATCAATGGCAATTTCCAATTGTAGGAACATTTCCCTACAAAGGTTATTTTGACTCTACAAGAGCAGTAAGAGAAGAGAAAGTATTAATACAAAACGGATACGACACTGATATCGGCGAAGTATCAGCGTGGTCAACCCTGGGTTATCTGAAAGATCCTATCTTATCCAGTATGCTGCGACGAAAAGAAGGAAGCCTGGCCAATCTGATTCTGCACGAACTGACGCATGGAACACTTTTTGTAAAAAATAACCTCGAACTAAATGAAAATCTCGCAAGCTTTGTCGGGGATTTGGGAGCTATCCGTTTTTTGAAGCAAAAATATGGTCCTGAATCAAAAGAATTACGTATATACGAATATTCAAAGAAATATAACGATGCTTATTCGCAGCATATACTTAGAGGAATAGGTAAAATGGATAGCTTATACAGCACTTTTGGAAATAGTATGAAACCGGAACCGGGAAAAGATTCATTGAAGAAAAGTAGAATTTTAAAAATTCTTAATGATGCAGACACACTTCTGGGCAATAAAAAAACGTTGAAAGCCAACAGCTACTGGCATAACCATCCATTACCTAACAATGCCTTTTTTATCAGTTATCAGACTTATAAATCAAAACAAAACATTTTTCGAAATGAGTATGAAACCCGGTTTGGCAGAGATTTTAAGAAATACCTAGGTTATTTGAAACAAAAATACTCTTCTCTGTAATTATAAATATTTGGCATGAACAAAATACTCATCTCATTAATTGTCGTATCAGTTATTCTCTTTATTTCTTTTAAACAATTTGAATTGCACAGAGTTGTTCCTAACAGAAGTTTCGGATTTGGCGAAAAGGTTGAATACCGGGTTCACTATGGGTTTATTAATGCCGCTGAAGCGAAAGTAGAAGTAGATAAAAAAATCACCATGGTCAACAACAGGCCATGTTATAAAATAAATGTTTATGGACGCACTGTCGGCCCGTTTGATCTAATAACCAGAGTTCGCGATACCTGGCGTTCCTATATTGATACGTCCGCTATCCTTCCACATGCTTTTTACCAGAGCGTACAGGAGAATAAATACAGAAAAGAAGAGACAACTGTATTTAACCATGACAGGGATCAGGCCGTTTCGAGCAAAAAAGATGAGTCAAAAACTTACAACGTTCCTAATAATATACATGACATCGTTAGTGGTTATTTCTTCTTACGTACGCTCAATTTTGATAAAATAACAGAAGGTGAGGTAATAGAAGTACCTACATTTTTTGATGGAGAAATTTACAAATTAAAAATCCGGTATGTAGGAAAGGACGTGATCAAAACTAAATTCGGCAAAACAAGGGTTTTACGATTAAATCCGCTTATTCCCGATAATAAGCTATTTAAAGGTGAAGGTGCCATGCGTCTTTGGGTTTCGGATGATGCCAATAAAATCCCCCTGAAAGTGAAGGTAGAGTTAGTTATAGGATCTTTGGAAATGGATATAAAATCGTATAAAGGATTGCGGAAAGATCTTATCTGGTTTTAAGCAAAAGGTTTTTTCGAAAATGCTGGATTTGCTTCAATGGAAACGGGAGATCATTTTTTTGAATTTCAAAGAAAGGCTTCGTTTCCCCACCAAAACTTTTATAAAAATCAGAAACAGAATCTATTTCAGGGCTTTCAAAATCAAAATGCATATTACTTCCGGCGTTTCTTTCGAAGAATTTATTCAAAAGATAAGTTCTGCCATTTCCCTTTCGCCCTATTTCATCAGCCGCATTAAATAAGTAAACTGCTTTACTGCCTCTCTTGACAAACAATGCCCCGGCATGAATAACACCATCTGAAACTGCATACCAGATTTCAGCATAATTTTTAGAAATTAACTTCTGAGTTAACACTGTTAGAATTTGATATGCCTGAGAACTTACACCACTTCTGATTCTGTGTGCATGATGTTTCTCAAATAATTCAATCAATGGTAATAAATCTTCACTTCGTTCCATCGTCCATATAAATTCGCCCGCTTTCCTAAGATTTGATTTCCTATCTGTATTATATCCGTTTTGAATTACTTCAATGGAATTATTCAGTGAAAGCCAATAAGTATGATTTAATTTAAAATTGAGAGCAGGAAACTTGGGTAAAACAGCCAGAATCACTGAATGATTATGCGGATGGAAGCTGTATGTCGAGATGTAGGAAAAGTGACTGGAAAGAATTGTTAGAAAATCAATTGTTTGCTGTTCGGTAAGCTCATTCCTGGAAAATATCCCAAGGTACTGACAAAAGAAAGGTTGCTGGATGACATTAATATAACACTTATTCCTGATTGGAAGAGGCATTACAATCTGAAAATCATCATCCGCCGGCCAGACTATCGCATTCCATTCTTCACAAACTATATCCAGGTACCAGCTAAATCCATAGATAATACTTTGCCGAGAGCAGGTTATCAGTTCATCCCATTGCCGGTCATTTATCTGAGAACGAGTTAGCAGAACAGGGGTCAAGGAAGTAGAAACTAGTTTACAGTATTGAGTTCAAGGAATGCGTCAATCAACTTTAAGGAAGAAATGTCTTTTGTTTCTATTTAAAATAACTACGCAATTTCTGCAGTGTTTCTTCCACGTCCGGCGTTTCGTCCATCAGAAGATTAATGCTTTGAATTGAATGGATAACGGTACTATGATCGCGACCTCCAAAATGATAACCTATTGATTTTAAAGGTAGTTCTGTATATTCTTTTGCCAGAAACATAGCAAGCTGCCGGGGATAAACCACTTCTTTCTTCCTGCTTTTACTTTTAAGATCTGCGATTGTTACCTGAAAATAATCTGCAATCACTTCCTGAATCGTATCAATAGTGACTTCCTTATCTTCATTCATTACAATATTGCGCAATGTACTTTTCGCAAGTTCTACGTCGATTTCCCGCCTTGTTAAGGAAGCCTGTGCCATAAGTGATACAATTACACCTTCAAGCTCTCTAACGTTGGAATTTACACTATGTGCAACGTATTCGATCACATCGTAATCAATCGAAATTCCTTCTGACTGAATTTTCTTTTGAATGATAGCAATACGGGTCTCGAAATCCGGTGTTTGGAGATCAGCAGTAAGCCCCCATTTAAAACGGGAAAGCAACCTATCCTGCAATCCTACAAGTTCTCGGGGCGGACGGTCACTCGTCATGATAATTTGCTTGCCGAGCTGATGCAGGTGATTAAAAATATGGAAGAAAGTGTCCTGTGTCTTTTCCTTTCCTGACAAAAACTGTACGTCATCAATTGCCAGGACATCCACTTTCATGTAAAAGTCGTTGAAGTCCTGCAACGTATTGTTTTTGATAGAATTTATGAACTGATTGGTAAACTTTTCCGACGATACATACAGCACCAGTTTGTTATCAAAATGGTTCATGATGTAGTTTCCGATGGCCTGAACCAAATGTGTTTTCCCTAAACCAACACCACCATACATCATCAGCGGATTGAAAGAAGTAAGTCCGGGGCGTTGGGCAACAGCAAATCCGGCCGATCTAGCCAAACGGTTACAATCCCCTTCAATAAAATTATCAAATGAATAGTTCGGGTTCAGATAAGTATCCAGATTCATCGAATCGTGGTCTTTTAACTTTATAGTAGGAACTAAACGGGGATCAGTAGAAAAATTGTCAGGTTTAGATGCATTAGGCGACTTCTGGGTAGAAACATTCATTGTCAAAGGCTGATGTTTATCATTTCCTTTGTCAACGATGATAGAATATTCCAGAAGCCCGTCACGGCCAATGGCATAATCCAGGGCTTTTCTCAGAAGATTCACGTAATTATCTTCCAGCCATTCGTAAAAAAACTGGCTGGGAACTTGTATAGTAAGCACTTTACCATAAAGCTTTAACGGACGTATGGGTTCAAACCACGTCTTAAAGCTTTGCTCAGGTATATGCTGCTGAATTACCCTCAGGCATGCGTCCCAAATTTGGTCTACTTCTCTGTATGTGCTTACTCTTTCCAATGTAAAATAACCCGAAGTCAGAATGTCAAAAATCAAATGGGACGGCAAAGATATAAAAATACCTGATCTGTGCAGGCGAAACCAATATTCAATTTAATACCAACCTCAATGATAACCAAGCCAAACACTAAATCTATTTCAATATTCAGCCATCGGTAAGTCGACAATTCATATTGCTTAGTGCTTCAATTATGTAAATTCAAATTTGTAGTTTTGCTAAGATACGCTTAGATTTATAAAGGTCACATCAACACTTTGCAGATTATGTCCGAAAATATATTTTCAGAATTTTCTCCTTCCAATAAAACCTCCTGGAAAAGGCAGGCTGAAAAAGAATTGAAAGGATCTGTTGATGAGCTTAAAAATATCAAAATTACGGGCACAGAATATGCAGAGCCATATCTAACATTGGAAGATTTGGATTGGATTCAGGTTAAAGACATACAAAACTGTCAAAAAAAATCACCTGGCTGGCTGAATATCCCCATGATCAAATGGAGTAATTCTGCATCAGTTAATTCAAAAATGATCAATGCCTTATCCAATGGTGCACAAGGCATTCTGCTGGATATTAAAAATATAGAACCTGCTAAATGTGAATTTCAAAAACTACTTCATGGTGTAAGATTAAGTGACACACCGGTTTATTTTGAAACTGAACAAAACGGAAATATTATTTTTGACCTGATTTCAAAAGGTGCAGGATATTATATTAAAGGAGGCATTGCATACGATCCTGTTGCAAACTGGATGCGGTCGGGGCAGGATTACCGTAACGCTTTCCATGAAATTTCAGCATTGTCAAAAAAGACAAAAAATATGCATGAATTTTTTCCCGTTATGGTAGAAAGTCATGTTTACCACAATGCGGGTGCAACTCCGGTGCAGGAGCTTGCATATATGACGGCAGTGATGGTAACTTATTTAGATGTTCTTACTGACGCCGGCATATCTCCTTTACAGGCCATAAACCGCTTCTTTTTTCAATTTCTATTGGAACAGATTATCTGACTGAAATTGCCAAATTGAGGGCATTTCGATTTCTTTACCAAAAGGTTAGCCGTGCGTATCAGTTACCAGACAATCTTTGCCACGCATTTGTCCACACTTGTACTTCTTCCTTTCTTAACACTGAACAACTACCACATAACAACATGAGCCGTTCAACATCTGAGGCTATGAGCGCTGTTGTAGCAGGTTGTAACGCTTTAACTGTAAAACCATTTAATCATACTTTTGCTGAACCAAATCATTTCTCGGAACGCATTGCCCGAAATGTTTCCTTGATCATATCCGGTGAAAGCTATGTAAACCAGGTTGCAGATCCGTCCGCCGGTTCTTATTTCATTGAAAATCTTACATTGAAATTAGCAGATGCCGCCTGGGAATTGTTTCTTCAATTAGAAAAAAAGGGGGAATTATTCCTGCATTTGAAAACGGGATTATTCAGGAGGAAATAGAAAAAGCATGGATTGAGAAACTTAATTCTCTAAATGATGATCGGATAATAATTGGCGTCAATAAATATTGTTCGGATGAAACACCAATTCAAAAAGCTGTGTCAGGTGATTATGCTAAAAATGCAGTAAATCAGCTTCGGACTTTACCCGACAGAAACCTGTCTGAGAGCTGGAATGAATCAAAAATCAGTATGCATCAATAACGTCCTAACAATACAAAATAATATAACAATGTTAGATATTGACAATTAAGCTTACCAGCGCCATTTTATTTAGTATTATTTCACAACCATGAAACCGGACTTTACAAAAATATCCTTTGATCAAAGTAAGCTTAATGATCCGGTTATTGAAAAACCATTCAGTTTTTTTAATACTCAGGAAGGAATAAAATTAAAACCAATTTATGGAGAAAAGGATACAAATCATTTAGATTATCTTCAGTATAATGCCGGAGAACCTCCGTTTGTCCGTGGTCCTTACGCGAGTATGTACTTACAACGTCCCTGGACAATTCGTCAATATGCAGGATTTTCGACTGCAGAAGAATCCAATGCTTTTTATCGACGTAATCTGGCTGCCGGACAAAAGGGACTATCCATTGCTTTTGACCTGGCTACACATCGCGGATATGATTCTGATCATCTCAGAGTCGTTGGCGATGTTGGAAAGGCCGGCGTAGCCATTGATTCAGTTGAAGATATGAAAATCCTCTTCGATCAGATTCCATTGGATGAAATGTCCGTATCTATGACAATGAATGGTGCCGTTATTCCCATCCTGGCATTTTATATTGTTGCAGCCGAAGAACGGGGTGTTTCTCCTCAAAAATTAATGGGTACCATTCAGAATGACATTCTGAAAGAATACATGGTCAGAAATACCTATATATATCCGCCAAAACCATCTATGCGAATTGTGGGAGATATTTTTGCTTATGTTACCCATTATATGCCGCAATTTAATTCTATAAGTATCAGTGGATATCACATGCATGAAGCCGGAGCTCCTGCACATATAGAGCTAGCCTACACCCTTGCAGACGGACTTGAATATATTCGGACAGGTTTGGCAGCAGGAATGAGCATTGATGATTTTGCTCCACGTTTATCATTCTTTTGGGGTATCGGCATGAACCATTTTATGGAAATAGCCAAGCTAAGGGCTGGAAGAATGTTATGGGCTAAAATTGTCAAAAAATTCAACCCTGAAAATGAAAAGTCATTAATGCTGCGTGCTCATTGCCAAACAAGCGGTTACAGTCTCACTGAGCAGGATCCCTTCAACAATATTGGCAGAACGTGTATTGAAGCAATGGCAGCAGTTATGGGGCACACACAATCGCTTCATACGAACTCACTGGATGAGGCAATTGCATTACCAACTGATTTTTCAGCGCAGATTGCCAGAAACACACAGCTCATTTTACAGTATGAAACAGATATTTGCAAAGCAGTGGATCCATGGGGAGGTTCCTATTATGTTGAATACCTGACAAATGAATTGTATAAAAAAGCATGGCAGCTCATTGAAGAAGTAGAGAAACTTGGTGGTATGACCAAAGCAATTGAAACTGGTCTGCCCAAAATGAGGATTGAAGAAGCTGCTGCCAGAAAGCAAGCCAGGATTGACTCAGGCCGGGACATATTAGTTGGTGTAAATAAGTATCAAACTGAAAATAAAGAACTACTGGAAATTCTTGGGATTGATAACAATAGCATTCGTGAATCACAGATAGAAAAAATTAACAATGTTAAATTAAACCGTAATTCATTGGAAGTCAAGCAATCTCTGGATATTATAACATTAGCGTGTAAAGAGACAGGGGGAACAGATATGCAAAATAATTTGTTGGCTCTTGCCGTTCAGGCAGCCCGCAAAAGAGCTACATTAGGTGAAATTTCTGAGGCTATGGAAAAAGAATTTGGAAGGTACAGATCAATAATTCGGTCCGTATCGGGTATTTATCAATCGGAAGCGTCCGACGATGAAAATTTTCAGCTGGCCTTGAAGATGTCGGATGAGTTCACTGAAATGGAAGGCAGAAGGCCGCGTATTCTGGTTGCCAAAATGGGGCAGGATGGCCATGACCGTGGAGCAAAAGTAATTGCCACAAGTTTTGCAGACTTAGGTTTCGATGTAGATATAGGCCCGCTCTTCCAAACGCCGGAAGAGGTAGCGGTACAAGCTGCTGAAAATGACGTGCATGTAATAGGAGCTTCAAGCCTTGCTGCCGGACATAAAACTTTAATACCTCAATTAATTGCAGAACTGAACCGAATTGGCCGTGGTGATATTATGGTGATTGCCGGCGGAGTTATTCCAGCCCAGGATTACCAGTTTTTGTATGATGCTGGTGTAAAGGGGGTTTTTGGGCCGGGAACAATTATTTCAATTGCAGCGCAAAAAATACTGAAACAACTGATGGAATAATATAACCTCCTTAATTTTAATTAAGCTTTTCCCAACACAAGGGAAGTACAATTTCCTCCAAAGCCGAAAGAATTAGAAAGCACATAATTAACAGAGATGTTTTTAATCAGTTCCGAAACCGGAGGAATATTAAAATTAACAATTGGCTTCTCAAAGTGCAGACTTGGAAATATTTCTGATTTTATAATACTTAAAATACTGAAAACTGCCTCCACAGATCCGGCTGCACCCAATGTATGCCCGGTAAATGATTTTGTAGAATTATATGGTGGAATTGTTTCAAAAAGTGATGTTAAACCAAACAGCTCAACCTGGTCGTTATTTGGAGTTCCGGTTCCGTGGGTATTTACATAGCTAATCTGCGACGGCAATATACCAGCCGATGCAATTGCCTCTCTCATACATAGAATTGCACCGTTCGCATCATCAGACATAGCAGACGGATGATGTGCATCATTGGCATTTCCATATCCGCATATTTCGGCATATACTTTTTTACTGCCAACAATTTCCTCAGATTCTAAAACCAGATAAGCCGCTGCCTCACCCAGATTTAATCCGTCCCGCTCCTCATCAAATGGTTTGGAAGGAAACTGAGAAAGTATTTTAAGTGCATTGAATCCGTTTACGGTGTATTTGGCAAGACTATCAACACCACCTACTATAACACGTTTGGCCCGTCCTGATTTTATAAGCCGTGCTCCCAGCATAATTGCATTTGCTGAGGAAGAACACGCTGTATTGATGGTATCTGAAAAGCCTTTGATCTGATATTTTTCAATGAGTTTTAAAGTGTGAGCAGCGCAGTTATAAGCATCCAGAAATTCAGAGCCACCCGATTCCAGGTTGGCATCCTGATAAAGCTGATCCGTAAGGCACATCCCGCCAACCGTACTGGCTGAAATAAGAGCAGTTTCATAGGAAGAAAGCTGTTCCTGGTTCAATCCGGAATCTATTATTGCTTCCTCAAAAGCTTTCACAGCAAGCAGGCACGTTCGGGTATAGCCTGGATGGTCTTCCAGATGTAGCTGCTGCTTTAATTCATCGTTACTGCATTTTACTTCGCCAAATGGTAAAGTGGAAGTATAAAGAGACTCAAAATAAGTTGCTTTGGTTATACCGCTGCGGGCATGGTGCAGACTATCATAATTTTCAGAAATATTATTGCCAATTGCACTGATAATACCGATTCCGGTCACCATTACCCTACTCATAATATCAGGCCGTTTTGGTATGAGCCAGAATATATTCTGCCATGTGGTTTACGTCAATAAGTATTTTCCTTCCTTCAGCCGGATTGTTAATTTTAATTCCGTATTCTCTTTCAAGCAAAACTACAAGTTCCAGGGAATCAATTGAATCCAAACCAAGATCACCTCCAAAGAGTGGTTCGTCATCCTTAATATCTGTTGGATTTATATCCAGTAAATTTAAATACTGTACAATTTGCCCTTTCAAAATGGGCTTCAGAGTGTCAACGTTCATGTGTCTGTTTTAACTAATACTATTTATCAATTATTTAACGATCAGCTTTCCTGTTCTTCTGATCCCTTTTTAATTATTTACAACTAAATAATTTTTTCTATTTTAAGTTTAAAGTAAGTGCAAAGTTGGCAAATGATAATGAATACTCCGAGAAATAAAAATATCCTGCCGAGTTCATGCCAGCTTCCACCTTTGAGAAATAACACATAAAAACCTTCCAGACACCAGTGTAGCGGAGAAAACATACTTATAGTTTGCATAAATCCCGGCATTACAAAGGTAGGTACTAAAATTCCTCCAATTGCTCCGAAAATGATAATTGAAATTGCCCCAAACCCGTTTGCCTGTTCCTGCGTGCGGGCAACGGAGCCAATCAGTAATGCATAACTTACTGCTGCCATGCTGCTCACAAAAACCACCATGGCAAATGCAAAGAGATTGGATGGCAAACTCAACCTTGGTAATCCTAAGTGTGGCAATACCCACATTCCCATTGAAAACGTTATAGTAACCTGCAATACTGCCACCATCACATAAATGCCCATCTTGCTGAACATCACCAGCATAAAACTTGTCGGCATGGTTTTCAATCTTAAAAAGCTGCCATTCACACGTTCCTTAACAATATTACTTCCAAGTGACACAACCATGAAAAACATAGCAAAAATGGTCCATGCAGGTACATTGTGCTGCGTAGAATTGGGAACTGCCATAGATTGATTATTACTTGCAATTATCTGATTAATTTGCACCCGGTTTTTAATCATTCGCTCTTTTAATTTATCAGATTTCCCGGCTATGTCCATGGTAATGTACATTTTATCAATCATTAATGAGTTTTCAATCACACTCATATAAGACTGAATAATACCCATTACAGAATAAGTATAATTTTCCTGAAGAACTGGATCCCTGTAAAACGAAAGAGCGGGTATAGATACAGATTTGGATTGGGAAGAATCATTTTCTAATCCCAAATCATTCATCAGGATTTGGCTCACTTCCCCTGCATTGCTTTCTAATCCCGTAGAAAAAGTGGCTGGAATATATAATGCAATCATTTTCCCTCTCGCTAATAATTCAGACTTAAGCATTTCAGGCGAAGGATTAATAATAGTATCAATTTCAAACAAGCCTGATCTGTTTAATACACTTACCAGTTTTACTCCTTGCAGACCTATATCATGGTTCATGATCAATAGCGGGATTTTATTCTCATTAACCACTTTATAAACACTATCCTGAATGATGGTAATGATAAATACAAGTAGCAAAGGCATCACAAACATGAGAGCCAACCCTACCCGATCGTTAATGAGCAGCAGTAATTCTTTTCGTATAGATGAATATAGTTTGAACATGTATTAATCTCTATACTCCTCCCCGGTTAATTTAATGAATAATGATTGCAAATTTCCTACTTGATTTTCGTCTTTAAGGTAAGTCAAATCCCCTTCTGCAATAACTTTCCCATGATCGATAAGGGCAATGCGGTTACAAAATTCTTCCGCCTCCGACATGTGGTGGGACGTATAAATAATGGTTGTTCCCAATGAATTTATTTCCTGAAGATAGCGGATGATGGCATTTTTGCTCTGCACGTCGACCCCAACCGTGGGCTCATCTAAAAATAGGATTCCGGGTTTGTGGATAATACCTATTGCCAGATTAACGCGTCGCTTCATTCCTCCTGAAAATGTTTCAACTTTTTTATCAGCAGCTTTTGACAAACCCAACACATCAAGCAACTCTTCTCTGCGCAGAATTAATTCATTTTTAGGAATGTTATACATTGCACCAAAATAATCAAGGTTCTGGCGTGGTGTTAACTCCTGGTAAAATGCATATTCCTGCGGAACAAAACCAATTACACTTCTTCTCGATGATTCTGAAATAAGCGAATCGTTTTGATAAAAATTGATTTCACCCGAAGTAGGCGGCATTATACTGCAAAGAATAGAAATCAACGTAGTTTTACCCGCCCCATTTGGTCCAAGTAATCCAAAAACATCAGCAGTATTAATGGTAAGGGAAACATCGGCCAGGCTATTTTCCTGAGCTGATTTATATTTTTGAAATACATTCCGAATCTCAATACAAGGAAGATCTGTCATTATTTGATTAAACTAACTTCCCCAAATTCATTTTGGAAAGTTTTAAAAATGCTTCCTTTTCTACCGACCTGATATTCAACAGCATGTCAGCTATTTCGTCAAAGTCCTTTTGCTCCGTTAACCTACCTTTGTAAACCCCAGCCATTTTAATGGCACTGGAACGCCAGAGATCACCTGATTTGGTAAATTCCTCAGACATTGTACTTAGCCTTTCATCCTGCAGATAAGCTGCTGCTTCTTCCAGAAATGCTCCATATAAAAAACGAAAACCGCCTCCGCCAGTGCCTATTTCTTCCTGCATCCGCACAATTTGCCCTAAATACAAACCAGCTTTTTTCAATCCTAGTTTGTCTCTCCATTTTCGGATATTATTGGAAGTATACCGGATTCCATTTACACCAGCAAAATTACCAGGAATGCTGATCATGTCCCTAATATTCCGGCGAATCCCTTTTACTATCCCTTTCCGGATCAGGTCGTCATCAATTTTTCCTACTTTTTCAGGAAAATAAAGATGTCCTTTGGGAGCAAGCGGCCCTTGCGCAAACCGGACCCTGGAAAGTTCCTGACGAGATAAAGTCGTAACGCCTTCCATAACCGGATCACTGATCATATAGTTATCATCATGCTGGCCGTACACGATCAGGTTATGTGCATTGAAATGAAACCGGTATTCTTTTGGGAAATAAGTAAGGTGAAAAACTCCAACCTGGCAACCGACCGGAACGCCTTCTCTAATCTTTTGTTCCAGGAACAATTCTGCTTTTTCCGGATTACTGAATTTCTTACGCGTAACTTCTACTCCAAGCGATTTGCAGGTCCTTTTGAAAATAGCACCTGGCATAGTCCTGAAAGAAATAGCTGGTCCGTTATTGATGGTGAGAAAAGGAATTTGTATATAAAAAAGACCCGAACCCATGCCAAAAGCCAATGGTTCAGTCATAAAATCAAGTCCATGATAGCGCAACAAAGCAGTTGTTACTCCATTTTCACAATGTGCAGTCTGTACGTGACGAAATTCCTCCGTCTGAAAATCAATATTCACCAGAATTAACCTTTAAAATTTTTCAATTCATCCACTGTAATGTCGAAAGCTTTGGCATATTTTTCAAGTTTCTTATCACTAAGCCCTTTAAAAACAGAAGGTTTAAAATGCCTTTTGATAAAAAAACTAAAAAACCCAGTATAACCTGACAAGACCGGCAAATCCATTAATCTAAGTTCCATAAAATAATATACCGGACTTTTATCACCGTTTTCAACTGCTTTTCTAGCTTCCTCCACACGTTCATTCACTTCATCCCAGGCGCTATCGAGCGCTTCTTTCTTCACATTCCATCCACGGCTTAAAGCTGTTTCATATTTCCCTTCCTCATTTTTGACATAACATAATTCACGTGTCAACCTGAAAAGGGCACCGGGTTCCTGAGGCAAATCTTCCTTTTTCATTTCAAATAAGAATGTGAAAATTTTATGAATTTGATACCGGACAACAATTTAAGAAATTTATGCAACTGTCTTACAAGACGTTACCTGTTTTACCGTATCAGCAAACAGTAAGTAAACAAAACATGTAGGAAAATCTGGAACTTTCAGGAACGGCCAAAAGTATTTTCTCTCCCTTTTTCAGTACATTACTATTGAAAAGTTCTTCAACCATCATATAAATAGATGCCGCACCAACATTTCCTTTTGTTGCCAGGTTGGTAAACCATTTTTCTTTCGGTACCGGTATGCCATTTTCTATCAAAACGTCTTCAATTTTACTCTCAAAAAAGTAACTCGAAATGTGCGGAAGAAAATAATCCACATCGTTCATATCAAATCCTTTATTGATCAGGATATTTTTGAGATTCGTAAATCCGAGTTTTACAATCTTCTCGCTTAAAAGCTTTACATCCTGTTTGATGCTAAAAATTGACTTTTCCAGGATTTCTTCATTTGAAAAATCTTTAAAACTTTTCAATGTGCCATCCTCCTGTTTGTAAGCGCCCATATACATACAAGCTTCTTCCTCATTAGCAAACGAGCAACCATCTATCCACTCAATTTTCAGCGATTGCCCTTCCTTATTTGGCTGGCCTTCCACCAAAAATGCACCGGCACCGTCAGATAACATCCAGCGTAAAAAATCCTTGTCAAATGAAACATAAGGATTTTGTTCCAATTTGATCAGCTGCTGTACTTCATCCTCAAACTGTTCAGCGCGTAATGATGGTGAAAAACGTTCAGAAGCTACAGCAACGGCCATTTTCTTATCTTCCAGTTTTACCGACATATATGCATATTTCAATGCATGCATTCCTGCGCAGCAAACGCCGGACGGGGAAACTACTTCAATAGAACCAGTTTCCGGCAGCCAGCCATGTATCATTACACCATGTGAAGGCATGATCTGGTCGGGGCTTGAAGTACCGGAACTCAGCAAGTCCACATTTTTAATTTCATCAGTATTTTCCAGAAACAGGCCTTTAATTGCTAATGCCGCCATTTCTGCATTGGTATGCGTTGGAATTCCTTCCTTTGTGTAGGCGTAATAACGGCCCTTTATTTTGTTATTTCTGAGAACAATAGATTTTGACTTGGATGGCTTACCATTTATATATCCTAAATAGGCTTCCATCTCCTCATTAGGTACGGATTCGTTGGGCAAAAATTTAGCAATTCTGGTAATGTACGCTTCTGACATTGTAATATTGGGGTAATAAATTAATGGGTTGATGATGGCCTAAGTGCATAATTAAAGCATAAAATGCTATATCTATCTTAACTCCACACCATAAAAATAGTCTTTTTCTTTCTGGATTTTACGTTTTGAGAATGGCGCTATCAGTATGAAATAAAATGTGAGTATGATCGGTGAAGCTACAAACAGAGCAATCAGCAAATAATATTTAAACAGCGTCACGAAGAATTTTCGTTTTTCCGGGGTGGTTCCTTTTTTCTTAATCAAGCCAGCCCAAATCCTGAAAATCTTCTTCCCTTTCATTTCAATAAACCAGATGTCTGTGGGGATTTCAATAAGCCCAAGGGAAAGTATTTTCTTTTGCAAACCTGCAAATTCCCCTTTTTCCAGCGCTTCTTTTACAATTGAACCAAAGCGGTCAGCACTTTCTATATCGTTCTGGCTTACTCCCGGAAGCGGAAGCAAATTCCACTTTCTCTCTTTTTTGCCAGTAAGCATCCAGTGAAAAATGGTTAGTACACTGATCAGATTCGGCTCCCGGTCCATCAAAGGGATGTTTCCTACTAATATTCCTCCTGCTTTTTGAATATAGGCTTTAAGACTTTCCTGCGAATTCAGCCACATGTTTCTTCCGCCAATAATTGTCACTACAGGCGTTCCTTTCAATTTTTCCTGAAAATCGGGATCTTGTAAAAGTGAGGTAACGGGTAAAGACGGAGACAAAAACCATGGCTGATAACCGATTACAATCAAATCATATTTTTCAGATCCATAACTAACAGGCTCTAAGTCAACTGCTTCTTCCACCACACATTCAGGCATTGTGTTATAGAACACATCGCTTGTCCAGGGAAATTTAAAGGGCTTAACAGGTTTTATATAAACTCTCTCAATTTGCGAAGAATCAAATGGCAGCAAAAAATTATTAATTATTTCATGCAACTGCCCCGATTGCGAATAATTGATCACAAGTACCTTTTTCATTCAACTGATTATTCAAATTTCACTTACCCAGATACCTGTTATTTCAAATCTTCCTTTTTAATAACCCCTGAGCTGGCCGAATAGTTTTTAATTATTTTTTGTAAATCAGGATCAAGCTTTTCATACCCGGTTAATACAACTTTTTTATCCTCTTCTAAATTTTTGTTGTATTTAAGTATTTTTGGTGCATGTTCCTGAATAATAAGACGCAAAAACCGGTATTCAACATTATCACGGATGATTCTGATTTCTCCTTCCAACAACCCTGCACCTTTTTTAAAAGTTTTAACCTTGTTATTTACTCCTTTCAGAAACCCTGCTTTTTTCATTAACATTGCTCCCAAATAAGCATTGTTGACTGAGCTTTTTTTTGCATTGTCCAGTTTTGTAATTTCCCTGTCAATGCTTTCTTCCGATTGGCTGGAAATTGCTGAATAGTAAGTAGTTCTGTCTGAATTCAGTAATATATAAGATGAATTTATTATCAAAATTAAAACCAGAACGTAAATCAAACTTTTCATTATCTATTATAGAATTCGATTTACAAAGATAGAAATTTAGTGTTTAAATCTGTTTAAAGCCTTTTTTTGCACTCTAAAACAGAGTGATAGCTATCTCCGATGAGCGGATAGGTTTCTATTACTTCAAAACCTGCCTGCCGAACCAGCTCTTTCATTACTTCAATTTTATACATTTTACTGTTTCCGTTTGCCATAATTGTAAAATACAAAGATGTCGCTACCAGGCTGTATTGTGCTGCCGGATAATCCTGGTTATCAAAAAATGGCTCTAATATGTACAGGGTAGTTTGTTCGTCAGCCGCTTGCCAAGCATTTTTCAGAATCTGAATAATTTCTTCTTTGGAAAAACAATCCAAAAATTGACTCATCCAGATAACATCGGCTCCCTGTGGAATAACTTGATCTTTATCCAACAGGTCGATGGCATGAAAATCAATCCGGTCAAGAAGACCTCTTTCAGTTGCATTTTGCCTTGCTACTTTTAGCTGAACAGGTAAATCAAGTATCCTGATTTTTACATCCGTATCATAATTACAACAAGCAAATGACCATTTTCCGGTATTTCCACCTATATCAAAAATAGTTTTTGGTTTTGTTTTAAATACAATCTTCAATGCCGCGGGAAAGGCACCATCAGAATAGTAATGATCAAATTCGAACCAGGATTTTTTGGCAGGTTCCGGTAAAATCGACAACCCTTCATATATCGTTGGCCAGTCTCCAAGCACTTTTAGTCCTTCCGGTTTTCCATTTTTTATGCTGTCTGTCATGGCTTTTGCCCCCATATAACACACATCGTTCATAAAATTGACATTGATACGCGTCATTTCGTCTTTTAAAAGAAAAAACCCGGTTTTAGTGATTTTCACTTTTTCGTCAACAATCTCAACTACGCCTAAAACTTCCGCGGCTTCTATCAAAAGGTTAATTCCATATTCTGACACGTTCATTTTTTCAATTATTGTGTCAATACTGACACCTTTTCGCTGGCTGTTAATAAATTCCAGTATTCCCAAATCCCTCAGAGCCACAACGGACTGAAAGAACATCGGGCCAAATGCTATCTTTTGTGCTTCGTATTTGGCTTCTATGGCCGACAATTCTTTTTTCATTCGATACTTTTATGGTTCTTTTGTTATTGACGGGGCAGGTATTATCCTGTCTTTAAATCTTCTCCTATATCTTTTCTTCTTCAAATCCTCTTCATGCCATTGAATATATTGTCCCATTGTTCCTCTGAAACGCTGGAAAAAATTCTCCCGGTCTGACAATTTCACAAAACCTTTCCTGACCGTGCTCTTAGAATCAATAACGGGTTCGTACAAATTCATTATTTTAAGTGTGTCTATGACTGTTGGTAAAAGACCAATTGGTAAATCAAACTTCTTTATAAACTTTCGCATATAACTAGTTTGAATCGGATCAGTTGCCAGTGCAATTTTTGTAAATCCAAGCTTTTTGGCGAGCCGGTAAGAATAGTAAACGTTTTCTGTGCTGTGTTCTGCTTTTTCTTCCGTAAAAATATTTTTTGCAGGAATTCCAAGTGCTTCTGCATAAGTTGCCATTACCCTGCTTTCCACAAAAGAGGTAGCAACGGCAGACCCGGAAAAAATCACATTTTTAGTATATCCTCTCTGGTACAAATAGGCTGCCCAGTGAATTCGCATTTTTAATACCATATCCCAGTTTTTTCCATTGAAAGGAAATCCGGGAACAATAACAGCATCATAGGGTTGGTTTTCGATTCCTTTATGAAATGCCTTCGCCGCAGAACGGTAAAAAATCCTGTTACATCCTGAGAGCAACAAAACAAGCAGAAAGGAAAAGATACACAGTCTTGAAATCACGTTGGCAGGTTATCTGTTAAACAGGAAGCTGTGAACATATCACCAAATGGTGAACAATTCACAGCTTGCAATAAAACTTATGTCCCAAAAATACCTTTAAAGCTTGAAAATAAGAAACTATTTCTAAAATGGGATACAGCTATTACGATTTGTAAGGCTTACTCCACTGCTTATAATACTTGGAATCTATGTTTTGATTTATTTTATATACGGCACCGGCCCAATAATTTCTAAATCCGAAGCCACCCGCTTTTCCTTCAATCTTTTCTGTATGTATCACTTTTTTAGAATCCAGGTCAATGAAAGTAACCCAGGCAGTCATTCTTTCTGCTGTTTTACTAAGGCTTTCTACTACATAAACAATACCAATTCCGTCCTTCTCGCTCAACGAATATTTTGAAACCGATTTTTTTACCTGATCCTCAGTAATACTATATTCTGAATCTGTGATGTTGTCGGCCACGTTGGCAGATTTATTGTATTTGATCATATCTTCCACTTTGGAAGAATATTGGCCATCCCTTAGTTTTAATGGTTTTTGCAAAGAAAATTTCTTTGGTTCAACTTCTATGAGCGTATTCCAGCTAGCCATATGCTGATTTTGTATGGCAGTAGGATCCATAAAACCGGCACGTCCGATGTACTTTGCCTGCGTAAAATCAAGCCCCAGAAATACAACCTTTGCTTTTCCGCTAAACATATCGGCCAAGGTATACTGTGCCGATGCTTGTCCGAAACAAAACAAACCAAAAACGAGAAGAAATAACTTTTTCATAATAATTATATGATTTTATTGTTAGAAAAATTCATCTGAAAATTTCGATAGTAACTTTCATTTTATGTGAATTATAACATTTCAAATATAAATCAATTTTTCAGGTTTGCGTTTCTCCTGTTTATATATTCTGAATGTGAGTTCTTCAGCGGTAACAAATTCCATTGCAGGTGATACCCGAAGCTTGGATTTAAATAAAGAATGAAGCATATCCTTAAAAACAGCAGTTTGTAACTGCATAGGCAGCAAGATTGTTATTTCATCATTTCCATATTCGTTTTTAGAAACAACTACCTGATATAGTTCTATTTCTTTTACCATATCCAATACATCAAATAATGCAGGGGGAAAAATGGTCGTTCCTTTAAATTTTATCATTTGTTGTTTACGGCCTACAACAGGCCCTAAACGTGCATTTTTTCTACCGCAAGCACAAGGAGAATAATAAATATGGCATAAATCCCCGGTTTTGTATCTCAGCAACGGCATCCCTTCAACGCCCAAAGTGGTAACAACAACTTCTCCTAACTCCCCTTCTTTCACTACATTACCTTTTTCATCTACCACTTCAAGAATGATGAGGTCCGGATTTAAATGACCACCATTTCCCTCACCGCACTCAGTAAACGCCGCACCCATTTCTGTTGATGCATAGGTTGAATAGAGCTTGACATTCCATTGGGAATTAATGCGTTTACCTAGTTCATTAGGCGTAAAATCTGAATTACGAATGGGCTCACCAATACAGATAATAGATTTCACACTGGAAGCTCTGTAATCTATTCCATTAGCATCGGCATAATCCAGAAGACGTGGAATAAAAGATGGAATGGCGATCAAAACAGTCGGTGAAAAGCGCTGTATGGATTCCCATTGCAAAAAAGGTGCTCCCGGCCCTACCCTTATCATCCCGGCACCCATTTTTCTTGCTCCCATCCAATACGCCAAACCAGCCATAAAACGCTTGTCGATGGTTGTCATCAACTGATAAATATCGTTTTCACTTCCATCTGCGCAACGAAAGGATTCGGCTTCATTGTTTGCCAGCCTTTCCACATCTGAATCCGTCAGATAAAACGCTACCGGGTCACTCAGTGTGCCCGATGTTGTAACGAAATCTGTGATTTTACCTTTGGAAACACATAAAAAATCGTCATTGTACAATGCCAGATCGTCTTTTGTTGTAAAAGGAAGTTGGGTTAAATCAGCTGGGTTTTTAATGGATTTAATATCAATATTTTTTTCTGCAAAAATTCGCTGGTAGAATGGGGAATTTGCTGACACGTATTGTAACAGCTGCCGTAATTTTTCGTTTTGGTTGTCGATAGTAGTTTCGGTTGTCATGTTTATATGGCTGGCTCTGATACTTTCTGGTCATACATGTAACTGTAATTCTCTGACTCTGACCTTCACTGTGATTCAACGGACGGTGCCTGTTGGTTGAGGTATTGAGCCCTTTCAGGCCGGGTTAGTTGGTTTGGCTTTCTTTTAATTTAGCTGATATGGCATTTTTTTCGTTTTCGGACGAGACTTCGTGCTGTAATGATTCCAGATAATACGCCTTTGCTTTTTTATAGTTTTTATTTTTTTCAAAGTAATTCCCCAATGATAAATAGGTTACATAACTTTCAGGATTGTTCGCAATAAAATCCTTTTCTGCCTTTGTTGAAAGCACGAATGGAATATCCAGCATTACAAATTTACTGATTTGCTGTTTTATAATTTTAAACGCTTCATACTTCTTATAATCATTGGAATTTACAAAAGGATCTTGCTGAATAGCCAGGGATTCTATTGAACTGAAAGTTTGACTATGAGAAAAAACCTCATTCAAATCGTAACAGATAAAAGTTCCAAGTTGATACGGAGGCGTTGATATCCAAAATTTATGTGCTGCCGGTTTAAAAAGAATTCCGTGGTGGGCTATGAGCTGGTTCAGGGATTTGGAATTGCCGTAACCAATGAACTGGTTTTTTAATCCGTTTTTGTTTCTCAAAATTGCAGCTGCTTTTTCCACATCCATAGGATATGACTGCTGCATGAGTTCGTTCATTCTGTCAAAACGGTATTTGGAATCGGTATCTTTGATATTGCTGATATTGACCGAATCCCTGATAAAAGCTTCACCCTGATAGTGATTCGCACAAACCAGATAATCTGTTCCGGAGGTATAAACATCCATTTTTTGAGGCGATTTTTCAATAATCACTGCCTTATTATCCTGAGCCGACCCGATCAGCAAAGATTCTGATACGAAGGTTTTACTTCGTTTTGCAATGGTATTAGCCTCGGCAATTGTGGCGGCATATTGCAGGATTTCTCTGGCAAGAATCGAAATAGGCTCTTTGGCTGAATAAGGAATATCAGATTTCGAAGCATTCAGGGTAACAGTAATTCCTTTTTCGTTCATACCCGAAACCACGCCAGTCAAACCTGCCCACGAATAAGAAGCAAATTTGTAGCCTTTATCAGGATTCATAAAAATGATCAGCTTGTCCTCTGCAAAAGCATCCCCCATATAAAAATCGAAATTCCGGGCGATTAAAAGAGTTGAATCTTTTGACAATGAATTACTTACCGCAAAGGAAGTACAACCAACCATATTCAGGTCAGTAAGTGCATGGCCAATGTCATGAGCTGCGTGATAATTAAGAATCCGGTAGTATTTTGGCCCAATATAATTAAACTGGTCAGAAAAAGATTGTGCAACACCATAAATTTCCTGCTGGTTTTCTTCGGGAATATACTTGTAAATGTCTCTGTTAAACCAACCAACAAATCCTTTTAAAATCTGAAGAAAAAAGCACTTGGTATCATTTCTTTAATCTGATTCACAAAATGGACTTCCTGCTTTTCCATTAATTCTTTGGCCAGAATGCCATAAATGAGTCCCCGTTCGTAAGGAGAGCCTTCCAGGTACATCTCCCAGATTCCATATTTATTCTTTTTTAACCAGCAACGGTCAACCTGAAAATGATCCGGGCCAACCTGAACCCGTTTGTAACTTTCAATAGTTTTAGTACTTTCAAATTTCGGGGCCGGGACATATATAAGCCACAGGAATATCCCAAACAGTATTCCGGTTCCTAAAAAAAAGATACTTATAAACCTGATAAATCTTCTGGCAATTTTATTTTGAGACCACATATTAAAATGAAAGAGCAAGAAGCCTTGAAAATTGGATTTCGGTCAGTAAAATTTGAAGTTAATGCCTGACTGCTTTAATACATTCAAATTTTAGTTATCTTACGGTAACATAGTCAACTGTTGAAATACCTGCATTGATCAATAGCAGCAAAATTAACAATAATATGGGCATCCTTTACATAAAAAAGCCATCCAAAAATTCGTTGCTTGGTCTTTGGCATATTACTGAATCAGTTGAGACCCTTTTAAAAGCGTTGGATCTTTCACCTGCGGACCGGGAAATTTACCAAACGAAAAAAAATGATAAACGAAAAAAAGAATGGCTGGCATGCAGGAATTTACTTAATGGAATGTTTCCGGAGAAAGTAAAGGTGTATTACGATCAGGAAGGCAAACCTTATCTTGATGAAAATAAATTCCAAATATCTATGTCCCACTCGGGAGAATATGCCTGCGTTTATGCGCATGAGATCAAACCTGTTGGAGTTGATGTTCAAAAGTTAAAACCGGGCATTCAAAAGGGACTTGATTTTTTCATAAACGAAACCGAGCGTGGCTGGATTGATGCGGAAGATAATCTGATGCTGCATATAATCTGGTCGGTAAAAGAATCGGTTTTCAAATATTACGGATTGAATGAACTGGATATGAAAAAGGATGTAACTGTATCTTCCTTCAAAAGCAACCAAAATGCAATGATTGAAGTTAGTATTTTGAATCATGATCTTAAAAACAAGCTTTTTATTACTTTTGAAATTTTTGGCGATTATGTACTGACCTATACCACCTGAATTTTTTATCCTTTGTTGCTTATTTATAATACTTCTCCTTTTACTATTACAGCATGAAAAAAATTGTAACGCTTTGTCTTCTTTTCTTATCCATTCGTGCCATTGCCCAGGTTCCGGCACTTTCTTCCAGCGAAATATTTTTAAATATAAAGAAACTGAATGTGCTCGGTTCAGTCTTGTACATCGCGGCTCATCCGGATGATGAAAACACTCTGATGTTATCCTATCTTTCAAAAGATCAGCTGGTTCGTACCGGATATCTGTCGCTTACACGCGGTGATGGCGGACAAAACCTGATTGGTGCCGAACAAGGTTACAACATTGGGGTTATCAGAACGCAGGAACTTTTAGGAGCCCGCAGAATAGACGGAGCGCAACAATTTTTTTCAAGAGCTTATGATTTCGGGTTTTCTAAAACACGTGACGAAACTTTAAATTTTTGGGATGGCGATAAAGTTTTAGGTGATGTTATATGGATGATCCGTAAGTTTCAGCCTGATGTCATTATTACCCGCTTTCCACCTGATCCGCGTGCTGGTCATGGCCACCATCAAACATCGGCGTATCTTGCAGAAAAGGCTTTTACTTTGGCAGCGGATTCAAAGTCATATCCGGATCAGTTAAAATTCGTAAAAACATGGCAGGCGAAGAGATTGGTTTGGAATACTTTCACTCCCGGGTTCAGTAACAAACCTCCCACTGATGAGAAAAATCCGTACATATCCATTGAAATCGGTGGCTTTAATTCTGTTTTAGGTAAATCATATACTGAAATTGCGGCAGCAAGCCGTAGCCAGCACCGTAGCCAGGGATTTGGAAGTGCGCCAACCAGGGGTGACAGAATTGATTACTTTTTACACAAAGAAGGTGAACCTGCGCAAAAAACTATTTTTGACGGAATTGATTTGTCGTGGAAAAGAGTAAAGGATGGCGATCAGGCTCAATCCTTAATATCTGATCTGATAAAAAATTATTCAGTTAATAATCCGTCAGCTTCTGTTCCTGAGCTGCTCAAACTCAATCTGCAATTGATGAACATGGATTCTTCCAGTTTGTACATCAAGGCCAAAAAAGAAGAAGTAAAAGATCTGATCATGCAATGTCTCGGACTTTGGTTTGAAACAAATCCAAAAGACTTTTCCGCTGTTCCCGGCGATCTGGCCAATATTAATATATCTGTCATTAAAAGATCTGATTATCCTGTCAAACTGGTTTCAATGCAATGGACAGGCAAAAACGCTGACAGTACCCTGAATTTAGGATTGGAAACAAATCAGGCTAACACATTTCCAATAAAAACTTCCCTGCCACAAACTTTAAAAATAAGCCAGCCTTACTGGTTGGAAAAGCAAATTGTAAAAGGAAATTTTCAAATTGACAATCAGCAGGATATTGGCTATCCGGAAAACAGGCCAGAAACAGCAACTACATTTGTATTTGACGTTGATGGACAAAAATTTAGTTTTTCGCGCCCCTGGATATACAAATCAACCGATCCGGCTCAAGGCGAAATTTACCGTCCTTTTGAAATACGTCCGGCTGTAACTTCCAATATTAATGAACCTGTTTACATTTTTTCATCCGTTGAGCCAAAAGTTTTAAGTGTGATGGTTGAGGCACAAAAAGACAAGGTAAAAGGGAGTGTAAAACTGGATCTGCCTGCTGGATGGAAATCAGAGCCTATTTCAGCGGATTTTGATATTGCTGAAAAATATCAGGAGCAAAATTTCTCATTTACCATAACACCACCTGCAAAAGACCAGGAAGTGTATGTCCATACAATTGCAACAGTAAATGGAAAAACATACGATAAATCAATTAAAACAATTGCATATCAGCACATTCCATCCCAAACCATATTTCCTCCTTCGGCAGCAAAACTGGCTAGAGTTGATGTAAAAACAACAGCAAAAAAGATAGGATACATTGCCGGTGCCGGTGATGACGTCCCGTCTGCTTTAAGGCAAATCGGTTGTCAGGTCACGATATTGAATGAAGCTGAATTAGCAAAAGACCTAAACACGTATGAAGCAATTGTTGTCGGAATCCGTGCTTATAACACAGAAGCACGATTGGCGCATTACCAGTCAAAGCTAATGGATTATGTTAAAAATGGGGGAACGGTAGTGGTTCAGTATACCATACCAAGAAGCCAGAAAGTAGCACAAATCGGACCATATCCATTGGAAACCGGTATGGAAAGAATAGCAGAAGAGAATGCCACAATGAAATTTTTAATTCCTGATCATGTATTGCTTAACTATCCAAATAAAATTACGCAAAAGGATTTTGACGGATGGATTCAGGAACGCGGTTTGTACTTTGCACAGGATTGGGACAAAACAAATTATCAGGCAATTTTTGCTGGTAATGATACAGGGGAAAGTGTTAAAGAGGGAAGTACCCTATATGCCAAATATGGTAAAGGGCATTATATTTATACAGGGTTGTCTTTCTTCCGGGAACTTCCGGCTGGTGTTACAGGAGCATATCGCTTGTTTGCCAATATGATTTCGTTAGGAAAAAAATAGAGTTGGATTTCAGCAATCGGCTTTTAATTATCAAACTTAATAGTCAAAAGCCGATTGCTGACACCCTATTTCACATTTTTTCGACGGTTGCGCTGGAAATCTTCCAGAACGAATCCACCCAATCCCTGCAGGTTGCTGTAATAAGCTCGGCCATTATTAATCTTGGTAAAATTCTGAACAAATTGCTTCAGATATGGATCGGTTGCAATCATAAATGTTGTAACCGGAATATCCAGTTTCCTGCATTGTGCAGCTAATGTCAGAGTTTTATTAATAATCTTACGATCAAGGCCAAAGCTGTTTTTATAGTAACGAATCCCTTCTTTAAGACAAGTCGGTTTTCCGTCAGTAATCATAAATATCTGCTTATTCCGTGTTTTTTTACGGCGCAAAATATCCATAGCAAGTTCCAGCCCGGCAACTGTATTCGTATGATAAGGACCTACTTCCAGGTATGGAAGATCTTTAATCTGAATCTGCCATGCATCATTTCCAAAGACAATAATATCCAGCGAATCTTTTGGATATTTAGTCCTGATTAATTCAGCTAAGGCCAAAGCAACTTTCTTTGCAGGCGTAATTCTATCTTCTCCGTACAGGATCATGGAATGACTGATATCGATCATTACAACAGTAGAAGTGGTCGTTTTTTGCTCCCGTTCCACAACTTCAAGGTCATTTTCCATGAGCATAAAATCACCGATCCCATGATTAACCTGTGCATTTTTTATGGATTCAGTCATTGCAATCTGGTCTAGCGTATCACCAAACTGAAATTGACGGATATCGCTGCTCAGCTCGTCCCCTACTCCCAAATGCGGCGTGTGGTGATTTCCTCCTGATTTAGACCTTTGCAATTTGCCAAATATCTCGTCCAGAGCACTTTTACGAATGCTTTTTTCGGCTTTTGGCGTCATGATGATTTTTGTCTCTCCTTCCTTTTTCTCCTCAGTAATGTAACCTTTCTTTTTAAGGTCATCAAAGAAATCACCGATTCCGTAAGAATCATTCGTAAGCGTATATTGACGGTCCAACTCACTTAACCAGGACATAGCTTCGCTGACGTCTCCGGAAGTCATGAGCAATAACTGCTGAAAAATATCGAACAGCTGATCAAATTTGCTATTGCCATTTTGTTCAGCCGGTACAAATTTGGTGAAACGATGTCCCCGCATAATTTTTGTTTTTAAACCTGTTAACGTTAATAAAGTTACGATTTATTACAACGTATTGTAAAACATCAGATTATCATCATTCAAAAAAAACAGAGAGCCTTTTCTCTGTGGCCCTCTGTTTTGATATGCTCGAATTTTAATATCTTATGCTTCTTCTGCACAAAATTCTTCAAATGCCATTTGCAAATGCTGAGCGATCATTTCAGCAGAACGGCCTTCAATGTGATGACGTTCAACAAAATGGATAAGTTCGCCATCTTTAAACAAAGCTACAGCCGGTGATGAAGGTGGATATGGCAATGTGTATTCGCGCATTTTTGCTACAGCTTCCAGATCAGCACCTGCAAATACAGTTGCCAGATGATCGGGTTTAATTTCGCTGCGTGTTAAAGCAGTTCTTACACCAGGACGTGCTGCACCAGCCGCACAGCCACAAACTGAATTGATTACTACCAAAGCAGTTCCTTTTGTATTTTGCATGAAGTTATCTACTTCTTCAGCAGTCGTTAAGTCCTGAAAGCCAGCATTTACCAGCTCAGCTTTCATTGGAGCCACCATGTGTGGAGGATACATATTTTTATAAGTTTAAAGTTATTTATTAAGCTATAAGCTGCGAGCAATTAGCTCTCTGCTAAAATTGTAATTCGAATATTAAAAATTTCTTTTTTCCAGACTGCCGAAAGCCAACATTACATAAATCCTAATTCCAGCTTCGCTTCTTCTGACATCATCTCGGTGGTATATGGCGGATCAAAAGTAAGTTCAAGACTCACATCATTAACGCCCTCCACTTCCCTGATTTTTTGTTCTACTTCTCCCGGCAAAGTACCTGCTGATGGGCATGAAGGGGAAGTTAACGTCATAGAAACAAATACATTATTAACAGGAAATATTTTCAAATCATATATAAGGCCAAGCTCATACACATCCACGGGAATTTCGGGATCATAAACGGTTTTTATTGCCTTAACTACCTCTTCTCTTAATTCTGCCTCAGACATTGTATCAGCGTTTAGCTATGATTTTTATATATTAATTATTACTTGCTGCAACCGGAATACCTTGATAAGCAACACCGTAAGCCCTCATTTGTTTCAACATGGATGCAAGGCCATTTGATCGTGTTTGTGCCAAATGCTGATGCAACCCGACTTTATCCATAAAATAAATATTAGCCAGCGCAATTTCCTCTGGTTTATGACCCGAAAGTACTTTTACCAGCATATTTACAAGACCTTTCACAATAATAGCATCGCTGTCAGCTTCAAAGACCAACTTTTCTCCATCCATATAGGCATGAAGCCATACTAATGATTGACAGCCTTTTATAATATTTTCGTCAGTTTTAAACTGTTCGTCTAATTTAGGTAACTGCTTTCCGAGATCAATAATATACTCGTACTTGCTTTCCCATTCATCAAACAATTCAAAATCCTCAATTAGTTCGTCCTGTGCTTCGTTTATTGTCATTATTAAACAAATCTTTAATTAAGCAATCGCTGTTCTTTTCTCAATCCAGTCAATAATAGACTCTGCGTCTTCTAATCCGGCCTTGGCAACTTTGACATTTGGATTTCCTTCATAACTCATGGAAAGATGAAGTGTATCATAAGCTGCCACGAACGACGTTAAAAGTTTTTTATCAAAAGCTGATAATTGCTCTGTATACCAATCAACATGCTTTCTGCCTTTACTCTTTTTCCCCAAATAGGAATCCAGAGCTACAATGACACCTGCATAAGCTGCATGCCCTGCTAATTTTACGTATTTTTTATCCTGATAATATCCATCTTCTTTTTGAGCCTTTCACTCAAAATTTCCTTTGCATTGTCTAGATACCTTCTGGCTTCCTGAATAATATTGTTCATTCTCAGTTTGCTGATATATGTTTAGTAACAAATTCTCAGCTCAGCATTCTTTTCACCTTATGTAATCCATTTATAAAAAGATCAACTTCTTCAATTGTGTTGTAAACAGCAAAAGAAGCTCTGGTGGTTCCTGTAATCCCAAAACGCTGCATAAGAGGCTGTGTACAATGATGCCCTGTACGTACTGCTATTCCCTGCTGATCAAGGATCACACCAATATCCTGATGGTGAATTCCTTCTATAACAAATGATACCACACTTACTTTTTCCTTCTGCATTACCAATTATCCTCAACCCATCTATTTCCAGCAAAGCATTTGTTGCATGCTCCAGCAACTCGTGTTCATGACTGGCAATATTATCTTTTCCCAATGTATCTACATAATCCAAAGCATATTTAGCAGCGATTACATCTGCGATATTAGGCGTACCTGCTTCAAATTTGTAGGGTAATTCGTTGTAAGTTGTTTTAGCAAATGTTACTTCCTTAATCATCTCCCCACCACCACGATATGGCGGCATTGCATCAAGCAATTCCTTTTTGCCAAACAAAATACCCATTCCGGTAGGGCCATAAATCTTATGCAATGACAAGGCATAGAAATCACAATCAAGGTCCTGCACATCAATGGTAATATGAGAACTGGCCTGTGCACCGTCAATAAGTACCTTTGCACCAACTTCGTGTGCTTTTTTTATAATTTCTTTAATTGGGTTAATGGTACCCAATGCATTAGAAACATGCACTATAGATACAAATTTTGTTCTGTCTGTAAGCAGTTTCTCATATTCATCCATCAAAAGTTCACCATCATCATTGATCGGAATAACTTTTAAAATGCATCCTTTTTCCTCACACAGCATTTGCCAGGGCACAATATTGGAATGGTGCTCCATGGTGCTGATAATAATTTCATCACCTTCTTTTAAAAACTTCCTGCCATAAGTCTGAGCTATCAGATTGATGCTATCCGTAGTTCCATAAGTAAAAATGACTTCCTCGGAAAGCGGCGCATTGATAAATTTCTGCAAACGCCGACGCGAATCTTCAAAAGCGGACGTAGCTTTTTCCGCCAAATGGTGAATTCCGCGGTGAATATTTGCATTATAATGCTCATAATATCCCGCCAGGGCATCCAAAACCATCCTAGGCTTCTGAGTTGTAGCGGCGTTATCGAAGTAAACGAGTTGTTTCCCGTTAATAACTTCATTCAGAATCGGGAAATCATTTCTAATGGATACTATATCAAGAACTTTTTCGGAAGCTATCATATTTACTCATGTTAATGGAAAAGCAGGTTGTAGTACATACAGTCTTACTCCAGTTTAATCAGGAAACAAGAACTATTTTTCAGTCAGTTTCTCTGCAATTACACCTTCCAGATATTCACGGATAGAGTCAATCTTTATTTGTGAAACCACATCAGCACAAAAAGCAAACATTAATAATGACATTGCTTCCGGTTTGGATATTCCACGTGACCGCATGTAAAATAATGCCTCTTCATCAATTTGCCCGGTAGTAGTTCCATGTGAACATTTCACATCGTCAGCATATATTTCCAGCTGAGGTTTCGTGTTCATTGTGGCTTCGGTGGAAAGCACAATATTTTTACACGACTGAAAAGCATTGGTTTTCTGGGCATCAGGGCGAACGAATATTTTTCCGTTAAAAACACCTTTTGACTTATCTCTCAGAATACCTTTATACAATTCATTGCTTTGAGAATTGGGTTTGCAATGATCCGCTACTGTATGATTGTCAACATGTTGTGTTCCATCTGGAAAATACAGCCCATACATATGCGCCTCACAATGTTCACCATCAATAATAATATTCAGATTGTTACGCGTAAAATGTCCGTTTAAGGTGACGGTTCCAGCGTAAAATTGCGAATTGTCCAGCATGCGAATCTGAGTGGTTCCAATGTGGTAAGCCTTTTCGCTTTCATTCTGTACTTTATAATACTCCACACCTGAATCTTTTTCCATGTGGATTTCAGTAACTGTATTCGTAAAAGAGCGTTCAGTACCTAACGTCCTGAATGCTTCCGCCACTTTCACATGTGCATTACGGCCAACTGCAATAATATTGCGCGGCTGGCTTCCTACATTTTGAGTACGTGCATCGCTCACAAAACGAAGAATTACAGGATGTTCAACAGTTTGGTTCTCAGGAATATGGATGAACAAACCATCATGCGCAAATGCAGTATTTAAAGCTGTAAATGCATCAGTGTCGTCTTTTACAAGCTCATCAAAATAAGTATTGACAAGTGTAGGGTTCTTTTTGTAAGCATTTTGTAAAGAATCAATAATAATCTGATCCGATGAGGAAACAATCCTGGATAATTCAGGATGGAAGTGGCCATTTACAAAATACAAGATATTGGCAACATGCTCCGGAATATTCAGATCTTCAAGATCAGCAATTTCCAAAGAGCTTACTGCATTAAAATTATATGATTCGCTGATCAGTTCCCTGACATTACTGTACTTCCATTCTTCATTTTTAGGAGTAGGAAACCCGAGTAAGTCGAATCGGGCAAGAGCAGCACGTTTTTTCTGGTGAAAAGCTGAACTCGCTTCACCATTCATTACTAATTCCTTTGCATAGAAATCAGCAACTAATTTTGTTTTTAAATCTATTGTTTCAGTACTCATTCCTTAATCTGGGTAATTGGTATTGGAAAATTGTAAAAAGCTATTGATCCGGCACACAGATCAATGCGAATTTTCTTAGCTTATTGCTTCGACTTCTGCCTTAATCCAATCGTATCCTTTTTCTTCCAATTCGAAGGCAAGTTCTTTCGTTCCTGACTTCACAATTCTCCCTTTGTACAATACGTGTACGTAATCAGGAACAATGTAATCCAGCAAGCGCTGATAATGCGTCACCACAATGGCAGAGCGATCCGGAGAACGAAGCGAGTTAACTCCCTCTGCTACAATACGTAAAGCATCAATATCCAAACCAGAATCTGTTTCGTCCAGAATAGCAAGCTTTGGTTCAAGCACAGCCATTTGGAATATTTCATTACGTTTTTTTTCTCCTCCCGAAAATCCTTCATTTAGAGCACGTTTCAGCAGAGAATCATTCATACTAACCAATTTTGCTTTTTCACGTACCATTTTCAAAAACTGGGCTGCATCCAAAGGACTTTCTCCTTTATACTTACGTATTTCATTAACAGCCGTTTTAAGAAAATTAATTGTAGTAACACCCGGGATTTCAACAGGATACTGAAATGCAAGAAAAATTCCTTCTGCGGCTCTTTCTTCTGCTGCCATTTCCAGCAGGTCTTTACCTAAAAACGATACACTGCCAGTTGTCACTTCATATTCTTCTCTTCCTGCCAAAACCGACGCCAAAGTACTTTTTCCGGAACCATTTGGCCCCATAATAGCATGCACTTCACCCGGCCTGATCGTCAAATTGATACCTTTTAATATTTCTTTGCCTTCAATGGAGGCACGTAATTCGTTAATAGAGAGCATACTAAATTTATACTTTTATATGTAGTTCGTGGTAATTTACCGCAAAAGTAGTAAGCTTTGGTGGTATTTTAAAATAACTACCAGGCCCGTAGCCACCTTATGTTTGCATATTCTATAACCTTTTTACCAGCTAGCCCGTTCCTTTTTTTGTATATTTTAATCTTAAAATACAGCTTGTTTAACGTGTATAACTTTTAAATAAAGAATATAGCTTTTACTTTGCACAAAAAGCACTTCATAAATCTGTATGAAAGCAACTATGGTTGAATCCCCTGTTATCAAAGTTTCTTCTGAAACAGCTACGTTAAAAAGATTACTGATCCATAGTCCTGACAGAGGTTTGGGCAAGGTAGTACCATCCAAAGCGCAAGACTGGTTATTCGAAGATATCGTTCATCTGGATACCATGCGCCGTTACGAATATGATTATTATGTAAAACTGCTTCTCTACTTTCTTGATCCGGATAAGATCAAAGGAAAACTTGAAGAAATTGATAATGATCCGTCACGGTCGTTTTATATTCCGGGCAGCAAAAATTATTTCGATTCGGATAAAGTAATTGATATTCAAAAGTTATTGGGAGAAATTCTGGAACTGGAAACAGTTCGTGTAAAACTTACAGCAGCTATTTGCGGTATTGAAAAATGCTCGTTTCAAACCCAGCAGGAACTCAACACGTATGATCCGCATGAACTGGCAAAAATATTCATTTCAGGCTCTTATTCTGATAAAAGGATGCTGTTTGCCCCGCTGCCAAACCTGATTTTTATGCGGGACATTGGTATTGTTATTAATGAATATATCCTGTTGAATAAACCTGCGAAAACGGCACGAACCAGAGAATCCATACTTGCCCAGTTCGTGTTTTTTTATCATCCGATGTTTGCCGATATTAAAGACAATATCATTGAAATACCTGATAATGAGCGGCACTTTTTACTACCGGATGATGAAAAAGCAAGTGATTTTAACCGGTGTACACTGGAAGGAGGTGATGTCATGATGGTTTCTGCCAAACATCTGCTGATCGGATGTAGTGAAAGGACTTCCATTTACGCTGCCCAGCAGGCAATGAAAGTCCTTTTTGAACGAGATATCATCAACACGATAACGATAATAAAAATCCCAAAGAAACGGGACTACATGCACATTGATACCATATTTACGCAGGTAAAAACAAATATCTGGGTATTGCTTGGCTCATTGGCCAGAACTGGTGATGAAGCAAAAAAGAAGGATGTTCTGCACTTTTTTGCACCAAAAGAAGTAAACCACGAATTCAGGATTCTTCAATTTAAAAAAGGACAGGAAGACAAACCCAGGGAAATAGAAAACCTGGAAGACCTTCTGTCAGATATCAGTATCAATGAACTGGGAAGTACTGAAAAAGTACGCTTTATTTATTCGGGTAACAACGAATTTCCATACGGTGAACGTGAACAATGGACCGATTCCTGCAATTTACTGGCTGTGAAAGACGGAGTAGTAATTGGCTACGACAGGAACGACAAAACACTCGACGCCTTTCGTAATGAAGGTTTCCGGATTATCAGTGCCAAAGATCTAATTGATAAATTTGAGCAGAATGAACTATTGCCTGATACTTTAACGAACACATTTATAACACTTCCCTCTGCTGAACTTTCAAGAGCAAGAGGAGGATCACATTGCATGAGCATGCCAATTTTACGGGAATAATTATCTTGGAAAAAGACCATTGTTTTCATAAATTGCAATATAATAAACTAATAAATACTCCTATGCGTACGATAACTTCAACTGCTCAGTTACAGCCGCAGTCGACTTCCCATATCATGATGATACGGCCAGCTCAATTCGGATTTAATGCTGAAACTGCTGAAAGCAATAAATTTCAACGGGACAGCTCTGCTCAGAATACACTCGATTATGCACAGCAGCAGGCAAGAGAGGAATTCGACCTGATGATTTCCCAGATGGAAAAAACGGGCATTGATGTCAATGTTTTTGAAGATAATGATGATAAATACCGTCCTGATGCTGTTTTTTCAAATAACTGGGTTTCTTTTCACCAAAGTGGCAAGGTTGTACTTTATCCGATGATGGCCGAAAACCGTAGAAATGAACGCAGGCTGGATATCATTGAAGATCTGAAAAAAGATTTTAAAGTTGAAGAAATTATTGACCTGACTTATTTCGAAGAACAGGGCAAGTTTTTGGAAGGAACCGGAAGTATGGTTCTGGACAGAAGATATAAAATTGCTTATGCCTGTTTATCACCACGTACACACCCGGAAGTACTCGAAGCATTTGCACAAGCCCTAGGTTATGAAGTAATAAGTTTTACCGCTTCAGACGAAAATGACAATTTGATTTACCATACCAATGTATTAATGTGTGTAGGCGATATTTTTGCAGTTGTTTGCCTTTCAGCTATTAAAGACCCGGATGAGCGGCAAATGGTCAGATCAACCTTGGAAGACACCAATAAATACATTATCGATATATCCCTGGATCAGATGAACCATTTTGCGGGCAATATGCTGATGGTGCGAAATAAGAAACAGGAAAAGTTTGTTATCATGTCCACGCAGGCTTATGAATCGCTTTCTAAAAAACAAAGGGAGGTCTTAAATGATTATGCACGGATTGCCCACACAGATTTATCTTTTATCGAAGGAAATGGCGGAGGTTCAGCACGCTGCATGATGACCGAGATACACTTACCTTTAAAGTAAGATTTGGAAGTTATTAAAAAGATGTCAAGTCAAAAAAAGAAGTCAACTTTTAAAAAGTTGACTTCTTTCCTTCAGTATTACGGGTTAAATTTTAATCCTTCAGATCAGCTTTAACTTTATCAATTTTGTTTTTCGTATTTGCCTTGAATGTATCCCATTTATCCGCAGTTTCGGATTGAACATCTTTCCAGGACGCTTGAAGATCTTCTTTCTCTTCGTTTAATTCTTTTTTACGCTCCTGCCATTTAGCTTTTTCTTTTTCAGTAGCTTTATCCATTTTGGCGTCAGCCTCTTCTATTTTTTTATCAATATTTTTGACTGCATCATCGATATCGGCTTTAAGAGCATCTTTATCTGCTTTTACTTTATCTTCAAATTCGTTGCCTGCTTCTTTAATATCTTCTTTTGCATCTGCAACATTTTCGTCCATATCATTTTTTGCTTCTTCTGCGGTTTCATTGGCAGATTCTTTGGTTTTCTCAGAACAGCTGGTAAAAGTTAATGTCCCAACCATTAGTAATGAAGCAACTAAATAAGTGATCTTTTTCATTTTTTCTGTGTTTATTTTAATATTATATCCCGCTATATTAATAATAGCTAATTCATTTACTGCACTAGAAAAATCCAACCAATACTAATTTTGTACTAATTGTATAAATTTTGTAGAAATAAGTCCTCAAAGTTGTACCTTTTAAAGTAAAGTACCCACAAAATCTGCCGGAATGATATTCAATGGTTAAGTCTCGGTTCTGCTTTCAACACCAATTTTTGGATAACTTTGTATCCTGCTCCTACATAAGTTTTATACTTTACCAATGTTTCAATTAAGCATTATGCAAAAATCAGGTTTACTCATTTTTCTCTTAATTTCAGTTTTAATCCATAAAACCGTTTTTGCTCAAACAGATTCTCTAACTTCAAAAACACTGGATGAAGTTACCATCAATGCCTTCGAGTCTAAAACAAATGCTTTATCAACGACAGCAACAGTCGGGCTACTCACAACAAAATCGCTGGAACGTTATTCTCCCACTACCTGGACTAACGCGATAAATGTCATTGCCGGTGTCAGAATGGAAGAGAGGTCACCGGGAAGTTACCGTTTCTCTATTCGTGGCAGCATGCTTCGCTCTCCTTTTGGAATACGCAACGTCAAGTTCTACTGGAACGGAATACCCTTCACTGATGCTGGTGGCAATACGCCCCTGAACTCTCTGGATTTTAATGCCGTACAAAATATGCAAATTATAAAAGGCCCGGGCAGCAGCTTGTATGGAGCCGGAACTGGCGGTGTGGTTTTATTGCAAAGCCGTACCAGCAATAATGCCCAGAACCGCGCAGAGCAAAGTGTAGGATTTGGAAAATATGGTTTTCAAAGCAGAAGTACCAGCCTTGAACTTGGCGACATCAGCATTCAGTACGGCCATAGTGAACAGGATGGCTACCGTGATCACAGTGCAATGGGCCGCGACGCGATTCGCTTTTCGTCAACCAGCAAAATTGGTGAAAAAGGCATGTTATCCTTATTGGGTATGTATTCTGACCTGCATTATCAGACACCGGGGGGAATAAACCTGGCTCAATACCAGAATAATCCCCGGCTGGCGCGGCAATCTACACAGACGGTACCTGGAAGCGAAGCACAAAAAGCGGCTATTTATACCAAATTTGCTATGTTGGGCGGCAACTACTCCTTACGGCTTTCTGATAGCTGGACGCAGTCAAACGCACTTTATCTGACCACCAACGACTTTGCCAATCCATTTATAGCCAATTACGAAAAACGGGACGAACTGGGAATCGGCGGAAGAAATATCTGGCAGAACATCTCTCAAATTGGCTCAGTCCGAACAAACTGGACAAGTGGATTTGAATGGCAATACAGTAAGTCGGCACAAAGGAATTATGATAATAAAGGTGGTATTCCCGATAAACAGCAAACTGTCGAAGATATCCGTACGACCAATTTATCTGTTTTTAGTCAGCTGGAAGCGGTTTTATTCACTGATCTTACGGTTACTGCGGGATTAAGCTATAATACATCCCGTTACAGATATGAGCGTTTTTTCCTACTTCCCTATACCAACGAGCAGCGTACTTTTGATGGCATAGTTACTCCAAGAATTGCGCTTAATAAAGTAATTGCAAAAACCTGGGCGCTGACCGCTTCTTACAGTAGCGGATTTTCTCCACCAACGTTACAAGAAGTCCGCCCTTCGGCAGGAGGTTTTTACAAAGACCTGAATGCTGAAAAAGGAATGAATACTGAAATTGGTATTCGTAAAATTGATAAAAATTTCAATGGAGGAATCAGTTTGTACAGCTTTGGATTACGACAAGCCATCGTGCGAAGAACCGACGAAGCTGGTGCAGAATACTTTGTCAATGCAGGAAAAACGCGTCAAAATGGGCTGGAATGGAATCTATCCTATGACTTTTTGACCAATGCTCATCTACCTCTGACATTCCGGTTATGGAATTCAGGAACATGGACCAAATATACCTTCGAGGATTTCAAGCAGGCAGAAACAGACCTGAGTGGTAAACTTATTCCGGGAGTTCCCCGTTTTTCACAAAGTACAGGCTTGGATATATTGTTTAAGTATGGTTTTTCAGTATTTGCTACTTATCAGCATGGAGGTTCTTTTTATCTGAATGATGCAAATACAGTTAAAAATACACCTTATAATCAATGGACCGCACGCGCTTCCTGGAAGAAAAACTGGGGATCACACTTTTATAGCGAATTATCAGCTTCCTTGGAAAAAGTAAATGCCGGAATTTACAATCTTGGCTACGACCTCAACGCTTTTGGAAACCGTTATTACAATTCAGCTCCAAAAAATAACCTGTGGGCAGGTGTGAAAGTCGGCTGGGAATGGGGAAGAAAATAATTAACAACTAACAATTAACCATTGCACCTTTACATTCATATTCCTTTTTGCCGGCAGGCTTGTCATTATTGTGACTTTCATTTTAGTACCAATACTGCCAGCAAACGTGCTATTGTTGAGGCTATTGCACGAGAAATTATTCTGCGAAGCTCTTATTTGCCCACAAAAAAGTTAGAAACCATTTATTTTGGCGGAGGGACTCCGTCGCTGTTAGACGAGGCAGAACTTAATTTATTGCTTTCTACTGTTTACACTCAGTTTGAAGTAAATCCGTATGCTGAAATTACGCTGGAAGCTAATCCGGATGATTTAAGTCAAGAAAAACTGGAACAATTAAGCAAAGTAGGGATCAACCGCTTAAGTATTGGTATACAATCTTTTCATGAACCACATCTGACATTATTGAACAGAATTCATACAGCAGGGGAAGGTGAAAATTGTGTAAAATTGGCACAGGGTGCTGGGATCCAAAATATATCGATTGACCTTATCTATGCTATTCCGGCACCGGATCACAGCATCCTGAAAAATGATATTCAAAAGGCGTTTGAGTTAAATATTTCCCACATTTCTGCGTATTGCCTGACTATTGAACCGCAAACGGCTTTCGGCTCATGGCTGAAAAAGAAAAAAATAAGACCGATTGATGAAGAATTTGCAGCCAGCCAGTTTGAAATACTGGTCAGCTCTTTGCGCGAAAATGGTTTTGAACAATATGAGATTTCCAACTTTGCGGCCAATCAGCAATATAGCAAGCATAATAGCTCTTATTGGAAACAGCGGCCATATTTAGGAGTAGGACCTAGCGCACATTCTTACGATGGAATAAGCAGAGAATATAACATATCTAACAACGCGAAATATTTAGCAGCTATTCAGCTGGATGTAATACCGGCTACATATGAATTATTGTCTCCGGAAGATGTAACAAACGAATATCTGCTGACTGGTCTACGAACAAAATGGGGAGTACAACGAGCTAAACTGGATCATTTATCGAATGGCAAGTTCCGCTTACAGCATGCAGATCAATTAAAAAGTTTGTCGGACAAAGGCTGGATAAGTATTGAAGATGAGATCATCACGTTAACAGAATCCGGTAAATTATTCGCTGACCGAATTGCCAGTGATTTGTTTATTGACTGATTTTTTAATTAAAAAAGCAATGTTAAAATGCATTCGAACTTCGGCCGCATTAGTCCGAAAGCTCAACCTGGCAGCATTTTAACATTGCTTTTCTTCTCAGCTTATTCAGAAACCAACTCAGCAGTTAGAGAAAGTTCGGCATTCAGTACCTGAGATACCGGACATTTCTTTTTCGATTTTTCAGAAATTTCTTCAAATTTCTCAGCAGTTATTCCGGGTATTTTTGCCGTCAAATCAATATGACTTTTTGTTATCTGCCCTTTTGAAGGATCAAGTGTAATAGTTGCAGTAGCATTTAATTCGTCAGCTGTGAAACCTTCTGCATTTAAATCAAAGCTTAATTGCATGGCAAAACATCCCGCATGTGCCGCTGCAATGAGTTCTTCCGGATTAGTTCCTTTGCCATCAGCAAAACGTGTGTTGAAAGAGTATTGCGTATTTTCTAAAACAGTGCTCTGGGTGCTCATTGTTCCGGTACCTTCTTTTCCTGTACCTTTCCAAACTGCTGTTGCTTTACGATTGATCATATCTTTTTATTTTTAGAATAATAAATTGTTTTTAATCTTGTAATCACGAAAAGTACGATCTAGCTGCGTTCTACGCAAGTTAATTTATTATTAAGCGTTTCAATTGCAATATCTGGCACTACTTTGTTAACGAAGGTTAACGTCCAATTGGAAATTAAACTTTATCGTTGTAGTTTGATCCAAAGTAAAAATCATTTTTAACTCACCATTACCTAATAAACAAAATGAACAAGAAACTAATCCCGTTGTTATTTATAATTGCAGTACTATTTCAGGCTTGTTCCGGATCCGATGGACGAGATGGATTACCAGGCGCTGATGGCGTAAATATTGTTGCCCAGACTTTCGAAGTTGAAAACGTAAATTTTACTGCTGCTAACTCTTACAGTTATCTTCAAACATATGCTTCCGCAAAACTAATCGATGTGCGTGAATCAGACGCTGTTTTTATATACGTTCTTTGGGAATTAGCTGATAACGGAAATCCGGTGTGGAGATTACTTCCGCAGGCTATTGACATGCCCAGAGGTGTTACTTACAATTTTGATTACTCGCCAGCTGATTTTTCTATTTTCATTGATGCACCTACCACAGCCTTAAAAGCTGCGTTATCTGCTGATTTTACACAGAATCAGACATTTAGAATTGTTGTTGTTCCTTCTGATTTTACTGCAAGAAAAGGAGGAGATTCTGTTGATTTCAATAATTATGAAGCCGTGAAAAAATATTTCAACCTGGACGAAAGCAAAATCCCCAATGTTAAGGCAAATTAATTGCTGGCATTAATTTTTTATTGATTTTATTATCAACATATAATCCGGTAACTTAGGTTACCGGATTTTCTCAAGCTATGAAACTACTATTTACCATTCTTATTGGTTTATTTATCTGCACTACCACTGTTGCACAAAATTTTGCTAAGGAGACCGAAATTTTCAGGCAAAAATACAAGCAGGAATTTATCAAAACAGATAATTCGCCTTTGAAAAAGGATGATTTACAGTATCTTAAATTCTATGATCCTGATTCTACATTTCAGGTTCCTGCCATTTTCAGCAGAGCGAAAAACAGCCAGTCTTTCGAGATGCCAACATACAGCGGGACGAAAAAAACTTTTGTAAAATATGGCACGATCAGGTTCCGGCTTTACGGAAAAAGACAAACTCTGACAGTTTACAGAAGCCTGAGTTTACAAACACTTCCCCAGTACAGAGATTATCTTTTTCTGCCTTTTAAAGATAAAACCAGTGGAAATGAAACCTATGGCGGTGGACGTTATATTGATTTAAAAACCTCTGATGTCAAAGACGGCAATTTTATACTTGATTTTAACAAAGCATATAATCCATATTGCGCTTACAGTGAAGGATATAACTGCCCTATTCCTCCAAAAGTAAATACGATGCCGGTTTCCGTTGAAGCTGGTGAAAAGAATTTTGGCAAAGAGCATGAAGTGAGTACTAAATAAAATTCGCTGTCAAAAGAATAAGAGTCAAAAATTCAGGAATTCAATCAAGCTCAAATAATATGAAAACACCATGAACCGAAATCCCTGTTGATTTGGCTTTCCAGCCATTTTTTTCATAAAATTTAACAGCTTTTATATTATCAACCAAACATTTTAGGGTTAGTGGTTCCTTAATTTTCTTCCTTACTTCATCAATTAGCAGACGCCCTAAACCATTCCCACGGTATTCTTTTTTGATATACAAATGATGTATAAAATTGTCGGGGAGCCATATTGAAACAAACCCGGCCACTTTATCATCAATCTTCGCAACCAGCATTTCTTCTCCTTTGGTATCCAGATTGAAACTATATTTCTCCTGATTTTCAATCCTGCCAAAAGTTTCCTTTTTACTTCTTCATAAAGCTGGCTCAGTTCTGCCCTATCCTCTTCATTAAACTCAGAAATTCTAAATTCCATTTTACGTTATCTTATTTCAGTGCGTTATTACTTTAAAACTGTACCAATGGGTAAATTCATGGACATAAAAAAGCCCGGCAATAAATTACCAGGCAAATTTATTCAGTCTTAAAACTAAACTTTTAGCAATTCTTTTTGTTTAAGAATTCTTTCAAAAACCTTGATATCGTGTTCAGAATTAAAGATACTGAACGGCAGATTGATAAACTGTCCCTTTGAAATTATCAACACATAAGCATCTTTATCCTTATAACCATCCAGGATTTGTTCCCATTTCATCACACTTCCTTCTTTCTGGTTCAGCTTCATTAAAATCTGACGATTGTCAATTTCGTACTGAAACTTTTCAAACATTGGCTTGTACTGTGCTAATTGCGTAATACCCACAAACTGAATTACCCAGAACAGCAGATATAGAATCACACCTACAAAAATTGTTACATAAATCCAGATATTTGGATATAAACCTGTCAGACTAACTACTGCATTGATCAGAATAAGAGCTAACGGAAGTAATCCCCATTTCAGCTGCGATTTTAAAAAATAGCGCATGGCAAGGTTGATGTACTTCTTTGTTGGCAGCGCATATTTTTTTGTACGGACCGCTGCCGGATTCGTAGGCATTTGATAAACAGGCTGGTGTTTGTTCACCGATACTTTGGCCATAATTCAGTTTAAAATTAAGCAGTTTTTTTATTATTAATGTTTGCTCACACAAGACACGAGACACTATAAAATCTACTATCCTATAACAATCAGCAACATTAAAATGAGGTACAAAGTTAGAAAAAAGCAACCGACTTCCACAGAAAGCATTTGAAATAAAAAAACAGTTATCAGATTTTAATGTAATTTGCGTTAGAAGGGCAATCGGTTTTCATATCAGGCTTAGGATTGGTAAACCATAGTTGTAGCCGAATTCGGAAAGCTGAAGTAAATCATCTGAAATAACCAATTTTACATAAATGAGTTTTCTTTTTCCCTCTTTTCTTTGGGGCTTGTTAGCCATTTCCATTCCAATCGCCATACATATATTTAACTTCCGGCGTACCAAACGGGTTTATTTTACGAATGTGGCATTTCTGAAAGCTGTTGAAACTCAGACACGTTCGGTTCGCAAAATTAAACACTGGCTGATCATGGCAGCACGGATACTGGCTGTGGCGAGTTTGGCATTTGCTTTTGCACAACCTTTTTGCCCGGTAAAAACAATTTGGCAACTGACAAAAAGGGGATTACCAGTTTGTACCTGGACAATTCGTTCAGCATGCAGAATGAAGCCAATAACAAACGGTATATAGACTTAGCTACCAGTCATTTGAGTGATTTGCTGGGACTTTTCCGTAATGCAGCTTCACTGCAGTTAATTACCAATGATTTTTCGGCACAAGAACAGGGACTTTATCGTGCTGACAAAATCCGCGATATGCTCACCACCATTGGCCTGGCTCATACACCGCGTACATTACAGGATGTTTATAAACGACAGGAAAACCTGATCGCCAGACACCAGGGAACTGGTAAAAACCAGCTTTTCTGGTTTTCTGATTTTCAAAAAAGTACAGTTGGCGATTTGTCCGCCTTAAAAATTGATACGGCCAACCAGTTATTTATAGTTCCTGTTCAGGCTGTACCTGAGAAAAATGTATTCGTTGACTCTGCCTGGCTCAATACGCCGTTTATCAGGGAATTACAAAACAATGTATTATTTGTAAAAGTCAGTAATTCGGGAAAAGAGGAAGCAAAAAATGTGGTACTCAAACTTAATCTGGATAATACGCAGGCATCTACGGCTTCTGTCAATGTTCCTGCAAATGGCAGTGCTACGGCAAAATTCAATTTTAACCTGAAAGGAAAAGGTTATAAAAAAGGACAAATCACTTTTGATGACTTTCCGGTAACGTTTGATAATGATTATTACTTTGTGTTGAATGCGTCGCCAGTGATTAGGATTTTACATATATATGGCCAGAAAACCAGTGCTAATTATATCCAGAACGTTTATGCAAATGATAGTTTGTTTGCATTGCAAAGTTATAGCGCAGGAAATGTAGACCAGGGATTAATAAAAAATGCTGATATGGTGATATTGGAAGGTGTAGACCAGATCAGCGGATCGTTACCCCAGGAGTTACAGGATTTCGTATTAAAAGGAGGCAGTGTTTCCGTTATTCCTCCTGCTTCTCCGGATGCCGGCAGTTATGCGGCTTTTCTGCAAAATATGGGAATAAATGGTTTATCCGTTGAAAATAATTCTGCCCCTGCTCCTATTGCCATTGCAACCCCGGACAGAAATAATCCATTTTTCAGCGATGTTTTTGAAGAATCCATCCGGCAGGAAATGAACCTGAATTTGCCATCTGCATCACCCGTATGGACCTGGAATAATGTTGGCCAGCAATTGCTTTCCCTACGTAACGGTCAGCAGTATCTGAGTCAGATTACAAGAGGAAACGGAAAGGTATATCTTTTTTCAGCACCACTGAGCGCGGAATACGGATCAATGGCCCAACACGCAATCTTTGTTCCCGTCATGTATAAAATGGCCGCCATGAGCGTGCGTGCCCAGAGAACTGCTTTTACATTTGATGAAAACCCGATCGCACTGAACATTGATAAAGTAACACCAAATGCAGTTTATAAACTTCGTCGTAATAAAGTAGAGATCATTCCGGTTCAGCGGATTACGGGCAACCAGTTATTATTGGAAATCCCGCAGGGTGATCAGCTTGGGGAAGGACTGGACGCCGGATATTTTGAATTGCTGCTTGATAATAAAGTGGAACAGCTTATTGCGCTCAATCACAATAATAAGGAATCGAAACTCGATTATTATTCACCTGAAGAACTCAAAACAATCTTTGCCGGACAAAAAAATGTTCAGATTTTTGATAGCCTGAATGATGATGCATTTTCACAAGAGTTTCAGCAGCAGAATATGGGCACGAGTTTGTGGAAGTATTTTCTGTATGCCGCCTTGTTCTTTTTGCTGGTAGAAATTGCTTTGATCAGGTTTAAGGATTGAGAATTGATTTAAGATTTGATACCGTAAATTATTGTAGTAACATCACGAAACGTTTCTCTGGAACCAGGTAAACGTTTTCATGCTATATTGTCGCTACCGATGAGAAGTCCCGCTATGACGATTTATGAATAAAAACCTTGTTGTATAATTTACTTATTCCTGTAATATTTTACTATAAATAAGTAATTAGACTTCCAAAGGCTTTCTCGTTCTGACTTTTTACCCCAATTTTGCATTGTACATTATTATTATAAAATGCTTTCATCCCGAATAGGAATTCTTGGCGGTGGCCAGCTAGGGCTTATGCTCCTGCAAGCCGCCATTGACTGGAATCTTGATATTCATGTTTTAGATCCCGATGCAGAAGCTCCCTGTCGGAAAATTGCCCCAAAATTTACACAAGGTTCTTTACAGGATTACGATACGGTTTATAATTTTGGTAAAGATCTTGATGTCATTACCATTGAAATAGAAAAAGTAAATGTCGAGGCGCTTGAAGCATTGGAAAAAGAAGGAAAAAAGGTTTATCCCCAGCCTTCTGTAATCCGGCAAATACAGGATAAGAGAATACAAAAGCAGTTTTACCTTGAAAAAAAATTACCAACCGCAGATTTTATCCTGACAGAAAATCGCGAAGATGTTGCCAGGCATCTGGATTTTTTACCCGCATTTCATAAACTGGGACGTGATGGATATGATGGCCGCGGTGTTCAGCGTATTACATCAGCAGCAGATTTAGATAAAGCATTTGACCAGCCGGGTTTATTGGAAAAAGCTATTCCTTTTCAAAAGGAGTTAGCCGTGATCGTAGCAAGAAATCCTTCCGGTGAAGTAAAAACATTCCCTACTGTTGAAATGGTTTTTCACCCGGAGCTGAACCTGGTTGAATACCTTTTTGCACCAGCTGAAATTGATTCTGACATTGATGGCAAAGCCCAGGAAATAGCCAAAAAAACAGCCGAATCCTTTCAAATTGTAGGTTTACTGGCCGTAGAGTTGTTTCTTACAACTGATGGTGAAGTATTGATCAATGAAGTTGCACCCAGACCGCATAACAGCGGCCATCATACGATTAAAGCCAATGCAACTTCTCAATACGAACAGCACTGGCGGGCTATTCTGGATCTGCCGCTGGGAAGTACCCACACATACGGACCTTCTGCAATGGTCAATTTATTAGGTGAAGATGGTTATCAGGGACCAGCGATCTATGAAGGAATGGAGAAGTTATTAAGTACCGAACAGGTATTTCCATTTTTATACTGGAAAGCGATTACGAAACCATTCAGGAAAATGGGTCATATCACCGTCATGGACGCGAATATTAACGCTTTAAAAGAAAAGGTGAAGTACATTAAAGAAAACATAAGAGTAATCAGTAAGTAAAAATGGTTGGAATAATAATGGGCAGCCTTTCGGACAGAAAGGTGATGCAGGAAGCAGCAGATGCACTAAAAGAGCTTGGAATTGCGTTTGAAATGGAGATTGTTTCGGCACATCGTACGCCGGAAAGAATGCTTGAATATGCATCTGCCGCAAGAAGTCGCGGTCTAAAAGTGATTATTGCAGGAGCCGGTGGTGCTGCGCATTTGCCTGGGATGGTTGCTTCGCTTACTTCGTTGCCCGTAATCGGGGTACCGGTATTATCCAGTAATTCTATTGATGGCTGGGATTCTGTTCTTTCAATATTGCAAATGCCATCCGGAGTTCCGGTAGCAACAGTTGCCTTGAACGGAGCAAGAAATGCGGGAATTCTGGCAGCGCAGATTATAGGAGCAAGTGATCAGGAAGTTGGAAAACGCCTTGACGTTTTTAAAGAAAGCTTAAAGGAAAAAGTAGCTTTGATGAATGAGGAGTTAAAAAATCAGGTTGAAAAATAGCCTGTGTTTACTATTTTCGTAAAAAGTATCACTACAACATTGAATCGGTAAATAAACTATGGAAGACGAGTTCCCTAAAAAAAGAAACATACGTCCAGTTGAGAAATCAAATCTGCCGGTAATTACCCTATTTGTTTTAGTACTTTTGGTTTTGGCAATGCTCTACGTTGGTTATGAATACATTTCAGATAGTCCTTCCAATGCTAACGAACTTGCAACTATTGTCGTAGATACATCCGCAGAACAAACAAATACGGCAGAGCCAATTACAGACGAACCCGTTTCAGAAAGCGAAGAGTCAAAGCCCGAAAAATCCAAACCGGAAACTGACGAAGAAAAAAAACTGGATCCGGAGAAAGAAACTGTACGTGCCATTTCTGCTTCATCAATCGGTGGAAAAGAAATTACACATTTGGTTAAAAGTGGTGAAAGTTTTTCAGCTATTGCATCCCGTTATAACCTTAAAACCGAAACCTTAAAAGGATTGAATTCTTCTACACCTGACCTTAAATCGGGGGTTACAAAACTTAAAATACAGGTAAAAGCCATTCATACGGTAGGTCCGGGAGATGTGCTTCGAGTTGTTGCTTCCAAATACGGTGTAACCAAAGAAGCAATTATGAAGGCAAACGGTAAATCCAAAGATTTCACTGAAAGAGGAGAGAAACTGGTCATTCCGTTTCCGAGCAGGAAGTGAGTTTAGGAGTTTAGAGTAAAAAGTCCAAATTAGATCAGTTCAACTGCTATTTTGGACTTTTTACTTTTTATTTTTTACTTCTAAACTCATAAACTCTGAACTCTCTCAAAATCCGCCCGGTCTTCCACCGCCCCCTGGAAAACCACTACCACCGGGAGCACCACCGCCTTCAAAATCCCCTCTTCTGTTGTTATTCTGAACCGGCATTTTTCCAAAATTCCTTAAAGTGTATGTGAAAGTCAGCATGGCGTATTGTGTTAAAACACGGCTTGTTACATCTTGTACGTATGTTTCAGTGACAGTACGGCTGATGCTGTTATTTTGTTTCAGGATATCAAAAACTGTAAGTTTTAATTCACCGGCATTATTTTTCAGGAATTTTTTGCCAACACTTGCATTCCATAAAGTAAAGTTCTGATTATATCCGGCTCCCAGTCCTCTGTAAGACTGGTTACTAATATCTGACTGCACTACAAATCCTTTACCAAAAATCCAGTTCACGCGGCCGGTAATTGACTGTGTATAATAGTTGTTATTTAGATTCGGCTGTATAGAATTACGAACCACATTATAGTTTCCTGAATAAGAAGCCGTAAAATCCAGATTTTCGCTGATATTACTACTCACTACCAAACCCTGCGAATAAGCATAGGTGTTTGAAAAATTGGAAACATCATTGATCATACCAGGAGAACGCACATAATTAAAGCCACTTGTCAGGTTAACGTTCAGTTTTACAGGCGCTATTGGTTTTCCATATGTAAGGAAAGTACGTGCATTCCAGCTTCCGTCAACATTAATTGGTGAGGTAAGCTTGGCCCCCTGTTCAAGCACAATACCGTTTGGCAAAGTCGTAGGTTCCTGGGCAATGAAAGTAGAATTTACAATCGCATTGTTTGTTTGCGTCACCGACACCATAGCATTGAAATTATACGGACGATTGGCTCCTGCAAGCGAATAACGCATATTAAACATGTTTCTGTATTCCTGTTTCAGATCAGGATTCCCCGCAGTAAGAGACAATGGATTGCTGTTGTCAATCACATTTTGCAATTGGGTAATTGATGGCTGGTTGGTTGAACTACGGAAGAAAGTCCGGAATTGCGTGCCTGATTTCGAGCGGTAAGTCAGCATCAAGTTTGGCAGGATATTAGTAAACGACTGGTCAACCGTACCAACATGCGGTGCTAACTGGCGACTGTATAATCCTGTATTCTGCAAATCAACACCAATATTGGCCGACCAGCTATTTTTACGATACCGGTAGCCAATACCTGCACGGTTTGTTGTGTATCTGTTGTCAAAATTATTAGAAAGAAGCGTATCCAGATCAGAATAGGTATTTTGATCAAAAGCCATGTTATAGGTTTCCTTCTGGGAATTACTGTTGCTTACCGTCAGGCCATAATTAAATTGAAGCTGTCCGGTTGTACTGATCGGTTCCGTGTAGATCAGGTTTCCACCCAATGTAGTTCCATTCGAGTTGGTATAACTTTGCTGATCAATGGTATCTCCCCGCATTTCTATATTCTGAAAGTACATGTTTTTAGAATATAGATTACTGCTGCCGTTTTTATCATTCAGCTGTGTGTTCAGGTTAAAAGAAATACTTCTTCCTTTTTTGCTGAATGCGTGACGGTAAAGAATATCATTGTTAAAATTGTATCCGCTGGTTTTGCTGTTCTTGTCATTATCCGAACTGTTCAGGTTACTGCCATGCGCCAGGCTCGTTAAACCTGCTTTCACACTTCCCGAATGATTGTCCTGAAAACTAAGACGAGGCGTAATGATCAATGAGTTATTTTTATCAATGGAGTACTCAACCCGAAAGTTAATTCTGTGATTGGAATTGGTAGTAGAAGTACGGCTTAGTTCGTTATAAAATTGGTTTCCGGTTCCGCCTGATAAAAAATATTGCTGTTCCGTATTTTGTGTGTTGGTATTGCCAGTCCTGTTAAAGAAATAGCTTCCTGTAACGTCGACTTTTTTGCCAAATTTGTTTGCATAATTCAGTCCAAAAGAATTGGTTCCCGTGATACCGCTTTGGTTGCCTACCAGGAAGTTGTTGGATGCACCACCACCTCCTCCCCTTGCGTTGCCGCCACTGCTTCCGCTCACTCCCAGCAGATCCTGGCTCGAAAAGTTTTGCATATTGATATTATTGCTCAGGCCAATCACTGAAATCCGCTGGTCACCTTTGAAAAAACTGACATTACCACCTGCCTGATAACGACCATCCAGACCAATTCCTGCAAACACTTTTCCGAATTGTCCAGCCTTTTTATCTGCTTTGGTAACAATATTGATCGTTTTTTGTCCGCTGCCATCGTCAAAGCCGGTGAACTGTGCCTGATCGCTCAGTTTGTCAAATACCTCAATTTTATCTACAATTTCAGCAGGTAATGATTTCAAAGTAAGCGCGGCATCATCTCCAAAAAATGGCTTACCGTCTACCAATACACGATTCACTGTTTCACCGTGCGCCGTTACTGTCCCATTTGTAATTGTAATTCCCGGCATTTTCTGGATCAGGTCTTCCGTAGTCGCATCACGGTTTGTTTTAAAAGCCGCCGCATTGAATTGTGTCGTATCACCTTTTTGTTCCATGGCCGTCACCTGCCCCACAACCTTCACCTCTTTCAGGGTCGAGGCCGTTTCCACAAGTTGAAAAGTACCCATATCCTGCACATCAGAACTGATAGTAACAATGCGCGAAACATCTTTATAACTCAGGTATGTAACCTTCACCAGATAAGCAGTTTGCACGTTCAGGCCCGAAAACGAAAACTTCCCGTTCACATCCGTAGTAACATATTCAGGCTTGGCATCCGGCACATTACGGCTCACCGCCACATAAGCGCCAACGACAGCCGAACGGTTTGTACTATCAATGACAGTTCCCGTAATCTGCGCATTTTGTGCCTGTGTATATGCTGAAAACGAAAGACATATAAAGAACAGGAAGAGAGTGGTTATTCGGTTCATGATTTCTGGTAAAAAGGTGTTCGCAAGGTTAGAGCACCTTTTCCCGGAATAGTTTAACCGGTTATTGTGTATTGGGGAAATGATCTGCTGATTGGATGGTTTTGTCGATGAGTCGGGAGGATTTGCCGATGGAGGTTAGTTTTTCAAATTTAAGAAAAATGTGAAAATGACTTAAAAGATTTGAAAAACACTTATTATTTCCGGTAATTGTGAAAAGTGCTTAAAAGAATGAGCCGTTGCCTGTATCTTCACAGACTTACTTTACTTGTATTTTTATATTTATAATACAGGAATTCCATGTAATCTTTATTAGTGTCCCGCCAGCGAGTCTGTACAGTAAATGGCAGCTTGTCTTATAACTTAATACTGTCTTTTTGCCCCGCTAATTCTTTCATACTTACAGGAGCCAGCGTATGCCCAAACATCGCCAAAACCTGATTTACCTTTTTCATATTAAGATTTTCTTTCCCCTGCTCTATTATCCTGACCACAGTAAGCGCAACCCCGGCACGTTCTGCAAACTCTTCCTGTGTATGGTTTACTTCCTTGCGTTTAACTTTAACAAATTCAGACAGTGATTTCATTATATGCATTTGCATCGATTATATGTAAATGTATATACATTATATGTGATTGCATATAGTTTTTAGAAATCTAGATGAATTATATTCGATTGCATATAATTAAGGCTTAAAATTAATGCTGATCATCTACGATTAGAATGAACTGCCAATTATTGTTCATCTCTTTTAATATGAGTGCCTGAATATTTAATCCGAAAAGTACCTGATTCATAATATTATCTGCCGTAGGTATATTTGGTGGGTAGAAAATCGATTGTTATATGAGCACGAGGCGTTCCGATGGAACGCTTGGTAATGTCTGTGCTGGTGTTTTTTCTACCCACGAATTGTACCTACGGCACAAGATAGAAATGCGTCTTAACCACTTCACAAATTCTACTTTTACTACAATTGATGGGAATTTCTATTCTATTAAAATCAACTTATCATTAATATAAAGACCATAAATTCACCTTCATTCCATTATTCCAATCAATTTCGATAAGGTGTAAACTTAATTCCTTTTATTTCTTGCAGGTAAGCTGAATAACCAAAATTAGCAACGATAATTATCATGATAATGAGGAAACAGACCGGTGTAACTATTTTTATTTTTTCTGAAAATCTCATCTTTTTAAAAGGAATCAGCGAAATTAACAGACCAGGAGTCAACCCAAATAGAACAATAGTTATCAAACTGCCAACCAAATCAATAGCAAATATTGCCCTATCATCAAGATCAGTAGAATTATACGCTGCAAAATATTTAAACTGGATGAAGAAGTGAACCAGTATCATCAGGAAAACAGCAATCCAGATTATTTTTAATTTCATTTTAACAGGCATATTTAGTTAATAAATTTCATCCATTTGCGAGGATATTGTAAAGTAAGAAATTTCGAAATTCTGATATTATCTGCCGCAGGTAGATCTAGTGGGTAGAAAACCAATTGCTGAACATGACACGAGTCGTTCCGATGGAACGCTTAGTAATATCAGTACTGGTATTTTTTCTACCCACGAATTGAACCTACGGCACAAGGTACAGATGAGCACTCTTAGTAACTATAAGACCAATTCGGTCATTTTACCCAGAACTTCGTGGTACCGATTTGGAATATTGGACTTTTTAGAGCCAATTAAAGTTCTTGGATGTTTTGTTTGAAAAGTAAGGGCAGGCAGTGAACCATCTGTAACAGAAAATTTAGTCAAAAAACCATCTGACATTATAACTTCCCTGTCAGGATTAAACACTTTATTGATCCAGCCATCGTATTTAATTCCTGTAAGAAAAACAACAATATCAGGTTTCAGAATAGCAATTTCAGTTTTTAGTAATTCAAAACCCTCTGCATTTCTTTCTTGCAGTTTATAATCTGGTGTCGTGCTGTTACAATCAAATTTTGAAATGTTTGTCCAAAGAAATCCATTGGTTTTTCTTGATACATCTGCATTTTGCCAATTGATATTATAAAAAAGCTTCTTGAAAAATTCCAGAACGGGCTTTTTAAATATCTTAAAGGCTTATTGTCTTTATAGTCAGCAGATTTACCAAGATTAAAATTTGAGTAATTTGTCTGTAACTCCTGCAAAGTTGGTTCGAGATTCATTTGTCCCCAACTATGCGTTTCTTGCCCTACGAACAGAACTTTATTTTCCATTTTTTCATAATCGTCGAAAACGTCCATGAGTAATGGAGCGGAAACATTATTTTCCCAGAATTGGCTGTAAATGGAGTTTAGATAGATTTGGTAGGTTTCTTGTAATTGTTGGTTGAGGGTTGGGATATTCATGTTTGAAATAAAACTGTTATTTTAATATGGAAATTCTCGTTTACTATCAGTTAAATAATATAATAAAAGCGCACGGCTTATTTTATAATATTCGTAAAAGTCATCTGCTTCTAAAAAAGGATTCCAATCAGAACCCCATTTAGTTTCTGGATGAACAAACTGAATTCTTTTCTTGTACGCTTCTTTGATATAATCAAACAAATCGCTCCCATCTGGAAATTCTTCAGCAAATTTTGTTTCGAGAAATTTAAGATTCATTTTGCCTTTACCACCCCACTTTTGATACAATAACTGTAAGTTGCCTTCCAAACTAAACAGGACGTGCCCAATGGCATCCTCAGCAAATGTACGGTTGTCCCAAAGCATTATTGCCTTCATTAGATGTACAGAAGTCCTCATTAATAATTGATTTCTCACGCTGTATGCCTTTAAGAATGCGAAAAAATCGATTTGACAATTAATAAAATCCTTGAAATGGTAACCAATTTGATTAGCATCTTTTTGCTCTCCTCCATAGTAAGATTGCGAACTGAATTGCAATTTAAAGGACATCAATTCCATAAATACACTTACTATGAGATTATCTGGAATATTATCTACTATCCTTGCATCCAATTCCAGAGTCTCGAAACTGTTAAAATATATATGGTCTAAGCTTTTTGAGGAACAAATAATAGCTGTTGCAAATTTTAATTCATTCCTAGTAATTATTGTAATCTCCGACGAATTATTAAAATGTGTTTCGCTTTGGTAATTATTTTTAGTTAATAAAACCGGTTTAAGATTATACGTAGTGTATCTAAAATTACTGTATGAGAATGAAATGTCAGGATAAAAACCTAGGCTTCCTAAAATTCGAAAACGATAAAAGTATTTTGTTTTATTAAAATTTAATTTGCTTGAAACTATATTAAAAAGTTCAACTTCCTTCTTCTTCAAGTGGATGTTTGCAGGTATGTATGAAAGTAACTTATTTATTATTTCAGGACAAATGAGATAATCTTTCAAGTGAATAGGTGGCTGACCCGCTGACAATAAATATAAAATTTTATCGAATATGTAAGACAGAGTTTCCTTATTCTGAGAGGTCTCCCGAGTAAGTTTTTCAACCATATCTTCTAATGTTTTCTCAAGGCCTTCCCTTTTAGAAAAATCCAATTTTCGAATATTTTAAGTCAATTTTAATATTATCAGACTAATTCGCTAAATTTTGTATTTCTTTCACTTCTTAAGCTTCCCGCAAAACCTGCTGCATCAACTGTTCATTTTGCTGTTGACTTTGTCAATACCTCTTCCAGGTATTGCGTTTGTTTGTACCAACCAGCAGTTTCAATGGCAGGAGAAATGAATTTGGTACAGATATCACGTTCGGAGAGTAGTTTTTTATTCATAGGGTAAATTTTTCCCAATGTACTGATTTTAGTAAGAAGAGTACTAATAGTTACATTTCGGCATATCGAGCAATACTGCTGGCCTTTACAATCCATCCAAGTTTATCAACCTACCCCAAAATTTATTAAATTGAATTTTCCTTACTTCTTTTACAAAAACCTCTTACTTTGTAAAAATCACTTTCCAGCCATGATCAATACATTTTATAAAAATTCTGCTCTCCTTTTGTTTGCTGCTGTTTTCCTGTTTGGCTGTACAGATTCAAAGGATAAATTTCCCAATGAATGGAGTTTCGACAAATCTGAAATTACGGATAACCAGCCAGCCAGTACCGAGAAACTCAATGTGGATGTCTATCTGGATGTTACGGGCTCGATGGAGGGATTTGCGGGTTCTTCGAGTACAAATAATTTTGGCAAACTACTAGATGATATTGAATCTACCTGCCAGAATACCTGGAAAAAAACGGATATTAAATACTATAAATATGGAAGCAGAGTTGATACGATACAGCGCGCGGAATTTGTATCCGCTAAAAGTGACAGAAATACGTTTAAAGGAAAGGACATTAATAACAAGACGGATTTTACCAATGCCATTCAGAATACGGACCCGAAAAGAGTCAGTATTTTTATTACTGATCTGTTTTATAACAACAATGATGTCAATTCGGTAGTGGCTGCAATCAAGGAAAGAAGTATCAAAAATGGCATTGAAATTGGTGTTGTGGGTTTGTCCAGCGATTTCGACGGATGTGTGGGTGACCTGGGGCCCGGCGTTCCGTGTATGCCGGTTAAAGCGCCCAGACAGATTTTTGCTCTTGTTTTTGGTGACAAAACCAACATTGGTTTGTTCTGGAAGAGTCTGAGTAAAAAGTCCTATATCATGCCAAGTCAGTTTTTGCTGCTTACGAATAAACCAACAACAGATTTTACGGTTAAACTGGATAAGGACAGAAAAAGCAAATCGATCAATAAAAGCAGTCTGCCTAAAAAAGACTGGGAGAAATATGAAACGATTTATGCTTTCACAATGAAGGAACGGGAAAAAGAGGCTTTGTTGCATCTGGATATGACTTTGCAGTCGGAGAAGGATATGCCGGTTTTTACTGAAAAGAATCTCAAGACGATGGTTTTTAAAAGATCAGCAGCCAGTAAAGATTCCGTTGCGGCAGACAATGAAGTGAAATTCAGTAATCTTAAATTTTCGGGCAAACAGCTTACAGCCGATGTTGAATTGTCGAATACTGATCCCGAGGGAAAGTATTCTTATGCTGTTTATTTGGGACTGGACAATACGATTCCGCTGCTTATGCCGGCATGGGTCAAAAAAATGAGCACGGATTCCAACAGTGATGTTAAAGATGGCAAAACACTGAATCTGGAAAAGCTGCTTACCGATATTTCAACAAGCCATGTTACGGCCAGGCAGCCTAAAATTGCCAAGTTTTATATCTATCTGGAAAAGAAATAATAAAAAAATAAAATCTAAACCTTCGAGTAAAAATGAATAAGAGTCCGATTAATTATTTACTAACTGCGGTTATTGGTGCTGTTCTCTGGGCAGTCATGGCTATTTTCCTGGCCAGTTATTTTTCAGAAAACCCAAGTCTTGCTGCAAAATACCCGGAAGATCTGGCCACAGAATTACGTTTTGTTTTTGGTCTCGGAACCTTACTGAGTGTTGGATTTGCCTGTTACTGGTACTATTACGGAAGCCAGGACAGAGTTGCAGGGGAATTGTCGGCAGCTAAAACGAAATGGAGGTCTTTCTTTTTTGTACAGATACTCATTGCAGTAGTGCTGACTTTTGTGATCGTTATCCAGAACAGAAAAGAAGGCATTGAACCGGAATGGTTCATCACTTATTTTGGCGTGCTTTGTTTGCTGACTTTCATATTATTCTGGGTTACGACCTTTCTTTTTTCGCCCCGTACGGTGAAATTTATTCCATTCGGCAAATAACTAATTTCCTTCATCATGATCAAAAACGTATTAATAGGAATAGGCGGTACCGGTTCCAGAGTGATTGAATCCGTTGTGCATTTGTGTGCGGCAGGATTAGGTCCGGATAAATTGCATATTTTCATGATCGATCCGGATCAGGGAAATGGTAATCTGACGAGGACAAAAACACTAATTAAAAAATATACTGAGCTGAGACAGAAATTCCAGCGGACAGGAAAAAACAATTCTTTTAAAACTGAAATTATTATCCCGCCAGGTGACGAACCTTTTATCTGGAGTATATTTGAAGAGCGGGATTATAATCTGGCTAAATTTATCAACTACGATAATACAGCCAAGCAATGGCCTGAAATTGCAGATCTTGCCAATATCCTGTTTACCGAAAAAGAACTTACTACGCCTTTAAACGAAGGATTCCGGGGACATCCGTCCATTGGTGCTGTGGTAATGGCCGATCCGCCCATGAATAAGTATCCTTTCAAAATGCTGTGGGATGGAATTGAATCCATGGGCAAAAATGACCTGAGGGTTTTTATCGTCGGTTCCATTTTCGGAGGAACGGGTGCTGCCGGATTTCCAACGCTTGGATCACGCCAGCTGATTAAATTCAATGAAGCCATGCATGCCAGTCTGGGAGGCGAAAACAGCCGTGTACTGCTTGGCGGCGCTTTGGTACTGCCCTATTTCAGTTTTGCGGTGGATCATACCAGAAGTCAGACCGATTCGATGTTTGTAACCACAAGTGATTTCCCGATTGCTACCAAGGCCGCCCTGCAATATTATAATGATAAAGAACTGGGTTTTGACAATTACTATTTCATTGGAGATTCTCTAGCACAGCAGGTTGGGGAATTCAGCGTCGGAAGTTCTACTCAGGAAAATAAACCGCATTATATTGAGATGGTAAGTGCACTTGCCGGATTTGATTTTTTTGAACAGGCCAGCGGAAGTTCCGGAGATGAAAAGAAATACTTTCTGGCAAGCCGGGAAACTGAAAAAATTGACTGGTCAGTTTTGCCGCTCACACGCATCAGTGCTAATCTTACAGACCAGAGAAGAAAATTCAAAAGTGCCGTTTCTGATTTTACCATTTTTGCATATACCTATTTAACCTACGGAAAAAAAGAACTGAAAATGTCGCATAAGGACGTTTCCATTCAGCCATGGTATTCTGATAATTTCAAGAGAGATTACAAAGAAGAAAGTCCGTTATACAATCCGCGCCATAGCCAGAACAGTGATCTGTATGCAGTGGCGGATGATTATCTGAACAGTTTTCTTTTCTGGATAAGTTCGATGGATGATAAAGAAAAGGTGGCGTTGATTGACAGTGAAAAGCTTACGCGAGGTGCTATTACATCAACTAAAAAATTGGATCTGATTGATCCCGAAGAAAACCGCGGAAATATTGGCCAGGTTATAAAAGGAGAATCCAAGCACCTTGATTTCAATGCGTTCCGGGCTGGTGACGGGCTTCAGGACGCCATTATTAACAACAATACCATCAGTGCCGGAAGCAAATACCTGAATATTTTTTATGATGCCGCGGCCAGGTTTAATTCCAAAAATCTGGTGAATAACTAAATCTTCCTGATCTATTATGCCACAAAAACATTTATACCTTCCTAAGCTGGTCACTGGTGCAGATATCAGTGAACCGGCTTCTGATGCACTTTGGGAAGATAAACAACGAAAAGTAATATTATCTATAAGCAACGGAATCGAACTGGACGAGTCTGCCCAGACGAGAGGCGTTTCTTCGATCCCTGATATTTATGCAAGGCCATTAACATTCCTGGGCGCATTGCGTTCAGAAAACCATCCGTTGCGTCAACGAATTGTGCAGGAATGGAGAGGATTACTGAGTTTACTGGCATTGCATAGTGTAAAACCCGATCTGGGAAAACTGCAAATTCTGCCCGTAGCATTTAACAATGAAGCATTTTGTACTGCCTTAAAAAACCTGGCTCCAAAAAGTATTCAACTACAAAAAAACGGTACGGAATATAGCTGGACAGATGTATTAATCATTAAGTTTGGTGATATTCCAATCGGTGCATTTTCTCCTGCTACGCTGGTGTACACATCGGCCGATTATAACAGGAAATTGAAAGACCTGCCCGGATTCGCTCTAAAAGATAGCGACGGCTATTTAAAAGCGCCTGCCAAATCGGAAGGACTGGAATATGTAGGAAAATGGCTGGAAAACTTTATTGCACAATTCAATGCCATTGCCCAGACCAGTGTTTCAGACACCAACGGACATTTGTATGTGGGTGATATGAACAAGCTTCTGGATACGTGGCTGAAAGAAATTAAAGTTGAGCTTGGTGTAGCGCCGCATGACAGCATTCAATCCGTTAAAGTTAAAATAGCGGAGGAAATTCCTGAGGATATCAGTAAGAACCAACCCGGTTTTTTGTCCCGTTATGGCATTTATCAGGAATTGCTTAAACCGCTGATCAAGGAAGATTCCACGGGCGATGGTTTTAAATCGGATTACAGCCTAAGCATGGAGAGAAATCATTCCGGCTTCAAGGAAGTTGTAATCATCACTTCGTCGCTTTTAAAACAGAACAAAAATCTTTGGGATGGAACACATCCGGGTGAATTAGGTGAAATAAACGATTCCTTCATTTCCGGCTTTTTCCCAGGTTCTTCTGGTACGGAAATTAACCGTATCAAATTACAGAATGACAACTCGATATGGGTTCGGCCTGCATTATACTTCCTGACGGATACACTGTTAAAAAATAAAACAGACTATGATATTCTGAATACGGATGAGCGCTTTTTAAATGCAGGAAACACAGAATTTTTGTTGCCGTTTAAAAAAGAAATCCTTCAATTTTTCACACCTGACCAGATTCAGGATATCCTGAAACCAACTTTTTCCAAAACAGACGGTAAGGTAGAATTTACATTTACGATCCCACTGGTAAGTGGACAGTCGGTTGAAATAAAGAAAACTTACCGGTCTAAATCCGATGGATGGAGAATAGGTGACGGAGAAATAGTTGAACTGGAAGTACCGGTTCTGGATATATTCCCCAATTTTCTGGGCGATTTCTGGTGCCAGTATTTTATCCTTTGTTCGGACAGCGATAAATTCAGGATCACTCCGGTTAATTACGCCACACCTTTTGGACTCACAAGAAAAGAGCAGCGACTGGAAACGGATACTTCTAACAGTAAAGCGGAGATCATCAAGGTTTCAGGTTATAATTCATTTCCCGAAGCATTGGAATTACAGGATCTGAAAAATCCATTGGGAATTATTTTCCTTAGAAAGAACCCGGAAATAACGGACGGAGGTTTTGATAAAGAAGAACTGGTTACGATCGGTGTGGATTTTGGTACTTCCAATACCAATATTTATTATCTAAAAAACAATCATCCGCAACGTCTGAAACTGGAATTCACCAAATATGTAAGGAGTGTTTTCAATTCAGTGCCTGCAAAAAGATCCAATCTTTCGAATAACTTTTTTGTCCCGACACAGGATATTGAACTGCCTACGCCTACTACGCTGCGAAGATTTACTTCCGGGGTTTCGGAGAACCTCCTTTTGGATTTCTTTATCTATTTCCCGAACGAGTATACCTATCCAAGAAACGTATTTTCTAATATCAAATGGGATTCGGATGATTCTAAAATGAATTCTTTCATTCAGGCACTGTCATTTCTTTTGCTGATCGACCTGGTAAAAAACAGGCTTGGAAATATCAGGTTTAAATGTACCTATCCAAAGTCATTTTCAGATCAGCGGCAAAGTGCTTACAATGCTATGTGGAAAGCTTGTCTGTCATCGGCTTTTGTATTTGATACAGATCTGAAAGAATCACAGGACTCAAAATGCCTCATATATGTTTCGGCTGACCAGAATCAAAAAAGATCCTATATCAGTAATGACGGGACTTATTTTACAATTCCAACCAAAACAAACGGTGTATTTAATATAGACATTTCACCCATTTTTGTATCCGAAGGAGAATCAGCAGGACATTATTTTTCAAGCCCACAGATTTATTCAAACAATACTGACCGGGCCAACAAAACATTTGGAGCCGTTTGTATTGACGTAGGTGGCGGTACAACAGATTTTAGTGTATGGTTCGATAACAGAATTATTTATGACTGTTCTATAAAACTGGCTGGTGGCCAGTTATCAAGTGTAATCAAAAGTAATCCAAGGATATGGTCATTGCTTTTTTCCGCAGAAGCGGTCAATGCATTACAAAATGTGATAAATCATGACGTCCAGTTTTCATCAGTACTTAATTATGTACTAAAAAAAGAAGATGAGGAAATAGGAAGAAGGTTAATTAGTCATGTAAATAACAGGGATATCGCCTGGCTTCGTCGCACTCTCGCCATTGAATTCGCTGCTTTATCATTTTATGCAGGTCATATCTGTCTTGCTATTGATGAATTTTCCGGAAAGAAATTGTCATCTGCTATCAAAGAACACGGTATCAGGCTTCACTGGGGAGGAAATGCGGCCAAATTTATCAATTGGATCGATTACGGAAAATATGATGCAAATGGAATAGCTGTAAAATTCCTGAATGCCATGTTCCTCAACGCTATTATCAATCCTTTGCTGGAAGCAAGGGTAATGAGGCCCGCGCTATTGGTGCAGGTTCAGTCAAAAAGGCATAAAGATGAAGCCTCGGGAGGTGTAGTACTAATGAACGATCACATTGCAAGTGCGGTAGATGATGCACCGGCATTAGACGATTGGGACATGTACGGGGAAACCAAGGTAGATAAAATGGAAGGTTATGTTGTTGGAGAACCTATTCAGATTTCAGACAAACTTTTACAGCATTTTGATGTAATTTCAAAAGAGATGCTGTTTGATAACAGGACTTCAAAAGTGCGGTCTGTAAAGCTTGAACAGTTTGACGAATTTATCAAATTGCTTAATTTCATTGGCAAACGAACCGGACTCTTTCCGGAAGGCTCGGAAGTAAAACTCTCAGAAGTAAATAAAACCTCGATCCGTTCTGAAATTATTAGTGAATTTGGCGATATCGCATTGTTAGAGGAGTCTAAAAGGACAATTCAACCCGTGTTTATCATGGCTGTAAGCCGACTTTTAACAGAATATAGTAACATAGCAAGATGATCCCGCACGTAGGTATAGATTTGGGTACAACATTTTCGTGTGTCAGTTTTCTGGATGAAAACGGTATTCCCGTTATTATCAGGAGCAGTGACGGACAGCAAACAACGCCCTCTGTAATATGGTATGATGGAAAAGTTGCATATGTAGGAAAAAAGGCCAACGACCGGAAATTACAGGTAAATTCCCCTATTTATGAATTTATTAAAAGAGATATAGGAAAAAAGGTTGCCCATAGATATGTAATCAATGGTTGGGATTTTGGTGCATGCGGAATGTCTGCCGTTATTCTCAAAAAATTAAAAATGGAGGCCTTTTATCACTTTAAAAAAAAGGGATGGCTTTCTCCTGATGATACAATTCAAAATCTGATTATTCCTGCAGTAATTACTGTTCCTGCATACTTTGGGTCAAAAGAACGTCATGAAACAAAATTGGCAGGAAATGCTGCCGGCTTTGAAGTAATTGCCATTATTAATGAACCAACAGCAGCCGCACTGACCTACGGATTTAATTTATCTGACTCAAAAAAAATCCTTGTATTTGATCTGGGCGGTGGGACCTTTGATGTAACGATATTACAAATTGGTAATGGTGAGGCAAAAGCAATTGCTTCGGATGGTGCAGATCAGCTTGGCGGAAAGGATTGGGACGCGATTATCGAAAATTATTTGTTCGCAGAATTCGAACGTCAGACCCAAAACGAAATTCCTGATGATATGAGCTGGGAGTTGCAAAAACAGGCTCTCGAAAGTAAATACCAGCTTTCGGAAAACCCGGAAGCATCTATATTCCTGAATGCCTCGGGAAGTAATGCGGAAATAACTTTGTATCGTGAAAGGGAAGAAGACGACTTTGCTTTTTATGGCGATGGGCTTAGTGCGCTGGATGAGGATAACAAATTCTATTTTGAAGAGCGTTCGGAAAACTTACTTACACTTTGTAAAGCGATCATGCATAGTATGCTTGAAAAAGCAAAACTTACGTGGAATGACATTGACGATATTGTACTGGCCGGCGGTTCATCCCGAATGCCAATGATCCCCAAAATGCTGGAAAATATTTCCGGAAAAGCGATCAGGCGGAATATACCAGGATATAATTTTGATACAGCGGTTTCCCAGGGTGCTGCACTTTATGGAAGGAATACAAACCGGGTGATTGACATCAGTTCCAAATCTATCGGAATAGAAGTAAAGCAGGCCGGCAAACCAATTATTGAACATCTGATTAAAAAAAATACGCCACTGCCGTTTAGAATTACCGACACTTTCCCGGCAGAGGAAAATGCCGTATTGCTTGTTTATGAAGGTGAAAGTACCAATCCTGTTGATTGTATTTTAAGAGGCCGGCTTGAACTTGGAAATCCATCAGGACAGGTTATCGTAGGGTTAGCCATTGATATTTCGGGAGTTATTTATGCAACGGTTGAAGCTAATGGAGCAAAAGCGCAGCTCAAAATAAAATCCGATGATGATGATATAGATTTTAAAGAATTGAAGGAGAAAATTGATCTAATTGATATAAGGCTTTAAATACTTCCTGTTATGAATGACTCTTCTGATTCTCCTGATAAAATAATTGGCGGTAATTCTTCCGGCACTTCTGGTCCCGAAAAGGTAATTGGCAGTGAGTATTCTAAGCAAAATAATTCTGAAAAGGTGCTTTCGGGAGATGAAAAACCTGAACGGGCAGCAGAGCCAAGACCAAGCCAGTCTGAACCGGAGCCTTCCTTTGAGAGCATTGAAACCCTAATATCCAATTCTACAGGAAATGGAGCTTTAAAAGCTATACCTGCCGATTTTGAAAATAAAAACGGCTCCTGGTCTTCCATTTTATCAGATAATCCATTTGATAATTTATACCTTGATTATAAGCAATTCAAAACCATTTCGGATGAAATGGTTTCAGGCAACTATGAAATCCTGACTAAATTCTGGAAAGAAAAATTCCTCAGTTTAAATGGAGTTGCCCGTGAAAAAATCAAGATCAGGTATGGAGAATCAACAATTAATGATGCCCTAAAAAAACTGGATCTTGCACAACAAAGAATAAAAACAGCATCAGGAAGATTATTGTATTTTGAGGAAAGAGAAAAAAACGCAGGCAAAACGGGATCGAATCTGTTAAGGAATTGCTTGAAATGGCTATTAATGAGGGAAGTCTGGCCGAGCGGTCTGCACGTTCACTCGTTAATAAAGGAATAGAAAAAGGCTTAACCCGAATTGAAATTGTTGAATACATTTTAAGTGTGCTCGGGCAAAATAATTTCATGCCACGGGCTACTCAAATTTCTGCCGATCCATTTAAAAATCAATGGATGACAGATGAAGCTTATACCATTTTCAAAAGAAGATTAATTCCGGATCAGGAATGGCTAAACGAAAAGGCAAGTACGCTTGAACAGTTGGGTGAAATAACATTCAGGAAAAAAACAGAATCAGAATACTTTTTAAAAAATACTAATTTTTTACCTCCAATAGTAAATAAGTTAACTGACAGTGCATCAAGGGCTGCTGAGTTCCAAAGAATTATTGAAGAGGAAACAGATACGGAAAAGCGCTACCTGAAGACAATTTATCACATGGACCCAACTTTACCTTTCCGTTTCCGGGGAGGTAAATTCAATGATATTTCCGGGCTTCTGGATAATGCGTGTGAAACGGCTGAGTCATTTTGGGCGGTTGTAGATATATATACAAAGAACCATCTGCATATATGGCTCGCAGAATCGGCACCGGAAGTAGCGAAATTGCTTCCAGAACAAAGAAACCTAATCGGTTTTCTGACTTTTTTGTATATCGTAAACAGGAATTATCCCTTTTATCTTAACAACAATAAATATACGAGTCCGGAATCCCTGGTGCAGGATGCAAAAGTCAATCAGTCGATTTGGATACCAATTGCCCAATCTATGGAAAATGGGTATTTGCCGATCTGGTTCTCAGGTATAGGAAGATCAGGTTTGATTCCAAAATATAATGCTGATTTAGAGAATATTATAAGATCAGGATTGTATGAAGATAAAGAATTAAAACTGGCAGCGGCACAAACTCTAATGTTGGCTATTGACCCCACTGCTACGCCCGTGATCAGGGCAAATGTTAGTGAGATTAAACAATTACAGATTGAGGGTGGCAGTACGGCAAACTCTTCAATTAAGTTTAAATTGACAAATCCGGGATTTGTCAAAGTTTTGGTAAAACTGGATAATGAAATTGAAGGGGTTACTTTGAGCGAAAGCACATTTACATTGAACAGTTATGTTAATGAAATTGAAAAAGAGGTTGTTTTAACAATAGACTCATTAAAATTAATCAAGGATAAACTTTATTCGTTAAATTTTATTCTTGATTCTGCCTATGGAACAATTCAAATACCGGTTGAGATAAATGTCGTTTTCCCGAAAAAAGCTTATGCTGCTAAACTTTTCCAGTATGCAGTTTTTTCAGGACTATATTTTGGTGGTTTTCGCTATCTGTTAGGCTTGTTTTTGGGCTATAGCGGCTGGTTGGTCAATGATCCGTATTTTGGATTTTCTGCTTATGCAATTAAGAGTTCCCCACTTACAGCCTTTTTCGTATTTGCATTATTTATTGCCGGAATTATATATTTTTTTAGATTGGTTAAAAAAATAGAGAAGATATAAAGTTATGAAAAGCGGTAGGTCGATATTCTGGGTTGTGGTAGTTGCAATTTTTGCCATTTATATTTTACGTACTCCATTAGGTATACTAAGCTCTATGTTTTTTATGCCCATGGATAAACTTTTATTTATTTCACATTCAATTCCACCTGTAATTATGTGGGCTTTGTTAGGTATTTCAATAGGCTTGATTTACGGCTCATACATAGCAATTAAAAAATATAAACTGAATTTTAAGCTGCTTCTAACTCCTGTTGGTATTTTAGTATTATTTATAAGTCTGACCTTATTAACTTCTTTCATTAACAGAAAGTGGTTTCCAAATAAAGGCCTGACAGCCGCCTTTGAAAATGCTTATTCGAAAGGAATTCTCGCTGTTGAAAAGGAACAGTATGGTGTAGCAGCGAACTACTTTAGAGAAGCTTATCAATTAGATAGTGAAAACTCAAAATTAAGCAGTCTGGCAACAATCTATAAAAAAATGGCTGATGAAAAATGCGAGCAATACAATTCTGCCAATAAGCCTGACCTGAAATATATTCCCAACGCTTATTATAATTTTACAGCAGCACTTACTGGCAAATTTGTACCTGACGTGTGCAATTGAAATTGGCGTTTCAAAACAAAGTGCGATTACAAAATATAACCGCACTCAACCATTTTTCATTTCAGCCAAACCTTTAGCAATCCCTCATAATTTTCCAAAAACCTCTCGTAAGTCCGCTTTAATTCAGGCAAAGCAACACTTAGTGTACTTGTATCATCCGATTTTAACCTCCATTCTGCATCCCGGGCTATTTCGGCCACTTGTGAAACACCTACGGTGCCGGCACTTCCTTTGAGAGTGTGTAAATTACTTTTTACGGTAGCAATATCTCCGGCCGCATAGGCAGTAATTGCTCCGTCTACAAGCTCATTCGATTCAGTAACGAAGTCTTCAAAGACAGATAATACCAGGTCCGCCCCTCCTATTCCGTTTAACTGGTCTATAATTTCTTTATCTAAAATGGGCAATGCAACGGTTTGAGCTACTTCTTTTTGCTGTGCTTCCAGTTTGTGGACTTCTATATTACTAATGAGGTCTTTAACTTTTCGTATCAAAGTCTGGGCACGGATTGGCTTGGCAATGTAATCATCCATACCCTGGCTCATAAACCGGTCACGATCTTCTTTCATGGAATAGGCCGTCATGGCAACAATTGGTGGCAATTGATTCAGGAAGCGTTTTTTAAGCTCCTGGGTCGTTTCAACACCGTCCATATCAGGCATTTGAATATCCATGAAAATGATATCGTACATCACATCTGGCGATTTCATTTTGGCTTCCACCATATCTATTGCCTGAAAACCGCTCTCCGCCAGGTCAACAACACAACCAGATTTTTTCAGAATTTCATTGGCTACTTTCCTGTTAACTGCATTGTCATCCACCAACAAAATGACAGGATGATAATCAGAAAATATATTTTCAATTGGGACTTCTTCTATCTGGAGCGTAGTACTCATCTGTGCAATGGAAGTTTCCTGGGTTTCAAAAGTAAACCAGAATGTACTTCCCTCACCCGGAACAGAATCGACACCAATCTCTCCATGCATCAACTCACCCAGTTGCTTGGAAATAGCCAGTCCAAGGCCAGTTCCGCCAAAGGATTTACGTGAAGAATTATCCAGCTGAGTGAATGAAGTAAACAAAATCTGCTTGTCCATTGCACTGATCCCTATTCCGGAATCCTGCACTTCCACTTTTATCTTATGAAACTGCCCATCTTTTTTTACCAGTTTCAAAAATACTTTTACAGCTCCGTGATCCGTAAATTTAAGTGCGTTGGATGTCAGGTTTGACAGTATCTGAAGCAATCTGGTTTGGTCAGCAATAATAAATTTTGGTATATCTTCGGCAATGTGGTAAGTAAGCGTATTGCCCTTGCTTTTAGCCGTTTGCCCAAACAATGAAACCAGTTTCAGCAATAGTTCTTCTACTACAATCGGAGCTTCGTGCAGCTCCATTTTGCCTGCTTCAATCTTCGAAAGATCAAGGATATCGTTCAGGATGTTCAGGAGCGTTTCTGAAGATCTTTTGATCGTCAGTACATAATCCTTTTGTTCAGTATTCAGTGGTGTTTCTCCAAGCAAGTCAATCATTCCAATCACACCATTCATAGGTGTACGGATCTCATGGCTCATATTAGCAAGAAATCCCTCTTTCACTTTCAACGAACGTTCGGCATGTTCCTTAGCTTTCAACAATTCGAGCTCATTACGTTTCAATTCTGTTATGTCCCTTGCCAATACTGCTACTTCTGCCGGCTTGCCTTTGTCATCCATGAACATGAGCATATTCACCATGAACTGGCGCTCCGTTCCGTCCTTTCTATACAATGAGATTTCAAAATTCCGTAAACTTCTGCTACGCCGCAGTTTGATTAGCGCAGAATGTATTTTTTTCTGTCTTTGAAAAACTCAAACATCTGATGTCCGATTACTTCATCCGGAAGGTATCCAAGTCGTTTTAAAACAGACTGGCTGATCATTGTAATTTCTCCCTTGCGATTGATACGGCAATAAATATCCTGTAAATTCTCAAAAATTCCACGAAAAAGCTCCTCACTATGCCGAAGTGACAATTCTGCTTCTTTTCTCCTGGTGATATCCCGTGCAATGCCTGAAACCTCCTCGATTACCCCGTCTGCATAATGAATCGGGTTAAGATAAAATTCAAGCCACATTTCTCCGCCGTCTTTTCTTTCAATCCTGAATTCAAAATACTGTGGTTCTCCCCTTAAAGCTTGCCTGTATTTACTTTCCAGCGTCCGGCGGTTATTATTCCCAACCATGCGCCAGCCAAATTTTTCGGCACTCACCTGCAAAGTCGGCCTCACTCCCACCTGATTCTGAATCAGATCTGCATAATTTTTATTGAATGAAGTCAGCTGAAGTGATTTATTAACAGACCATATCAAATGTGAGCTGCTGTCGAAAATTGCATTTAGGCGGGCAACATATTTACTCAGTTCCTCCTCACTTTGTTTTCTTGCAATAGCAATGGCAATCTGTCCGGATATAAATTCCAGCAATTCCAGATCCCTGGCATCGAACATATTCGGATCATCATAGGATTTAACCCCGATTATTCCTGTAACGCGATCGCCAATACGTAAGGGTACGCAAAGTAACAGTTTCGGAGTTATTCCATACAAATGCAAACTATTGGTTTTGGCCAGTTCTTCAATATCCTCTCCAGATAAAAACAAGGGTTTGTTTGATGCAATTGCATATTCTGTCACACCATTTCCTAACCTTCTTCTCGTAAATCTTACATTCCCTTTGAAATACTGATCAACATAATAAGGAAAATACAGGTAACTTTTGCTCGGGTCATATAAAGCAATAAAAAAATTCTCAACATCAATTATTTTGCCTAATTCCTGGTGAATAGTATGGTAAAAATCATCCAGGTTCTGGGTATTAACTGTCCAGTTGGCTATACTGTAATAAAGATTCTGTGCTTTCTCAGCCCTTATTTTTTCTGTAAAATCATTCAGGATACAGCGAAAAGCAGTTGGTTTGCCATTGTCGAAGCGGCAGTTCACGCTTCCGGAGACAAAAACTTTTTTCCCCTCCTTACTCACAAACACGGCTTCAAAATTAGGGTTAGAAAATCCTTGTTCGATAAGCCGTAGCTGTGCCTGAGCTTCTTCCTTATGTTGTGGATGTAGAATATCTTCCATCCTCATTGAAGCGATTTCATCCAGTCCGTAACCCAGGATTTCACGCCAGGCTTTATTTACAAATATAAATTTGCCATCAATAGCAACCAGCTGAATCAGGTCACTCGTATTGTCGACCAGATCCTGCAACTGGGAATTAGACTTGGCAATTGAAGATTCCATTCTGCGGCGACGGGTAATATCGTCCCCTACAACTGTAATGCAGGTAACTTCGTCGTCTTCATTCTGCATCAGAACAGAATTAATAGACAGCGTACGCAGGGTTCCTTTTTTGGCTAAAAATGGAATTTCCCGTTGTTCCAGTTTTCTTTTGCCCTGAATTCCTTCTTCAAGCATATCCCTGATCTCATATTCCTCATCTTTTGGGATCAGTTTATCAAAAATACTTTGTCCGACCAGCTCTTCTTCCGTCCAGCCGGTTTTTAAAAGTGCATGCGTACTCACGTTCCGGATTATAAAGTCCGGCGAAAATGTAATTCCAATCAATTTCAGATGTTGCAGTGTAGCGTGTATTGTGTGCCAGTCAGTTGGGGACGATATCATTTCCATAGTATCCGGATCATCGTATTTTTAAGGTTCCTTCCAATTCTTTATTCGATAAATCTACGAATTAAGCCGTAATTTTGACTCGTGAAAATAAATTATAAAAATCGGAGTGATTCGAAAGTCCGTGCCAAAAAGCATTTAGGCCAGCACTTTCTGAAAGACATGAACATTGCACAACAGATCGTGGACGGTCTGACAGGGCATACAGGTTACAGTAAGGTTCTGGAAATAGGGCCTGGAATGGGAGTATTGACCCAATATCTGTTAAAAAAAACTACATTTAGCACTTATGTAATTGAAATTGATACTGAGTCAGTTACATATCTAAAAAAGCATTTTGAAGAGCTTACGCCACGTATTATTGAGGGAGATTTCCTGAAATATAATACGGGTGAAATTTTTTCTGAACCCTTTGCTATCATTGGTAATTTCCCCTACAATATCTCATCACAGATCTTCTTCAGGGCATTACAAATCAGGGATGAAATACCTGAAATTGTATGTATGTTACAAAAAGAAGTGGCACAGCGCATTGCATCTCCTCCGGGAAATAAGGATTATGGGATTTTGAGCGTTTTGTTACAGGCATTTTATGACATTGATTATCTGGTTTCCGTACCTCCGGGTGCATTTGATCCACCTCCCAAAGTGCAATCTGGTGTGATCAGGTTGCGCCGGAATGCAACAGCTAATCTGGATTGTAATGAAAAATTGTTTTTCAGGGTTGTAAAAACCGCTTTTAATCAAAGAAGAAAAACGTTAAGAAATGCATTGAAGCCCATTGGCGACTTTACTGATCATCCGTTGTTGACTAAACGTGCGGAACAGCTAAGTGTGAGCGATTTTGTAATACTTACACAATTGGCGGAAAAATTAATTAATCCGGCTGAAATCAATATAATAGATGGATTGGAATTAGCAGATGATGAAACATCAATAAGCTGAAGTGATCGAAGATCAATGTTTTCCAAACTGTTAAAAGCCCCAATCGCTAATTGCTAAAAGCTACTACCAATGACTTTTGAATTAACCAAAGAATATGTAGAGAACATTCAGGAATTAATTGCAAATGAGGATTCTGCGGCTATTCAGGCCCAAATGGAAGGACTTTTTGCAGCAGATATTACTGGATTAATTTCAGAACTGGGAACTGATAATGCCAAATTTCTGATCAATCAGCTTGAAACTGAAACGGGTGCAGAAATTCTGGCAGATATGGATCCAAATGAAAGGCGTGAATTCTTAAAAGCGTTTACATCGGAGGAAATTTCAAAGTTTGTCAATCTATTTGATTCAGATGACGCAGTGGATTTGCTGAACGAGCAACCCATCCGGGTTCGTGAAGAAGTAATTGCATGGCTGGAAGACAGGGAACAGGCGCGCTTTATTCTTGATCTGTTACATTATGATGAAGATGTAGCCGGTGGTTTGATGCAGAAAGAACTTGTAAAAGCGAATGTTAACTGGACTGTTAATGAGTGTATTGAAGAGCTGCGCAAACAGGCGGAAGATGTTGGAAAAGTTTATGCTGTGTATGTGATCGAAGATAATGGAAAACTTCTGGGTATATTGTCTTTGAAAAAAATCGTTCTGGCACACAAGGATACCAAGATCGAAAGTTTGTATGATAAGGATGTCATTTTTGTAGAAACCTACCGCCCTGCCGAAGAAGTTGCTGAACTTATGCAACGTTACGATTTGGATGCATTACCGGTTGTGAACGTTCAGGGCAAGCTTTTGGGACGTATAACGATTGATGATGTCATTGACGTAATTACTGAACAGGCTAGTTCTGATACACTGGCAATGGCGGGTATTACCGGTGATGTTGAAGAAGACGATACGATCTGGCAGCAAACAAAAGCAAGGCTTCCCTGGCTTTTAGTAGGAATGATGGGTGGAATTCTGGCCGCAAAATTCATTAGTTTCTTTGAGGGAGATTTGAAAATCATTCCGGCAATGGCCGCTTTTATTCCAATTATCGGTTCAACCGGAGGAAATGTGGGTATCCAGACTTCCTCAATCATATTGCAAAGCCTGGCGGATAAAACAGGGCTGGACACTATAGTTGGTCAGAGACTTGTACGTATGTTTGCTGTTGCTTTCATCAACGGATTAATAATCAGCTGCATTGTTTTTGGTTTTAACCTATTGATAGGCAACCATCTGCAACTGGCATTAGTTGTTTCAACTGCCTTGATGTCAGTTGTATTTCTTGCATCTTTTATGGGGACAGTAACGCCAATAATTCTGGACAAAATTGGGATAAACCCAGCCGTTGCATCCGGTCCTTTCATCACCACGGCCAATGATTTAATTGGTTATGGGGTGTATTTTGGACTGGCGCATTTACTTCTGGATTTGTAAAGATTATGATTTTAATAAGATAAAATCATCCTAAGAAATTTACTGAGTGTAAACCATCTTTTAAGTAAGTTTTATATCCTTTCTTATTTTTTCCACAACTGTTATAGATGCACCCGAAAGTGCAGCTATTTTAGCAATATCAAAGTTGGTATTTAAGAGAAGATTTTTTACAAAATTTGCTTTTTCCTCTTCACGGCCTTCTTCACGGCCTTCTTCCTTAGTTAGCATTTTAATAGTTTCAATGATCCCCATAGTAACTGTTTCTCCCGTTAATCGGCATCTTTAAAAAAATCTCAGTAAATCAGGGAAAGCTTCCTCAAAGGCGCTTTTAGTTAAAAAATCATTTTTTCTGCGCATAAAAAAAGAAATGCGATTTATAGTGTGTGATTCGTACTAAAATCTATGCAAATTTATCCAGAAATATTATTTCCCCTCATAGCTTTTGGGATCGATAGCTTCCGGAGCCCAGTTTTGAAAAATTCCAGCACTTTCTCCGGATCGTGGCCTTTTCCTTTTTCCAGATATGCCGAACTTTGAGTATGTAACCGTTTCCCATCACCATCCAGAACAACAAATACAGGAAAACCGAAACGCTGCGGATAACCCAAAGATGCAAAAACTGCTTCATTTTTGTTTTCCGGACTATAATTTACATGCAGCATCACATAATTCTGATCTCTGAAAGATTTAAGCGTATCATTACTGTTTACCAGTTTATCAAACAAAATACACCAGCTGCACCAATTACCTCCTAGTTGCAGCAAAACATGTTTACCATCTTTTTTTGCCTGTTGCACTGCCTTAGCTATATCTGCTTTTGCATCTGCTTCCGGATGATAAATAGTTGCTTTTTGCGCAGTAGCCCTGAACGAAACAAAAAATATAAAGAGCAATAAAAGGTTTTTCATAATGAAAATATAGAATTGAAAAATTAAAAATTGAATTTAACACTCACTTAAACTGATCGGAATGTTAACCGCCAAACCTGCCTCGGATGTTTCCTTGTACCTGTGATTCATATCCAGTGCAGTTTGCCACATAGTTTTTACCACATTGTCCAATGACACCTTGGCATTTTCAGGATTACTTTGCATGGCAAGCTGGGAAGCTGTTATGGCTTTAATGGCTCCCATTGTATTGCGTTCGATACAAGGTATTTGCACCAGACCTCCTACCGGATCACATGTCATACCAAGATGATGCTCCATAGCAATTTCAGCTGCCATGAGACATTGTTCTACAGATCCGCCGGAAACCTCTGTTAATCCTGCGGCAGCCATAGCGGAAGAGACACCAATTTCTGCCTGACATCCACCCATTGCTGCGGAAATGGTAGCGCCCTTTTTAAAGATACTTCCTATCTCACCAGCTGTTAACAAAAACCTGAAAATGTCTTCCTCTGTGCCGTTACAAAATGCGATATGATATTGGATAACAGCTGGAATAACACCTGCAGCCCCATTTGTTGGTGCGGTCACAACCCGGCTGTATGAGGCATTTTCTTCATTTACTGCCAATGCAAAGCAACTAACCCAATCGAGTGTATAATTGAAACCGGTTCCACCAGAACAAATCGCCCTTAGCCATTGCGCATAATCTGCGCATTGCTTTTCGTTTAAAAGCTTTTGATTTAATCCGGCTGCGCGTCTTTTTACATTTAGGCCACCTGGTAAAATTCCTTCAGTCTGGCTTCCGTGGAAGATACTTTCTCTCATCACATGCCATATATTCATCAAATCTTTCCTGATCACTGTTTCATTACGCCAGACTTTCTCGTTATCCAGTACAATTTCCCATATTGGTTTACCAGAAATCTGATGCCAATTTAACAGATCCGAAGCGTGGTCAATGGGATAAGGCAACACAGAGATTTCTTTTGTATTGTCCTCGTCTGTACTATTTTCCTGAATCACAAAACCTCCTCCAATTGAATAATACGTTTCCCGTTTTTCTCCAAGATTTCCGCAATCTGCAATGAATGTAATTCCGTTGGGATGAAACGGCAATGACTCTTTTATCTTAAAAATGACATCTTCTTTTAGGGTAAAAGCAATTTTCATGTCCCCTTGCAAAAAAATAGTTTCATTGATTGCAATCTCAGCCAGAATACGGTCAATGTCAGTGGTATCAATAGTTACAGGATCATATCCGCTTAACCCCAGAATGACCGCAATATCAGTTCCATGTCCTTTACCAGTTTTGGCTAATGAACCATATAATAAAACTTTTACTAACTGAACATTTTCTAAGCCAATAGTATTTTCAAGCGTTTTCAAAAATAATTGCGCCGCACGCCAGGGACCCAGGGTATGTGAACTGGAAGGACCGATACCAATTTTAAAAATATCAAAAACCGAAATACGCTCTTCTTTCATTATGTTTTATATTCTCTTAAACATGTAATTCAAAATGAATAAATATTTGTTAAATAACGGATATATAAGTTACATGTTAACCAATTAATTACAGAGTCAGATATTCATTAACATAAGATACTATAATTTGTATTTCAATAGCAGTTTGCACCCGACAGAATATTTACCTAATTGACTACATTATAACAAATATTCATAGGATCAGCACCTTCAGGTGGTTCTTTAACAATCAATCCCTCTATTTTGACCATCTTTGCCAAAGACATAAATTTTAAGGATTGGCTCAGTATACCATAGTATTCACACCCAAGAATTATTCTTTTATTCTGCAAAACATTTACAGAAGATTACAACATGTACAAATTCATCGTAACTGTTATGGATTTTGGCACTTTAATGAAACTTTATTCTGCTTGAAACTTAATTAATTTAGTAAAACACGCAAATGATAGCAGTTATCCAAAGAGTAAGTGAAGCTTCTGTAACTATTGAAAATATAATTCATGGTAAGATTGAAAAAGGATTTTTAGTTTTACTTGGTGTAACACACGGAGATACAAAAGAAGATGTGGAATGGCTTGGACGCAAGATTATTGGAATGCGTATTTTTAGCGATGAAGAAGGAAAAATGAATCTGGATTTAGCTGCGATCAATGGTGATGTTTTGTTAATAAGCCAGTTTACATTGCATGCCAGTACAAAAAAGGGAAATCGTCCGTCGTTTATAGAAGCTGCAAAACCAGAAATTGCGATTCCGCTTTACGAATTGATGATTACATTTTTGGAAAAAGAACTGGGAAAGTCAATTCAATGCGGGAAGTTTGGCGCTGATATGAAAGTGGCGCTGATTAACGAGGGCCCAGTTACTATAGTTATTGATTCCAAAAACCGGATTTGAAAATAAGTATTAATTTGTCCATAAAAGCCAATTCTCGTATCTAAAAATCACATAATATGACTATCGAAGAAGCTCAGCAACAGGTTGATCGCTGGATCAAAACATACGGAGTACGTTATTTTTCTGAATTGACAAATATGACTATTCTCACGGAAGAAGTAGGAGAATTGGCTCGAATTATGGCAAGGACTTATGGAGATCAGTCTTTTAAAAAATCAGATTTAGGAAAAGATTTGGGTGATGAAATGGGCGATGTACTGTGGGTATTAATATGCCTGGCTAACCAAACCGGGATTAATCTGACCGAAGCATTTGAAAAAAATATGGCCAAAAAGACTGACAGAGACAAAGACAGGCACAAAGAAAATGAAAAATTACTTTAATCCCTTAAAATTTTAAACCAACCGCAATTCTGTTTGTGGATGGCTTTACATACCAACTATAGCTGCGTTTTTTTATATCTAATGTTTTATTATAGAGATTAACAGCCTTATCTTTTTTATTTTTTCCTGTTACAAAAACAACAAGTCCGGAAACTGTTAATCCTCCGCCTAATGCAAGTATGGTAACGCCATTATTACTGCTTTCCTCATCAGAAAAGCCAGAAGCTATGAGTTCTCCCAGAGCAACAAATACTCCAACAGTTGTTATGCCAGCTCCAACAAAAGCCAAAATCCCACCTGACTTTTGTTCCTGGCGACCCTTAGCAAAAATGTTAAATGCAGTTGAATCGGTGCAACTTAACCTGTCCAATACTTCTCGGGTAGGAAGTTTTCTACTGCCTATAAAATATTTCCCCAGCCTGCTTTGAATAGAAGTTAATGAATCAACATGGGATGTCCGAATATTTATGCCCCTTTTATTTAAACTGTCAGAAACCATTGAAGATTGCCCGTAGGACATGGAGCAAATTAAAAACGGCAATAAACAACAATAATACTTAATACACTGACAATCCATATTGTTAGCAAAGCATAAAATACAAAAAAAGCCCGTCGTTTGACGGGCTTCAAATATTTACATATCAAGTAACAACCTCATTGGATCTTCGAGCAATTGCTTTACCCGAACAAGGAAACTTACTGAATCTTTTCCATCAATTATACGGTGATCATACGATAGGGCCACATACATAATAGGACGGATTACAATTTGCCCGTCTACTACGACTGCTCTTTCAACGATATTGTGCATACCCAAAATCGCAGATTGTGGTGCATTGATGATCGGTGTTGACAACATGGACCCGAAAGTACCACCATTTGTAATGGTGAAAGTACCACCGGACATTTCATCCAGGCCAAGTTTACCATCACGGGCACGAATCGCCAAACGAACGATTTCCTTTTCAACTGCTGCAAAAGAAAGGGTTTCAGCATTTCTGATTACCGGTACAACTAATCCTCTCGGTGTTGAAACTGCAACAGAAACGTCAGCGAAATCATTGTAAACGATTTCTTCTCCGTCAATAGAAGCATTTACTCCCGGGAAATCTTTTAAAGCAACAGTTACCGCTTTTACAAAGAATGACATAAAGCCTAAACCAACCTCATGTTTTTCCTTAAACTTATCTTTGAATTTAGAGCGAACATCCATAACTGGCTTCATATCAACTTCATTGAAGGTAGTTAACATGGCCGTTTCGTTCTTAACTGCAACCAAACGGCGTGCAATTGTCTTACGCAAAGAAGACATTTTTTCACGACGTTGTCCGCGTGATCCCGGTATTACAGGAGCGGATGCTGGTTTGGCAGGTGCCGCAGGAGCTGCTGCTTTTGCAGGCTGGGCAACTTCGGCTGGTTTGCTTCCGGCTTTCAGTGCGTCATCCTTCATAACACGGCCACCTGATCCTGAACCGTTTACATCTTTAACATCTATGCCTTTTTCAGCCAGAATTTTTGCTGCAACAGGGGATGCATGTTTATCTATTGATCCCTTTTCTGATGCATCGGAAGTTGCAGGAGCCGGTGTAGAAGCCATAGGAGCAGATGTACCATTCCCAGCACCTGCTTCAATAGTACAGATTAACGCACCAATTGCAAGTGTATCTCCTTCTTTCCCCACAATCCTCAAAGTTCCGGCTGCTTCAGCAGGAAGTTCAAAAGTTGCTTTATCGGATTCAAGTTCACAAAGGATTTCATCCACTTCTACATGATCACCATCATTTTTGCTCCATGAAGCGATAGTAACTTCTGTAATAGATTCTCCTACAGCTGGAACTTTCATTTCATATGCTTTGCCCGTTGCAGGTGCTGACGGGGCAACTGCGGCAGGAGCTGCTTCCGGCTCTTCAGCTTTTGCAGGTGCTGTTTCCACTGGAGCACTTTCTTTTGCAGCTGGAGCGGGCTCCGCTTTTGGGGCGGCTCCGTTTGCAGCTGAATCTATTGTTGCGATCATATCACCAATATTCAGCGTATCGCCTTCCTGCGCTTTAATATGCAAGACACCTTCTGCTTCCGCAGTTAATTCGAATGTTGCTTTGTCCGAATCAAGTCCGCAAATGACTTCATCCATTTTCACAAAATCCCCATCATTTTTGAACCAGTTTCCTATTGTAACTTCGGTAATCGACTCGCCAACGGGCGGTACTTTTATTTCAATTTCAGCCATTTTATCTGCAATCTTGTTATCGAATTTTTAGTGTCTTAATTTTTTAAAGAATTATTATTCAAAAGCCCTGTTTATAATTTCGGCTTGTTCTTTGGCGTGAATTTTAGAGAAACCTGTTGACGGAGATGCACTCGATTCACGTGCGATCACCTGTAGGAACCTTGAACCTTTATACATACGCAGCATAAATGTCCAGCCTCCCATATTGAAAGGTTCTTCCTGTACCCAATATACTTTTGCATTTTTATATTGATTCAAATGCGCATCAATCTGGCTTTGCGGGAATGGATGCATTTGTTCAAGACGAATAATGGCTACATCATCACGTTTATCCGCTTGCTGTCTTTCAAATAGTTCATAATATAGCTTTCCAGTGCATAGTAATACTTTTTTTACTTTTGCAGGGTCAGCATAGACATCTCCGATTGTTTCCTGAAAAGAACCCTGAACCAGATCGTCAATGGATGAAACACAAAGCGGATGTCTTAACATAGACTTTGGCGACATTACGATCAATGGTTTCCGGAACTGGGATTTTAACTGACGACGCATCATATGAAAGAAGTTGGCCGGAGTTGTAACGTTTGCTACGATCAGGTTGTAATTCGCCGAAAGTTGCAGGTAACGTTCAGGACGGGCATTGGAATGTTCCGGACCTTGTCCTTCATAACCGTGAGGTAATAGCATTACCAAGCCATTCCAACGATCCCATTTAGTTTCACTTGAAGAAATAAACTGGTCAATTATTACCTGTGCACCATTTGCAAAATCACCAAACTGCGCTTCCCAAATCACCAATGCATTAGGATTGGCCATAGAATAACCAAACTCAAATCCAAGTACTGCATACTCTGATAAAAGCGAATTATATATCATGAAAGGACCCTGCCCTTCTTCAATATGCCCCAGACTGTTATAAGAATAATTAGTTTCAACATCGTGCAATACAGCATGACGATGAGAGAACGTACCGCGCTGAACATCCTGCCCGCTCAAACGAACAATATTTCCTTCAACCAGTAATGAACCGTAAGCCAGTAATTCAGCAGTAGCCCAGTTTACCTCTTTTTTGTCAAAGATCATTGTTTCGCGATCTTTGAGCAGTTTATCAATTTGCTTTAACCGGTTAAAACCTTCAGGTGTTTTAATCAAAGCTTTACCAATTTTTTCCAGAACTTCCAGAGGAACTCCGGTTTCAACAGATTTCTCAAAATCAGCAGCGGTGGCTTTGCGTAATGAATGCCATTCCTGTTCCAGTTTGGGCATTACATATGGCAATGTTTTTTGTTTTACCATATCAAGCCGTTCCTGCAAAAGCTGCTTGAACTCCTTATCCATGGTAGCTGCCAACTGCGCATCTACATCACCTCTTTCCACCAAGACTTTCTGATAAATCTCGCGTGGATTCAGGTGGTTTTCTATTGATTTATATAAAACCGGCTGTGTAAACTTTGGTTCATCCGCTTCGTTATGCCCATGACGGCGATAACAAACCATATCAATAAAAATGTCCTTATTGAATTTCTGACGGTACTCCACAGCCAGACGCATACAGAACACCACAGATTCGGGATCATCACCATTCACGTGCAGAACCGGTGCATCAACAATTTTAGCAATATCTGTACAGTAAATACTCGATCTTGCGTCAGCAAAATCAGTTGTAAAACCAACCTGGTTATTAATAACAAAGTGGATAGTTCCACCAGTATAATATCCGTTTAGTCCCGACATTTGGGTTACTTCATAAACAATTCCCTGCCCGGCTACTGCTGCATCACCATGAATCAATACAGGCAAAACACGGTCGTAGTCACTGTCATACATGCCGTCGGCCCTGGCGCGGATATAACCTTCCACAACAGGATTAACAGCTTCTAAGTGTGACGGATTCGGCGCCAATTTCAAATGAACTTTTTCGCCATTTTCAGCTGTGATCTGGCTTGCAAAACCCATATGGTATTTCACATCGCCGTCTCCCCAAACCTGATCCGGTAAATTCCCTTCGAATTCATTAAAGATCTGACCGTATGTTTTTTGCATTACGTTAGCCAATACATTCAGCCTTCCGCGATGCGCCATACCGATCATTACTTCTACCACACCCATTTCCGCTGCCTTGTTGATCATGGCATCAAGCGCTGGAATAGTAGTTTCCCCACCTTCCAATGAAAAACGTTTCTGGCCTAAATATTTGGTATGAAGGAAATTTTCAAAAACAACTGCCTCATTCAACTTGGAAAGTATATGCTTCTTTTCGTCAATAGAAAATTGCATATCGAGTGCTTCCTTCTCAATTTTCTTGCGTAACCAGTTCTTTTGCTCACGGTCACGAATGTATAGATACTCAAAACCAATGTTTCTTGTATAAATAGTTTTCAGCGAATCGACAATCTCACGAAGAGTTGCAGGCCGTCCAAAAACTTCTACTCCTGATTCAAATACGGAATCCAGATCTTCGGGTCCGAGGTTAAAATCTGCAAGGTCAAGCTGTGGCTGGCGGTCTTTTCTCTTTTGAATTGGATTTGTAGTAGCCAAAAGATGGCCTCTTGAACGGTAACCGCGAATAAGATGCACCACTTCCATTTCCTTTCGGACACGGGCCTGATCTATCTTACCTGTAGTTGCTGCCTCCTTGCCATTAACCGTGCCATTTGCATGTCCGTTACCATTAACAGGATACTTTTGAGAGAAATCGAATCCCTCAAAAAACTTTTGCCAGCCTTCATCTACTGAAGCTGCATCTTGCTTATAGGAATTATATAAATCCTCTATGTAAGCGCCGTCGGAATTTGCTATATATGTGTATTTATCCATCACAAATGTGATTATTTCATTTACAGGGCAAAGTTACAAGAGTTACGTAAACAATGCACATAAAATCTCCTTTTAACTTTGTCCAAAATTATATTGAATTGATCTAAATGTTAATACTTCTGAAAACCATTAGGATTAGGCACAAACTTCAGCATAAGCTCATGGATTCCTTTCGGACCAGAGTTGGTACTGTAAATCTGTTCTATTTGCTTGGTGCTATAAAAATATCCAAGCCTGATATTTTTTCCAACCTGAACTTCTGCCGTAAACTGTAAAAAATTTATACCGGTGCCGCCAGTCTTTGCTCCACCGCCCATTCGGTAAGAAGCTCCCAGCCCTATTTTTTCATTAAACCAGAATCTTGCTCCGAGATCAACACGTAAATCCTGGTCTTTTTCCTGAACAATTAATACATGTGGCAATAGCATAACGTCTTCATTCAGATCGTAACTTCCCCCAGCCATTATATATAGCGGGCGACGATAAAAATAACTAAGTGCCTGATCTCCAAATCCATGTTTTAATATTTCCGGTTTTGAAACACCAAGATAAAACTGATCCGAGCGAAGCCATGCACCTAAACCAAAACTCCCCAGCGCCCTGTTATTTGCAAAAGAAGTTCCATTTGAAATAGGCAATACATTTATCCCTCCCTGAGCTCCCAAACCTAATTTCCAGGTATCTGATATTCCCAGGTGATATGCAAAACTAGCGGATAAAGCGGTCGTTGTAAAATAGCTGGTCTGATCGTTCAATGCCTGAAAACCTACACCGAACTTCCCTTCCCCAAAAGTTCCGTCGGCTGCAAAAGTCTGGCTCAATGGAGAATTGGGAATCGAAAACCATTTTCTACGGAGTACAGCAGTCATGTTAAAAGTTTCGCGAACACCCGTAAATCCTGGATTGATTGCCATAGGATTCTGTACATACTGCTCATTCATCACCTCTCTTTGCCCGAAACTTTTTTGGACACCCGCCGAAAGCAATAATAGGGTAAATAATGCTGTATAAATTTGGTGCCGATAATGTGTTGTCATAAAAGCAGTTTTTTAATTATTGGAAATGGCAATTATTAAAAATGGCACGGGAAGATTTCCCCTGCCATTTTAACAGAAAATACTAAAATTTATTTCTTAGAAATCATAACCAAGAGTTAGGTAAGGAATTGGCTTATTCGTATATCCATTATCAACGCCCCAGGCATAATCAAACTTCACATAAAACCCGAATATCGTTGTTCTTGCACCAACACCGTATCCCATCAGATAAGGATTTTTAAAATTAGTAACTGTTGCACGGAACGGATCGTCATCAGTACCAATTATTTGCGTGTTCAAACTGTTGTTTTCACTAAATGGCCCTTTGCCTGTCCAGGCTGTACCAATATCTCCAAAACCAACAATCTGGAAGTTACGCAGAAAGCTTGAAGTGATTGACCCACGGTATAAGTATTTTACTAAAGGAATCCGGAGTTCAGCATTCAAAAGCATATAACTTGTTCCTGAAAGGCGATTCAGATTAAAGCCACGCAAATTAGTAGCAAAGTCGGCGAAGAAAATATCACGGTTATCAATCGTTGGTCCAAAGTTTAGCGGATTATCACCGGTACGCGTTTCTTTTCTGTTTGAAATCCAGTTCTCCATACCTCCCATGATATTCTGTTTAGGAGCCTTCCCGCCCGAATGGCTGGCAGAAGCGCGGATTGCCAGGATCAGATCCCGGTGTATTTTTTGATAATGACGAAAATCAAGGCTAACCCGGTTAAAGCTTTCATTAGAATTACTCATTCCCAGATAATTGTCATACCTGATTTTGAAACGGGTACCTTCCATCATATTCATACCATTGATCCGGGTATTGTCAAATACATACTCGCTCCTTAGTCCGCCGTAATTAGATACAAGATCAGGATTAGGCAAAACGTAAACATCTATCATACGCGTAGAAGTGAACATTGGAGACAAAGTAAGCCTGCTTCTTGTTGAAAACGGATAGGAAGCGGAGAACATCAGCTGATTAAAGCGATATTTCTGCGGGCTTCCTTCTGAATCCATATAAAGACTTTTCCGGTCAATACGAACTCCAAAATCAATGCGATAAGTATTGTTGTTATACTCTGCAAAAAGATCGCTGTTCTTGAAATTGGATGAAATGAAAAACCCTGCTTTAATTACATGATTTTCAAGCAGGTCGTTCATTGACAATGATTGTGCATAACCAAATCCCCGGATCGGATCAATCCGCCAGTCTGAACTTGCATCATTGGTGATAAATAATCCTTTATACTGAAATGGCCCTTTGATAGCAATATTTTCTCTGGTCGCTTTAACTCTGGATAATGTTGGGGTATTAGCAAAAGTTCCTCTGCGTTGTTTGGACTCAAATGCCTGTAATACATCCGGATCAAACTGGTAATTATCTGTATCTACCTCTCCGTCTTTAAGTGCAAGTTTAGAGTTTTCAGCCGGTTTTTCTGTAGTTGCAGCAGAATCTTTTACAATGGGCTTTCCATCAGCAGCGGGATTTACCGGAGCCACACCACTTGTTGTCAGTGATGGCGTATCCATAATAACATTACTGTCAAACCCATTTTTAAAAGCGGCTGTGTAAAAGCCATCATTGAGATAAGTATACGCTATCCCGCCCCCTGATTTCAGGTTAATATCTGCCGATCTGAGATTATAAACATAATTAGTCAACTGCGCACTCGAGCTGGATGAGCGATTAAGCTTATACAAGTTACTGACTCCCTTTGCATTGGAAAGATAAATAACCTCATTTTCGTCCGCATATACAGGTGATACCCGTACTTTTCCGTCAGTCTGCAATAATTTCGTAAGTGTACCGGTTCTTGGCGTACCATCGTGCTGGAAAAGCGAAAGTGAACCAGCGACCGTTTTGTAGCTACCTTTTACACCAAGTGAATCAGAAGGACGATTGGAAGAAAAAACCACTTTTCTGGATGAACCCTGAACGAAACGCGGAGAAAGATCATCAAATAAATCATTCGTTAACGGCAGCAATGATGCCCTCGCAACACTGATCAGAAATAAATCATTCTGACCGCCTTTATCCGCACTCACTGCCAGCATATTGCCGTCTTGTGATATGTCCATATCGACAATCTGATCCAGTCCCCGGATATTGCGCCTCAGTTTAATTTTGACCTTTTTTGTTCCTACATTTTCATACAGATAGAAATTTTTACGGCCGTTTTCAGAAGCAAGAATTGCCAGCGTATTGTTTTTTGACCAGCCCAGAAGCGGTGGCTGGTTATTTACTCTACCTCCAACCAAATCCATTTTACCCTGGCGGATTACTTTTTTTGACCCGCTTTCGCTGTCGAGCAGGTAAACTCTGTAACGGCCATTTTTGATTTCACTTACAGCAGTCCATTTCTTATCCTGTGATATTTTAACTACCGCACCGGCATCGGAAGTGCTGAACTCATTTAATTTAAGTTTCCAGGAAGGCTGGGCATCGGTATAAAACTGTTCAGCATTCTTGTTCAGGTTCATGTAATACGCACGCCAGTCTTTCAGAAAACGGTTGTAGGAGGAAATTCCGAGCGTACTGGTAATGCTGGTTTGTTCTGTTCTGATAATTCTGGTAAGATTAAGGATATCAGAAATTTTGTCCTTGCCATAACGCTCCGCAATATAATTCCAGATCGAATGACCGATCAGCGTAGCATCGTTCCCGGTGAGCAAAGTCGGTTTTCTTACATTTCTGTTCTTGAAAAAATCACGCATGTAATCATTCAGTTCAGGCGACCATCCTTCTGATATGTAAGCCGCCGTTCCAGACATGAACCACTCCGGCAGTGTAAGTAACAAAGAGCTCTGCAAAGCTTCTTTCATGTTACCACCATAGAGCATATCATACACGAAAAGTAAACTGATATCTTTTACCAGTTTCTTTTTAAATCCAATCTGGTCACCGGTGTAGGCAACTTCCACTCGCGATTGGGCAAGATCCAGTTTCTGGTCATCCAGATTATCAGTTGTAGACAAGCCCATATTACTTTGTTCAAGCTCGGCAGGAGAATTATAAAGAAATATTTTTACCCGGCTGTAAGGTGTCCAGCCAAGAATGTCTGTAATTTTATCGAACTCGCTTTCTGCGTACTGGGCAGTAAGCTTGGCAAGTTCCGTCCCACCCTGATAATGGTAAATTTCGAAATTCGTTGTTTTAAAAATCTTCCAGTTGAAAGTTTTGTATTGAACCCGGTTTTTGCCAAAAGTTTCCTGTGAAGGATAACGTTGAGCAACTGATTCCGTACATAACCCCAAAATTGCAATCAGACTAACCGAAACGGTTAATAAAAATATAGATTTTACTCTCATAGTGCTTAGGCTAACTTCAATGGAAATATAACGAAAAATACCTTTTAATATTCGCTAACGGATTCAATTCTTTATTGTTTACTAAATGCTGTACAAACTCATTGGCAAAAAACGGTGCCAGTGTTACGCCTTTCGTCCCCAAACCATTGAATATGCACACATTGTTGTATTCCGGATGAATACCCACCAGAGGCCGCCTGTCCATTACAGAAGGGCGAATTCCCGCAGACTGCCCGGTTACGGTGTAAGGTATCTTTATTAATTGTTTTAATTTATCTTCTAATTCCTTCGCTGCATCATCGGTACATTCCCAATCCAGATCATCCCACGAATAGGTTGCACCTAATCTGAAAGTGTTTTCTGTAACAGGAAGGATAAAAATTCCCTGGTTAATAATGTACGGTTTTATAGCCTTTTCCGTGGCAACTTCAAGAATCTGTCCTTTTACCGGGTTAAAAGCCAGCCAGTCGAACATACGATTATGAACGGCAGCAAATCCCTGGCAAAGTATTATTTTCGCATATTTCTTGCCTTTCCATTCAATATAATTATCGTTTATATTTAAATCATTGATATCAAATTTCTTATCAAGATACTGGCCGTTTTGAGAAAAATACTCTTTGCTTTTATCCAGCAGCAAAGGCAGGTCTATCCAGCCTGAACGGACAACCTCCAATCCGCCATACTCCATCCGTACATACTCCGAAATCGGTTCCTGATCCTGGCTTTCTCCAATGTAATGTGCAATAGAACTATCACCCGAATAGGCTAAATACGTATTCTGTTCTTCAATAGACCTAAAAGGGCGATAAATAGGTGCAGGATGAATAAATTTTGCATGCAGCTTTTCTTCTAAACCGGAATAAAATGATTCTGCATAGGGAAATAAGTCATCTGCAAGCCACGTTTTTGCGAGCTTTTTACCAGTTAGAGGATTAAAAATTCCAGCAGCTACCCTTGACGAAGAAGGAGAAGAATCATCATTAATGATTTGAAAACTCTGACCGCTTTCGTGTAAATGCCAGGCAACCGAAGCTCCGCCAATTCCGTGTCCAATAATAAGGTAATCAAAATCTGTATCCGTACTGTTCATTTTGCCTTTTTCATTTCCCGGCTACGCAACGACGAAGTGATTCTTTCGTCTGCAAGCCTGACAACCATTTCTACCTGTTCATCAAGTGTCATCAGAGAATTATCTATATAAACAGCATCCTCAGCCTGACGTAATGGACTTTCGGCACGATTGGTATCAATGTGGTCACGCATTCTGAGATTTTCAGCAATTTCTTCCAGACCGATTAATTCTCCTTTTTCCAATAATTCCAACTGTCTGCGCTGCGCCCGTATCAACGGATCGGCAGTCATAAATATTTTCAGTTCGGCATGTGGAAATACAACCGTTCCAATATCCCGGCCGTCCATAACAATCCCACGTGACTTGCCCATACGCTGTTGCTGAGCTACCAATGCATGTCTCACTTCTGCAATTGCGCTTACATCACTCACTTTTTCGGATACGTACATTTTCCTGATTTCATCTTCAATATTCAGTCCGTTCAGATAAGTATCGTTGCGGCCCAGTTCAGGATGGCGCCTGAAAGATATCTGGATCTGGCTTAATGCATTTTCAATTTCCCTTTTGTTCGTACTACTTATATGATTTTGTAAAAAATATAAGGTAACAGCTCTGTACATGGCTCCCGTGTCGATGTACGGATAGTTAAGCTGCTTTGCAACCAATTTGGCCGTTGTACTTTTACCACAGCTGGAATAGCCATCAATTGCAACAATTATTTTAGGCATAAAAATCAGGCAAAAATATAATGTCTGCAAAAGGCAGACTGAGTATAGTATGTCATTAATTTTTCAAAAATACTTCAATAAACGTTATGAAGCACTTCAAATTAACCGAAAGTATATAATAGAGATGCTCAACTGTTTTATCAAAAATCAGCTGAGCGTAATTTGCAAAATTAGGGGAAAGTAAATGCGGGAAACACCTTTTTTATAAACTTACTTAGAAAAACAAGCTTACGATTTGATATTCAGCTTGCTTACCTGCTTACCCGGTTTCCAATAAGGGCAATTGGGCTTTGAGTTAATTACAATCTTAATAATCTCAAAACTAAAAATCCAGTAAAAACACTACCAGACTCCTGGCTCCATGTGCACCAATCACAAGCGACTGTTCAATATCAGCAGTCTTCGACGGCCCTGATATAAAACAACCCCAACCCGTTGTATCTGCTAGTATTTGATAGGCATCGTGCATGTTGTTCACAAGTTTGTTCCGTGGAATTACAAAGGCAAGATTTTGCGTAATAAATGGTAATGCACGATGCGGCAGGTGATTATCCGAAATCCATACAGCACCGTTTTCAGCCACACCAAATTCAGCTTCCAGAATTGCAACTTCAATCGTTTCTAGTTCATGAGGATCTGAAATATTCAGGCTAAAATCAGCCCAGTCTGCCAGAGCAGGAATTGTTGTGGCGCGGTTGACGACGCCGGCATACATTTCGTTAGCCTTTGCAAGAAGCTCCGCATAAGAATTTATCACAATTACCTCAGTGTAAACTGCCGCCAGTGTTTCCGTAAATTTCGCTTCTGTATTTTCGTAATTGCTTTCAAAATTAATTTTAGCCGGCAATTCAGTTTCTGCCGGTTTATTTAATTTGATTTGCTGAAGCATTTTTTCGCGTGAACTCATTCTTCTGATTTATAAAAATTTCAATTCAACCTGAAAATATCACTAGTGTTAAGTTAAGCGTAATTTTGCCACAAAGAAACTAAGATACAAAGTATAAGAAATTGAAAATAAGAATCTTAATAAATTTGTGACTTAACGGGTCGCCGCGATGGCAAACGTCGTTTCATTCTTGACTTAACTCTGGTACTACTTATTTCATTACTTTCTAACTCCTAATTTCAGCCCCTACTCTTTCCGGTTTCTTACATACCAATCTCTGAAACTTTCCTTTGGTGGCTCTGGCATATCACGTTGCTTATACCAGGGATTCAATGAATTATTAACCATAAAAGGCATCGCCCTCATCACCGACCTACCCAATTTTCCGGACCATTGATAAAACCTGGGCTGGGACAAGACCATTGACATCGCTTTTACCCCGACTTCCTTTGCTTTGGGAACATGCCCGCCTTTTACCAAAACCTGCCGCCACTTATATAGTTGTTCGTGTATATCTATTTTAACAGGGCAAACATTGGAGCAGCTTCCGCACAAAGTACTGGCAAAAGGAAGATCGGCATATTTTGTCATATCCAGGTTTGGGGCCAGAATTGAACCAATCGGACCGGCTACTGCACTATGATAACTATGTCCGCCACTTCTTCTGTATACAGGACAGGTATTCATGCAAGCTCCGCAACGGATGCATTTTAATGAATTTCTGAAATCCTCACGTCCCAGTTGTGTGGTTCGTCCGTTATCAACTATAATAAGGTGCATTTCCTGCCCTTCTCTTGGTGTCTTAAAATGACTGCTGTAAGTAGTGATCGGCTGGCCCGTCGCACTCCGTGCAAGTAAGCGCAAAAATACACCCAGATGCTCTTGTTTTGGAATAATTTTCTCAAATCCCATACTGGCAATATGTATGTCGGCCAGATGTGCACCCATATCCGCGTTGCCTTCATTGGTGCTTACTACAAATCCACCCGTTTCAGCTATCGCAAAATTAACACCTGTCAACGCGGCTCTTCGGGTCAAAAACTTATCACGTAAATGTTGCCTTGCAGCTTCCGTTAAATATTGCGGATCAGTGGCTCCGGCTTCCGTTCCCAAAAATTCATGAAACAGATCACCAATGTCTTTTTTCTTTAAATGGATGGCAGGAAGTACAATATGACTCGGCGGTTCTTTCCGAAGTTGCACAATCCGCTCACCTAAGTCACTGTCGATCACATCAATACCGTTATGAATCAGAAACTCATTCATATTACACTCTTCGGTCAGCATGGATTTGCTTTTAACCATTTGTGTTATATCGAATTTCTTGAGTAGTCCGAGTACAATCTCGTTATGTTCTGCACCATCAGCAGCCCAATGCACATGTATGCCGTTTTCTTTTGCTTTTTGTTCAAAAGATTCGAGCAAACTATCCATGTGAGAAAGTACATAATGCTTTATCTGAGATGCTGATTCTCTTAATTCTTCCCATTCAGGCAGTTGCATCGCTGATTTATCGCGCTTTTTACGAACAAACCACAATGTTTCGTCATGCCAGTCTACGTATGACTCGTCCTTATTAAAGGTTTCGGCAGCCTCCGAATGTTCAATTACTGATGTAGACATAGTTTTGTTAACAATTAGATAATAGTACTATTTAAAGAACTTGAATTGTACTTTTCACATTCGTTGCATTATTCCAAGTTTGTGAATTATTTAATAAACAACTTTTCAAAATCAGGCAAAAAGCTATTTTATTGTATTGCAATATGTTATACTTTTGACATACAAAGTTTTTCGATCGATGTATCGGAGTTTGATTAAAGTTTAATTAAACTTTTCTTAGACACAATTAAAATTTTCGCTCCTATGAAAACTAAAAACACAATTCTAACAGCTGCCCTGATCGGCTTGCTTTTTTCAGGCTCAGCATTCAATAGCAATGCACAAGCCAACGTAACTACTTCTGATAAAACTGCTTCAACTGAGAACAAGTTGAGCATATTAGAAGTTAAACCTATGCAATTCAGAGTTTCATACAATAAAGTAGCTTCAAATACTGTCCTGGTTCGTATTTTGGATACAGATAAAAATATTCTGTTCTCTGAAAACAAAAAGGCTGATTCAAATTATTTGAAATATTTCGATCTTTCTACACTTCTTGATGGTACTTATACTTTCGAGATCCTGGACGGAAAAGAGAAGTTTTCACAATCATTTGACATTTTGACCAAAACCAGCCGTGTCGTTTCTTCTATCAATTAATGACCGTTTAATTCTCAGATTCTGACACAGGCGCGGTGCGCTTCCGAAACTTTGTAAAATGCCGGTCCTCGTTTAGGGTACCGGTATTTTTTTTATTCCGATTGTCATTGATTGCCTGATTATCAATAATTATGACAATATTCAATAATCACCCCCGTTTTCCCGGGGCTGAGGTATAGGAGCCTTTCGGGCTGGCTTTTGCTATTCATCTTTTTAGCAAATTATTCCGTTTGGCTTTTCGACCTTTTAACCTTTCGCCTCCTACCTTTCAAATTGCATTATTCAAAATTTCTGCAATATGCTTGACCTGAACTGTGGAGTTCTTTCGTTTCAAAATTCCTTCCAGATGTAACAGGCAACTCATATCCGAACCTGTAATATATTCGGCATGATGACGCAAATGATCAGCTACCCGGTCCTTCCCCATTTTAACAGAAACGGCTTCCTCACTTACACAGAAAGTTCCTCCAAATCCGCAGCATTCGTCTTTCCGGTCCAGCTCTACCAATTCAAGTCCCTGGACTTTCCGCAATAATGTTTCTGGCTTGGAGAACGGTGCCGCATTCAATTCTGACATTTGGGCTAAATGCAAACCACGCTGCCCGTGACATCCCTGGTGCAATCCAACCTTATGCGGAAAGTTTGCTACAATGCTGTCGATTTTTAAAACATCAGTAATGAACTCAACCAGTTCATATACTTTCTTTCTAATCACTTTTGCCTCAACTGGCTTGTCTTCCAGCTTCAAATGTTCCTTAATATGCAGTACACAACTACCCGAAGGGGAAACAATGTAGTCAAACTCAGAAAATGAATTTGCAAACAGATTGTTGCAATCCTTGGTCAAATGCTCAAATCCTGAGTTTGCCATCGGCTGTCCACAACAGGTCTGATTGAGCGGAAAACTTACCGTACAACCCAGTTTTTCCAATAGTTCCAGTGTCGCAACCCCAACCTGAGGATAAAACTGATCCACGTAACAAGGAATAAATAATCCGATCTTCAAATGTGAATAATTCATTTTACCAAAATTCTACTGTGGCAAGAATAGGATAATGATCCGAAACCATGGGATAATTTCTTACCACCTTATAGCTCTTCACACGCACTTTGTTATTAAGTAATACAAAAATATAATCCAGCCTGTCTCCTGGTAGCCCTTCATTCCAGGTTTCCAGTTGAGAGCCCTGAGCTGCGTCCTGCCAATTTTTCCTGAAAGAAAAATATGGCTGTTCGTTTGGCTTTGCTCCCATATCCATCCCTAACAAAACAGGCTGTATACTTCCTCCAAGCATCTGATTTATGTAGGCCGCCTGCATAGCCCTGTCAAATACTGATGCATATTCAAGTCTGGAATTACAAAAGCGAAACGTAAGATTTCGTGACTGACGGATCAGTCCGCATAATAAAACTTTCGGGTCAGCTCCAGCCGTATTTGGTAAACTTATCGTCTGGGTTTTTTCAAACGGCCATTTTGACAAAATGCCAACGCCCTGGGTTCCATTTTCCGACCTGTCTGCAACTCCATAAGCGTAATGCATCCCAGTTTGAATAGCCAGCTGACGAAGCTGAAACTGTGTTTTTCCATTACTTATCAAACTATCAACTGCCTGCAATGATACCAGATCAGGCTTATTTTCTTTGATGATCTTTAAGATATCCATCAAGTTCGTTTCACCTCTAGAATTCTCACCATGCCGGATATTGAAACTCATTATTTTGATTTCAACAGAACGGCGGGATTGTGATGCAAGCAAAGCAAATGTGCTGCATAAAAGGATTGCTGTTAATTTAAACTTCTTCAATATGATAATTCAGCTAGGTTAATCACTCTTTCATACATTTTTCGCTATATACGAAAATGTATTTTAAATTAAGTTTCAGAGAGAATTTCAAAGTTGAGTACGTATTGAGCAGTAATAATTTAACTTGAAATAAATCAATCGATTTCTCCTTCCATAGCAAATATTTTTTTCATAATCATCCATTTTTCACCCTCCTTTGCGGAAGGTAACCCTTCCTGGTATTTCCACATTAGCTGTTCCCATTCCTGTACTTTTGGATTTTCGGCGTCCATTTTAGCTTTCTCTTCAAAACTAAAATCATCTTCCGTTTCCATGATCATAAACAGACGGTTTTCAAGCCGGTAAATATCCATTTGTGTCACGCCTGCTTCCCTGATACTTTTTTCAATTTCAGGCCTGATCTTCTTATGGAATGCTTCATATTCAGCAATCATTTCAGGATCATTGACAAGATCTACGGCCAGACAATATCTTTTCATGCTTTTACAAATTCTTTGATTTCCGACCCCTTCGCTGCAAAATACACTACATATCCAAAACAAACCATTGGAACAATTAACGCATAAGCCGGTCCGAATTTAAAAAGTGCACCGGCAATCATCGGCATGACAGCACCTCCTACAATCGACATTATCAAAAGGGACGAGGCCAGTTTAGATTCAACACCTAATCCTTTGGTAGCCAATGCAAAAATCGTAGGAAACATGATCGACTGGCAGAAATACGTAAGACTCAAACAGATTACTGCTATAAGACCGCCTGAAACCATTGCCAGTAATACGAAAACCGTCGCACCGGTTGAGTACCACAAAAGCACCTTATTAGCAGGGAATTTACTCATCAGTGTTGTTCCGACAAAACGGCCTAAAAGGAACAATACCAGAGCAAAAGACGCATGATAACCGGCAATCTGTGTGGAAGTCAGCTCAGTTTTTACACCAGTTATGGAATTGATTATATGCATATAACCTTCTGCCAAAACCCAGTGCGCTTCTCTTGCAAAATCAAGTTTAAAATCTACAAAATATCCCCATAAAACAGTTTGTGCACCCACATTCAAAAACTGTGCGATAATTCCGTAAGTCATATGTTTATGACGGAACAGTGAGAAAATCGAGATTTTTTTACTGCTTTCGCTTTCTGCTTCGCCTACATCGGGCATTTTGGTAAAGGCAAACAAAAGAGTTACGAATAACACTAATGATCCAATAGCCAGATAAGGCGGCTGTACAGAAAGTGCTTCCTGAATACGAATCTGTTCAGCCTGAGCAGGTGGCAATGCAGTCAGTGCTTCCCGTGAATACTCAATAGGTGAGAAGATAAACAGTGCACCAATAATCGGGCCCAAAACCAGGCTGATCCCATTGAAAGACTGTGCAAAATTAATACGCCATTCTGCTTTATCAGGATCTCCAAGTACTGTAACATACAGATTCGCCGCAGTTTCCAAGAAAGCCAGTCCGCTTGCAATAGTGAAGAGGGCAAAAAGAAAAAAACTGTATTCCCGCATGGAAGCCGCAGGATAAAATAAAAATGCACCGCTGGCATAGAGAAGTAATCCTAAAATAATTCCTTTTTTATAACCGTATTTTTTCATGAAATATCCTGCGGGCAAAGCCATGAAAAAATATCCCATATAAAAAGCAAAGTCGATTACACCAGCCTGAAAACGGCTTAAATCCAGCGCAATCTGAAATTGCTTGATTAGTGAACCATTCAGTGAATTGGCTAAGCCCCACAGAAAAAACAGACTGGTTACCAGAATCAAAGGAATCAGATAATTACCCTTTTCACCCGTTTTATTCTTAATTGTAACCTTTTCCTGCGAAGGTATTGCAGCCATGTTTCACTTTTTTAAGAGATTAGGAATAGTAAAAGTTTATTAATTAAGAGTACCGTTTCTTGGGTTTAAACTCTGTTTCGGCTCGTTACTTTTAAGAGACCAGATGTTTTTATTATAATTTAAAACTTAATCATTAATCAAGATTATAAAACTTCACAGCGTTATTGCCCATAATATTTGCCTGCTCGGGTTTAGATAACGTGCCGATAAAATCTGTTACTATTTCTTTCATATCAGCATATTTTGCAGCAACCAGGCATACCGGCCAATCCGATCCGAATAGTAATCTATCTATACCAAAAGATTCGAAAACAACATCCAGATAAGGGTTAAAATCAGATTTTTTCCAGGTATACCAATCTGCTTCTGTAACCATGCCTGAAATTTTGCAGCTTACATTTGATAATTCCGACAGCTTTGTGATACCTTTTGCCCATGAATCAACTTCTGCTTTTTTAATAAAAGGTTTCGCCATGTGATCCAATACAAAACGAACATTCGGCAGTTGTTTTGCAAATTCAAAAGCTTCTGAGAGCTGGTTTGGATAAATCAGAATATCATATGTAAAGTCAAAAGCTGCCAGTTGCCCTACTCCTTTTACAAAATCCGGTTGTAAGAGAAAACCATCCGGTTCGCCCTGGACGATATGACGAAATCCTTTTAGCTGTTCAAATTGTGAACAAACTTCAAGTCGATCATATAAATTGGCAGCTCGAAAATCAATCCAGCCAACTACTCCTTTTATAAAATCATTAGCACCTGCCAAATGCAGTAAAAATTCAGTTTCTGCATCGGACTGATCCGATTGCACTGCTACACATCCATCAATTCTATTTTCATCCAACACAGGTTTCAGATCGGCAGGAAGAAAATCACGCTGAATTGTTTCCATTTCAGGCGTAATCCAGGAATCCTTAACCGGATCAAAAATCCAGAAATGTTGATGGGAATCAATTTTCATTGATTGTAAATGATTAATGGTGAATGATCAATTGGCCGAAAAATATGTTTACAGGTAATAATTTTAATTTTCAACTCTCAATATTCAATAATAAGAAACAATGAAAATTGAGCATTGAACATGATCCGCCGCAGCGATTTGGTTATTGAACCTTAAAAATGTTTCCACGTCAGTTATAGAACCGCTTTCCAGGCGACTGCTTCCTGCTTTTGTGAGCCTAAGCCTTCAATTCCAAGTTCTACAATATCACCTGGTTTCAGATAAACCTGCGGTTTCATTCCAAGGCCAACTCCGGCAGGTGTTCCGGTTGTGATCATATCACCTGGCAGCAAAGTCATAAACTGGCTCAGATAACTCACGAGGAAAGGAATATGGAAAATCATATCAGACGTATTGCTATCCTGTATTTTCTTTCCATTTAATGAAAGCCAAAGATTCAGATCATTTGCATTGGCTACATCCGAAGCAGGAATAAAATACGGTCCAAGTGGTGCAAATGTGTCGTTGCTTTTACCTTTAACCCATTGCCCGCCACGTTCCATCTGAAAAGCACGTTCTGAATAATCATTGTGAACTGCATAACCTGCTACATAATCCAGCGCATCGGCTTCGTCCACATAACTTGTTTTTTTACCAATAATTACCGCCAATTCTACTTCCCAGTCTGTCTTTTCAGAATTTCTTGGAATGATTACATTGTCATTCGGCCCGCACAAAGCAGAAGTTGCTTTAAAAAATATGATCGGTTCCTTAGGCAATTCTGTTGCTCCTGATTCAAAAGCATGTTTGGCATAGTTCATTCCAATGCAAACAATTTTAGACGGACGAGCAATACATGAGCCAAAACGGAAACCTTCTTCTACTTTCGGTGCAGAATCAGCATTTTTTTTAAGCCATTCCGAAAGACGGGTTACGCCATCGGTAGCAAAAAATTTCTCATTATAATCTTCCCCAAATGCGGATACATCAATCTGTGTTCCATCGGAAAGTTCAACACCAGGTTTTTCTTGTTCAAAAGCACCAAAACGGAATAGTTTCATTTTCATAAAAATTTATTGTTACACAGAGGAATTAAGAGTCAACAAAGAGAACCACAGAGTTAAAACATAAATCGAAAATAAACTCTGTGCACCTCTTCCTTCTCAGTGAAACTCTGTGTAATCTACATTAGAGTTTTAATTATTCAGCTTCTCAAATCCTCCGTCGATCAGATAATCGCATCCGGTTACGAAGCCTGCTTCGTCTGAGCAAAGGTATAATGCCAATGCACCAATTTCTTCCGGTTTCGCCATACGGCCAATTGGTTGGGTTTTGGATAATTTTTCAAACATTTCTGCTTCTCTGCCCGGATAGGTTTTAGAAATAAATCCATCCACGAATGGTGTATGTACACGGGCAGGAGAAATGCTGTTGCAGCGAATTCCATCAGCCAGATAATCTTTTGCGACTGACAAAGTCATGGAATAAACAGCTCCTTTTGTGGTTGAATAGGCAAAGCGGTCAGGAATCCCGACGGTTGCGGCAATGGATACCATGTTGAGAATTACTCCCCCGCCATTGGATTTTAAATGTGGAATAGTAGCGAACAGGCAATTGTAAACTCCTTTTACATTTACATTTAACAAGCGGTCAAAATCTGCTTCAGGCGTTGTATCTGCTTTTCCAATGTGCGCAATTCCTGCATTATTTACCAGAATATTAATCGGATGTTTTGTTGCAATAGCATCAATAATACTAATTACACTGCTTTGCTTTGAAATATCCAGCGCATGCGCTTCTGCAGAACCGCCATCTTTTTTAATATCTTCAGCAACCTGATTGGCCAGGTCAATATTTAATTCAAGAATATGAACGTGGGCGCCTTGTTTTGCAAAAGTTTTAGAGATAGCCAAACCAATGCCGCTTGCTCCTCCTGTTACCAGGGCTACTTTGCCAGTTAAATCAAACATGTATTATATTTTAAGTAATTTATATTCTATAACATTTGGTCACCCGCCTGTAAATAAAAGATTTTTAAACTGTTTCTTTACTCAACTAATTTATTTGCCTTGGTAATCTAAGTATGCAGATTTGCTTTATGCCTAAATCTCAACTCATCATTCTGAATTCCTTACAGAGAAACGCCTCTTTTCCAGGGTATGAAATCATCCTGGCCCAATTGCTGAGCTTTTGTCAATTCCCCACTGGCTACTTTAATGACATATTCCAGCAGATTTTCAGCATTTTGTTCAATGGATTGTGTTCCGTCTACAACTGGGCCGCAATCAAAATCTATTACGTCCGGCATACGGTTCGCCAGGATTGTATTCGTTGCCACCTTTGCAACCGGGCAAATCGGGTTACCAGTTGGTGTTCCTAATCCGGTTGTAAATAAAATGACATTAGCACCGGCAGCACTTTGCCCGGTTGTCGCTTCGACGTCATTTCCGGGTGTACATACTAATTGTAAACCTGGTTCTGTTGCACGTTCTGTGTAATTGAGTACATCAGAAATATAGGCATTCCCTCCTTTTCGGGCCGCTCCTGCTGACTTGATAGCGTCGGTAATCAGTCCGTCTTTTATATTTCCCGGTGAAGGATTGAAAGCAAATGCAGAACCAACAGCTTCGGCTTTCCCTGCATAGTCACGCATTAATTTTTCAAACTTTTCCGCTTTTTCTACCGTTACACAGCGGTTGATCAGTTCCTGTTCCACACCATTCAGTTCAGGAAATTCTGCAAGTAAAGTTTGCCCGCCAAGCCCTACAACAATGTCAGACAAGTGGCCCAAAACCGGATTGGCAGATATTCCTGAAAATCCATCAGAACCACCACATTTTAAGCCAACAGATAATTTGGACAACGGCGCATCTTCTCTTTCAAACTGGTTGATTTTCGTCAGGCCCATAAATGTTTCTTTTATGGCGCCGGACATCAAAGAATACTCAGTCCCTTTCTGGTGCTCAAATGCAAAAAATGGTTTATTGAAATGAGGATCACGCTTTTTGATTTCATCTTCAAGTGTAGTAAGCTCTGAGTTTTGGCAACCCAAACTTAAAACAGTAATTCCAGCTACATTCGGATGAACTGCATAGGACGCGAACAGCGAACATAAAGTATTGGCGTCCATCCGTGTACCGCCGCAGCCGCCTTCATGAGTCAGGAATTTCACTCCATCTACATTTTGGAACGGACGGTTATTTATTTTTTTTACAACAGGCTGTTCTGTAAAAGTTTCAAGGCTTTTCAGTGTACGCATATCCCCTGCCTGATACAAATGCAGGAATTCGCGAACGTGCTCACGGTAAATATCAGTTTGTGCATATCCCAGTTCACGCTCAAAAGCGTCTTTCATGATCAGAACATTCCTGTTTTCACAAAAAACCAGCGGAACTACGAGCCAGTAATTATAGGTACCAACGCGGCCATCAGCACGGTGATAACCTTTAAAAGTACGGTTTTGCCATTTGCTTACATCTGGCTGAATATATGAATATGGCTGTCTCCTGGCAGCGCTGTAATCCTGGGAATCATGCTTTAAATTAAAAGTCGTAATTGGTTCGCCGCGTTTGATAGGCTGTTTGGCGCGGCCTACCAGTACTCCGTACATAATAATAGCTCCGCCAGTTTCTATATCTTCGGTAACAAACTTGTGCTTGGCCGAAACGCCGTAAGGTAAATTATAATGCACGCCGCTCCACTCCGCATCCGTACCGGTTGGCAGGTCACGCAGCGCAACAATGACGTTGTCTGAAGGGTGTATTTTTAAAAGGTTAGATGCCATGGTGAATTTTGAAATAGTAAATTCCTGTAAATATCTGTGATGCGTATAAAACAACTCTTTGATCAAAATTACTTCTTAAAACAGAAATAAGATATGAGCCAGGATAGGTTGAAAATGATCTATAACTGCAAAATCAAATACTTACCTTGAATTTTCATACAAATGAATAGAATTATTTAAACACATTATTTTACAATACTAGCATATTTTTCAACTATATTGGCATGTTAATCAAACATAGTCTGCATTAGTTGTTATTATAACTGTGAAACCACAATTATTGAAGGTCCCGAAAGGATTGAAACAGTCATTCAGTATACGGCGCGATGTTGTACTATATTTTTATGATCGCTGGCATTATCACCCTGAATTAGAACTGGTTCATATTGAACAGGGATCGGGAACCCAGTTTGTGGGAGATAATATTCAGAATTTCCAGAGCGGGGATTTAATACTGATTGGCCCGAATCTGCCCCATTACTGGCGCTGTGACGAAAAATATTTTCAGGGTGATACCAGTTTATATGCCCAGGCGACGGTTCTTCATTTTTCCGAAAATCTGTTTGGAGAATCCTTTCTGAATTTACCTGAAAACTCAGCGATCCATGAATTGCTTGAAAAGGCTAAAAGAGGCATGAAGCTTTTTGGTGAAGAGAATAAGCTTGTAAAAGCACTTTTGCAAAATTTACTGGATCAAAAGGAAAGTAATCCGCTGATCGCTTTGATGCAGATATTGCAAACTCTATCCCAAAGCCAGGATATTAAACCGCTTTCCAATACGGATTATCAACAGGAATTCGATCAGCACGATACCGACCGCATCAATCAAATTTATCAATATTCGTTAGCCAATTTTCAGCAAAAAATTTCGATTGAAGATATAGCGGAAGTGGCCAGTATCAGTCCGCATTCATTTTGCAGGTACTTCAAAAGCCGAAGCCGAAAAACTTACACCCAGTTTCTGCTCGAACTCCGGATTGGGCATGCATGCAAACTTTTGCTGGAAGGTAAATTAAGCGTCGCCCAGATTTGCTTTGAAAGCGGTTTCAACAACTTTGCCAATTTCAACAAATATTTCAAAATCCTGACCAGGAAAAGCCCGCTGCAGTATCAAAAGGAATACCGTTTGTGAGGTGGGTGCATTTTAAATTGTCCTAAAAAATCACCATGCGTTTCATCGGAACGCCTTTTGATTTTCTGCAACTGATTTAACATAAGATGCAATCAGCTACAAATTCCATTTATGTAAGAGTAAGATGTAAACCAGTTTTGGTTTCTTAAATAACTAAACAAGAAAAACTGATTTCTAAATATGGCTTGCTTTTTTCATCATAAACTTATAGGGATTGGATTATCTGCATTTTTGTCCTTACAATTGAGTAATTGTTTTGCCATTGATCTTTACATATCAAAAACCGGAAATGACAAAAATCCGGGAACAATTGGCAAGCCGTTAGCAACATTTGAAGCAGCACGAAATAAAATCAGAAACATACATGAACCGGTAGTTGTTCAGATCAGGGAAGGAATTTATTATTTAAAACAACCTGTAATTTTTGCTCCGGAAGATTCGCGTAAGCCGGAGGAAAGTGTAATCTACAAGGCTTATCCGGGAGAAAAAGTGGTGATTAGTGGTGCAATTGAGCTTAATCTCAAATGGAAGAATTACAAAGGAAATATCAAACAGGCTTCTATTTCAGAGAATATCGTTTTTGACCAGCTATTTGTAAACGGGAAACAGCTGCGAATGGCCCGATTTCCCAATTACGATTCTACTGCCAGTCATTTTGGCGGATATTCAGAAGATGTACTTTCCCCCCAGAAGATTAACAACTGGAAAAATCCCGAAGGCGCATATATCCATGCATTGCATAAGCACGAATGGGGTGGTTATCATTATCGCATAACAGGAAAAGATAATGAAGGTAAACTCATAATGGAAGGCGGCTATCAGAATAACCGCCAAATGGGTATGCATGACAAATACCGGTTTATTGAAAATGTTTTTGAAGAACTTGATACGGCCGGGGAATGGTATTACAACAAAAATGAAAAGGTTTTATATGCCTATTTTACTAAAAGCCAGGACATTGCAAAAGTAAAAATAGCAGCACCGCAATTAAAACATCTATTTGAATTCAGGGGAAGTGAAACAAATCCGGTACATAATATTGGTTTGGAAGGTTTAGAATTTGCGCATGTATTACGCACTTTCATGGAAACAAAAGAACCCCTGCTCCGAAGTGACTGGGCGATATATCGTGGTGGAACGGTCGTTTTTGAAGGCACTGAAAATTGTTTTGTCAGGAAATGTTACTTCAATGCAGTGGGTGGAAATGCAGTATTTTTTAGCAACTACAACCGTCATAGTGAAGTGTCAGGATGCCGTATAGAAAATGCCGGAGCCAGCGGTGTCTGTTTTGTGGGTGATCCGGCTGCGGTACGTTCACCTAGTTTTGAGTACAATCAGTCCATTGCATTTGAGGAGCTTGACAAACAGCCCGATCCAAAAACGAATAATTATCCGGCAGAATGCAGTGTTTCTGATAATCTGATGTATGGACTCGGACAGGTCGAAAAGCAGGTTGCCGGTGTGGAAATTTCAATGGCAATGGACATTACTGTGAGCCATAATACGATATATAATGTACCGCGTTCAGGTATTAATGTAAGTGAAGGAACCTGGGGCGGTCATATTATTGAATATAATGACGTGTTTAATACCGTTCTGGAAACCGGCGATCATGGCTCTTTCAACTCATGGGGAAGAGACCGGTTCTGGAATCCAAACCGGGAAGTGATGGATAAAATAACAGCTGCACATCCGGAAATCATACTACTGGATGCACAAAAAACAACGATTATCCGCAATAACCGTTTCAGGTGTGACCATGGCTGGGATATTGACCTGGACGATGGCAGCAGCAATTACCATATATACAATAATCTTTGTCTGAATGGCGGACTTAAATTGCGGGAAGGTTTTCAAAGAATCGTTGAGAATAATATTATAGTTAATAATAGTTTTCACCCACATGTCTGGTTCGCCGGCAGCGGTGATGTTTTCAGGAAAAACGTGGTATTGAAACCATACTATCCAATTCAGATTAAGGAATGGGGAAAAGAGGTAGATAATAACTTTTTTCCGGATAATAAAGCATTAGCCGAGGCACAAAAAAATAAAACAGATATGCACAGCCTTGCAGGTGATCCATTATTTGAAAATCCTGCAAAAGGAAATTATGAATTAATGGCAGGAAGTGCTGCTTTTAAACTGGGTTTTGTAAATTTTCCGATGGACGATTTTGGCGTTGTTTCTCCTGAACTCAAATCGAAAGCAGCAAAAATTCCATTGCCTGACATTAATGCGATTTCTGAAAATAATGGAATAAAAGAAATGACGTGGCTGAAAGCTAAGCTGCGAAATGTAAATGGTTTGGGTGACCGTTCAGCTTTTGGTTTACCAGACGAAAAAGGTGTGATTATAGAAAACATTCCTTCCGAAAGTATTCTTTCAAAATCGGATCTGAAAAATGGTGATGTGATACGTACGATGAATCAGAAAGAAATTGAAAGTATCGTAAATCTCACTGACGTCTACCAGGAAATTAACTGGCAGGGAAAATCCGAAATGGAAGTTTTCAGAAACCAGCAACTGATTAAACTGATTGTTTTATTTAAATGATTTTATTGGACAGAATTTTAGGATCACTTGTTCAAAGTTTTAATGGATTTTATCATTCTCATTTCCTCGTTCCTACACTTCCTCTTTTAACTTTTTTCCATTCACCATTTCCCAAACTTTATGAAATTTAACGCCCGTTTTACTCTCATGAAGCGTTAATTTCTTACTTTCCGCATTTTATTATTCATCCACAAATTCGTTAACCATAATGAACGTAAATCTTATTAATCTTTTTGATAAAACCATTCAGGAAGTTGAAATTTCTATTCAGGAGCAACTCATAAGCCGGATAGAGATTATTGGAGCTGAAAATCCTGCATTATCTTACATTCTCCCTGGATTTGTAGATGCCCATGTACACATTGAAAGTTCTATGCTGACACCAGTTCAATTTGCCCGTCTGGCTGTTGTCCACGGAACGGTTGCTACTGTTTCTGATCCGCATGAAATTGCCAATGTAAACGGTGTGGCCGGAGTGGAATTCATGATCGAAGACAGCAGGCGTGTTCCTTTCAAATTTTGTTTTGGCGCTCCCTCCTGCGTTCCTGCTACAGTTTTTGAAACAGCAGGTGCTATTGTGAGTCCGGATGATATCCGGGACCTTTTAGCAAAAGACGAAATTGGCTATCTGGCGGAAGTGATGAATTTTCCTGGTGTCCTGAACGGAGATCCCGACATGATTGCTAAAATCAATTGGGCAAAACATTTTAACAAACCTATTGACGGCCATGCACCGGGATTACGTGGCGAAGCTGCAAAAAAATATGCAGAGGCCGGCATGACGACCGATCATGAATGTTTTACTTATGACGAAGCACGTGAAAAAATAGATTATGGAATGAAAATCCTTATCAGGGAAGGTAGTGCCGCCAGAAATTTTGATGCACTTATTCCGCTTCTAGCCGAATTCCCGGATCAGATCATGTTCTGTTCCGACGACAAACATCCTGACAATCTGGTAGAAGGACATATCAATGTATTGGTAAAAAGGTCACTGGAACTTGGCCACGATTTGTGGAATATCCTTCGCGCCGCCTGTTTAAACCCGGTTTTGCATTATAAACTCCCGGTTGGCCTGTTAAGGGAAAACGACTTTGCTGATTTTATTGTCATTGATAATCCGACTGAATTCAACATTCAACAAACCTGGCTGAACGGAGAAGTGGTTGCTGAAAATAATAAATCCAACTTTCCTGACCTTCGCAGTAGTCACATTAACCAGTTTAATTGTAATATAAAAAGTCCGGCTGATTTTCAGTGTTTTGCAAATAAAGTTTCATCAGGAATAAGGGTAATTGAGGCACTGGAAGGTCAACTGATTACAAACGAATTAATTGAAGATATTTTAGTAAAAAATGGATTAATCGTTTCTGACACGGAACGAGATATTTTGAAAATTACGGTCGTCAACCGATATCAAAATTCTGAACCGGCAATTGCATTTATCAAAAATTTTGGCATAAAAACAGGGGCAATTGCCTCATCAGTTGCACACGACTCACACAATATTATTGCAGTAGGATGTGACGACGAAAGTATCAGCGAAGCTGTAAATTTGATCATTGAAGCAAAAGGTGGGGTTGCTGCAGTTGGAAACGGAGAAAAACATTTGCTGGAACTGCCCATTGCGGGTTTAATGAGTGATAAGGATGGTTATCTTGTAGCGGAATCTTATACAAGGCTTGATCAGTTTGTGAAGACCACTTTACAATCAACGCTTAAATCTCCATATATGACTTTGTCTTTTATGGCTTTGCTGGTGATTCCTTCTTTGAAACTAAGCGACAAAGGATTGTTTAATGGAGAGAAATTTGAGTTTATATCTCTATCAGTATAATAGGTTAAAATAGCACAGTACAATTGTATCATTAAATTGTTAAATGAAATTTTATCTTAAAATATTTTTATAATATGTTTTTTTATAAATATATTTACAAGTGTAAAAATGACCCTTATTAAATCATATTCCTAAACTCAATTAAATTCCTAACCTAAAATGGCTCACCTGCGCTACAAACAAGAAGAAGAACTCAATTTCTGGGATCAGTTCAGAAAAGGCGACGAAAATGCTTATGCATGCCTTTACCGCTCTTACGTCCACATTCTTTATCAGTATTGTTCACAGTTCACGATTGACAAGCCACTGATTAAAGATTGTATTCACGATCTATTTGTTGAATTATGGAAAAACCGGGCGACATTGGGTGACACCACTTCCGTCCGTTTTTATTTGATGGCCTCTATTAAAAGAAAACTGGTCCGTCATTTAAATGCGCAGCAAAAACACACAAGCAACGAGGATATTCCAGTTGAGTACTGGCATATTCACACACCATCTCACGAACACCAGCTTATTTCAGAAGAAGAATTTGAGGCTACTAATCAGCATTTAAACGTAGCAATCAATGGTTTACCCCGCCGTCAGCGAGAAGCAATCTTCCTGAAATTTTACATGAATCTTAACAACCACGAAATTGCTGATCTGATGAAAATTAACATCCAGTCGGTTTATAACCTGGTTTTTGGCGCATTAGGAAATCTGAAAAAACAAATGACCTTAGAAAGATTAACGTTCTAACTGTTTCCTTTTCCTCTATTGTAATGAGAAAGCGCGGCGAACTATGCCGCGCTTTTTTTGTTACATAAGGAAGTATAATATTCTTAATTTATTCAATAAAACTCATTAATGACTTTGGTAACTACACCACTCGCCGAACGTCTCCGTCCACGACAACTGGATGACTATGTTGGTCAGGATAAGTTATTAGGCCCGAATGGCCCGCTTCGAAGGGCTATACTTCAGAATACCATTCCTTCCATGATTTTGTGGGGTCCTCCCGGCGTAGGTAAAACTACATTGGCATTGCTCATGGCCGATGCCACCAAAAGGCAATTCCATAATTTAAGTGCGATCAGCTCAGGCGTGAAGGATCTGAGAGAAATTCTTTCCCGTCCATCCGGGTTATTCCCACCCATTCTTTTTATTGACGAAATTCACCGGTATAATAAAAGCCAGCAGGATGCATTGCTTGGTGCCGTGGAAAAAGGGCAGGTTACTTTAATTGGGGCTACAACAGAAAATCCTTCCTTTGAGATAAATTCTGCACTTCTCTCCCGCTGTCAGGTTTATATTCTGGAAGCATTTGGAGAAAAGGAATTAAAGGAACTTATTCAGCGGGCGATTACGAAGGACCAGTGGTTAAAAGAAAAAAATATCACTTTTACATCCTATGATGCTTTGTTTCGGTTATCGGGCGGTGATGGGCGAAAGCTGCTTAATCTGCTGGAATTAGCTGTTTTAGGAAAAGGAGAAGTAGCCGAAATTGAAATAACGGATGAGTGGGTAACCGAAGTTGCCCAACAAAACATTGCTCGTTATGACAAATCCGGCGAGCAGCATTATGATATTATTTCAGCATTTATTAAATCATTGCGCGGAAGTGATCCTAATGGTGCTGTTTACTGGATGGCACGTATGATTGTAGCAGGTGAAGACCCATCATTTATAGCCAGAAGAATGCTTATTATGGCATCCGAAGATATTGGAAATGCGAATCCAACTGCGATGATTATGGCCAATGCGTGTATGCAGGCAGTAAATGTGATCGGTTATCCTGAATGCCGTATCATACTTTCCCAGGTTGCGATTTATCTGGCCACTTCTCCGAAGAGCAATGCCAGTTATATGGCCATTGGTGATGCTATTGAAGCTGCCAAAAATACCGCTCATTTGCCCGTACCACTTCATTTACGTAATGCACCAACTAAACTGATGAAACAAATTGGTTACGGAAAGGATTACAAGTATTCACACGACTATGAAGGGAATTTCGCTAAACAAGCTTTTTTACCAGAAGAATTAAAAGGGAAGAAATTTTTTGAACCTGGGCCTAATTCAAGAGAAGAAGAAATCCGCAAGAAATTACAAATGTGGTGGGGAGACTGGTACGGCTATTAGAGTACTACTTGTACCAAAACATGTTTGAAGTGTATTAATAAAAAATGTCTTCCTAATCTTATTGCTTATTAAAATGACTTTTTTTCTCCCGCTCATGAGCAAGATATTCGGAAATTTGCTGTTTGTTACTTTCAAGTTTTTCCTGAAACTTAGAAAATGAACGTTTGACATCCAGAACGCTTTCCTGATTGATCTGTGGCCAGACAATTGAAACTGCTGTGGCTAATTTCCTAAGGTTTTCCGGAGTTTGCTTCCTTAAAATAAATGCTTCCATTAATTCAATTCCTTCTTTTGTGTCTTTAAGGTTTGAACCAAATATTTCATAACCCGCAAGAGTATTTTTTCCTCTTTTCATCATACGAATGAGATTAAAGCAAATATTCTAATTTAGGTACATAGGCATAACTAATCTACGTGTGCAAATTTAGAATAAATTCTATTAAGATGCTAGACTAATCATAGACAATTTACCTCTAACATATTTTATACATTATTATACAACCCGACGTATTGTAAGCATCAAAATCACGTTCTATAAGTAACAGAAGCTATTTTGGTTAAAAATCTATACCATAATATACATGTTGCGTCCAGTCCAACAATTGAGATGAATGAAATTATAGCTGCCCGGTTACAAACCTTTGCTTACACACAGAACTATCATATTGAATCCGAAAATTTGTCCTGATAAGATATTTAAAAAATTGTAAAATACCGTGAAATGCGAACTAATGTAAAACTGTTGACCCTGTGTAAATAACAGCCAATGTGTGGTGAAAAAGGGGCAGTAAAAACTATTTTTATAGCCACATCAACTTTATTTAGCTGCTACTAATAGGTTTCTTTCCGATAATCTGTTAAATTTGTACTCGAGGTCTGTCCAAAACAGAGCTCATAACGTTGAGTAAAATCGGACATCCCTGGGCTTTGCCTTAGGGATGTTTTTTTGTTTAATATAAAACGTTCTGTGTTAGGCAATTATCTTTAACTTAATATACTATTATTTCAATTGATAAAATAAAACTAATTGAAATCAAATATACTTTTCCATGTAGAATTTATTCAATAAATTTAAATGAATAACTATTTTTTCAGATCAAATTGACTGCTTTTATTGCAATTTCGTATCGAAATAAGCTTCTCGAATTAAATTTTGGTATGTTTTTTGCAAGGATTTATAAATAATTTTGCTGCCCGGATTTCAATAATCATGCCAGATTAATTGTATTGCTATCAATCTCTTTTAGGTTGAAAATATCATTTTATTGTTTTCAGCTGCTGGTACTAAACCTTATTTTCAATCTGTTATGATTGAAATCCTCTTAAAAAATTCTGTGTGTTTTAATAAAAAAGAGCCGTCGATCTGGAATCAACGGCTCTTGTCTTTGATAATTTCCCGGTTATAGTTTTATAAAATTGCTTGTATCCTTCTTACCGTTCTTGTATAGAATCTGAACAATATAAAGTCCGGGAGTCAGGTTATTGGTTCTAATACCGGTAGTCTGTGAATTATCTGATTCAAATACCACTTTACCTGATGCATGAACTATCCTGACCGATTTGATCTGATTCCAGTCATTTACCCCTATTTCGAGTTTTTCAGTATTCAGAACAGGATTCGGGTAAATTTTAACTGTCTCATTCTTACCGAAATTAAGGCTTTCAATACGACTATATGCAAAGGTACCGTCATGATCTTTCATCTTTAAGCGATAAAGATTTTCACCTTCGGAAGGTGAATTGTCGGTAAAATAGTAATTTGCCGATGAAGTACTTTCTCCTTTAGCAAGCTGGTATCCAATTTTCAACCATTCCTTTCCATTACGGCTGCGTTCAATATCAAATCCTTCGCTGTTAGATTCTGATGTAGTAATCCACGTCAATGAAGCACTTTGCTCCTCCTTTACTGCTTTAAACAAACTTAATGTGACCGGAAGAGGACTTGCAGCAATTATAAATGTAAAAGTTGCAACATCCTGCTGAATCCCGTCAGTTATATAAATATCAAAGGTATAAGTATCCGCTTTCTCGCTTGTTATCGGAACGGAAGTACTTAATACTCCTGCCGAACTCAGGCTAAAATTTGGCGGAAGGCCGGTCGCCGAAGTCCTTCCCAATGGATTAGTTAATGAATAGGTATAAAAAGCGGCTCCTTTTCCCCCTTCAGATTCAGAATTTGTTATGCTGTTCAATCCACTGGAGTATGAGGTCTGTCCAACATATGCAGGTGCATACTCACCTCCGGTTAAAGCCAGCTCCACGTAAATTGTTACCGAAAAATTTTGTTCTGAAAAAACGACCTTATTTAAAGTTTGATCAAAAACTGTTGCATTAAATGCCACCGGCAAGCCCGTCCCGGTTCCTGGCCCTGGAGTACCAGTAATGGTACCATTTGGATTTAATATCAATCCGGCTGGTAATCCAACAGCATTCGAAAATTGATAATTGCTGCCCGGTTCGCCTGAAATTACGATTTGTTTACCAGAACCCGCATTATACAATTTACCCTCAACCAAACTGGCAGGATTGGTAAAAGTCGGTTCGTTTAGTATGGTAATCTGAGCAGTCGCCACAGCTGACCTGTTTGTACAGCCAGTCCGTGACGCCTGAACGTCGTAGGAAGTATTACTGGTTAAAGCAGGAGTAATATATGGATTGCTGGTACTGCCGGATGGTGTCCATATTACTCCGTCACCAGCACTTACTGTTGCTAATAAGGAAGCTGTATTTCCACTGTATACGGATAAGTTTGGTGTTGTTACCGTTGGTGCCGGTGCAATGCGCTGGATTTCATATACCCTTAGAAAGCCTAATACATTTAACAATCCCCCCACCCGGATCTCTATTCTGTCAAATTTCCCTGAACTGGCAAAAGTGACATACCCTTTTGTTGAACCCGATAAGAGCTGAAGACTCAATAAGCTGGCATCCGCTTTGCTGTCTACTAATGTATCGCCACGGTAAGTATAAACTCCAACTTCGTCTAATAGCCCTAAGCTTAGCAGATTAGCAGGATTTTCCAGTAAAACTTTTACAACATCACCTGTACGTGAAGTACCAGGATACAAAACTTTTAGATATGAATATTCTGCAATAGCTGCAACTGCGGTAATTTGTGCATAATCACTTTCATTTCCGTTAACAGCGTTGGCGGGGTCTGAGACGGTGGTAGTAAGGCCGGAAACCAAACTTCCCGTTGAACCGGAAAGTACATCCACATAATTGTCGCATGCAATAGCACCAGTTTCAGCTTCTTCATAATAAGCGTCATAGAAACTGATAGATGTTGAGCCTATAACTACTGCGCCAAAAGAAACGCGTACACGGTCATATGCCAGCGTGGTAGATGGTGTATAAATATATTCGTATGTATTGGTTCCATTTAAAAGATGCAACAAACTACTTCCTGAAAGCACCTTTGCGGATCCTACCCTGTAATCGGTTGAAAAAAATGACCCGTCTGTGTCACCTCCATTATAAGCCTGAACAGTAATTGTTGGCAATAAGGCAAGCAAGGAAACTCCGGAACCAATTTTTATATGGATCGGCTTATTTGTAACAGCTGCCGGAAATTGTACCCGCTGATACCTCGCGCCTACTAAATTAACTGATAATACAGATGCAGTTGAGATGTCACCGTCTTTTGCTTGATTATCATTTGCTGAAGTTCCCAATCCACCAATCATAGTGGAACCGGTTGCATAAATTCTCTTTACGGGCTGCTGAGCGAAGGAAAATGAAATTGGAAATAATATTAAAAGCAAAAGTGGCAATAAAACAGAAAAAGAATCAGCCTTAAATTTAAAAGTAAAAGATTGTTGATAAAATAACCTGATAAAAGTTTTCATATTATAAGATGAGTTAAAATTTTAGTAAAAAAGAATAAAATGACAGACGTTAATTTTTTTGTTTTTTACAGCATAATTCCCCCTAACACATACCAAAATATGCCAGGGTAAAATGTGAAATGTTTAATTGTTTAAAATTTTGTTTTACTTTCTAATTTGATTAAAACGGTATTTTTTTTACAAAACAAGTTCAACCGGCAAGTCATAATGATTTGCCGCTATTTGCGTGTCATTCAAAATATGTGAAGGATTTTTTTTGGTTTATTAATTCAAATTCTGATAGAGATATTAAACTTAAATTCAATTTTCACTGCTAAACTGTTTTGCAAATAAAATATTATAACCGGTCAAATATTGCCATCAAATGAAACTAATTATTTAATTAAATACAAATTAATACTACCTTTCAAAATTAATTTTAGCTATACAAATAGTAACTAAAAAAGGCTACAATTGTATTATTTAGATAACCAATATTTGATTTATTTTATTTAAATTAAATAGATTTTATAGAATAATATTCTACAATCCCTTTTGCCAGCCCATAAACAACAACCAATGTCAATAATCAAATTATCCTTAATAAATAAAATAAGGCATCGTGTTGTAGAATAAATTTATTCTACAACACGATGCCTTATTTTATGGCTTGCATATTAAAAAATACTGAAAAATTCTTAATTACGTATTCCGGTAACGGTTAGCGAAATAGCAGTAATTCGTGACGGTAATTCTAGAAATTTTTTAAAACTATTTTTCCTATTGCAGAGCCAGACTCTAATCTGGCGTGTGCTATTCTCAGGTTTTCCGCATTTATGGGAGAAAGTGTATCTCCAAGAGTAGTTTTAATCTTACCGCTATCTACCAGACCGGATACTTCATTTAAGAGATTATGCTGTTCAATCATGTCCGTAGTCTGGTAAGTGGACCTTGTGAACATAAGCTCCCAGGAGATGGTGACACTTTTATTTTTGAATAAATTAAAATTCAAATCACCAGCGGCCTCAACGATCATACATATTTTTCCCTGTGGTGCAATCACTTCGGACATTACTTTCCAATATTGTAAAGTGTTATTAACGTTAAATATGTAATCCACCTCATCGGTACCAAATTCTCTTAATTGTTCCGCAATGTCTTTAGAATGATCCACAATATTATCCGCTCCCAATTCTTTTATCCACCTTGCAGATTCGGGGCGGGAAGCCGTAGCAATCACTTTTAATCCTGCAAGTTTAGCAAGTTGTATAGCAATTGATCCAACACCACCGGCACCACCAATAATCAAAATACTTCTATCACTATTTTGCTCAGCATTTCGGCTGATCCCTAACCTGGTAAATAACCCTTCGTAAGCAGTGATGGTTGTAAGTGGCAAGGCTGCTGCCTCTGCAAAACTAAGAGAACCCGGTTTTTTTCCAACCAGGCGCTCATCTACTAAGTGAAATTCACTGTTTCCTCCCTGCCTGGTCATTGTTCCGGAATAATATACTTCATCACCCGCTTTGAATAATGAGACATCTTTTCCCACCTCTTCTACAATCCCGGCTACATCCCATCCCAAAATTTTTGGAACTCCTTCGATCTTATCTTTTGGAGAACGAACTTTATAATCAACCGGATTTACACCAATTGCTTTTACATTTACAAGCAAGTCTCTTCCTGTTGCCACCGGTTTGCCAATTTCCAGGTCCAGTAAACTTTCGGGATCTTCTATGGGCAGGTATTTATGTAATCCTACCGCTTTCATCGTGCTTCTTTCTAAGCCCATAAATAACTCAATTTATAATTTTAAAGTGACTGGCAACGTTACAATTTTTTATAAAAATCAGGGATGGGATTGAGTGCAACATTTTTTCTCTGGTGCCAATATGGATACACAGGCTCTCTTTCACTTGCTGCATCCAGCTTTTTGACCTGTTCCAGCGTCAGGTTCCATCCAACAGCTCCCAAATTTTGTTTCAACTGTTCTTCATTTCTTGCACCAATTACAACATTGCATACAGTCGGCCTTTGCAATACCCAGTTCAGTGCAACCTGAGCCACGGATTTTTCTGTTTCTTCCGCAATTTCGTCTAGTGTATCAATGATTTGATAAAAGAAATCCTCTGCAAGTTCCGGCCCTTCTCCTCCACCCTGTGCAATTCTGCTCTCTGTCGGAATTGGCTGATTTCTACGGTATTTTCCGCCCAGTCTCCCTGCCGACAATGGGCTCCATACTATTGTACCTACCTTTTGATCCAGTCCTAACGGCATCAGTTCCCATTCAAGTTCACGGCTTAGAAGTGAGTAGTGCGCCTGGTGTGCAATGTATCTGGACCAGCCATATTTTTCGGAAACTGACAAGGATTTCATCAAATGCCAACCGGAAAAGTTGGAGCATGCAATGTACCGTATCTTTCCACTTATAACGAGATCATCCAGTGCGCTCAGCGTTTCCTCAACGGGTGTATTACCGTCGAATCCATGCATGTGGTAAATATCAATATAATCGGTTTTTAATCTTCTCAGGCTATCTTCACAGGACTTGATCAAATGAAACCTGGAAGAACCGTAATCGTTCGGCCCATCACCCATTTTGAAAGTCGCCTTGGTAGATAAAAGGATTTTGTCCCTCAATCCGATCACTGCTTTACCCAAAATTTCTTCCGAAAGACCTTGTGAATAAACATCCGCAGTATCAAACAAATTTAGCCCAGCGTCCAGACAAAGATTAACCAAATGGCTTGCTTCGTCGGCCTGTGTATTTCCCCATGCCTTAAAAAATTCACCACCACCTCCAAAAGTGCCTGTTCCAAAACTTAAAACGGGCACTTTAAGTCCCGATGCTCCCAATTGCCTGTATTCCATATTTATGTTCTTTTAGTTAATAATCTATTTACCCTCAAATTCGTGCAATTAATCACAATTTCACCTTTTTTAAACAGACACACGTTATATTCGATAATGCTTATTGATTTATTAAGATTCAAGGATCGAATCCATACTGATTTATCCGGTTGTTAAAAGATACAATGAAGCGTTTCCTGAAAAGAACAGGTTTATCCATATCAATGAAGTAGAAATATCAACGGGAGGCATTAATTATACCAGGTTCTACTCTTTAATTTACCACAACATACCTTTGATACACCACAATTAATTATCAAAGGGAATTAACACTGCGTAAAAACAATTGTATTACCATTCAATTACTAATTAATTATGAAACTCAATCGTTTTTTTACGCATTAGGGCTGCTCGTATTGATATTAACTGCATGTAAAACGGAGGATGAAATTGAATCAGAATCTGCATCAGTAACGGCATTAACCTGCGCATCCGCTACATTTTCAGCAACATCTACCAAAGGAAAAGCTTATAATGGATCCGCAACTGTACCTTATACCGGTGGAAACGCTGTAACTTATTTAGCAGGAAGTGCAGTTTCCTCCACTGGTGTTACAGGACTTACTGCAACATTGACGCCGGGAACACTGACAAGCAATTCCGGTAATCTTTCGTACACTATCACCGGAACTCCGGTATCAGCAGGTTCAGCCGCTTTTGCTATCACTTTTGGCGGAGTGAGCTGCAGCATTTCTCTTACCGTTTCCGACTCAACAACCAACACTGTTGACTGCCGTACAGCCACCACTACCGTAGCAAAGGTAGTTTGTGCTGTACAGGCTTTCCAGGCAACACTTTCCGCAGTACAACTTGCTACGGTTCAATTAAATTTAACCAAGGCAAATGCCATAAAATGGTCAAACCTTCCGGGTGGCGTGAGTATTCGCAATGGACTGGAATTCAGTACACTTACCGCTACGCAACTAGCTGCAGCAAAAGCAGTCATTGCAGCAGCTTCGGGCACCGCAGCGGGCGAAGGTTACAGTGAATTTACCCAGATTAATACGGCTGATAATGTATTGAAAACAAAAGCAGGTAATGGGTATGGTTCTGACTTATATATCATTGCTTTTTTAGGAACTCCAAGTACAACAGGCACCTGGATGCTTCAATTTGGAGGTCACCATTACGCCCAGAACATTACTTATAATGCAGGCGTTGTGGTCAGTTCTACTCCATCACATCAGGGAATTGAACCAAAAACCTGGACAACCACCGGTACCACTTATGCACCTCTGAAGACAGAACATGATGCCATGGCGGCTATGCTTGCTTCACTAACAACTACACAGCTTGCTTCTGCAAAACTGAGTACTACATTCAGTGACGTGTCATTGGGGCCAAATAAAGACGGACAATTTCCAGCAACTAAGGTGGGTTTGGCGGTAAGCTCATTAACTAATGCGCAAAAACTACTGGTACTAGCTGCAATGAAACCATGGACGCAGGATGTGGATGATGCAACGGGAACAGCCATGCTAAAAATATATGAAAATGAACTGAGCGGAACATACATTGCTTTTTCCGGAAATGCTGCACTAACAAATCATGCAGATTATGTGCGGATTGACGGGCCAAGTGTGTGGATTGAATTCGTGTGTCAGTCAGGCGTTGTATATACGGATGAGATCCATTACCATTCTGTATACCGTGATCATACCCGTGATTACAATGGATTATAAAATGAAGCTGATAATCTGATAACTTATTTACCATCAGCCGTATAACAAATCGGCTGATGGCAGTAATCACGTTGGTTTTATACTAAGTAAATGAAACTGTTTAACTGCTCATCACATACCAAATTCATTATTACTGTCGGATATCAAAACGAATGGCGTAGCGATTGAATTGCAAATAGCTCTGGCCAGTCTGGCAATTTAAGCTTAGGATGGAGAAAATCCGAGAAACATTTCAACAGTTTACTGACTTTTATAAATTATTTTCTGCACTGATTTCTGAACGAATCCCAGCTACATATTCTGCTGAAACTTCCAGTGCCTCACATATAGTTTCTTCAGGAAAACCTTTTAGAAGCATAGTACGGGTATTTTTGTATAATGCTTTGTCAAAACCAATTTCCACACCTTTTTCTATACCTTCTTCTATACCTTTTTCAAGCCCTATTTTTTTCCCTTTTCTAGAAAAACATCCAAAGTGCTCATAACTGTTTCCTTTAATGTAAATGGTAAAGATTCTAATATTTCGATAATCCTTGGCTCTTTAAGAGCACTATTTCCGAATAGATAAACGATTAAGCTTTTTTGTAAGTTCACAGTTGCATTTTCCGTAAGAACCAATACTTTACCCGCATTATCGTTTAGCCAATTTTTCTGAAAGCTATGTTTAAGTGCAAGCAGGGCTGCTACTAGAAACTTGTTATTTAATAATTCTACACTTTCATCCGATATTGAACCGAGATCATTGTAAATATAGTCGAAATCGGGAATAAAACGTTTCCACTCCTTTTCTAAATTTGCGAAAAGGCTTCCCACACCTCTATATTCCCATCTTCCCTGTCCATGGTATAGCAGTATTGGAATAATAATTGATAATTTTTCTTTGTTGTCAATCTGTTTCTGAAGAGCCGAAAAAATATATCCCCCAATTTGAATTGGAGTGTATTTATCTGCAAAGCTTTTATGTTCAATTAGTAAAGAAACCTTTACTTCATTTTCATTATTTTTTAACCTACAGGAATAAACAATGTCCGACATCGTTTTTCTTAATTGTTCAGAAACATAAGAATCCGGTATCTGGGTTAAAGTTGAAAAATCCAGTTTATCGGAAACAAATGAGGGTAAAAAATTCTGAAAATAGTCAATTGCAATACCTTTGTCAGCCAGGATTGCTCTTATAAAATTGTCGTGTATTGTGATGTGGTGTTTGCCCATTTTGCAAATATACGTATATACATAGATAGCCGCGATCTGGTCATCGGAATTCTAAGTAATATTGAAATTCGGCAAATCATCCGATGCGCTTCAACGCATAGTATATACATGTATTTTTTATCTTTATATGTGATAGATATTAAACTCAATGTTGATGCGTCTGTTCATATATCTGCTTCTGAATATTATCAGTATTTACTTCTTCTCCTGTTCACCCAGCTTGCCGGAAGATGTAAAAGTTGCTATGCAGGAGCTTCCTGACGATCTGGATTATAACCAGCATGTTAAACCCATAATTTCGGACAAGTGTTTTGCTTGTCACGGGCCTGATAAGGCAAAACAAAAAGCAGGATTACGGCTGGATATAGCCGTAATGGCATATGCAAGCCTGTCTAAAAATCCCGGCAAAGTTGCAATTACTCCGGGCAATCTGGCTGATAGTGAGTTCTTTCATCGGATAGTTTCACAGGATCCTGATTACATGATGCCAACGCCGGAATCACACCTTAGTTTGTCCGCAAAGGAAAAGGCAATTTTGATTAAATGGATTACGGATGGAGCTGAATACAAACCACACTGGGCATTTGTAAAACCAGAAAAAGCGGATATTCCAAAAGTAAAAAGGGATGATTGGGTCATTAATCCAATTGATAATTTTATTCTGAAAAAACTGGAACAGGAAAAGCTCAACCCAACCAGAGAAGCAGAAAAAGAACTTTTATTAAGGCGCGTTTCTTTGGATCTTTCCGGATTACCTCCTACACTCACTGAAATTGATTCTTTTCTAAATGATACTTCTCCTGATGCTTACGAAAAACAGGTAAACCGCTTGTTAAATTCACCGCATTATGGTGAGAAAATGGCAGTCGACTGGCTGGATCTTGCTCGTTTTTCTGATTCGCATGGTTACACGGTTGACAGGCTAAGGGATATGTCGCCATACCGTGACTGGGTAATTGGGGCATTTAATAAAAATATGAAATATGATCAGTTTATTCACTGGCAGCTGGCAGGCGATCTCATGCCAAAACCCACGAAAGAAATGATCATTGCCACAGCGTTCAACCGCAATCATCAACAGAATATGGAAGGCGGAATTGTTGAAGAGGAATTTCAGACAGAATATGTAATTGACCGGACTAATACATTCGGAGATGCTTTTCTGGGCATTTCAATTGGTTGTGCCAAATGCCATGATCACAAATACGACCCTATATCTCAAAAAAATTATTACGAGCTTTTCAGTTTTTTTAATAATGTAAAAGAAGCCGGCCAGATTTCATGGAATGATGCTTTGCCAACGCCAACATTAATGCTTCCGACTGAGGAACAGGAAAAAATGCTGCGTTTCATAAAAACAGAAATAACACAGCAGGAAACGAGGATGGAAGAAACAAAATCAACATCTGACAAGGGTTTTGAAAAATGGATTGCTTCCGGAAGTTATAATAATTTATCAAAGGAAAAACTTCCCAGAAGCGGATTACAGGCACAATATAACTTTGATCAGAATTCACTTAAAAACCTTGTTAATCCGAAGCAAACCGGCGTAATGAAAAGGGAATCCGGACAGGATGGTGGTAAACCTGAATTTGATGCTGATAGAAATGGCAAAGTTCTTAATCTGAATGGAGACGTTTTTTTGGACTTAAACCAAACCGGGATTTTTAGGAAATCGGATCCGTTTAGTATAGGTATTTGGGTAAATGTCCCGGCTGAATTAAAAGAAGGTGTGATTTTGCATAAGAGCCAGGCTGAGCGATTGTACAATTTTCGAGGTTACCATTTGTATCTGAAAAATGACAGACTGGAACTGAATATGGCGCATACGGCTCCTTCTAATGCGATAACCAGAATCACCAGGCAAACAATACCCAGAAATAAATGGATTCAGTTAACGATCACTTACGACGGTACTTCGAAAGCAAATGGTTTCAAATTATATCTGGATGGCAACGAAATGGCTTTGGAAACGACCATGGATCAATTAACAAAAGATATTTTGTTTGATTCTAAAACTGAGCCTGGCTTACAGATTGGCGGATGGTGGCGCGGACTGGGATTCAAAAATGGAAAAGTAGATGATATTTTGGTTTATAACCGTGTATTGACTCCTTTTGAAGTCAGGATAATCGGGAATAAATCAACCTGGCCTACAATTCTGAATAAAGACAAAGAACTATTCTCTGCCAGTGATTTACAATTTTTAAAAGACTATTATTTGACGGTGATCAATCCTGAAATGATTGCCGGTTATAAAAAATTACATGAACTACGAACTGTTTTTAGCGATTCAAGCAAAAATATAAAGGAATTGATGGTCATGCAAGAAATGCCGAAACCCAAAAAAGCGCATATTCTGCTGCGAGGAAATTATGATGCATTTGGAGAAGAAGTTTTTCCCAATACACCGAAATCCATCTTACCGTTTTCAAAAAATCTGCCTAAAAACCGTTACGGTTTAGCACAATGGCTTACCAATAGAAATCACCCGCTTACAGCCAGAGTGGAGGTAAACCGATTATGGCAAAATTTCTTCGGGACGGGTTTAGTTAAAACAACGGAAGATTTTGGAAACCAGGGCGAAATGCCAAGCCATCCTGAATTGCTCGATTGGCTGGCTGTTCATTTTATGGAATCTGGCTGGGATATAAAAAAACTGAATAAGCTGATCGTGATGTCGGCTACCTATCGCCAGGATTCGCATACCAATAATGAAATCCGTGAAAAAGATCCTGAAAACCGCTGGTATGCTCACGGCCCTGCAAACAGAATGACCGCCGAAATGATCCGAGACAATGCGCTGGTAGCAAGTGGATTGATCAATACTCAAATTGGTGGAAAAAGTATAAAACCGTATCAGCCGGAAGGCCTGTGGTCAATTAACAGCAGCAATTATGAACCAGATTCGGGAGAAGCGGTGTATCGGCGCAGCCTGTATGTGATCGTCAAAAGATCTGTCCCCAATCCTACCCTTTCCACTTTTGATGCCACAACCAGAAGTTTCTGTGTGGTAAGGCGTCAAAAAACAAATACGCCATTGCAAGCTTTGGTGACTTTAAATGACCCGACCTTCAATGAAGCAGCAAAAGTTTTAGGCGAACAAATGACCAAAACACCGGATCATAAAAAAGCGATTATTGATACATACAGAAAGCTTACAGGCCGTACTCCAGTTTCCAAAGAAGTTAATTTGCTTGTATTACTTCAAAATGATCAGCAGCAAAAATTTAAGGAAAATCCAAAGAAAGCGATAGGCTGGCTTCATACAGGACAATACCTGATTGACAAAAAACTGGACATTTCACTTATCGCCGCCAACACAGTTGTAGCCAGCACTATACTTAATTCGGATGCAACTTTAACGAAAAGATAAGAGATGTCACATCATCATGACGACGAATTCAGGCTTCATTCACCAGAATTCAATAAAATACATCAATCGCTTGACCGGCGCCGGTTCCTGACCAAAACTTCCCTGGGTCTGGGCGCCTTGGCGATAGGTTCGATATTCGGCGCTGATAAACTTTTCGGATCTGGCGCTAAACCGGCGACTACAAATGTACCAAACCTGGAAGAAGACATATTACGTGCACTTCCGCATATAGCACCCAAGGCAAAACGGGTCGTATATCTTTTCATGAGCGGAGGCCCTTCGCAATTTGAAACATTTGATTATAAGCCAAAACTCGTAGATCTGGCCGGGAAGGATTTACCGGATTCGGTACGTAAAGGACAACGGTTGACAGGAATGAGTGCCAATCAGAGTGCTTTACCCATGGTGCCTTCTATTTACAAATTTAACCAGCATGGCAGGAACAATACCTGGGTCAGTGAATTACTTCCGCATACTGCTAAGGTTGTGGACGATCTTTGTATTGTCAAATCCATTTATTCGGAAGCCATTAACCATGATCCGGCTATTACTTTTTTCCAAACCGGAAACCAGCTTCCAGGCCGGCCTTCTATTGGTTCATGGGTAAGTTACGGATTAGGTTCTGACAATAATAATCTGCCTACTTTCATCGTGCTTGTTTCCAAAAATGCACCGAAAGACCAGCCACTTTATGCGCGTTTGTGGGGAAACGGTTTTTTGGCTTCCAAACATCAGGGTGTTCAGTTCAGATCGGGAAAGGATCCTGTTCTATTTCTAAATAATCCGGAAGGCTATGATGGTACAGATCGTAAGGAAATGCTGGGATATCTGACAAAATTAAACCAGTTACAAAACGAAAGTTTTCAGGATCCGGAAATAGAAAACCGGATTGCACAATATGAAATGGCATACCGGATGCAAACATCGGTACCAGAAGTAATGGATACTTCCGATGAACCGGACGAAGTTTTTGACCTGTACGGGCCGGATAGCCGGGATTCAGGTTCTTATGCGGCCAATTGTATCCTTGCCAGAAAGCTCCTGGAAAAAGACGTCAAATTTGTACAGCTTTATCACCAGGGCTGGGATCAGCACGGAGATTTACCAAAAGGAATTGCAAACCAATGTAAGCAGACCGATCAGGCAACGGCAGCTTTGGTAACAGATCTTAAACGACGGGGATTACTGGATGATACTTTGGTGATCTGGGGTGGTGAATTTGGACGTACTGTTTATTCGCAAGGCAAACTTACTGCAAATGACTACGGCCGCGACCATCATCCGCGCTGTTTCACGATGTGGATGGCTGGCGCAGGAGTAAAACCGGGAATCAGCTATGGAGAAACGGACGAGTTCAGTTATAATATCATCAAAGACCCGGTTCATGTCCATGATTTTCAGGCTACGCTCATGCACCTGATGGGTGTTGATCATGAGCGTTTAACATATAAATTTCAAGGCCGGAGATTTCGCCTGACAGATGTACATGGGAAAGTTGTGAAAGATATTCTGGCATGATTGTCAGTTCTCTACAAATTCCCATGCGCTCTGATAGGCATTTAACTCTTCTGCATAAGTAATAAAATCAGCGTAAAATGGCAATGAGGCCAGCGTTGCACTGTCACCGATCACAACCAGTTTTTTCCGCGCCCTTGTCATAGCAACGTTCATCCTGCGTATGTCTGACAAGAAACCGATTTCACCTTCAGCATTACTTCTTGTCATACTGATATACACTATATCACGTTCCTGCCCCTGAAAACTGTCAATCGTATTGACCGATATTTTATCAAGATAAGGCTGTAGAACCGGCGAATGCAGCAATTGATCTTTCAGTATCTGTATCTGCTGTTTGTATGGAGAAATAACGGCAATAGTAGGAAAATCCTTTACAGAATAATGACCAGGATTTCCATTAGTCAGTTCCAACACAACTTGTGATAAATGTTTGAACAGGAAAACTGCTTCTTCCGGATTTGTGGAACTTGTCCCTTCCAGTTTTTCATCAAAACCACAGCCCGCTGTATCAACAAATGCCAGTGGAGCATCAATTGGAAACAGCAAATGATTCGCAACAGATTGATGCGCTTTTAGTTTACCCTGATAAAACACTTTTGAAGAATAACCCATGATTGCTTTATTCATCCGGTATTGTTCTTCAAGCAACACAACTGCTTCGGGATGTAACGACACGCATTTTTCCAGTAATGTTTCAGCCAAACCATTTTTAGCGGCTTCATTGGATTTAATTGTGGGTGATAACTGAAAGTGATCACCCGCCAAAACTAATTTCTCTGCTTTCAAAATCGGTATCCAGCATGCAGGTTCGAGCGCTTGTCCTGCTTCGTCAATTACAACGGTGTGATATTTGAGATTCCGGACTGTATAATGATTGGAACCAACCAATGTTGCTGTGATAACCTGCGCTTTGGCCACCAGATCATCAATGATATATTGTTCTGAATTACTTACTTCTTTCATGATCCGGTAAGCCTCATCAAAAAGTGCTTTTCGTTGTTCACGTTCGGCTTTACCAAAGCTGCGCTTATACTTATGCGCCATGTTTTTGAACTCGTTCGCCTGCTTTTTCAGATTTTTAATTTCCTTCATACGGCTGTGAGCTGCCATTTTACTATCCAGTGTCAACGACATCAATCGTTCTGAAACACGTGAAGGATTACCAACCCTTAGTACATTTAAACCCTCGTCCGATAATTTTTCACTTAACAGATCAACAGCAGTATTACTGGGTGCAACAACCAGAATTTGTTTATGACCCTGTTTGATTAATGCTTTAATGGCCTGTACCAAAGTGGTGGTTTTACCGGTTCCGGGAGGTCCGTGCACAACAGCCAGTTCATTAGCCGATAAAATTCTGTCAACAGCCAGTTGCTGTGATGCGTTTAGCTTTGGTACTATATACGGATTCTTTAAGGGTAAAAAAGCGGGTTCCTTTTCTCCCGTTAAAATCTTAACTAAACGCCCTTCCGGCTTGTCTTTTAGCACATTAGCCGTCTGAATAGCCGACTGCATTTCATCGTAACTATTGTCATCGAATAGCAGGTCAATCCCCAGCTTTCCATCTCTTGACCAATCCGGCAACTCATCGGTACGTAAAGTTATTTTTAACCGGTTTCCGCTTTGGTGAGAAATGGTACCTTCTACCCTATCCTGCTTTGCATCGTGGTTCGAAAATAAAACTGCCGGTGCACCAAACCTCAGCTGATGCGCAATATCCTGATGCGTGGTACGCTCCACCTCAACAGTCAGATAATCACCGCGGCTCATTTCTGATCCCCTGATTGCGATAGGATACCAGGAAAGCCCGTTTGCCCTGCGCTCAGATACAGACGTTGATTCAGTAAGTTTAAGATAAGACCGTCTGTCTTCCTCCCGTTCTGTTTTCAGTAAATCAAGTAACTTTTTAAAATAATCCATGCTGTAAAGGTAACGGGATATTTTTGGCTTAGGAAAACCATGTTAGACCAACTTATTCAGTAGATTTGGCAAATACTGCCTGAAAAGGCACTTTAAATCATTCTATCCAAAACCACTTCATTTTAAATAAAAAATATATTAATGGGTAGCCCGCTAAAAAACTTATATTCTCTACCATTTTACGACCGCCTGGCCAATACCTTGTCTCGAACGGTTCCAACATTTGATAAGCAAAAATTCATTTCCGGAATTTTTACAAAAGATTTTGAAAACAAAGAGTTGAAAGAACGAATGAAACACACTTCCGCAGTGCTTCATTCATTCTTGCCGGATTATTATCCTGATGCAGTTAATTTGATAGAAGTCATCATCAATAGACTACGGGAAGACGGTTTTGGAGAAAGCCTGGAAATGATGTTTTTTCCGGATTACATCGAAACATATGGTCTTGATGACTATGAAAATTCAGTAAAAGCACTGGAATTTATCACACAATTTGTAAGCTGCGAATTTGCAGTAAGGCCTTTTATCTTAAAATATGGAATCCGAATGATCAGCCAAATGCAAGTCTGGTCATTACATAAAAGCCATAAAGTGAGAAGGTTGGCAAGTGAAGGTTCCAGGCCTCGTTTACCCTGGGCAATGGCTATTCCTGAGTTAAAAAAGAATCCTGCTCCAATTTTACCAATTCTGGAAAACCTAAAATCTGATCCATCGGAATCCGTTCGCCGTAGCGTGGCCAACAGTATCAACGATATTGCCAAAGACCATCCGATGATTGTTATTGAAATTGCAGCTAAATGGAAAGGGATTAGTAAAGAAACAGATGCCATTATTAAACACGGATCCCGAACACTTTTAAAACAAGGACATGCGGACATATTAAAACATTACGGCCTGCAAAGCGACAATCTCCTTGTGACCGGTTTTATCATTCTAACACCAGAGGTAAGTATTGGCAGGAGCCTGGAATTTTCCTTTACGGTCAAAAATAATCAGGATGAAAAACAGGTTGTACGGCTGGAATATGCGGTTTATTATCAAAAAGCCAATGGCCTGCTTGCCAAAAAAGTATTCAAGATCAGCGAGAGGATTTTTTCGCCACAAGAATTTTGCACAATCAATCGCAAACAAAGTTTCCGGTTGATTACTACGCGAACATTTTATCCTGGTCAGCACCAGCTGTCAATCATCGTCAATGGCGAAGAAAAAACTATCGACAATTTTTCTCTGAAATAAACTAATGATGATTCAAAACGCCCCTTTCTTTTACTTTTTCTCTACCGGAACAACAATGAAATTCAGTAGTTCAGTATGCCGGATCACTGAAATGTTTACAATTGAAAGTACCTCTTTGTGTGTCAGCTCCTTAAACAGCTCATTACTGGTATTTACCGTTTTGTCATTGAACGAGATAATAATATCACCTTCCTGAAGCTGTGAGCGCGATGCAGGTGAATTTGCTTCAATGTGCGTAATAAAAATGCCCCTGCGATTCGGAATTTTATAATGCTGCCGAATCTTTTCATTTACCTGCACATCCTGTAATTGTAAACCCAGATACGCCTTAAAAACTTTCCCGTCTTTAATCAACTGTCTGGCAATTTCTTTCGCAGTGTTAATATCAACCGAAAAACTCAATCCCTGTGCACCCTGGATCACGGCAGTATTAACACCAATCACCTCTCCGTCTGTGTTGATCATAGGACCACCTGAATTTCCAGGATTTAATGCCGCATCGGATTGGATCACATTATCTACAAATCGGCCTGATTGTGTTTGTAAAGAGCGGCCGAGCGCACTTACAACACCTGTTGTAACAGTATGCTGATAACCATAAGGATTACCAATGGCAATCACAAACTGGCCAATCTGCAATTGGCTTGCATCGCCAAGTTTCGCAACTGAATATCCCTGCGTATATATTTTAAGAATGGCGATATCTGTATCCGGATCTTTGCCTACCAATGTTGCCTCTATTTCGTTTTCGTTCAGTAGGCTTACCATAATTTTCTCCGCACCGTCAACAACGTGACAATTAGTGAAGACAAAACCATCAGAAGAAAATATAAAACCTGAACCGGAGCCGGATGGACGCAGCTTGCCTTTTTCGGTTTTATAAACATCTATTTTCACGACTGCGTTTTTAGTTTTTTCAACAGCCTCAATGATCATGCTTGAAAAAGTATCCATGTCTGTATTTATTTATACAAACCTGAACATCAAAAATTTAACCAGACTTTAATTAATGTCAAAGTGTCAACATCTAAATTTAATTTATGCCAAAAAGCCATAAAATTTTTGAGTAAATCCGGTTAAAAGGAATCTCGATATTTTACTGGAAAATGACAAAATAAAAAAGTCCCCAAACATCCTGTAAAGATGATTGGAGACTTTAAGAGCCTGTTTACAATAAAATAGTGTGGATTATTTTTTATTAAACTGCCGCATGGATCCGGCGGCTTACTGTGTTGGTTCTGATCGCTTTCAAACCTTTTATTCTTCCTTCTGTCCGGATCGAATCACTGAAAATGTAACCCGGCCCCATTGCCTGTTTAAATTCCCTGATAGCCAGGTTCAATTGTTTTCTTGAAATACCACTGTATTCCAGTTGTAACATCTGCGATTTTTCAGGGGTTAATTTTTTAAGTTTCCAATACTGAGGATGATAAATTCCGATTGGTGCCCTGAAATACCTATCATTTTTATCTTTGATTAAAAATTGCAGATTGATAATTATTTCTCTGCCTAAATTCGGAAAACTACCTTCGACTATAATCTTTGCATCTCTGTCTATTGACAGGTTAAATATTTTTTCGTGTACCATTGTGTGTATTAATTTGTGAACCACCGATAAGAAATATGTATTGGGACGTAATGTTTTAAATAAGTCTCATCTTCCTAGAAAAGATTATGCCAAAGAATGATAATATTTCAAACTATCTTAATAAATCACAAAATAATAAACTAATATTTTAAATTAAAAGCATTAAAACCGGTTAAACCTAGAATTATCATTACATTACTATCAAATTAGGTTACAACTCTAATATTCAGACAATCGGATAGTTACAAAATCGGTTACATAAAATTTGTCTTTACCCATATTATTATCCTGAAATGAGGTAAAATATCAACTAAAATTATACTAACTAGTTGGCTGTAAACTAAATATTCCAATGGAGTTGATTCCATTGGAATATTTAGTTTGTTCAACTGATTACACATTGAACACGTTTTTATTTATCTCTTCTGTTTGGAATTATCTTTATATCTACTTTTAAAATTGCTTACAAATTAATTTAACGGTTAAGTCAGGTCTTCAATTATTGCATTTGGAGCTTCCTGTTTTACAAGCACCATTGCGTTGTCCCTGTCAGCTACGGACAAGTATTTTTTACTTCTTCCAACTGTTTCTCCATTTCCGGCTTTCAACAAAAAAGTATAATAAATACCTTCTTTAAGTTCATAGCTCTGATCAAATCTGGCGTTCCCTCTGGCGGTATCTATTCCTTGCAAAGCAGCGTATTTGGTTGCGTAACCTTCTGATTCTAATATGATTTCCTGATTTCCGGTTGCCCTTAAACGATAATAATACGCGGTGCTTTTGTCACTTTTAAAAATCTGAAAATTTGCCATGCCATATCATTGAGTAGGTCCTTTATTCATCACTTACAGTGATTTCAAATCTATCAAATATAAATCTATTAATCAATATACTTTATACAAGTATTATGCCATTATTCGTTCTTATAGCCTTATTTTTCTACAATAACCAAATAATGCAAACATCCCTTTTAGGACTTATACTATAAAGTCTTTCATAATTATTATACACGCATAGAATAGCATTTAGAATAAATTCTCAGGCAATAGCATCACTCATTTTTCCAGATTTTTTAAGATATCTCACATAGCCGTAAACCACACCTAAAACAATAACAATTGCTATAAACAGCGTTATTTCAATGTCATTTTCAGGAGTAAGTTCGGGATATTTAAAAAGAAGAATCGCAGTGATACCGATCAGCCAGACCAGCAGTGTGTTATACTCTTTTAATATCCACCTTTTGTAATTGAACTCCATGCCGTTCATAGTAGCAGATATTCCTTTAAAGCTAATCATCCAACGGTTGACACGCTGGCAATACTGATCAAACTGTACTCCGAATTTATTGCGAAGGAAATTTTCTTCTGCCAGAACTATAGCCTGGTATATAAAGAGGAAAGCCGGTATTACTATCGCGATATAGAACAACGAATTGGAAAGTATACCGACACCAAGCAGCATAAGAATATTACCAACATACAATGGATTACGGCAATGATTAAAAATACCTTCCGTCACCAGCCTTTCAGCATAAACCTTTTTGTCGCGGCCGCCACGGATAATATAAGCCAGTCCAATTGTAATACCACGTATTATCTCTCCCGAAAAAGTAACAAACAGGCCTAGTATTATTGGAATTAAATAATATTTTTCTCCAAACACTTCGGATGTGAAAAGCTTTGGAGAAGGTACAAATAGTAACAGGTACAGAAATATAAACAGGTTGTTCCTGTATTTAAAAAAAGAAATTACCGATTTTGATCATGATTTTTTATAAGCTATCATTCCTGAAAAATTATACCATTTGAAAAACGTTTCGCAGTAAATAAATCCAGCTTCTTTAAGCAAAAGCAGGTTTTCCGATAATTTATAAGGAATCAAAACATTTTCCAGTGCTTCTCTTTTCTGAGAAATTTCCATTTCACTGTAATGATTGCGGCGCTTATAATTGTAATAATAATTGATAAAATCCCTGTTGAAGATACTGTTTTCTGCCAGCACTTTTTCTACCAGTAATAATACACCGCCAGGGTTAAGTCCGGCATAAATATTCTTAAGCAGGCGCTCACGATAAAGCGGGCGGACAAATTGCAATGTGAGGCAAAGGATTACAACAGATGCATTTTCAATGGGCAGTTCTTCATGTAAATCGCCGACGATCAGATCGTAAGGGCGGACAAAATTACTTTCTTTAAGCTTGGCGTCACATTTATTAAGCATTTCAATAGACTCGTCTATTCCGATAAAACGAATGTCATTTGTAATTAATTTGTCGACTTCAATCATAGTAGTCCCGGTTGAGCAGCCGAGATCGTATACAAATGATCCTTCCTTAGCATGGTCAGCTGCAATTTCGGCGAGCATACGTTGTGTTTCGTTATAAAACGGAACGGATCTGCTTACCATGTCATCAAAAACTTTTACTACTGTTGTCCCGAATTTAAAATCAGAAACCTTGGTAATTTCTTCCTTAAACACGGTATCGTGCTCAATTTTTTCTTTATCCATCATTTTTCATAAGCGTTAGAATGAGTATCGTATGCAATAATGCGAATTTCCCGCTAAAATTCCACAGTATATTTTTAATTATAAATATGCCTCCGGCAATTGGCAAAGGCATATTTATGTGATAAGAAACCGCGAACTTCAGGAAAGTTTTAAATTACTGTACTGCATTCCTAGCTAAAATGTGGCACTTTACTTGTCAGCAAAGTCAGAACCGAAGATTTTATCCCAAAAATTGGAACTCACACCATATCCCTTGTTACTTTCAGAATAATGGTGGGTCATGTGATGTTTTTTGAGATTTTTCCAGAAATTATTTTTGAAATTGGCATGATGCAAAGCGTAATGCGTCATATCATAGATCAGGTAGCCTGAAATAAAACCCGAGAAAAAAGCTGCAACAACAAATTCACCCATCACGGAAGCAAACAGAAAATAAAATCCGGTTGCAAGCGGAATGCTGACGGATGGCGGCATTACCAACCGGTTGGCATCATTGGGATAATCATGGTGAACACCATGAAAAATGAAGTGGATGCGTTCCATTAATTTGCCTTTTGGCGTAAAATGGAATACGAAGCGGTGCATCACATATTCTGTAAGTGTCCAGATAAAAAGCCCGGAGGTATAATATGCCAGAAAAAGAATCCAGGATATTTGTCCGGGCATAAGTGCTTTCCAGGAAAAATATCCGATAACCGGAAGAAAAATAATGAGTGGTACTGTAAAATGTACTTTGGAGAGGGATTCCAGAAAATTGCTTTTGAACATACGTGAGGATTCCCGTGAGTTAGAAACAAAATTCTTTGCCATGTCATCAAGTTGGTTTGATACGTTGAACAATCGTTTTTCCTGTGGTAATTTCTATTCCTTTTAATTCAATATAAAGAACGTTAGGAGACCAGAAAGAACCTCCGTCGATCCGGATAAATACCCGGTTTAATACACATTTTTTACTGTTAATGTCCGCATAAACATGATATTGGTTTTTAACGTCCTTGCGCAAATACAGAGGAAGCTTGGAATATGCAACAGAACGCAGCTCGTAATTTCCGTTTCCGGTTGCTTTGGAATTGATACCGTAAGCAAATTTGCGCTGAAGATAATTCAGGTCCCGGCGTATGCCACCTTCCGGATAACGTATCCAGAAAGAATGAACAGGCTGTTTGTCAATTAATTTTCCATTTTCATCTACATTCAGCTGATAAACTATCGTATTGGAATTAGGATCGCGCTGGATATAAAATAACAATCCTTTCACATCCGCCGAAGTTGGAACAGGAAAAGTATCGGGATCACTCAGGTTTCCTGTTACAACCATTTCTCCGCTTTTCAGGTTTTTATTATCAAAACCTTTGAAAGAAAAAAGAAACGGAACCACAACTATTATGCCTAAAACATACTTCAAAAGAACATTCATTATTTTTCGAATACTGTACTGATGTCCTGGGTATAAGTACCCTGATTTATTACATTTTTAACCAGCTCAGGATATCCTGAAAATGGCCCCGACGTTGCAATCTTTAGAGTTGCCATAGCTGCGCCAAACTCACCGGCTTCCTGAATGGACAATCCTTTTACCTTCTGCAACAAATAACCAGCCATATAGGTGTCACCGCATCCGGTCGCATCTACAATTGCCTCAGGTTTATAAGCCGGAATTTCATGGAAATGACCGTTTGTGTAAATGACCGACCCTTTACTGCCAAGCGTAATTATCACTTCCCGCACACCCATTTCTGCCAGATATTTTGCACCTTCCTGCACATCAGTCAGGCCGGTAACTGCATGCATTTCAAATTCGTTGGCTTTTAAGTAAGTAATGTAAGGAAGTGCCTCTTTTTTATCTGCCCAGTCTGTGTAATATACTTTTTTGTCTTTTACATATCTCAGAAACCCCTGAATATCCAATGAAACTTCTCCTTTTGACGCCAGATGTTTGATAAGTTCCAATGAAATATCGTCTGATAACAATGGGCCGAGGTGATATATTTTGGCGTCCAGTTCCGGCATTTGCCCTACGCCGAAAGGTGCCGCAGTGTGCAGTACATTCTGATCGCGATGGTCCTGGTTATGACTGTAAATGTTTTCAAAATGAACCGTAAAATCACTTGGCAAAGCATGTACGGCAATGTTTGACTCCCTGAGCCCTTCTACAATGTAATTTTCTTCGCTACCCAACGCCGTAACCAGGATATAATTCAGGTCAAAGTGCTGAATCGCTTTTGAAAAATAAAAGGAAGTGCCGCCGGGCATAAATTTTACCGATTGGGACGTTACTACCTTATCCAAAGTAATATGCCCTATTGTGCAGATATCGTACATGTTGTTTTGATGATAAATTCGGGCTGTGAAATATTGAATGCCACAGACAAAACTTGATTACTGATTCATATTTTTTATTCCTTCCACAATCTGGTTAAAATCTGTAATTTCAATATCAGCCTGATGTGCCGGATTGTTTATTACCGCTGATTCCTCCCAACCTTGTACATTGAGCCAGATTGCCTTGCAGCCAAGCTCTTTCGCCGGTACGATATCTTTTACAAAAGAATCGCCGATAACTACGCATTCTTCGGGCAGAAGTCCTAAAAAATCTGCACCTAGCTTATATATTTCCGGGTTAGGTTTTCTGATCCCAACCACGGCAGATTCAATTACTTGTTTGAAGAAGTGGTCAATCCCAAAAACTTCTAGGACTTTGTGAATATTTCCATAGAAATTTGAAACCAATACTATCGGATATTTTTCGGCCAGTTGTGCCAAAATGGGTTTTGCATTTTCTATTGTTCTCTGTGCAAAATCGTTGCAATCATTGGCGATGGATTTTGTTAGGGAAGCCACAAGGGCGTCACCTACCTCGTATCCGTTTTCTTTTAAAAATTTAAACTGCTGTTCTATCTTCAGATACAGGGTATCATAAAAAGTATGGTCCGGCTTGATAATCGGATTGATGGCCAATGATCTTTCTCCAAACGAATAGGCTTTTGAAAATGCCGCTTTATCTATATTGACCTGGTGTTTCTGGTAACTTTCCCATAATACAGAGCCCCAATGCAATCCATTTGTATCAATTGTCCCACCGTAATCCACTAATAATCCCTTTATCATGCTTTTTATTTTTGAGCGACAGAATGCGCGTAATTTAATTTGTTTTGCGTTTCAGCATCCAAGCTTTTATCTTCAATTCCAGCCCCTTTTTTATTCATCAAAGCGAGTCCTATCAAAATCCAGAAAATCTCACGGATGCGCATTACCACACCTATAAAAATTCCACTTGCCGCCGGCATTCCTACACTTCTCAGCGCCATGGCAAGTCCTCCTTCACGGGTTCCCAGCTGCATGGGAAAAAAGAAGATAAGATTGGCAAACAGTGATGATGCCGAGCTAACAATTAGTGCTTCAGTTATTGACATATTTAGTCCGATGGCTATTGCTGTGAAATAAATTTCTGCACAGCCTACTACCCTGGCTGCAAATTCCAGAACCAGTGAAGAATAAAATCTTGATTTTCTGTCCGTATAAAGAATCGTTATCTGATTATCAATTTCCTGCAACGAATCTGCTTTTTCAGCTGCAAAAGCACTTGCCTTCTTTTTAATAAATGGCAGCTTTGTCAGGATATTAATCGTGCTGACTGTAAAACCTTTTTTATAAACCCGGACAAACCAGTAACCCAAGCCCAGACTTATCAGTAACATAAATGCACAGCCGGCAAGCATCAGATTGTTTACCGGAACAAAAGCCAGGATCAAACCAATAGAAACCAGCCAGAACATAACATGCGAAAACATGTGCATAAGGCTGTATAACAATACCGATGAAGATGCTTTGTTGATCCCAAGTTTAGGTTTCAGCTCCATGATACGGTAAGGCTCACCGCCTAACGCTACAAACGGCGTAATATAATTGATGGCATAACCTGTAATTGTCAATCGCAAAACAGACCAGAATGGCAAGTTACTCTGAGGAAGACCAGGCTCCTGAATGATTGCTTTGAATGCAAAAGCATTCAGAATATAAATCAAAAGCCAGCTGCCGATTACGGGAACAAACCAGATACCGGTTTTTTGCATATTCAGCCATATTTCTTCCAGTCCGATGCCATATACCATATAGCCCAGGGAAAATATGCCGATCAGCAAAAAAACAGCTTTATATATTTTGGTCCCCATATTCACTGCCAGTCACAATTTTATTATAAAAATAACCGCTTACCTTTTCCTGATTGGAACACATATAAATCAGTATCGGGTTCAATACAAAAATGTCAAAGAAAAAATAGATCCATGCCTGGTCCAGAAACAACCATAAAAACAGAAATATCACGCGAGTATTGAATTGTATAATATTGGTGTATTTCATTAACGGTTTATTACGCGTCCTGAAATCAATGATCAGGTTCTGTGGTAAACCCATTTTATATTTCGCACGCACTACGGCAAGCAATTTTTGCAGTTTAGGAGAGAATTTTTCCTGCATGCGGGTATAATTCAGGTAGTTTCTGGCTATCAGTTTCATACCAAAATTCCTGCCCCATGTAAGCTGGTCGTATTCCAATTGCAAGTCCCGGCTATTATCCAGTTCACTTCCCGAGGTTCCTTTGATAAAAAACAAATGAACATTCCGGTAATAATCTGCCATGGCCGACTGCACCACGTGAGAGAATCCTGCCAATACACCGGGAATCCAGATTAACGCCGTCCAACCTTCATTCATACTCCGCAGACACAGCGCTATGTGTATGGAAATAAACCAAAAGTCACCCGCAGCACCGTCAAGTATGCGTCCAAGCCTGCTTTTATTGTTGGTCATCCTGGCAAGCTGCCCATCCGCACTATCAAGAGAATTGGCAAATACCAGTGACAACATACCAATTACATTGATCATCAGATCCTGGCTGTAAAACAAAATTCCAGCTGCTACGCCAAAGAAGATACTGATGATAGTTACCGTATTTGGTGTCATTCCGATTTTGGCACAAAACAAGGCAATCTGGTATCCAATCGGGCGATAAAACCAAATGTCAATTTTTTCTTCTGTATCGTTTGATTTCAAAGAATTTTCAAAGGAAGTAACATTTCCCTCAATCAATGGTTTTGTGGATTTGTCTTTTATTAAGTCTTCCATTACGGTTTTTGCGTAAATTTTTGAACAATTCTTTTTGCTATGAAAACTGCTGCGTCGTCCCGGCAAGGTGCAAAACTTGGCCAGTCATTCAGGTCAATAATATGAAAACTACCATCTTTACCTACTATGGCATCACCTCCGTAAATGTCAACACCCAAAACTTCCGCCGAAGCATTTGCCAGCGTTTTCAGATTATTTTCTTCAAAGGAATGATACAGCGACTTTCCGTTAATCTCCTCGTATGCGGAATATTTGTGATGGTTAAGATCGTATGGATAAAACCAAAAGAAAAAGTCAGTACCGTAAACACCATAAAATTTCACAAGATCACCCACAAGATGTTCAGAAATAACGGCATCAGGAATATCGCGTAGCGAATACTCTCTTAGTATTTCTTTTGCTTCCTTTTTGGTATAGGCAAATGTTACGTCCTCTTTATGAATCGCATGAAAATCGCCTCTTTTGATCCAAAATCCTTTCCCAGGTAACTGTTCAAATACTTCATCTCCTGAATACGAAGTAGGTACGACGAAGCTTTTTGGATAAGGAATCTGATTGTCGACCAGGCCATTTGTCATGTTGGTGCGGAAACAATTTTCAATTCCAAAAGCTGAATTAACAATCACTGTGCCGCTTTTTTCCAGATCCTGCATTTTTTTTACTACTTCTTTCTGACGGGCCATTGTAAATATGAAACGTTGGCTCACCTTTTCCATTTTCAGGAATTCATCTTCACTGCATATACTGATATTACAACCTGTTTTTTCCAGGGCTTGTGCTGTTAATGAAAAAATCGCATCATCATTACCGATATGATTGGGTGAAAATTGTTTGTTTCTATGTACTCCTAATATTTCTATATTTTTCATAATAATCAGCTTTCGGCTGTGAGCCATTGGCCTCAGCAGGCAGCTTCTTTAATCTGTGTCAATTCTATTTTACTTAGTGCCTTCCGATTTAAATTTCGTATTCTTCCATTAAAAATAATTCTGCCGTTTGAATATCAGCCACATGGTCCACATCCACAATTTTAGAAAACGGGTATGCTTTTAATTTTACTCCGCTGCTTAACATATTACGCTGAAAATTACGCATCCGGTTGGTGCCGTTTGCTATGGATTCGGCTACAACAGCCAGTGCTTTTCCACGCAGGCAGTAAATACCTCCCGAAATAAATGGCGTTTTTGTTGTGTTATTATCAGTAAATGCCGTGATATTTAAATCCTGGTCTGCGGCAACAAACAATGGGCTTTCGTCATCGACAAAAGAAGTAACCGCCATCAAACCATCAATTTCTTTGTTGTTTTCAAACTCATTAATGTAAGCCTGAAATTCAGCTTCCCTAAAAACAGTATCCGTTGTAGTTAAACAAATTGAATCTACATTCGGGATCGTTTTCAATAGCTCATAAAAACTGTGCAATGAACTTGGAGTAGACTTGCGTACAAGATCAATAGGAAAAGAATAATTCGTTACGGACAAATGATCATCCAGTTTTTCAGAATCTTCATTGATAATAATATGTATGCTATCTGAATTATTATTCATAAAAACACTGATCAGACGATCAATCAACATTTTTCCATGCAGGCTTACCATCGGTTTTGGTAAAGGAAATCCTTCCTTTGCCAAACGTGAACCTTCTCCTGCTGCTATTATTGCGTAATTCATGGTGTTTGTGTTCATCCCGGATCACGCCGGGGTTTCGTAATTTCTGCATATTCCGGTTAATTCCCGTCAATTCCCGTTGATTCCCGTTGATTCCCGTCAATTCCCGTTGATTCCCGTCAATTCCCACAGGGCGATGCCCTGGGCTGAGATATGCAAGCCTTTCAGGCTAACTCTTTTGTTTAAAAATCTAATCTGAACCTTGCCCTAATTCCCCACTTGGAGATGTTCGGATTATTCAGATAATTAAACCGTTTTACATAATCGACCCTCAGGATTTTAAAAATATTGGCAATCCCGATACTACCTTCCATATAAGGCTCCTTTCCAAGCGTGTAAGTAACAGACTGTCCTAATTCATCCACCGGGAATTTAAAAACAGAAGCTCCTTTATTAGGATTATTTTCATCACGCAAACCGCCTCTCACTGCTTTAAAACTTAAAACTTCGCGTAATTTCAGTTTTTTGATGAGTGGTAATTTATTGAATACAAATCCGTTCAGGTAATACTGTACATCAACGCTTGCATAATGGTCACTGGCAAATTCCAGGAAGTTCATCAGGTTATATGAATTGAGCTGATAAGCATAAGTCTGGTTAGCGCGGTGAATGGTCAGCAATGGGAATGGCAGGTTTTTTCCGATAATATAACCACCTTCCAAAGTAAGATCGACATAACCATACTGAGAAAGATAAACTCTCTTGGAAGCGTTCGCCGTAAAGTTGTGGTAACTATGTGAGCTGTTGAAAACATCTTTCAAACCTGCTCCATAGCGGAATGTGAAAATCGGAAATTTATTAATGATCGGAGTACGATATAACTTTCCCTGGTAAAACTGTTCTTTCGGGGCAAATCTTAATTCCAGATTTACTTCTGTATTACTCAATTGCTGGATAAAACGATTTTCTCCCTGCTGATCCGTTTCTTCGTACGTTAATATTCCCGCCGGTTTTTGTGTCCATTGCGTAAAGCCCATTTTATAAGAGAAATGACTCGGGAATTCACGCATATACTCAAAGCGGTATACATCATTATACAACCATCTGTTGTTCTGGCCTCTTTTAAAGGACAAAAGAAAATTATCCTCCTGTACAAATTGCAGATCCTGGCCAGGTATTTTAGTATCGCGCTGATAGCTGGCCTTGATATAATGCAATGGATAATGATATACCGATTTGTTGTTCAAAGAATAAGTGCCACTCAAAAAATACTTCCATTTCTCATCTTTAAAACCGTATGCAGCATAAGTTTCAAAAAATACTCTTTTGCTTAATTCCGTTGTAGTCCGGCCACCAAAGCGTAAACGAAACCCTTCAATCGGATTGAAACTGTAAAAAGTATTAACTGGCCCCACTTCCACAATACCGAATGATTTGTAACCTGCCAGGAACAATGATGTAATATCCATAGTGCGTCGAAAAGAAGGAATTGTCTGAAGTGTATCTACATTTCTGTAAATGTCTTTTTCAACTCTTTCCAATGGAATGTGCCTTGCGCCAGCCCAGTAACTTTCGTCAGATTTAATATCAGGATTATAGATCGCCTGTTCAGCCGGCCCTTTGTAAAGACTGTCAGCCTGAGGTTTGTTGATTTCGTAGTTCTTATAATTTACAACCCTTTGTCCATAAAGTCCTGCACTTTTTTCCCCAAGCGAAAACTCCATACTTAGCGTGGTTTTGCTCGGGTGGTAACGGCCATCCTCACTTTTCTCATATTCCAGGCGTGCTTCCAGATCTCTCATGAAATTGAGATTAATATCCTTGTTCACTGTCAGATATGCATTCTGTACCGCATAATTTCCGTCAAGTGTAATAAAGAGCTTGCCCTCAAACAGCATGTCTGTTTTGTTTCTTGGTACAAATCCAAGTTCGACAAGCCATGGCTCCTGGGTTTTGACGGTATCGCGGATAAAAAACTTATAAAAAGTAGGTGCTGTATTGGCGATCGGACTTAAAAGCAGGTTTGTGGCAATAGAAATATCGTTGTTGTAAAGGTTTATATCTTCATACAACCGGTTGAAATAAGAACTCAATCCGTCATTGTCTACAAATCTGGTATCAAATTCTGCCCTCCTGTTTGCTTTTACCCATTGCTTTTTAGTGTAAGGATCTTTGCGGAAATAGATCTGAGATAGCTTTTCCTGCATGTAAGCGGGCAGAATATTTTTGCCACCGATTGCAGCTGAATCCTGATCCTGGAAAAGAAACTGGTAATTCCTGAAAATCCGCTTTTCCTTGAAATTATTGGAAAGGTTACTTAGCGCAAAAGATATTTTTTCATACTGCTCATATTCCACAAAACTGTTATTGGCCATCTGGTTTTTATCCCTGTTTTCGATCACCTGACGGATCAGCTGTACAGCCGGATTATCCTTGTTCCGATAGCGTGCCCTTCCTTTTACGGTTACTTCTTTAAGCATAGAAGCATCCACGCGCATTTTAATATCCATAACCTGGCTGATTCCCGGAGTTATTGGCTTCACAATACTTTCATACCCAATATAGGTAAACTTGATTGTCGGATTCGTTCCGTCCAGAGTCAGTGCGTATTTCCCATCAATATCCGCAGAAGTACCCATGGTTGTGCCAGGAATAATTACACTTACGTATGGTAGGGTTTCTCCGGTTTTTTCGTCTTTTATTGTTCCTCTTATCGTTGTTGTTTGTGCAACCGTAACGTCATATCCCAGTATGGAAATACCGAATATGAGCACAAATCTTATGTATAATGACTTCAGCATTTCGTAATCGTAAGTGATTTAATTTTCATGGCGTACATTCATTCGGGATAAAATATCCGACAAATGATTATTTCCGTAATCCTGGTTTTAAGCAGATACTTAAAGCCAATTATTCTCTTTATACCAGGCCAGTGTTTCCGAAAGCCCTTTTCTCAGGTTGTATTGCGGTTCATAGTGCAACCCGTTTCTGGCTGCTTCAATACTGCAGTACCAATTGGCTGCTGTTAGCTCATTTACTTTTTCCTTGTTCAGCACCGGTGTTGTCTTTGAAAACATGGAAAATGTTTCAAGTACAGATGCAACCAGTTTGATAAAACCAAGTGGAAGGTGCAGCCTAAAGGGGCTTTTACCACTTAATTCATTGAAAAGATTAGCCAGTGCATAACGGTCATATTCCTGTCCGTCAGATATGTTATAAATACTGCGGCCTTTCTTTTCTTCCTGCAATGCAGACATCGTTACCCCAACCAGATCTTTCACAAAAACAAAACTTAACCACTGCGGTTTCCTTCCGATGTAAAGATCAAGTCCCTTACTTAATGTTTCAAACAGAATAAATATGTCCTTTTCCCGGGGCCCGAAAACAGCGGTCGGCCGGATAATTGTCAAAGGAAGTTCTTTTAAATCTGCCAGATAATTTTCTGCCAGCAACTTACTATTCCCATAAGAAGTTACCGGTTTTGGTACTGTATTTTCTGTAATAGGAGCCTGTGCGGTATAGGCTACCGGTCCAATCGCAGCCAGGCTGCTCATAAAAACAAACCGCTTCAGAGGTACCGAAACCATTAAAGATGCCTGGGCAAGATGCAGCGTGTATTCCGCATTTACCCGGTTATATTCAACAGTATTTTTAGCCCTTGTCGCACCTGCTGCATGAATTATGTAGCTGTAATTACCAGCTTCCAATACAGGCAGTAATGATTCTTTTGAACTAAAATCGGGATAAACAAAATTCAAAATTCCTGTCGCAGTCTGCTGTAAATCAGCTGCTAACTTTTTCAAACCCGCAATATCACTGGAAGGCCTTACCGCAGCATGGACATCATAGCCTTTCTCTAGCGCCGCTTGCACTAAATGATGGCCTATAAATCCACTGGCTCCGGTTATAAGTACCTTTTCGTTCATATCGCCTTTTCAAATATCCTGTAACGTTTGTATAATTTGCCATTGATCTGCTCAATAGCATGGTTCATCAGGTAATTATCTTCCAGCATCCACGAGCATTCTCCACCAGTTACTTTGGTGCCGTATGTATTTTTAATAATGCTGCCATACAAACAGGCTTCAATACCCATTTTTCTGTAACCCTCTATCACACCAAGTGTTAACACTCTAATACGCGTAATATTTTTCTTATTTAAAAGCAGTTTAAAAATACCTGTTGGCAATAAACGGCCTCTTTTTATTTTGATCAGTATCTGATTAATATCAGGAATACCCAATACGAAACCTACCATTTTATTATCCTTTTCTGCTACCAGGCAAAAATTAGGATCCAGTATCATTTTCAGGTCTTTGGCCAGGTATTCAAATTCCTTATCCGTAAATGGAACAAAGCCAAGGTTTTTATCCCAGGCTGCATTATAGACCTCACGCACTTTCCGGACTTCATTATCAAAATCCTTCAGATTGATCTTTCTAATAACAATTCCGCTCCGTTTCAATCTGCCCTGTAAAGCATCCAGTAATCTGACAGACCGGTCATTAGATGAACTAACATTAATTTCGTAGGCCAGCAGATCTGTTTGTTTTACCAATGAATTTGCCAGAAGAAGTTTTTCATAATAGGGTGCATTATAAGGCATCATAGCCATTGGCGGCTTATCAAATCCATCCACTAAAAGCCCGCAGGTTTCATTAGTAGACAAATTTACCGGCCCGATCAAATTGGTTGCTCCCTGCTCTTTCACCCAGTTTGTTGCCGCATTCAGTAATAAATCAGCGGTTTCCTGATCGTCTATACAATCAAAAAATCCAAAAAACCCGTCATTTTTTCCCGTGAATTTAATATGGTTTAAATTCCATATAGCCGCAATCCTTCCGGTAACACGATCCCCATTATACGTCAAAAACAGTTGTATTTTGGCATTTTCATGGAAAGGGTGTTTGCCAGGCGTGAGCATATCACGCTGCGCAATGAAAAGCTCAGGCACATAATTTTCATTTCCTTTGTAGAGGTCATGTGGAAAATCAATAAACCTGCCCAGCTCTTTACCCGAAGTTACAGATACGATTTGCGTCATAGTTTTTCTGTGATTGCTTCGGGACAGATTTCCCGGTAAATTTTAGCCATTTTGTCTATTGCTTCTTCTATTTGGCTGAAAGTGTGGGTAGCCATCAATGAAAAACGTATCAGGGTTTCGGATGGTGGTACAGCTGGTGACACAACCGGATTTACAAAGACACCTTCTTCCAGCAGAAGTTTGGTCATCATAAATGTTTTGTCATTATCTCTGATGTAAATAGGCAGAATCGGACTTTCAGTTCCACCCAGGTCGAATCCGTTTACTAAAAGTAATTCCTTTGCATATCTTGTATTGGCCCAAAGCCTTTCCATATGATATGGTTCAGATTCAATAATATCAAGTGCAGCCAGAGTACTTCCTACACTGGCAGGTGTCATACTCGCGCTGAAAATAAGTGAGCGAGCACGGTGTTTGATGTATTCAATTGTTTCTTCGTCACTTGCAATAAATCCGCCGAGAGAAGCAAAAGACTTACTGAAAGTTCCCATGATAAGATCGGTAGACTCGGTAAGATCAAAGTGGGAAGCAGTTCCGGCACCAGATTTTCCTATTACACCAAGACTGTGTGCATCGTCCACTAAAATAGATGCGCCAAATTCCTGTGAAATTGTGTTCAGCTCAGGGAGCTTGGTAATATCGCCTTCCATGCTGAATATACCATCAGTTACAATCAGCTTTACAGCATCCTCAGGCAAAAGGTTTAATTTTTTCCTTAGATCAGCCATGTCGTTATGAGCATACTTAATCACTTTGGAAAAAGACAAACGGCTGCCATCAATGATGGACGCATGATCTCTTTCGTCTAAAATCAAATAATCATTTCTGCCGGTAAGACAGGATATAGCTCCAAGATTAGCCTGATAACCAGTACTGAAAAGTACAGCCGATTGTTTTCCGGTGAACTTTGCCAATCTGTTTTCAAGCTGCTCATGAATATCAAGAGTGCCATTTAAAAAACGGGATCCTGCACAACCGCTGCCATATTTTTCAAGCGCTTTTTGTGCAGATTCTATAACGTAAGGATGCGTCGTAAGCCCCAGGTATGAATTCGACCCAAACATAAGCACGGGCTTTCCACCGATAAGAACTTCGGTATCCTGTGCTGACTGGATTGGTCTAAAATAAGGATATACTCCTTTTGCCCGTACTTCGGCCGCTTCTTTAAATTCAGCGACTCTTTTATGTAGTCTACTTCTCATAATGATTACTGGTGTCTTATGTTAGAGAACCATTTAATAGTTCGCTAAATTGTTAAAATATTCGTTCCCGGACGACTACTTTTGTTAAAATGTCTTGTTTTGTTAGTTTAATTCTTATCAGCCTCATCAGGAACTGACAAAAAGATAGTTTGTTACCATGCCAATCACATGATTTTTATGTTGTTCTGTAAAATCATTGAATTCCCTTTCTGTCATATTATGCATTTTCATGTGCATGTTTTTTCCAACCGAAACAAACTGCAAACTCCCCAAAATAATTGGCATTAAATGCCTGACTTCTATATTGCGAATGGCCCCTTTTTTCACTTCCTCTTCAATCTGGCCAGACAATTTCCTGCTTAAAAGTTCCTTGTATTTCAAAATTTCAGGAATTAAACTTTCGCAATCACGGTGGATCTCATTCATTAAAAACACCACCAGATTCGGCTCCTGCATCATCAAATGATAATCTTCTTCGATCATTGCCACAATTTTCTCCTTTAAACTAATAGGCTTATCAAGGATTTTAATTGTATTAGTATAATATAAAGAGAACAGGTCTTTAAATATTTCAACAAAAAGTTTCTCTTTACTGCGAAAATAATAATTAGTAAGTGCAATATTCATTCCTGCCGCATCAGCAATATCCCTTGCCGTCGTCCCCGCAAAACCCTTTTTAAGAAAAACAGATTTCGCTGCTTCCTTTAATTTTTCCTCACTTGATAGATTGATACACTTCACAATACTACTTTGTTGTTTATGGAACAAAGGTCGCATGCTAAACCTAATTCTCCAATCATTTCAAACTCTAATTTTAAACAAACGTTTAAAATCATCTTTTAAAATGATTAAATATTGAAATAATTATATTTGCAAAAGTAGTTTTTATTAACCGGGAAAGAAAATCTGCTCTAAAAGTAATTATTGTAGAGTACGCATTATCTATTAAACGGCTGCCTGAGTGGCTATAAAACTTTAACCCGATTTTAATATATATTAAAGTTTTATTAACATATTGTTAAGCGTAGTTCTGCTATCTTTTGAATAATTACTTTTGTTTGGCCAATCAACAAGAGTAAATATGATACACGAAAAAAACTTTCTGCTTGACACGGGCAGAATGATCAAAATCATTATCCGGGGCTACAATTCACCGATCGAACCGGCAATCAGCGTCAAAATTGAAGTTCTTATCAAGGATCCCAGGGAAGAATACTTTCATGCTCCTATCGGATTGTTACATCCGCAGTTTTGGAAGCTAAAAAAAATGGATCAGGAAAAAGCTGCGCTTCTGCAGATAAAGTACAGCGGTGTTTCACAAAAACAGATCAACAAGGCAATCAAGGAATTTGAAGACATTGCATCCTCTTCCGTTTTATTTTAATCTGATGAATTAAAGCCAGCCTCTGCGTTTGAACCAAGTATAAATGATCCCGGTAATCGCTACCATCAGCAACATCACACCCGGGTATCCGAACTTCGTTCTCAGTTCGGGCATAAAATCGAAATTCATCCCATAAATGCCCGCTATAAAGGTGAGAGGCATGAAGAAAACCGAAAATATTGTAAGTACCCGAATGATTTCATTCGTCCGTTGGGATGATATTGAAAAATAAATGGTGAGCAAATGATTTGTATTTTCAAACAATGTATCATAAATGGTATGCAGCTTCACATACAAATCCCTGCAATCCCGCGTGTATGTATCGGAATGTTCTTTATCATCAATTTTTTCAATGATTTCATTCGATAATAGTAATATCCTGCGTGTTACATCCACCTTTCTTTTAAGATAATACAAACCTTCCAAAAGTGATGCTTTCCTGTTTTTGAGAAACATGTTTTCTTCAAAGTACTCAATCTCGTGCGTAAGTTCGTCCGCCCTGATTTCATAGGTATGCAGCCCGCTTTTCACAATTTCGTTCAGAATGTTATGTGCGGATTTACAAAGCCCTTGTTTGATAAAATTTTCATTGATTTCCTTAACCTGCGGCCAGTCTTTCCTGTGGATGGTTATGATCAGATCATCCTTCATGAAAATTGCGATCTTATCGGTCAGCTCCTGAACCGTATCTGCCTTGTCCGCAACTTTGTCGGTATGCAAGCGAAAAATTATGAAGACATATGAACCGACATTTTCATGTTTCGGAAGATGGTCCGGCTGCAGGCAATCTTCAACCGAGGAATTGTGAAGTTCATAATTATTGGCAATTTCCTGCAATTCTTCTTTGGAAGGGTCAGTTACATCTATCCATTCAAATTGGTAAGCGGATTTATCGGCTATTGTATTGATCATGTATGAAAACTGTAAAATCGCAAAACGGTAAAGATCGTAAATAGCCAGTGCTTTTTCAAAGATCAGATATTTTCCTGCGCGGAAGGTCGGGCTGGTCTTCCCTGAAATCGCCGGATTCAAATAATGTTTCTCTCTGCTTTATATTTGGTGAACAAACATTCACATCAGATTGGGAGGAATGAGCAAAATGATGATTTTCATTTGCATCCATGCTTAAAAAACTAACTGTGGGAAAAACTGCCATTGCACTGCCTGATCGGTAATGAAACTGGCGTCTTTTGTAAAATGATTCCATGTTGAAATTTTTTGTGCGTTCTCAAAATCATATGCAAGCTAAATCTGGATCTTAAACTCATGTATTTTGAACTCATTCTGCTTCAACCACCAGATGCTGCATTTCTTCCAAAACCATATCAAAATCCTGGTTTTTTGTCCAGTCTATTGTTTTATGCAACGTTGTATCCAAAGGTGCCCAACGCTCCGGTTCACCATCCATACTGATTACAACACTCGGCGTTTTGGTAGCGGCGGCTATATGCGAAACTCCTGTACAGTTACTTATCAGTAAAGCTGCGTCCTTAATTAACTGTCCTATTTCTCCGAGCCCGGTTTGTCCTGTCAGATCAACCGGGGAATAACTCATCCTGTTCACAACCTGGCGCGTTATAGTTGCTTCTTCCCTCGTACCCGTTACAATGATCTGGTAACCATTTTCGGCACAATGATCGGCAAGGCTGGCAAAATTGGCAGGTGGCCATTGTCGCCAGCTTCCTCTGGAACCTGGATGTACACACACATAATTTTTGATTTTCACGGGCAGATTTAACAATTCCAGATTCTTCACTTCTGTATCGGTTATCGGAAATTCCAGGTCAGTCCCTCTTTGAGAAATTCCCAGATTTTCCAGCATAAGTAAATGCCTCAGGATTTCGGAAATTCCGGCTGGGTACTGAATAAATAAATCTCCGGGCATATAATTGCCGGCACTGTGAAATCCTGCAATAACACCAGTTGAAATATTTTGTAACATCTCATTTACAATGCTGCCATTACCCTGCATCTGAAGAATGAGATCAAAATTTTCCTGCTTCATCCGCTGACTGAAATTTGTCCATTCTCTTTCATTAAATGGCTGTTCGGGCAAACCGGGGTAACCCGGGAAATGAATGAATGAATCGATATAGGCTGAAAACCTGCTTACAAAGGAAGCCGCCCAGGGCAACCCCAAAAGTGTAATATGTGCAGCCGGATATGCCGCCCTCAACGCCCTTAATGCAGGAACAGCACAAAGCATGTCACCCAATTGCAATGCCCTGAACACGGCTATTTTCCGAACGGTTTCTGGTTTTAATTTCATAAGAAAAATACTTTATACCTGATCGCACCACATAATGTCCAAAAGACCGATAAATATGGAATAAACAGACTGGTGACAATCATTTCCATGCCATGCGAAAACGACATGACAGTTCCTTTTAAACGTTTATAAATAAATTTTGCAATGAAAAGACCCCACATTCCAATTGTAACAAAACCCGCAGCAAGATGACCTAATGTAAACAATATGATTGCTGCCAAACTCAAAATAATGATAAGATAATAGCTCCAGACCGGATGGGAGGCGATTTTTTTACGATAAAAATCCGGGTACTTTTTAAACAGCAATGCATTAAACATACTTTTCTTTTGATCCCGAATACTTACACCCCAGGGCGCTTTTCTTACGGGATGGATTACTTTGGCATTATCTAATTTTACAATAGGAACCTGGTGTTTAAACAGTTCAAATTCCAGCGCGGAGTCTTCACGCCAGGCGGAAGGAAACGCTTCATCAAAACCATGAACAAGGTCAAGTGCAGGGCGGCTACACGCACAATTTGCTGTGATAAAATCAGCAGTTGCCAGTTGAGAAACATTTCTCTGATAATCCGTAGGTTTTTCTGGAACCGGAACAATTACCTTTCCTGTGAAACTAATTCGTTCTTTTCTGTTCAACTGATATGCGTCCCAGTAATCATCAATCCAGTTTCCGGAAGGAATACAATCATCATCGGTAAAAACTATCAGATCTCCCGCAGCATCTTTCCAGCCGAAGTTTCGAGCAGCGGCAGGCCCCTTTTTTCGGGCAAATGATTAGATTTTAACTGAAAGTTCAGATCAAAAGAGCTCATTTCAAATATTACCTTTTCAGTAGCCGGGTCTGGTCCGTCAGAAACAACAATTACTTCAAAATATCGCTTATCAAAGTTTTGATCATAAATAGCTTTCAAACAACGGGTCAGTAAATCTGGCCGCTTGAAGGTAGGGATCACAACGGAAACACAGATCATCTTATTCACTTTTCCAGGATAAAAGAATTGATAATCAGCGCATCAAAAGGAGACGTCCAAAAACATTCAACAGCATCTCTCGGAGAACAAACAATGGGTTCACCTCTCGTATTAAATGAGGTATTGACCAAAACCGGAACACCTGTCAGCGCTTTAAATTCCCTGATTAGGTCATAATAGACAGGATGCTGCTGTTGATTGATCGTTTGAATCCGGGCTGTTCCATCAATATGCCGCACTGCCGGTATCTGATCCGCTTTTTCCTGCCTAACCGGATAAACGAAGAGCATAAAAGGTGATGTTCCGGCTCCTTCAAACCACTCAGGAGCATCTTCTTCCAGTACTACCGGTGCTACCGGCCTGAAATCTTCCCGGTCTTTAATGTCATTTAGCCTTGCCTGCATATCAGCATGAATTGGAGACGCAAGTATGGAACGGCTGCCGAGAGATCGGGGACCAAATTCCATTCTTCCCTGATACCAGGCTATCACTTTATTTTCGGCAAGTATGGCGGCAGTTTCTTTTGCGATATTGTAAAGTCTTTTATAAGGAGTTTTAGTCCAGAGTAAAAACTTTTCAATTTCTTCGTCCGAATAAGAAGGTCCCCAGTACACATGATCCATTGGAGAGGTGTATTTTTCGGAACTGGTTTTTCCGTTCAGCTTCACATCAATCCACATAGCGGCACCAAGCGCAGTTCCGGCATCGCCCGCCGCCGGCTGAACCCAGATATTTTTAAACGGGCCATTATCACGGATTACGGCATTCATGACGCAATTCAGTGCCACACCACCTGCCATACAAAGATTATCCGTATCTGATTGTGTGTGCAGCCATGCCACTAATTTCAGTACCGTTTTTTCCAGTACTTTTTGAAGCGAATGAGCTATATCATGATGAATCTGCTCAAAAGGATCATCTTTTTTACGTCCGGTGCCCCACCATAATTCCGGATCGAAATCATCAATGGTATACATCCCGTTTTCTCCAGCATGCAGTACAGAATCAAAATGACCGACATAAACAGGACTTCCGTAAGACGCCAGCGCCATTACTTTATATTCGTCGGAAGAATGGAGAAAACCCAGGTAGGTCGTTATTTTTTCGTACAACATGCCCAGTGAGTGCGGCATTTCAACTGTTGCTAATTGTGTAAGTTTATTGCCTTCTCCAATGAAATATCCGGTAGTTGCTTTTTCGCCGCGGCCATCCAGAGTAATTACAGCTGCTTTATTGTAAGGAGAAGGGAAATAGGCACTTGCAGCATGCGCGATATGGTGGTTTACAAATTCCCACTTGTCAGTTAATGAACCCGCATTTTCAAACCGTTTTTGCAAATGATGCGGATAACCATCTCTGAGCTGTTCAGGAGCTTTTCTGATGTAATTCAAAAAAAGTGTGTCCCAGCCATTATAAATATCTGTTTTTGTTTCAAGGCTGGTTTGAAAATATTCATAATCTTCGACCAGGCCTTTGTTTTTCCCCATGGAAATTTCATCTGATAAATTATTCAAAATCTCATCCTTTGATCCATCCGGGATTCCATCCGGGATTCCATCGGGGATTCCATCCGGGATTCCATCGGGATCAAAGGAATAAGCAATCTTGTCTACGTCTTTTAAATGTATTCCGGCCGTTTTCAAACAATAGTCAATGGCATGAAAAGGAAGTTCGTAAGCTGAAAATGGAACAGGCCGCTTACCATGTTTAATATGTGTAAATCTCTCTTCTTCCGCAGCGGCAATGATTTTTCCATCTTTTACCAGCGCAGCGGCAGTATCATGAAAAGCGGCATTAATACCGAGTATATACATACAAAATCAGGTCAGTTTAAAATTTTGCCAACGGGTAAAAGTTTTATGCCAGACGTATCCTGAATTCTAAATCATTTATTAAGCGGTATTACTTCTGTAAATAACCTGCAGGATGATTAAAATAAAGGCAGATTTAGCGATTAAAATGTCTTTGGCAGGATTGAAATCTGCTCGATTTGTAGATTTAATTCCCTATTAACCAATCATTACCAACTAGTTAGACTACAATTAGAAGATATAATTTTTATAAACGCTTTGGAACCGCTTCTACCATTGATTCGGATAAAACGAGAGCCAACTGGCACCGTTTTTTAGCACGCCCTGTAAATTTTTAAAACTCAACGGATCTGACTAAAATGTATGAACAATGGCAATGAAAAAACAAGGCTCAAAATATTTACATGGCACGTTCACGGCAGTTATTTATTTTACTTATCGCAGGGTGAATATGACATTTATATTCCGGTCAATCATGAAAAAAGTGAAGGGTATTATGGCCGCGGACAAACATTTCCTTTTGGTAAAAATGTGATTGAAGTTCCCGCTGAAGAAGTCAGGAATATGACTTTTGACTGCATTCTGTTTCAATCGGAAAAGAATTTCTTAACAGACCAGCACGAAATACTTGCGGATTGGCAAAAGGGACTTCCCAGGGTTTACGTGGAGCACAATACGCCTGAAACCCATCCTACAAACAGTATTCACATACTGACCGACCCGGCGGTAGTGTTGGTGCATGTAACCCATTTTAACAAACTCATGTGGGAGAACCGGAATATACCGTACATCCGGGTAATTGAACATGGTGTAACCGAGCCACGGGTTTCTTACCAGGGGCACATTCCAAAGGGAATTGTAGTGATCAACCATATCCAGCAACGGGGAAGAATAACCGGCTGGGACATTTTTGAAGAAGTCAGAAAACATGTTCCGCTGGATCTGGTTGGAATGGGAACACATGAATCCGGCGGGCTGGGTGAAGTGCTCAATCCCGTACTACCGGAATTCATCAGTCAGTACCGTTTTTTTTTCAATCCAATCAGGTACACGAGTTTTGGTCTGGCTGTGTGCGAAGCAATGATGGCTGGAATGCCGGTTGTAGCACTTGCGACTACTGAATATGTTACGGTCATTAAGAATGGCCACTCCGGATTTATAGATACGAATATCGAAAATCTTATAAATAGCATGAAATACCTCATTAACAACCCGTTAAAGGCGAAAGAAATGGGAGAAAATGCTCAGTATATAGCCAAAGAAAAGTTTAACATCCAAAGATTTACAAGCGATTGGAAGCATACTTTCCAGGAGGCTATTCACTTAACTATCCACAATCATGAGGAAAAAAATAGCATTTATTAGTGAACATGCCTCGCCTCTGGCCGTTCTTGGCGGAGTTGACAGCGGAGGCCAGAATGTCTATGTTGCTGAAATCTGTAAACATCTCATACGCCAGGATTACAGCATTGATATATACACCAGAAAAGACTCTGACCAACTGGAAGAAACCGTTTCGTGGATGCCGGATATACGCGTAATCCATGTTGCAGCCGGCCCTGCCGAAAGTGTTCCCAAAGAATTGTTATTAAGTCATATGGCTGAATTTACAAGCAGTATGATCAATTATATTAAACAAAACCAACTCGAATACGACCTGGTCCATGCTAATTTTTTTATGTCCGGCTGGGTCGCTTCACAAATAAAAAGTCAGTTAAATATTCCTTATGTCATTACTTTCCATGCCTTGGGTAAAATTCGGATGATCCATCAGAAAGAATCTGATGCTTTCCCGCCGAGCCGCCTTATAATTGAACAGATGATCGTGCACGATGCAGATCAGATCATTGCCGAATGTCCTCAGGATGAACAGGATCTGCTGGATTATTATAATGCGGATCCTAAAAAAATAACGGTCATTCCCTTGCGGTTTCAGCTCAAATGAATTTTATCCTTCATCCAAACAAAATGCAAGGACAATGCTGAACCTTTCCATGAAAGATACCGTGCTTCTGCAGTTGGGCCGGATCGTACCCAGAAAAGGCATTGATAATGTGATCCGTGCTGTGGGCAAATTGAAGGATATTCCCAGCTTGAAACTGCTCATTGTAGGAGGTGCAAAGGAAAGCCCGGACTTTGAAAAAGATTCAGAATTTAAAAGGCTTAGAAAAATTGCGACAGATGAAGGTGTTCTGGAATCCGTCATTTTTACAGGGCGTAAAGACAGGGATGAACTTAAATATTATTATCAGGCAGCAGATTTCTTCATCTCAACTCCATGGTACGAGCCATTTGGTATAACGCCGCTGGAAGCTATGGCATGCGGAACGCCGGTGATCGGCTCGGATGTGGGAGGAATTAAATATAGTGTAAAACACCAGTATACCGGGTTTCTGGTACCACCGCACAATCCGGAAGCTCTCGCTTCGGCAGTAAGAAAAGGAATAGCAGATCCTGTGAATTACCAGAATCTGTGCAAAAATGCCCTGAAAAGAGTCAATGAAATGTTTACCTGGGATTGTGTTGCCAGGCAAACCCATATTTTATACGAACAGGTTATCTTCGCTTCCCGACAAAAATCTGTTTTTCTATTGGGCAGCAGTTATTTGAGAAGACGGCAAATGAGAGGATTACGCTATAATTCTCCAACGTATTCTGTACAATAACTTTATCAGAAATGCGCAAAGCTATATTTTTAGATAAAGACGGGACATTGGTAACCGATGTCCCGTACAACATAAATCCGACTTTAGTGCAACTCGAAAAAGGAGTTTTAAGAGGGCTCTCTGCTTTGCAGCATGATGGTTATTTACTGGTCATCATTTCCAATCAGCCAGGCATCGCCATGGGTCTTTTTTCTGAAAATGATTTAAAAAACCTGATCATTTATTTAACAAACCTCTTTGCAGAATTTGGCATCAACATTGACGGGTTTTACTATTGCCCGCATAAGCCACTGAATGGAAAGGAAGTAAAAAGCGGTTGCAAATGCCGTAAACCTGAGCCTGGACTGATTTTACAGGCAGCCAGGGATCTGGAAATTGATGTAAAGAAATCCTGGATGATTGGTGATATACTGAACGATGTGGAAGCAGGTTCGCGGGCCGGTTGCCGTACTATCCTGATTAACAATGGAAATGAAACGGAATGGGAAATGAACATAGACAGGACTCCAACTTATCTTGCCTACGATTTCCTTGACGCATCCTATTATATCCGTAATAAAACAATGGTTAAAAATGGATAGCTGGAAAGATTGCAAAAATATACTTTGTATCAGGGCTGATAACATGGGAGACCTTATAATGACAACTCCTGCTTTCCGGGCATTAAAAGAAACATTGGGTTGCCGGATTACTTTACTTACATCTAAAGCGGGCGGTCTGATCACAAATAATCTCGAAAATATTGATGATGTAATCATACAGGATTTACCCTGGGTGAAAAGCAATGCCAATAATATATCTGCTGAATTACTGTTATTAGCTGAACAGCTTAGAGCAGAAAAATACGATGCTGCCATCATTTTCACAGTTTATAGCCAGAGTGCTTTACCCTCTGCGGTACTTGCGTACATGGCGGGCATCCCCAAACGTTTATCTTATGCAAGGGAAAATCCATATGAACTTTTAACAGATTGGTTGCCTGACCGCGAGCCATACGATTTTATCCAGCATCAGGTAGAACGTGACCTTGCTTTGGTTGCACACATTGCTGCCTTTCCTTCATGCGATTTGTTGAAGGTGCTATATGAAAGTAAAAGCCTCGTTTCAATTAATAAAAAACTGTCTGATTTAGGTATTGAACCAACACAATCCTGGATCATATTACATCCGGGCGTTTCAGAAGACAAAAGAAAGTATCCGGTTGCTTACTGGATTAAAACCGGACAGTTGTTAACGAAAAAATACAGGATCCCGTTGTTAATTACAGGTTCGGCATCGGAAAAAATATTGGCTGATGAAATTGCGTCCGGTATAGGTGGTCAGGCTTTTTCTATGGCTGGTAGTTTTTCTATGGACGAATTTATAGCGCTTATTGATAAGGCAAAATGTGTGGTATCAGTTAACACCAGTACCATTCATATTGCGGCCGCTACCCAGTCGCCGCTGGTTGTATTGTATGCACAAACCAATCCGCAGCATACACCCTGGAAATCAAAACATGTGCTTTTACCATTTTCTGTGGAAGAAAATTTAAGAAGCAAAAATACCATTGTTCGCTTTGTCAGTGAGATGTATTATAAAGATACTATCCCCTATCCTGCTCCTGATATAGTTCTTAAAGCTATAGAGGAACTGATGGAACCTGTCGAAGCCGGTACTTTAAATAAAGAAGTTAGTTTGTCGGCAGCTTAACTTAAGAATTTCGATTAGAACATGGGAAAATCAGATGTAAAACGTGATTGAATTTAAAACATTTAGGGATTAAAATCATTCAAAAACTAGGTCAAAATGACATTATTTCTCAGCGTCTTTATTAGTTTTGTCATCATCTTTTCCAAATGCCTTTCTTAATTCGTCCTTTGCTTTTTCCAATAGGTTTTTTCGGGAATCGGATAAGTTTTTTCCTGCCCGGTTGATGTAAAAATTCAGGGCAGACATAGCGGACTGAAATGGTGTCCCCTTTCTGCGGTGACTTTTAACAGCCGAATTTTTCAGTGACCTGGCAATTTTTGCCGGGTCATCCGCTTTGAATATGTTGCTTTTCGTATCCATAGCATTGCTGGTCCGTATTACTTGCGCCGACCATTTTCTGCCTGATTTACTCCTGTTTCCTGTTCGTGCCATAATGATAAATTGAAAGAAGTTTGTATTAATCGATATAAAAAGAATAATACCAGTGAAATCATATACTATTTCCCATCCGACCTCATTTAAGAAGTTCTAAAAGGCATGATTTTAGTAATCCCGCAAAATTATGGACGAGAAAAATTACACCGGAATTATCCCTGGCCATTCAGATGGACTTGTAATTACTTCACAAAGTACGGCGCAATTGAGCGATGAAGAATCCGCCAGGATTTTGTTTGAAAAAGCAAAAACCAGGTTACTGCTTGTGAACAACTGGCAGGAACTGGCAGGAGAATTCATGGCAGCATTTCAGATAACGGACGAAAATGGAACGGCAATTTCAGGACCGGTTCAAAAAGGTAATTATTTCAAAATAGATATACCCGGCCCAGGAACAAAAGCGGGAGAAGGTTATGATTGGGCTTTGGTTGAAGAAATTGAAGAATATAATTCTTTAAATACCGAAAGTATCGGAATCCGTGTAAGACCTGCTCCAAATCCAATAACGGACAATCCGGATATTGCTCATTTTTATTCTGAGGAATCAACCAGCACATTCACAGTTACGAGAGAATTCACCAAAGTAACCGCGGCTGTATATGACCGGAATACAAAACCCAACACCGATTCGGGCGGAATGATGGATCATGTAAGAAATGTACTGGTAGGTATTGCAGGAATGTTCAGTTTCTCTAAAATCCAGTGGGAAAATTTTACCAATGGCTTGGTAAAAGATTTGTAAAATAATTACCAGGCGGCCTTACAATTTGTATTTCAAAAACAAGATAAAGTACCTGCTTCTCGAGGCACACTATTTTATATTAATCATTGAAAAAACTTCATTACAAAATTAAATTTCCAAATATGAAAAAGTATGCATTAATCACGGGTGCAACAAGTGGCATTGGTTACGAACTCGCAAAGATTTTTGTCCGGGAGCAATACAACCTTGTACTTGTTTCGCGCGATCAGCAGGAACTGGATGCCAAGGCCGATGAATTCAGGCACCTTGGAGCGGAAGTTACTACCATTGCCAAAGATTTGTTTAAGAAAGAAGATGCAATTTCATTGTATAACGATGTAAAAAGTAAAGGGATTGAAATTGAAGTATTAATTAATAATGCGGGTCAGGGCGTGTATGGCAAGTTTGAGGATACAGAAATTGAGAGAGAACTGGACATTATTGATCTGAATATTGCTTCTGTTGTAATTATCACCAAGAGCTTTCTGAAAGATATGATAGCGAGAAATTCAGGAAAAATATTGAATCTGGCTTCAATTGCGAGTAAAACGCCTGGTCCATGGCAATCCGTTTACCACGGAACAAAGGCATTTGTACTGTCATTTACTGAGGCCATCAGGGAGGAATTGAAAGAAACCAATATTACGCTGACGGCTTTAATGCCTGGCGTTACCGATACTGACTTTTTCAATAAAGCAGATATGCAGGAAAGTAAAGCAATACAGGATCCGGAGGCAATGGCTGATCCGGCCGATGTCGCAAAAGATGGTTATGAAGCGCTGATGGCCGGCAAGGATAAAGTCATTTCCGGATTCAAAAACAAAGTACAGATTGGCATAAGTAATATAATTCCTGATACTGTTTTAGCGCATCAGTTAAATGAGCAGCAAAAACCTGTTGATGAATAATTTTTTACTTTTCATAAAGTAAAAACCAACGTATGAAATGACCCAAAAATCAGCTGACCTGATGCAGTTCACATTCCTGAATCAGATTCTACATTCACCAGAAAATAGAATCTGAAAAATATAAACCTAAAAATCATTTCTGGCATGTTTTTATAATCACACCCAAAAATGTAATTCAATTATTAACATTTTAATTGGAAGATTATGGAAAAGGAAATGAAAAATTCAAAATTTCACCAGCTGTTCGTAACAGAGTTAAAAGATATATACTGGGCAGAAAATGAGCTTGTTAATACCTTGTCGGAACTGGAAAAGGCTGCTACGTCCCAGGCTTTATCCATGGCTTTTAAAAAACACAGAGCACAGACTCAGGAACATGTAAACAGGCTGACCAATGTATTCAGGTTACTTGAAGAGAAGGCCGATGGCAAGATTTGTGAAGCTATGAAAGGCCTGGTAAGGGAAGCAAGGGAGATCATTGCTGATACGGATGCTGATACGATGGTGCGAGATGCAGCCTTAATTATTGCAGCACAAAAAATTGAACATTATGAAATTGCAACTTATGGCAGCCTGGCTACGCTTGCCAGAATAATGGAACATATTGAAGTGGAACAGATTCTGGAAGCAACACTGGAAGAGGAAAAAATTACAGATGCTGATCTGACTGACCTGGCAGAAAGTTATATCAACGAAAGAGCATCACAAGAATAATTATGTCAGGATAATAGCTGGGAAAACCGGTAGTCATTTATATGCTACCGGATTTTCTGCTGAATAAGCTTTTGACAAAAAACCTTTATTCATTCATGTTTCAACACATAGCGGCCCGTTGCTTTTCCTGCTAATATATCATCAAGTTTTGGCACAAGTTCATTCAGTGTAATTTCCTGAATCATTTCTGTGAGGTGCAATGGTTTCCAATCGGAGGAAAGCGATTGCCATACTGATTTCCTTAAATCCATAGGTGCCTGTGCCGAATCTATGCCGGCCAGTGTTAGTCCTCTTAAAATAAACGGGAAAACTATGGTATTCAGTTCTGCCGAACCCACATTACCACAGCATGTTACGATGCCATTTTGCTTAACCGATTTTAAAATACCGGATAAAATCGTGCCTCCGACATTATCAATACCGGCAGCAAAATCAGCAGACGACATAGGTTTGCTATTATATTTTTCAACAAAATCTTCGCGGTTTATAATCTGTTTTACACCCAGGACCGAAGTCAGAAACTGGTCTTCGTTTTTACCCGAAACTGCTGCAACGTCAAATCCCAGTTTTGCTAAAATTGCCGCTGCCATACTTCCAACGCCGCCGGTTGCACCACTCACGACCACCTCACCATGATCAGGCCGTACTCCGGCACGGATAATTTTATCTATCGAAAGTCCCGCGGTAAGGCCGGCTGTACCCAGGCTCATTGCTTCCTTGGGCGATAATGCATCCGGCAATGGAATTACCCATTGCGCAGGAACGCTGATATACTGGCCAAAACCTCCCCATGTGTTCATACCCAGATCAAAACCTGTAACAAGTACAGAGGTTCCTTCGGGAAAATTTTCCTTGCTGGATTTTACCACAACTCCCGCAGCATCTATACCAGGCACGTGCGGGAATTTTCTTGTAACTCCTTTATTACCAGAGGCCGACAAAGCATCCTTATAATTTAGCGAAGAATAACTGACTTTGATAAGCACATCATTTTCTGGCAGGGCATCTGTACTTATTTCCTTAATTTCTTTGTGAAAGTTTCCCTCTGTCTGGCTTATCAGTAAAGCTTTGAATAATCTGGTCATGCTCTGGTTTTTGATAAATTAGAATTTACACTTTGCAATAAAGCATTTTTCAAACCAGATATCCCATTATTCAAAAATAAATGCATGGAGCCTTTTGGCTTTTTCCCGAACAATTTCTGCCTTTTCATAGTATTCCTCAGCAAATGATACATTGCCATTTCTTTCAAAAGCATCGGCACTTTCTGTTAATGATATTACAAGCTCCTCCATACTTTTGAGTGCTTCCCAAAGCCTGGATTCAACCGATTCGCTCAGCCCGCCAAGCAATGAACTTGAATGAAATGAATGCCCGGTATGGCATCGGTAACGGATCAGGTTTCCCTCGGTCAGCCGTATCAGTACACCTTTACATTCGGGGCAAGTTATTGGTGTGAATTCTCCCATATCCATAACACCGCTTTCAAATGCATTATTCTGGGCTGCAATGTCAATTTCAATCTTCATTCTTTCCCGCTCGGGTGTAAATAAAGGTTCAGGCTCAGGAACCCTTCCTTCCACCAGCTCACTCAGTAATGGAGCAATACCGAATATCGGGACAACGTGATCTACCTTTACATATTCGAGCACATTCAACGGCATTGCGGGATAGGCAGCTTCCTCAGGTTCCTGTACCACGCACAATCCACCCAATCGCTTGATTGACCACATCCCGGAAGTTCCGTCGTCCAGCATACCGGTCAGCACTACCCCTATGACACGCGATCCGAAATTATAAGCGGCGGATCGGAAAAGCGCATCTACAGATGGCCGGAAACGATTTTCCTTTGGACCCTTTTTAATGAGGATCCGGTCGCCTTCAATCAGCATATGACGATCCGGCGGAGCAATATAAATATACCCGCGTTGAATAGTTTCCCCGTCCGCTGGGTGTACCGTCGTAAGTTTTCCTTTATAGGATAAAATTTCCGGCAGCATGCTGATGGAATCAGCAGAAATATGCTGTACTATAAAAACGGACGCATTAAAATTAACTGGTAAGGACGCCGCAATTTCTTTTAAGGCATTCACTCCGCCAGCTGAAGAACCAATCACAACGATATCTCGATTTTCCATATTCGTTTCACCTCCCTAAGCAAATTGAATAGCTCTTTCTTCTACTTATAATATTATTTTAATTTTAAGAAACCCTGTAAATCATACCATTATTGTCATCCAATACCCGAAGTAAGCCATCATTAAGAACAGTATTTTATTCGAAAAGGACCAAAACACACAGAGATTTACACATAAAAATTATTCCAGAAATAATAAAAAAATACCTTAAAATAGAATTTTATATTTTCTTTTCTAAGGTATTTCCCGAATGGTGTAACTACATTTTTCGAGTGACATTGATTACCTCAGCCGGTTATTTTTTAGATCCTGATTAGTAAAACTTTCACCTAATCCAGTTCAGTATATCCGTCGTCCCCCAGAATATCATGGCCATTGTTTTCTTTAAAATCTTTCACAATGTCCCGTTTTTCCTGTTTATTTTTTGGGTCAACACTGATGATAATTCCTCCTTCCTTCATACTTTCTCCGTATGAATCAGTGTGTTCATCCGGAATACGTGAATTGATATATGAACCGGCCGTTCTATCCGCCGGCATCTCATTCGCACTTCCTGCTATTCTTTTAAACCAAGTATTGGAAATGGCAATACCCAGGCCAGGCAGGGAGATCATACTGGTGACGGAAATAATCGCTTCGGCAATAACAATCTTAGCTTTGTCCAATGCAGAATCAGGTTCCTTTTCCTCTTCCGTTCCTGCATCCACCAAAGATGGATTTTCGTAAATATTCAGTGTTTCGTCAGACATCAGCACTGAAATATCATCAGGCGTATGCCCTCGCCGGATCAGGGATTTATATGCTTTGTCAGCATCCTTTTTTGAGAAAAATACCGCTGAAACAGTGCCAGGCGAATTATATGATATTGCTGAACGATTCATTAAATTGTGTTAATCAAGTGGTATTAAATCCGCTTCTTTAAAATTCTCCTCTATATTTTCACCTTCTTCATTTTTGTAACGGCAAAGTACTTCTCCTGTGAATCCAGACTCGTTTTCGTCATTACTGACCACAGTCATTCCCTTTGTGCCGTTTTTCACTTTTACCCAGTCACCTTCTTTAAATTTTGGATCGTTCATAATTATAGATTTAGTTTTTGTTCTTTTTTTATTCTTTTTATCCTTCTTATCGTCTTTTGAAAATATTTTTTGTAAAAACATTTTCTTCTCTTCCTATTTGACCATTACAGGACCAATGCTGATCTCGCTGTCGATTGAAGATTGAAAATCAAGTATAAATGCATTTTGTAAAACGTTGGTCAATGCCAGCCAAACATTGGTCTTGGGATTGTCCGGACTTCCCTTTTACATTATCCTTGCATGCGCCTGAAAAAAATCATTCAGCTTGAACCAGGTTTGTATATTTCAACCCAGCCGGCATATGAAAAATGTGCACATTGGCCAACGGGCTTATTTTTCACTATATAGCCAGAATCCCTTTATAAATGAAAGCTGTTGATTTGATCGATTTAATTCCATTAACAGAAGTGTGGATATAGTGCAAACTGTACACGAAAAAAATTATACCATTACTTTCATTTAACAATAAATACGTCCTGATTAAAAATATTAAATAAAAAAAGGTACTATGCTTTTCGCATAATACCTTCTCAGCTAATAGATATACTCTACAAAAAAGAACAAAATTTCAGTTCTTATTTTACAGGTTTTTTAAATAATGAATCGTCAACTTTACTGTTGAGCGTGATTTTGTTTGTGATCAATGACATCACCCCCATTTGGTCGTTACTGATATCCATGGCATTTGGAAACTTAATACCTTCCACATCTTTATAATCGAAAAGGCCGATTTCGGCTTCCTGTCCGTTTACATCAACTTTTAATTTGCTCAATAAATACGTATTGGCATCCAGGAACTGGTCAATAGCCTGACCATCCTTTGTTGTTACTTTCAAATGGAAAACGTCTTTTTTATCCAATTTTTCTTTACCAACCAGCTCGACTTTATTCCCTTTTTCTTTGTAATTCACCAAAGAACCAAACGGATCGAGTTGTCCGATCTGTTGTTTCAGCTGATCCGCAGGCATATCCTGTGGTTCACCTGTTCCACCCATCATAGTCGGCAGTATCATCCACCCGGTAGTACCATCCACAACCTGCACCATCGAATTGCCCATGACGGTGGATTCGGTACGCAGGTATTTTCCTACTACAAGAATGGTTTTACTCGGGATCTCCATTCCCTGTATAGCCATAGAACGTTCTGTCACAATGGTTGTTATAGCGCTTATTTTATCAAGGCCACCCAATGCGGCAACGTGTTTGTCCACAATTTCATCGACAGTCTGCGCATAGGCAGAAACTGAAACGAATGCCGCGAAAAGGGTAACGAATAGTCTGTTTGTTTTCATTTTAAGGTATAATTAAGTTAGTCTGTTTGCTCAAATGTAATTATTTTCAAATACTATTTTGGCTGGCCTCCTGCCGGTGCCGGCCCGGATTGTGTCTGGCTTCCTCCCTCACTTTTCACATCATCATTATTTACCGACTTGGCTTTTTTTCTTGGTGCTTCCATAGTCATTTTACCAATTTTGTAAGTGAATGTGAGACGAACGCCGCGGTTATACAAGTACACATCGTTCACCTGGTTGAACTGTGCAGAATTTAATTCTGTATGGATGTTGTAACGGCGGCTCAGGAAGTTTTCAGCAGCCAATCCAACGCTTCCCTTTTTGTTCCCAAATTCCTTTTTTACACCCAGCGTATAAAATCCAAAACCACCCTGCCTGCCTTGCAGCTGTATCTGGGTTCCCTGCATGAATCCAAAAGCCTGAGCTCCCCAGCCATTTTTAAATGTAGCCTGCGAAAATACACCTCCGCTAACGTTGATGCCAGAGTTGCTGATATTTTGGGGCATACCATTTGCATCTGCTGTCTGCCCGGCTAATGTGGTATAAAACGCATTGGAAAATATTCCTACGTTAATTTTAGAGGTAGCGGCTAGATTCGCAAAAAGGTTAATTCCGTAAGCATGCTGTTTCCCGACATTTTCATAGGTAGTTACGATGGCTCCGGCCAGTGTATCAGATGGCTGGCGAACCTGTGAAATGGCATTGTTGGTAACGCGTCCAAAAAATGTAGCATTGATAAAAGTCTTCTTGATATTTTTACTTACACCCAATTCAAAATTATTGGTCAGTTCAGGCCTTAACTCAGGATTTCCGATCGTAATGTTCTGGGGATTGGCAGTATTGAAATTGGGATTAAGCTGCGCAAGCCCCGGCCGCTGGATACGACGGTTGTAACCAAGTTTCAGTGTAGTTCCTTTAATCGTTTTCGAAGCATTTACACTGGGAACCAGTACGCCATAATTACCGATTCCGATCTGCCCTTCCTGTGTACTTGCATCAATAAAAGTATGTTCGTACCGAACCCCGCCTTTAAATGTGTAGCGTTTTTTGGTCGTGTATGTGTAGGATGTATAACCGGCTGCAATGTTCTGATGATATGTTAATTCACCGGAAGGCTGTCCTGCTTCTGGTCGATAATCACCGGTAGACTCGGCTATCAGATAACTGTAATTACTGTTCACTTCCCGAAAAATACCTTTTCCTCCGAATTCCAGCAACTGGTTTTTCTTGATCGGCGTTTGGTAATCTGTTTGAAAAGTAAATTCCTGGTTGATATTTTTATTGATATTTTTCTGGCGGTTAGTCAGTTGGTTACTGCTATTAAGCAAATCCGCATCGAAATCATTGGTCAGGTCATTGCGGCTGTATAAGGTTGAAATACTCCACTCCTGCTGGGGTTTGAATGTATGAAGGTAATCTACATTCGCATCCACAGTTCCTGACAAATTTTTAGTGTCAACATTACGGCTTGATGTAAGATCCGGATCACCATTTTTGAAAAGCCGCGTAACCAGATCCTGCTGGCTTGTGAAATTCCGTACACCATAACGAACGCCGGCCGTAAGGCTTTGGTTTTTGGCCAGATCATAATCAAATCCTAAATTATACTGACCAAAAAGCCCTTTGCTGCTTCCATCCCCACTTTGTCTGGTTAAGGTTGTAACATTATTTACAATACTTGTCTGATCAAGGTTTGTTTTCGTGATGGTATTGTAGTTCCCACGCCCAAAACCACCAATGTTGAAACCTGCTTTACCCTTCCTGTAACTGCCGTTCAGCGAAAGAGATGAGCCACGATTACCAACTCCTGCGTCTACATTCAGGTTCAACCCTTGCAGGCTATTCTTTTTGGTAATAATATTAATGATACCGGCAGAGCCTTCTGCATCATATTTGGACGATGGACTCGTAATAACTTCAACCGTTTTGATCTGGTCAGCCGGGATTTGTTTCAAAGCATCAGAAACACTGGTCGCAATAATTGTACTCGGTTTATTGTTGATGAGAACCTTGATATTCTGGCTGCCTCTCAGCGACACATTACCATCCAGATCAACCGTAAGCAAAGGAACTTTACGCAAAACATCAGAAGCATCTCCTCCTTTTGAAGAAATATCTTTTTCAGCATTATACACGAGCCGGTCCACTTTTTCCTCAATCAAAGCAGCTTGTCCGGTAACAGTTACTTCTTCAAGCGTTTTGGTGTTGGACGCAAATTTTATAACGCCCAGATTCAATTCCTGCCCTTTGGCCAAAGTGATATTGTTAAGCGTTTTGTTTGCGTAGCCAATAAAGGAAATCAGTATCTTATACTCGCCTGCAACTACTTTTTCAAGTTCAAACTTACCCTTTTCGTCCGCCATTGTGCCATCCACTGCTTGTCCGGTTGCTTTGTTATACAGTGCAATGCTCGCAAATTCAATGCCTTTTGTGGTGGTGGAATCAACAATGGTACCGCTGATCTTTGCAGATCCTTTCGGGCTCTGATCACCCGCTGTTCCCGGCAATGCTTTTGGCGCCGCGTTTCCTGCCGATGGAAACTGTGCGAATGCAGGCACCGTGAAAGTGACTGCAAGAATGATAATAGCCAGGAAAAATTTATTCATGTTCATAGTTTCAGTTTTACGCAATAAAGGTGCGATAGAAATGAAACTTCCGAAAATTAAATGTGATGAAGGCATTGATAGCGCGGACGAATGTGTAGAAACGTCCGACAGGCGATTTTAACAATATTGGTCAATCTACTTCCGGTTCATTTTTTCTTGACTTGAATTTCTTCTTTTTCTCGTATAAATCATCGGCTGCGTCTATGGAATGTGAAAGGTGGATGTCGTGGTCCTTTTCTGAAATATCCGAGAGGCGCTGATAAAATTTGTGCAGTGTATCGAGTTCAGCTTCACTTAAATCCTCTATATCGACCATTCTGTTGCTTGCATGCCGGCTTGCTGCAATCAGTTCATTCAGTTTGAGTTGTATGGCTTTGGAATCTTTATTCTGGGATTTCTGGATAATAAATACCATCAGAAAAGTAATAATCGTAGTGCCGGTATTGATCACCAGCTGCCATGTATCAGAATATCCAAATAACGGCCCTGTTATTCCCCAAACTAAAATAATGGCAAATGCAACGCCGAATGCTAACGAACTCCCTGTCCATTTGGTAACCTTGGTGGCCACTTTTTCAAATGCTTCGCTGATCTTTTCTGACATCTAAATTTTGTTTAGAGTGTGTTGGGAAATTAAGTTTGGTTTTTAAGACATATTCGTTGTAACATTAATTGGGTATTTGCTAAATATAGCCATGCAACTGACGAAGATGTGGTATATTCATAGTCTTTGACTAGCCTGCGGAAATAATTAGTCCAAGATATGCTTCTTTCTACCACCCACCGTTTTGCCACTGGAACAAATCCTTTTGCTGATTCTGGACGGGAAGCTTTTTCAAAATCGAAACCAAATTCATTTATATTTTTAGCAAATACGCCGTTATACGCTTGGTCTCCATATATTTTTTCAAGACGATCACTATAATACAAAATATGTGGTACTAGTGCTAGAGCTGCTGGTCCATCTCCAATATTACCTGCGTGGACATGGGCAGCCCAAAGGCGACCACCGCTGTCAACAAGTAACTGTCTTTTACGCCCGTTAACTTTTTTGTTTGCATCAATTCCACGATCTTCAAAAATTCCTGGTGACAGTTTAACACTTTGACTATCAATGCAAAATATGGAAGGATATTCTTCTCTTTCTTGATTTTTTCTATCCAGTTGATTAACGACGCGGTTGATCCTTTCAAATAATCCATTACGTTTCCACTTGTCAAAATAATAGTAAACAGCTTGCCAATTTGGCCATTGAGCAGGAAGGTTTCTCCACTGACAACCAGTTCGGACTACATAAAGTAAGGCATTCATCACCTGCCTAAGATCTAATTTTCTTTTTCTTTTTAAATTAAAAAATGGTAAAATTGCCTCCCATTGGGGATCGGTCAGTTCCAAAAACTGTTTGTTCACATCTTTGAAGTTTGGTCACAACAAAGTTGATACGATCCCTAATATTTTCAATATCCCAACACACTCTTAACTGATAATGGTACGGTTTTAGAATTTCATATTGCTAACAACACAAAAGTCTCCTTTTAATCATATAAACCCTTACGCAAATCATTAATTTTCAGTTAAAATTATGTATTCGGCAACATGTCGCAAACTATCTTTTCTGTGTAGTATGGGGGAAATGTATAAGTTGCAAAAATTAAAAATCAGAACTAATAGCTTATAAATTCAGATTTTCGTGCAAAATCATCTACAATTTTATTTCAAATATATTCGATTACATTTTCCATCTCAACAACCAAAATTAACTTTCGATTTTATGGCTCTTTCTCTACCTACCTCATTTTATCATAGAAAATCTAAATTTCAGCTTATATATTTCCAACTTTTCTTAATTGCTTTTCTTTTTACTTTCAGCAGCTGCAAAAGCATCAAAGACAGCCCGAAATTTAAATTTGAAGATGGTATATATACGTCAAAGGTAAATGGTAAAAAACAATCGGTTTATATCGAGAATACGAACGATTCCATAGTTGTATATGCATTGGCAAAAGGCTGGCAACGATTGTCACTCAATGCTGCCTCTATTCCCAAGCTTACTTATCCGCAAAAAACTTCCACCAAAACAATCCGTACAAACAAATACCAGCAGAATAGCTTTGATATTGATATCCTGACGATTCCGCTCAAATTCCGCCCTTCCGTATCTTCTTTCCCAAGTCAGCTTAACAACAGCCTGAACGGAACGGTATACGTAGGATACAGAAATGACACTTACAGCTTGTCTTACGACAAAAACCCAATAGGGATACTTAGTCAAAAAATTACCCATTACGGAATTTCAGCTGGTATTATTACAGGAATTGGCACGACAGCAATGAATCCCTTTGTAACCAATAACCAGATTGCAATTGAATACGAAGGATTTGTATGGTCAAAAGGAATAGCTGTCATTATGGGTGTTGATAAGTTTACATTTGGAATTGCAGCCGCACTGGATCACCTGATAGATAAAAACCGGAGTTACTGGCAATATCAGGGAAAACCGTACGTCGGCTTGGCATTAGGGCTGAACCTTAACTAAATGGTGGTTGGCATAAAAATTTGTAGGGTATAACAAACTACGTTAAGCCAATAATAAATCCCGTTATGAATAAAGTCAAATTTACTTTCACTCTTGTTAAGGACAGTTTCACAGAATTCATGAACGATAACGGCCTGAAATTAAGTGCCGCACTGTCCTATTATACAATATTTTCCCTGGCTCCTTTACTACTGGTAATCATATCCATAGTTAGCCTTGTGTATGGACGCGATGCTTTTCAGGGAGACCTTTTTGGTCAGATCCGGGGACTGGTTGGTAATGAAGCAGCAATACAGCTTCAGGAACTTATTAAAAATGCAGCTATCTCTGATAAGTCTGGTATAGCGTCGGTTATTGGTATAGTTACGCTTATTATTGGAGCAACGGGGGTTTTTGCCGAAATACAGGATTCCATCAATTATATCTGGGCTATTAAGTCAAAACCAAAGAAAAGCTGGTTGCAATACCTGAAAAACAGGTTGTTGTCCTTTTCGCTGATCCTTACCTTAGGATTTTTACTCATTGTTTCTCTTGGTGTAAATACCGTGGTTGATTTGTTAAGCAGCCGGCTGGAACGTTACTTTTCAGAAGTTTCGGTTATAATCTTTGCCGGTCTGAACATTGCACTCGTACTATTTATTATCACCGCATTATTTACAGTTATTTTCAAAGTGCTACCTGACGGGCACGTCCGTTGGAAAGAATGTATGGTTGGCGCTGCATTTACTGCAATACTTTTTGCAATCGGAAAATTCGGTATCAGTTTTTATCTGGGACAACAGGATTTAGGGGCAACCTATGGGGCATCTGCTTCGATTGTGATACTGCTTACCTGGGTGTATTATTCCTCAATTATTTTATATTTTGGAGCTGAATTTACAAAAGTCTATGCCAAAGTAGACGGAACAGCCATATCTCCGAATGAACATGCAGTACTGATTGTACGGGAAGAAGTAGAGGACAAAGCGGCAACTGCTTTTGCAAGAGCCGCTGATCCGGATGCTGACACTGTTGTACCTGAACGGGAAGAAGCAGAGAATCTCATGCAAATGATCATCCGCTTCATTGATGACAAATTTGATGCGCTTGCAAAAGAAGCAGGTAAACGAATAGGCCAGATTCCGGCTACCGGGGTATTTTACGTGTTAATTTTCGTAGTAGTTTTCGCCGTTGTAGTAACATTTTTATTGCTGATCGGGCAATTGATTAACCGGGGGCTGAATAGTGATTATCTGGGTTATCTGATCCTCCTTGCCTTCTTCGTAGTCGTGATTGTTTTAGGTATTGTATTCCGCAAAAATACAACTGAATTGGTGGAAAAAGTAATATCCCGCTCAGTGAAAGACAATATGAAGGAATAAACCCAATGTAAAATTTACTTTGAATTCGTGATATTACATCAAATGATAGTGGTATCATTAATTTTTTCTGCCTCCTTCGCTGATGGCAACCGATTAAAATCAAGCCAGTAATGACAGATCGTTTCAAGCGTTGTGCGCAAATCCTGAAATTCAATGGGTTTCGTCAAAAACGAGTTTGCACCTGCCTGGTAACATAATGTCACATCCTGAGGTGTTTCATCGCCTGTCATAATAATTATTGGCAGCGTTTTCCATTGTATATGTTTGTTATCAGGCGTTTTCCGAAGTAATTTAAGCAATTCATAGCCATTAAATAATGGCATTCGCAGGTCAAGAACGATCAGTCCGGGATAATTTCCGTTATAGTCATCTCCTGACTGTAAAATCAGAAAATTGTATAAATCTTCTCCGCCGGTAAAGAACCTGACAGGATACTCTGGCAAAAATTTTGTAAAAATGCTTTGTACCAGAAACCTGTGATCGGCAGAATCGTCAACAATGTATAATTCTTTTTTATCGCTCATGTGTGTTCAATTTTGAAAAAAAGAATAAAAAAATATGTTGTTTAAATTGTTTTAATATGGAAGTATTACAGTTTCCATCCAGTGTTTACGGATATTGTTAAAATAATCCAGCCAGGACGCATAATTCAACGGCTTAACTGTATATGCACTGCCTCCATTGGAATAAGCTTCACGAATATCTTCCTGATCCTCGGAACCGCTTAAAATGATAACAGGAAGCATCTTTATTGATGACGTATGCTCCTTTATCCATTTTAAAACCTGCCAGCCATCTTCCTTTTCCGGCAAATATAAATCCAGCAGTATCAATTTCGGCAAAGCAACCTTTAATGCAAGCATTTCATCCAGCAACATCAGAGCCTGGACAGGATCATTGGCAATGATTAGTTCAACCTCAGGAATACATTCCTTTATTGCCAATTTGATAATTTCAGTCTGATCCGGATTATCTTCTACCAGTAAAATTTTACCGTTCCGGAAATTATGTTTTTTAATCTTTTCAATTTCTGTATCTATCATCTTAGTTGATTTAACAACTCATTATTTGTTTACCTGCCTATCAATTCCGGCACTTGATTTATCTGAAGCCAAAAATAGCAAACTGAATTTAAAAGCTCTTTCAGGTGTTCGAACTCAATAGGTTTTTTAAGAAAAGCGTTGGCTCCTGCTCCGTAACAGGCTGATACTTCATCTGGTGTTTCGTCATTGCTCATCATCACGATCGGAATCAGGCTAACAAAATTAAAATCCTCATTTACCGGATCTTTAATCTGTTTTAATGTCTGATAACCGCTCATTTCGGGCATATTCAGATCCATCAGAATCAGAGATGGTGGTTTGTCTACAGAACCCTCTTCCAGCAATAAAAGCTGCTTCAAAACAATTTCCCCTCCAGAAAAAAACCGTACAAAGTACTGTGGTAGGAATTTATTAAAAACCTGCTGAATGAGAAACCGGTAATCATCAGAATCGTCAACAATGTATATTTCCTTCCTTTCCATTATATAAGTTGAGTAAAATTTTCGCGTATTCTAAGTTTTAGTGTTCATTGTAATATGTTGGTAAACTTATGACGAACTTAGTTCCTTCACCAGGCCTGCTGGTTATTTCAATATTTGCCTGAATGAGCTCACATAATCTTTTTACAATAAACAGACCAATACCCTCTCCAGAGGAAGAATTTGAAGATTTTAATTTTGAATTCTCCTCATGAATATGCAACACAGGTTCCTGCAAACCGGTTTTTTCAGAATTATTGGTTAACTTTTCAATAAGAACCGATGAAATCCCCATTCCGGTGTCTTCCACGATAAACTGCCAGCGAGGTGCATTGGATTCTTCTGTATCTTCCGAACCCCAGCTTACAGTTACTCCCCCTTTCTGGATATATTTAATTGCATTTACGATAAGATTTTGCGCAATCCGTTGCACCTTCACAATATCCCCTGTGATCCAAAGACTTTGAGGCCCATCGAAACGGAGCCATAACCCCTTGTCATTTGCCATAGGTGTGATACTCTGAACAAGTTGGGTCAGCATTTCGGCAGCATCAAACTGAGTAATCTGTAATGTTTCCTGCCCGGTTTCAAGCCTGGACAAATCCAGTAACTGGTTCATCATGCTGGCTACCTGTCTGAGGTTACGCTGTATCATGGATAAAGTACGAGTGCGCTCCTCTTCCGTATCCATGATATCCAACAGGGCCGTAGCTCCCATAATGATACCAAAACTTCCACGCAGGTCATGGGATGTTGATCTCAGGAATTCTCCCCTTTTCAGGCTGTATTCACGCATATTGTCGAGAGATTGCAGCATTTGGTTCGAACCAATCAGTTCCTGCATCCAGAGTGCATGCTGGTTCTCAGCTTCTTTTAGCACTGTTATATCCAAGGCTGTTATTACAAGGCCATGGTCGTGGCGCGTAACAGACAGCCCGATCCATTTATTTTCGGTTGCGTTAAAATTTTCCTCATAAAAAGGTTTCCCGGTTTCGAGTACCTCTTTTATCGTTTGCTGAAGTTCGGAAGGATAAAGCTCGCTGGCGTATTTTCCAATGATTTGCTCCACCGACATCTGAAATAATGCGGCATAATTCAAGTTGCACACCACTACCTCGAAATCATCTGAATTTCCGTGCGAAACGGCCTTCAAGAAACCAATTGCTCCCGGAAAACTATCCAGAACTGCCTGAAGGCTTCCTATAGTATTTGTCAGTTCGAGCTCTGCTGCTTTACGCTGGGAAATGTCCAGTATGCTCACAACCACGCCAGTCTGGTCAACCTGGCGTGTTACAAAAAAGCAAAACAATCATTAGGCTGCCGCAGGTTATGAACTTCCCGATATGCCGATTCTCCGGTTGCGAGTACCTGTGCATACAGATCAAACAATTCCTGCTCACGCATTTCCGGCTGTGCTTCCAGCAATGTTTTGGATGTAATATCTTCGTTATTCTGGCCCGTCAGATCCAATGCGGTTTGATTATAAACCGAAGTAGTAAAATCAGTTACTTGGCCTTCGGGTGAATCCTTAACGACTTCAAGTAATGTAATAGCGGCTGGTACTCCGTTCAAAACACTCTGTAAGCGGTGTGCCGTCTGAATCAGTTCTTTATTGGCTTTTTCAAGTTCTACATTTGCCTTTTTTAGCTCTCTCGTACGCTGGTCTACATGTGTATTGAGTTGCTGTGTCAGCGTCTTTTGAATGTGAACTTCTGTACAGGTTCCTATAAAACCGGTAAATTCACCGTCTGGGTTAAACGTAGGCTTGGCGTTTTCCATCATCCAGCGGTATTCTCCGTCAGCACGCATGAGCCTGTATTCAAAATTAAAAGATTCACGGTTCGTAAAACTGCTGAAATACAGGTTCAGGTAATCGGATTTCTCATCGGCATGAATAAACTTTCCAATTTCGATGCTTTCCTTGTCACCTAAACTCTGCCCTGTAAAATCCCGCCAGGCTTTGTTTAAAAAACTTACTTTTCCTTTTACCGAAGAAACCCATATCAGTGCAGGTGCATTTTCAATCAGGTCTTCAAACCATAATTGCCGTTCTTTAAGCAGGCTTTGTACTTTTCTGTGTTCAGTAATATCCTCAATAACAAGCAAAATAGCTTCCTGGCGCTGATGCTGAACTACTTTCCGTGCATGAAGAAGCATTACTTTTTCACCAATTTCTGTAAAGTTCAGTTTTTCTTCAAAAGCTTTGATATCAACATTATGTATAATTACATCTTCGAGCATTTTACGGATATGAGGCATATCCCATTGCCGGTTATCGAGCTCATAAAGCATGCGTCCTTCTGTGGCTTTTTCTGAAACCCGGAAAATCTTGTAAAATGCTTTGTTTGCACTTTTCACACGCAGGTCTCTGTCCAGTATCAGTGTCGCTTCATTTATTGTGCCCAAAATTGCCTCTGAGTAACCATAAGCCTCAGAAAGCTGGTCGTTGCGTACCTGAAGTTCCTGGTTAATGGTCAGCAGCTCTTCATTGGTAGACTCAATTTCTTCCTTACTCGTTTCAAGCTCTTCATTAATACTTTGAAGCTCTTCATTGCTGCTTAAAATTTCTTCATTAGCGGATTGCAGCTCTTCATTTCCGGCTTCCTGTTCTTCCAGGATCGCGTGCATATCTTCCCTGAGCGTAGAAAGCTCGATCTCTAATCCTTTAATGCGCTGGTCACGTGCATTGGATGAATTTTTTTAGATACAAAATGATGTGTTACTTCATCAAAAAGTATCAAAAACAAATTCTGCTCATTGGCATAAAATAGCGGGACTGCTTCAATCTCTACCTGATGCGTTTCATCTTTGATCTTGATTTCAAGGCCCGTTTTTCTTACCGGTTTACCTGATTTATGGGCTTTATGAATGATATTCCTGAGTTCAAAAACCAGGGTCGGCCTTGCCATTTTGAGCAGATTGAAACTTGGTTTTCCTGGCGAAGGCTCTAAAAATAATCCCGTCGCTCCCCTGAACTGAAGTATTTCTAATTCAAGATCCACCACGATACTGACCGGCACATATTTATTTAAAAGAAGGCTGTCAACCATCTTATCCAACTCATTTCCAGGTGCCACGGGCATAATTTTAGATTCGTTTCTCTTAAAATCATGCTTTTCCTGCATGGACCCAAACAGGCGCGGCCTCAATTCGAAAGATGTACTGCTGGAAGCTACATTTCTTCTTGTAAATATTTTATGATTTTTATCAATCTGTGTAAAAAGAGAAGGCGAGCTGCTCACCGCTTCCGATTTGCCCAAAAGTAAAATACCGCCGGGATTCAAAGCATAATGAAAAGTAGCGATTACTTTCTGCTGTAAAATAGTATCAAGATAAATCAGCAGGTTCCGGCAACTGATCATATCCAGTCTGGAAAAAGGCGGATCACGGAGCACGTTATGCGGAGCAAATACGCACATATCCCTGACTTCCTTTATGATCCTGTAATGATCGTCTACTTTAACAAAGAAACGCTGTAACCTTTTTGATGAAACATCCTGAACTTCGCTTAATCCATAAGTGCCGAGCCGTGCCCTCGTAATAGCTACTTCGCTCAGGTCGCTCGCAAATATCTGGATCGGCATAGTTGAGGCACGGTCTCCCAGTATTTCGAGTAAAATAATTGCCAGCGAATACGCTTCCTGCCCCGTTGAACAACCGGCAATCCAGATACGCATGGGTTCATTGAGGGATTTATTCTTAATCAGCTGTGGAAACAGTTCCTTTTTCAGATAGTCCATCGTATTACTATCTCTGAAAAAATTAGTAACATTAATTAGCAGATCGCCATAAAGTACGTGTGCTTCACCAGGATTTGATTTAATGTATTCAATATAATCTTTAAGTGTTTCCAGTTTATAAAGCAGCATCCTTCGCACTACCCGTCTCCTGATTGTGGTCACCTTATAATGGTCGAAATCCACTCCGATTGCCGTTTTCAGATACTGGAGTATGTTGCTCAGGTCCTGATCGGCGCTCTCGTCAGCCTGTTCTTTTTCGGCAATGGCAGTTAACCTGAAAATTTCGGCTTTACCGCTCAGCCTTTCCAGTTCGCTCGCAATTTCACCCGGTGAAAGCACCAGATCTACTACATCTTCGGCTATGGCCGATTTTGGCATACTTTGATATTTGGCACTTTCATCCTGGACTATGGTAATTCCACCCGCAACTTTGATTGCTTTCATCCCCAGTATTCCGTCATGTCCCATACCTGATAATAATATGGCTATGGCTCCATCTTTTTGACGCTCTGATAACGACAGAAAAAACTGATCGATAGGCAAATGGACTTCCGGTTGCGGTCGCCGTTCCATCAGGGTTAAAACGCCGTCAATTACCTCCATATCTTTATTAGGAGGAATAATATATACATGATCGGGCAAAATACGAAGCATATGCTCAGCTTCCTTAACGGGCATATCAGTAACTCTTCCTAAAATATTGGAAAGCTGGCTTTCAAAATTTGGTGAAAGATGCTGGATGTATACGTAAGCTAATCCTGTTGTTGGCGAGAGATTCTCTAAGATCTCTGAAATTGCTTCCAAACCTCCTGCCGAAGCACCAATCGCAACAATGGGAACCGGTAAATCCGAAGATTGTATTTTCTTTCCTTTTGACATTTTTTAAACATTTTGAAGCACCATATTGACTAAATATGCCAATAAAGGAACAGGGGTTCAATCCCGAATTAACCTCGTTTTTTATATTTAATTTTAGTGTGCTGTTTGTTCGAAATGCAAACAAGCCGTATCCGAAATTCAGAATATTTTTACAAGCATTCCGAAAATAACAGGCGAGTGCATCCGATCAATTAATACTATTTCAATTAAAAAAATAATTCGCAGTTAAAAATTTTACACGAACTGCAAATATGAATATACAGACAAAATATAAAATTTATTTTACCTATAAACAATTCAAATGCACTTAAGCATTAAAATATTTATCACGGCAATATTAACACATTCTGATTAAAACAAAGAAGTAGATTTGATAAAATTCTGTCGCATTTCAAACATGCCCGAAAACTCTGATATCTTCCTAATTTATAAATTGGCACCAATTGATCAACTTATTTTTAGGCTCATGATACTGCTCAGAAGCAAAAAGGTTTTTTAATACAGGGCCAAAATTAATATTAACCTATCAGTTGTAAGTCTAAAAACGTCATTAGCGCATTCGCCAGGTTTTTCGGTGAAAGTATTTTAAACGGATGATCTTTAAGGATCACCGCATTAGGCATACCTACAAAGAGTGCAGTTTCCGGATCCTGCACCATGATCATTCCATCTTGCTCATACATGCTCACTGCTCCCAAAGCTCCGTCCGATCCGGCTCCTGAAAGGATAATTCCAACCCCCATCGCTTTTACATGCTCTGCCATAGATTTAAAGAAAATATTAATTGCCCAATTACTTTTATCCAGCGGATTCCTGCTATAAGTTTCAAGATATCCGTTTTCAATGGTCATAAATTTGTTCACCGGAAGCATATAAATATGATTTGGCTCTACCAGATGATGGTCTGTTGCCCAACTGACCGGCATGTGTGTATGTTTGGCCAGTAAAATATCCGCGATGCTTTCAGTATGCCGCCATAGGTGCTGGATTATAACAAATGCTACATTTGGATTAGGTGGAATCTGACTGAAAAAATCATGCAGATCACTTGCTCCTCCCGACGAAAAGCCAATAGCCACAATAAAAAACTTTTCTTTCTTAATCATGATTATGAAGGGTTGATAGTAAAATGTTATCAATAGAGATAGGTAATTTTATTAACCCAGTCTACAAGCTGATGCTAATTTTTTGCCTGCTGAATAAGAAGAAATACTGACATTGTAAGTTAATCATTATAATCAACACTAAATAACATTACGTTTAATATCACGATATGTAGCTGATCATTAACCAGTTTATAATTTCCTGGCCTTCTTTAACCCGTCAATAATTGTTTGTAAGTTAAGGTCAATAGACAGCAAAATATTCTACTCCTGAAAAACCTTATGAATTGCAGTGGAATCGTCTTTGATCAGTAAGTGAATAAATATACTACCAATGGCTTTTCAGGGCTTTCGCTAAGGCCAGGCAGAGAAAAACGAACTGGTATGTCATTATCAATATAGAAGATTTATGGAATCAATGCCGGCTTCCGTTTCTATAATTACTTCTTTTGCCTGCTTGTCTTCTCTGAGCCCGACAAATGATGGATGACGGAAAACACCGTCTGTCGTAACTTCGGAAAAATGTACTTCACAAACAATTACCGGCTTTATCCATACGATACCGGAACCGGATAAACTGCCCCGAAAACGCTCGAACCTATTGTAAGCAGATTTTGCAGTAAATGGGCTGCTGCTTATAATCAGTGTTTCGAAAATTTTCAGGAGCTCTTTTTGCTGTTTGTCTTTAAATCCTGTACCTACTTTTCCTGCATATTCCAGTATATTATTGTTATAAACGCCGAGCAAAAGTGAACTGAAAAGTTTTGATGTGCCTTCGTTTCTTGTATAACCGACAATAATGACTTCCTGGCGCTTTTGTATCTTTATTTTCAGCCAATCCTTTGTGCGGACACCAGGCAGATAATTACTATCTGACCGTTTGGCCATGATTCCTTCCAGACCTAACTTTTTTGCCGCTTCAAAAAAACTAATTCCATCGGATTTTACACTATAACCGCTTCGGATTATACTGTTTTTTGGCAGAATGCTTTTTAGTAAAGCTTTTCTTTCCGAAAGTGGTATTCCTGTCAGGATTTTCCCTTCCATCCATAAAATATCAAAAACATAAAATAACAGTTCGCCGTCTGATTCACTCCGCCAGTTTTGTAAGGAGCCGAAATCGGCAATTCCGTTTTTGTTTACAACGACTATTTCCCCGTCAACAACTGCATGAACATTCCACTTTTTAATAGCTTCCAGAACCGGTGGAAATTTGCGGTTAAAGGAAATATTATTTCTTGATTTTAGCTGGGAATCCTCTTCATTAACGAATGCAAGCGCCCGGTAACCATCCCATTTGACTTCATATTCCCAGCCCTCATTTTCAAAGGGAGCATCCGTTAATGTTGCAAGCATTGGTATCCAATCAGGGTCGAAATCTCCTATTGGTGCCTTTTCCAGCACAGAACTTACCTTTTTCTTCATGTGGCTTATTCTTTTAGTATTGCTCGGCATATTGATTTTTGACGAGAGGTATAAATTTTAATACCAAAAAGATGCCAGAACCTGAAAATTCAGGAACCAGTTTTCATACAATCAGTACAAAAATCCCTTAAAACCAACTAACTCTTGCCTTATACGTTTAAATAGTTAAGAATAGCCCATTTTGAAGAATTATACTACACTTGTGGATATACGGAGCAAAATATCTACAATAAACTATGAATCAATTTTTTACATATTATCCAGTCCGTATAGTTAGGACGTTAAAATTTGAATAATTGCAGGGATTTTGATCACAAATTATCTAAAGTCAGCGAAGCGGCTTTCGTATAAGCAGGATTTGAGCTGAAACTGGAACAAATTTTGATACCACAAATTCTGATATAACTCAATATCAACTAAATAAGTCACAATATGAAAAATCTTACAAAGATTGCCTTACCAGCACTCCTATTTGTGTCAGGCATCACGTACGCTCAAACAACAACGACTCCGTCTACTCCGCTCAATTCACAGCCAAGTACCCCATCAACCGGGAATCCTTCCGAAGACACACTGATCAAAGGTAAAAAACCAGGAATGGCTATGGATACAACAAACAAAAGCACTACCGAGATGAAGGCAGACACTACAAGCAAAACTCCTAATTCAACAGGAACAACAAACAGTAGTGACACAACTGCAAATCCACGCAAACCGAATGACTAGAATTATTTAGTGGTTCGCAAGGTACAGGTCAGCATGCCGCACGGTTCAGAATAGTACTAATTATTCATTTTTTGGTATATTACAAAATGAATAGTAATTGAAAGCAAACATTACTTGACTAGTTACACTTAGCCTAACGTATTTTAACTATGAATACATTTAACTATGAAAGGTAAGCGAACCGTTAGTGATTATTTTGAAGTAGCACCGGGTGTTTGGGGACTGAAAGATATACTTGTAAACATTTATATGATTCAGGATGAAGAAGATTACTCCTGGGTGTTACTTGATACTGGATTTAAATCATCTTACTCAAAAATCAAAAATATGGCGGTTGAGCTTTTGGTGAACAAAATCACCCGGAAGCAATTATTCTTACACACGGCCATTTTGATCATGTCGGTTCGGTAGCACAACTGGCAGAGTGGTGGCAGATTCCAATTTATGCACATTATCTGGAGTTGCCATATCTAACAGGAAAATCATCGTATCCACCTCCGGATTCAACAGTCGGAGGTGGTGCAATGAGTTTTCTTGCAGATTTTTATCCCAACGAACCCATTGATATTAAAAGGCATATCAAATCATTACCGAAAGACTCCAGCGTTCCCGGCTTGCCCGACTGGCGTTATATACACACTCCAGGCCATGCTCCCGGCCATATAAGTTTATGGCGGGAAAAGGATAAAATACTTATAGCAGGAGATGCGTTTGTTACCACCCGGCAGGAATCTGCTCTGTCGGTTATTTTACAATATCAGGTCATAAGCGGCCCTCCGAAATATTTTACTTACGACTGGGCACAGGCAGAAGAATCAGTACAGATCCTTGCTGCCCTTGAACCTGAAATCGTCGCTGCCGGACATGGTAAGCCCATGAGCGGGAATGAAATGCTGCTGGAATTAGAAGAACTTGCCGAAGAGTTTAAAGACCAGGCTATTCCAAAACATGGACGATACGTAAGTGAACCGGCGATTGCTGATAAAAACGGGGTTGTGTATGTTCCTCAAAAGGAAGCGGATTCCTATACAGCCATTGTAGCAATAAGTGGAATAGCCGCAGTACTTGTACTTGGCTGGATATTAATTTCCAAAAATGCCAGAAATAAACGGGAAGCAGGAGTTTAAATTATTAAGGTTTAATTGTTAATGCTTTGACATGTAAGTCGAACGCTTAATCCATCAATGTTTATCCTGCAACTCTAAACCTAAATAACCTTAATTCCTTAATGGTTAAATAATTGATTCAAGGTTAAACCATCGAAATGTTTGACACCCGGAGGTAAAACTTCGTTCGGTATTGATAAATTAACATGTTATATTATTTCTTAAAGGTCGCACACAGCGGCCTTTTTATTTGTAATATGCAGGTACATGGAATGATTGTTTTTTATGTAACCGTAAAGGCGTATTATTTAAGTATAAGTAACTCATGACCACAGTGGCAATACATCCAAATTACGGGTTTTCTAAATCGAAGGAAGAATTAGTTGACAATGAAAATTATGTTTATCCATTACCACGTGCGGTAATCCGTCCAAATGAATACTTGCTGCTCGACGGAGAATGGAGGTTTTCACATGATATTCACGACAATGGTTTACAGGAAAAATGGTTTATAAAACATGACTATGAACAAATTGCACACTGGCCGGGAAGTGTGGAGACTCATATATCACAGGCAATAAAATCTGAGTCCTGGCAGGACAAAGTGGTGGTTTGGTACGAACGGAATTTTGATCTTCCTCAGCTTGAGGCTGATCCACAAGATCCGGGTTCGCTTTTTCAGCTCTCTTTTGGAGCCTGCGGATATGAAACACAGGTTTGGCTAAATGGTTTTCCGCTAACTACCATTGAAGGTGAAGAAGTGCATACAGGTGAGTATACTTCCTTTTCGTACGAACTGGATGAAAAAAATCCTGCTCCCGGTTAATAGAATAACAGTCAGGATCGCCAGTTCTATGGATGCGGATCTTACGCGCGGCAAACAGGAATCACGTGTTTATAAACGTGGAGGTATCTGGTATCAGACTTACACGGGTGCGGTAAGAAGTATCTGGCTCGAAACGGTGGAGAGAAACCGTTTACGCTCGAGGGTTGGTGTTATTAGTATTATTGAGGATAACCTGGTACGTTTTAACCTGACTACACGTATACAAGATCCTGGTTCATACAAAATCCATTTGAAAGTTTATGATGACAAATCCGGTAATCCTAATCCGATTGCAGAAGACGAATTTCCAATAGTTTTGCATTCCGGGCAAAAATCGCAACGGCTGGTAATGAAAATCCCTGACGCAAAATACTGGTCTCCACAATCCCCTGCTTTATATCGCCTTGTAGCGCAGCTCATTGATAAAGATGGTTATATAGCAGAAATAGAAACCGGGTTTGGGCTTAGGAAAATTGAAGCGCATGGAAGCTGTTTATACCTGAACCATGAACCTGTTTATATGGATGGTATTCTATATCAGCCAGGTGCATCTTCTTACGAAGAAATAAAGAGGCATATGTATGCCATGAAAGATTTGGGCTGTAATCTGGTAAGGATCCATATTTCCGGGGTCGATCCGCGTATCTATAAACTGGCTGATAAAATAGGAATGCTTCTTTGGGTTGAAGTACCAAGCCCGCATCAGTCGAGTATGAAAAGCCGGGACAATCACCGAAACGAATTATTAAGAATGCTGGCGCTGATCGGAACACATCCTTCGGTTATTATCTGGAGTTTGTATAACGAAGACTGGGGCGCACAGGATATTGCTACCAATCCCGAAACAAGGCAGTACATTATGGACACTTACCATTATATGCAAATTGCTTATCCGCAGTTTCTGGTGGTTGACAATGATGGCTGGCAGCATATTTCGTATGAAGGAAGTCTCAAATCAGATTTGTTAACAGCCCATTTGTATACCGCAGACCCTCACAGATGGAACCAGATGCTGGACGATCTGTCGGCTGGAAAACTGGATACCGTTGCTGCGTTTCCGCTGGTGGTAGGCGACCCATACTTTTTCCGCAAACAGGTTCCATTGATCGTTAGTGAATGGGGAGGTTTTGGTTTTGCCAATTATGGCGGCCCACAAAATGATGACGCAAGAGCGACTTTAATAAAATCATTCAAGGACGAATTGCGAAAAAGGCCAGTAGCAGGTGATATTTATACGCAGGCTACCAACATTGAAGAAGAGCAGAACGGCCTGATTGACGCTAAAACGGGTAAATTAAATGTGCCGGCTGGTTTATTGAATTCGCAGGATTTTGGGTTTACAAAGTAAAATGCTTATTGCCAACGAGTTACCACCGCACAAATTCAAGGTTGATACTTGGTGTCCCGGTAACTTGGTGGCAAATATATTTTACATTAGTATCTCTTTTATCCTTCCAATACTTTAATAATATTACTCCCCAACGTATCAATGGAATAGTATGCATGTGAGCACATTTTGGAATCGGATAGGTTTGTGAATTTTCCTTATTTTTAATATTGACTCCGCCGTATTTTAAGGAGATTTTATGTCGAATTCTTTCGTATTACTATCAGCAATCGTCAGCCATCAAATTGATGAAAGGAACGAGATTTTGTATGATAGCAGAAGCAATACTGTCTTACAATACAATTCATGAAAAGGTCTGATACAATGAAATCAAAAACCTGGGTGTTAGGAGATATTCACGGAGCATACAAAGCGCTGAAACAAGTGATAGAAAAAGCTGGTATCGGTCAATATGATCAATTGATCTTTCTGGGGGATTATGTTGACGGCTGGCCTGAGTCTTATCAGGTTATTGATTATCTCATGAATCTTTCCAGGCATTACTCATGTACCTTCATTCGTGGTAATCACGATATCTGGTGTGGTTCCTGGCTTGCAGAAAATGTGGCAGATCAGGCCTGGCTGGAAAATAAGGGCAGTTCTACTATCACTAGTTACGCCGGAATCGGCCAGGAAGAAAAAGCTTGCACTCCGTTTTTTTTGAGGGTTTCAAAGACTATTATCTGGATGAAGAAAACCGGTTGTTCGTCCATGCAGGATTTACAGCTATAAAAGGCGTAACCGAAGAACCTTTTACTTTTCATTTCAATAACGACAGAACGCTCCTTGAAACAGCACTGGCCATGGATCAGAAAATGGACACTGAATCATTATTTTTCCCAAAACGATTAAAACTTTATAAGGAGATTTACATTGGCCATACTCCAACCACGAAATATGCTATTACCGTCCCGATCAATGCCTTGAACTTATGGAATATGGATACCGGTGCATCACAGGGCGCCCGTATATCTATTATGGATGTCAATACAAAAGAATTCTGGCAAAGTGATAATGTAGAGGATCTTTATTGAATTTTATGGAATTCAAAATATTCTACAAACAAATTTTCATCATCAATTTTCCATGGAATTAATTCAATTGATTCTACATTAGTTATTCATTTTAACCTACGAAATTGAAAGAAAGGGAATAATTTTCTACTATTCCCCTGTTCCTGATTGGCATAGTATTTATCTGCAATCACTTCAACCGGCAGCTAACTAAATTCCGGTTGATTATATGAACAATGTGAATATTGCCACCCGGATCATTGGCGTGAATTTCGATAAAAAAGGGCAGGCAAATGTAGTTTTATGGGCACCAGAAGTACAACAAGCCGAAATTGTTATTCTGTCCCTGGATCAAAGCATTCCGTTAGTAAGAAAAGAACATGGCTATTGGACGCTCACAACCAATGCCCTGAAAGCAGGTGAACTGTATCGTTTTATATTAGACGGCAACGAGCAGTTTCCTGATCCTGTTTCTTTATCACAGCCGGATGGCGTTCATGGTGCTTCACAGGCTATGGACATCACATCATTTGAATGGTCGGACCAAAACTGGAAAAATCATCCGTTGAAAAATTTTATCATATATGAGCTCCATACAGGCACCTTTACGACTAAAGGTACTTTCGCATGTTTGGAAGATAAACTTGATTATTTGATAGATCTTGGCGTCACGGCCATTGAAATTATGCCGGTTGCGCAATTTTCCGGAGACCGTAACTGGGGATATGACGGGGTTTTTCCGTTTTGTGTTCAAAATTCGTACGGAGGAGCTGAGAGTTTACAGCATTTGGTTGATACATGCCACGATAAAGGACTGGCCGTAATTCTGGATGTTGTATTCAATCATATTGGCCCGGAAGGTAACCATCTGGAAAGCTTTGGCCCTTATTTTACAGACAAATACCATACACCCTGGGGTAATGCAATAAACTTCGACGATTCGTGGTGTGATGGTGTCAGGCAGTTTTATATTGAAAATACATTGATGTGGTTCCGTGATTTCCATATTGATGCATTACGTATGGATGCGGTTCATGCCATCAAGGATTTCAGTCCGGTTCATATTCTGAAAGAGATTAAAGAACATGTTGACCAGCTGATGCAGGAAACCGGCCGCCGCTATTACCTGATCGCCGAACTGGACTTGAATGATACGCGGTTTATTAATGCGATTGATAAAGGCGGATATGGAATGGATAGCCAGTGGATTGATGAATTCCATCATGCATTAAGGGTCAGTTCGGGACAGGAACGATCCGGATATTATTCAGATTTTGACGGAATCACATCTCTGGCAAAATCATTTCAGGACGCCTACGTATACGATGGACAGTACTCGGATCATCGTAAAAAGAGATTCGGAATTAAAGCTTCTGACAATCCCGGACAGCAGTTTGTTGTATTCTCCCAAAACCATGATCAGGTAGGAAACCGTATGCTTGGAGAGCGCACCAGCGAACTGGTTAGCCCGGAAATGCAAAAACTATTGGCAGGAGCCGTTTTCATAAGTCCCTACATTCCAATGCTTTTTATGGGAGAAGAATATGGCGAAACAAACAGGTTCCAATATTTTGTCAGTCACACAGATCCTGAGCTTGCAGAAGCCGTTAGGAAAGGCCGGAAGAAAGAGTTCGAAGCATTTCATAGGGAAGGACAAGCTCCCGATCCAATGGGCGAAGAAACTTTCATTAATTCCAAACTGCAATGGGAATTAACTGATAAAGAAACACATAAAACATTACTCAGCTATTATACCAAACTAATTGAAATCAGAAAGCAGCAGCCGGCAATACATGTTTTAAACAGAAAAGAATTATCTGTGGAATGTAATGTAGAGCAGAAGATAATCATTTTACACCGGCAGTATAAAATTCAGGATATTATCTGCCTGATGAATTTTTCAAGAAAAGCGCAGCAAATCCGGGTTCCTGTTTATGCACCAGTATGGTCAAAACTGTTAGCATCATCTGACAAAAAATGGAACGGGCCAACCGATTTACCTGAGTCAGTCTCAGAAGAATTATCACTGGTGCTGCCGCCGGAATCGTTTACAATTTACACCAACATGTATGAATAACCCAATTGCAACGTATCGTTTACAATTCCATAAAGCGTTTACTTTCACAGATCTTGAAGAAATCATTCCTTACTTACAAAAGTTAGGAATAAGTACCATTTATGCTTCTCCCGTTTTTAAATCAACATCCGGAAGCACACACGGTTATGATGGAGTGAATCCCAATGAAATTGATCCGGAAATTGGTACACTTGAAAAACTGTCTGAAATAAGTAAAACTTTAAAAACACATCAGATTGACTGGTTACAGGATATTGTCCCCAATCACATGGCTTTTGGTTCCGAAAATCCCTGGCTGATGGATATTTTCGAAAAAGGCAGGCAGTCGGTATACGCATCGTTTTTTGACATTGCCTGGAACAGCCGATTGTTTCATGGAAAACTCATGGTTCCATTTCTGGAATCGGATTTGGACGAAGCTTTGGAAAACAATAAAGTAACGGTTGAATTTGCTTCCGGCCGGTTGGTGCTCAAATATGAAGAATCGGCTTTCCCGCTTAACTCAGGTTCATACCTTACCATATTGAGTTCGGAAGAGCTTACTAAAAACCAATCCATGGCTCAGATTTCGGCTCAAATCAAGGAAATTAACGAATTGGAAGAACCACAGGTTTTTTCCCAAAGATGGAATGAGCTTGTATTACAATTGGCTTCTCTGTACAACAATGAAACAATAAAAAAACTCATTGAAGTTAGACTTGATGAAATAAATGAAAGCAAAGAAAAATTATCCGAGATAATTGATCTGCAAACGTATGAATTATGCCACTGGCAAAAAACAGAGCACCAGATCAACTTTCGGAGGTTTTTTACTGTTAACGACCTCATTTGTATTAATATTCAAAATGAAGAAGTTTTTCAGGAATACCATACACTTATTAAATCCCTGATTGAACAAGGCGTTTTTCAGGGATTGCGGATTGACCATATTGATGGCCTTTATGATCCGGAGTTGTACCTGAACCAGATCCGGGAACTGGCTGGCAATGATACTTATATAGTTGCTGAAAAAATTCTTGAAAAGGATGAAAATTTGCCTCAAAACTGGCCAATTGAAGGCACAACCGGATATGAGTTTCTGGCAATGGTCAATAATTTACTGACTGATAAAACAAGTGAACAAACATTTACAAACTTTTATCAGGAATTAAAAGGAGAAAAACTACCCGTAAAAAATCAATTGCTCACAAAGAAATCGCACATTCTATATGACCAGATGGGCGGAGAACTGGAAAACTTATTTCAGTTATTTGCAGAGTTGAATCTCGCTGAGAAGGAACATATCGAAGAAATCGGCAAAGAAAACGTCAGGAACGCTATTGGTGAATTTTTAATTCATTGTCCGGTTTACCGCTATTATGGCAACCGTTTTCCAATTGATCATGAAGAGTTTACCGCATTGGAAAATATTTTTAATGAGGTAAAGAAAATCCATCCCCAACTTTCAGCAGCCGCCGGGTTGATAGAGCAATCCTTACTGGAAAAGACAAAAGAGGGTAATAAGGAATATAATGAAAGGGCATTAGAGTTTTATCAGCGATGTATGCAATTTACTGGTCCGCTTATGGCAAAAGGCGGTGAAGATACATTGATGTATACTTATGAGCGCTTCATTGGGCATAATGATGTTGGCGATACTCCTGAAAGTTTTGGACTTTCAATGGAGGATTTTCATAAAAAAATGAAACAACGCCAAAATGACTGGCCCCTCTCGCTGAATGCTACATCCACACACGATACCAAGCGCGGGGAAGATGTGAGGGCAAGATTGAATGTACTCACTGAACTTCCTGATTACTGGATTGACAACGTTAAGAAATGGCAGGAGATCAATGCTCCACTTAAGAAAAAGTTGTCCGCACCAGACAGCAATGATGAATATCTGATCTATCAAATGTTACTGGGAGCATTTCCCATGCCAGACGAAGATGAGGACGACTTTGCCAATCGGTTTGATGAATATTTGCAAAAAGCCTTACGCGAAGCAAAAACAAATTCCAGCTGGGCTCAACCTAACGAAGATTACGAAACCGGAACGAAGGAGTTTGTACATACCATAATGAGTAAAAACAGTGATTTCTGGAAAGAGTTCTCAAAATTCCAAAGTGAAATAGCCGATTACGGTATTGTCAATTCACTTGCGCAGTTATTGTTGAAGTTTACTTGTCCGGGTATACCGGATGTGTATCAGGGTTGTGAATTGTGGGATTTCAGCCTGGTTGATCCTGATAACAGGCGACCGGTTGATTTTGCAAAGAGACAACGATGGCTTACTGAACTTGAAAATGATCAGGAAAACTTTTTGGAAAACCTCTGGAAAGATCGTAACAACGCGTGTATTAAACTTTGGCTGACACAGCAGCTTTTCAGTTTACGGAAAGAAAATCATGCACTTTTTTCAAACGGCAATTATGTTCCGCTGAAGGTGAAGGGAATATACAAGGATAATATTCTGGCTTTTGGACGTAGTTATAAAAATACTTTTCTGGTTGTAGCGGTGCCTATACATTCTGCTGGTTTGTGTAAAAAACAAGGAAAAGATTTATCCGAACTGGATTGGAAAAATACGCAGATTGTTATTCCCAAAGGCCTGAATGCCGGGTGGGAAAATATATTGGATGGAAACAAAACAGAACATTCCTCCAATTTTTCACCTTTTGAGCTGTTTAAAAATTTCCCCGTCGCAGTTTTACAAGGAAGTAAAATGGCTAACGAGCGAAATTCCGGGATTCTGGTACATATTACTTCGCTGGCTTCGCATTTTGGTATTGGTGATATGGGTCCCGAAGCCTTTGCTTTTGCTGACTTTTTGAACCGTGCTAACCAAAAAGTATGGCAATTACTTCCTCTAAATCCAACAGAAGCCGCTCAGGGAAACTCCCCATACAGTGCTTTATCAAGCCGGGCCGGAAATCCGCTTTTGATAAGTCCGGAAGTGCTCGTTAAAGATGGTTTACTGGAAAATACGAATTTGCAAGAATATTATTTACCGCAGAATGGTAAAACAGACTACGAAAAAGCGGAGCGAGTTAAAATAGATTTGCTTGAAATGGCTTATGCTAATTTTACAGAGGATACTATTTCGTTTCCAAAAGAAAACTTTGAACAGTTTTGTACAGATAATAAGGAATGGCTGGATGATTTTTCAATTTATATGGTTTTGAAAAACTTAAATGAATGCAAACCATGGTATGAATGGGAAGAAAAATTCAGGCTCCGGGATGCTGAAACGTTAACAAATCTGGAAGACGCTGAAGCTGATCAGATACAGTTTGTAAAATGGGTGCAGTACATTTTTGACAAACAATGGAAATCACTCAGAAAATATTGTAATAATCTGGATATTAAACTACTCGGAGATATTCCGTTTTATGTAAGCTATGATTCAGCCGATGTTTGGGCACATACAAATCTTTTTCTCATAGATAAAACCGGAAAAATGACAGGAGTTGCAGGCGTACCTCCCGATTCCTTTTCAGAAGATGGCCAGCTTTGGGGAATGCCGGTTTTCAACTGGGAAGCAAATAAAGAGCAGGAGTATAAATGGTGGATAGCTCGTTTGCGCAAAAATACTGAGTTATTTGATGTGGTCCGTCTGGATCATTTCCGTGCTTTTGCCGATTATTGGGAAGTTTCGGGCGGAGAGAAAACCGCTGTTAACGGAGAATGGAAACCTGGACCGGATGCGGCTTTTTTCATAACCGTTGAAGCTGCGTTGGGAGGATTACCGTTTGTTGCTGAGGATCTTGGAGAACATAGCGCCGCAGTTTCCAGGTTACGGGATGAATTTAATTTGCCGGGCATGAAAGTACTGCAGTTTGCTTTTGAGGATAACATGCCACAATCAGATCATATTCCGCATAATTTCACACCCAATTTTATCGGTTACACAGGAACACACGACAACAATACAATAAAAGGCTGGTTCAGACAGGATATAGATGAGGAAAAGCGCAAAAGACTGGAAGAATATGCAGGACGCAAACTGGATGAAAACAATATAAATCAGGTGATGGCAGCCATGATTTATTCTTCTGTTGTAAAAACGGCGATGCTTCCGATTCAGGATGCATTAAATCTGGACGAAACCAGCAAAATGAACATTCCTGGTTCCAGTAAAGACAATTGGTTATGGCGTTTAAAACCCGGACAACTGACCCGGGATGTAGAAAAGCGGCTTAAAAAATGGACTGCACTATACAACCGTGATTGATATAAATTATTTGGGAGATGAAGTTGGGAGATACCTTATGCCCTTCTTCACTTTTATTTTTCAACTTCATCCGTTTGGTACTTCCGGGGAATAATTCTTTTATCAGGTTTAAATACAAACTATTGATTATCAACAATATTTAAGATTAAATCTTATCAAGGTCTGGGGATCAAATATGCAAATGGAAAAAGTAGATTTAAACCTGCTGGCTATCATTAATCAGATTATTTCGGATCTTTCCGATCGGTCAAAACACTATCTGGTTTTAGCCAATTATTATTTTTATCATGACAAGCTAACCAATTTTGCTCCGGTGTATTTTAATAATGATGCTATTGACGATATACAATTAACGGAAGACGGAATGAGATGTAAACTGGTTTTTTACAAAGAGGATAGCGATGACAGATTTACGATTCGGATTCCCTATAACCAGATTGGGAAAATTACAAAATGCGAGGATTCGGAATTTGTTAAGGAACACACCCTTTTTTTAAATGAAGAAGTCATGCTGCGGTACGAGGTCTTTAAAGATATTTGACAAAGCTAATTTACATGTAAAATTGCAGTGGAAGTCATTAGTTTTAATTCTATAATAAATAATCAAATCCTATATTTGTTCTATATCAATAGAAAACATTCCCCATCCAAACAGATATTATGTATTTAGCTGTATTAATAAATACGTAAAAAAAACTGCACTAATTTAAAATGTAGCCGCCTTGTACAATTTTTTAAAAAATACTCATAGTATTTTTGCCATCAGCTACAAACAATATGGCGATATCAGTCAGTTTATTAGCAATTAAAAACCCTTTTGATAAATCATTGTCATTTATGTTTGACATAAAAAATTAGAATTAATCCCATAGCGGGCAAAATAAAACAATAAGCATTTCTTGTAATAGAGCTACCATAATTGTAGCTGCATTTCAAACCGATTTTATAACGTTGAGTTTAAACTTTCATACTCCTGGCTTTGCCGGGAGTACTGATTCTTTTTTTGATTGCAAAATATTGAAAATATTCACAACAAACCATACCACAATGACAATTGCATTAATCGACAAACATCCCATTCTACGCACTGGACTGGTTTTTTTCATTAAAGATCACTTTACTGAGGCGACAATACTCGAATCTGACAGTATAGTTACTTTTTATGAATCCTACCGTGATCAAAAACCAGATCTTATCATTTTAGGGATCAGCCAGGATTCCAATAGTAACAATCTTAATTTTATTAATCTTGTAAAAAAGAAATATCCAAAGGCAGCAATTGTACTTTATGATGAAAAGCCGGGAACATCAATGGGCTTCCATTATTTGAAGGCGGGCGTTAAAGGATATTTGTCAAAGCAAAACAATCTAACTGAGTTAATTGACTGTATTACAGACGTTTTAAAAGGAAAAAGGTATATTTGCAATGATGTATTAGAAATTATACTGGACGGAAATTTTGTAGAAAAAATTGATTCCCAGGAAGAAAATATCTCCCTTACATCCCGCGAATACGAGATCGCGCAATATTTAAGCCAAGGCATGAAAACATCCCTGATTGCACAAACGTTGGGAAGAAAAATGTCAACAATCAGTACAATCAAGACCAATATCTTTAAAAAGCTGGAAGTAGATAATATTCTGAAATTAAGAGAGGTATTGTTACCAAAAAGCAGCGTATCGATGAGATAAAAACCAACAGGAAGACAGCAGTTATTTTATACGTTCATAGAGAAGCGTCAGCATCACATTTAATTCCTGGTTGGTAAAATTTTAGGATTATACCAATCAGGATTTTTTGTATTTTTATTCGAAGACAATTCAACATGGTTACCTAATTTCAATCCATGTTCAAATCAACAATGCTCCAAGACGCTTTTTGATATTGCCCCAAAATCTAACTTCCGCCAAGACCAATAAATAATTTATTCTATCTGACTACTTCGGTAAATAGAATTTAGTATTATTTGTATTTTTCATTCCTTACATATTATTGTTGAGAGCGAAATTTATTGAATAGAAAATTTATCTGTATTCTTCAAATCGAGTTTAATCGTAATTGTTTTACTTTCAAAAGGAATTTGAATACTAACAAGCTTACAAATCCCAAATAATTGTAAAACAGCAAGAAAAAATTATTAGCGAATACTACAAAAGATATTGGCATTGAGCTTATTAAATTCACATGAATTTTAAGGATTATATGACTTCGAAGATAAATTCGGATATCATTTTAATAGGATCACAATAATCCAAATCAGTAGTCTTCTTTTTACTTCCAGTATTTGAAAGATGATTCAAATATATAATCCTGCAAAAATTAAATCGTACTGGTTTTTTATAACTAATCTTATGGAGGAAACTCTGTTCATCCGCATTAGGCTAAATGGCGATCCGTTACGAGTTGATTTATTTCAGGCATGCATTTTCCAGGTAACGAAAAAATCTAAGGCATAAAAAAAGCCCAGATTTCTCTGAGCTTTTATTCGGCGGTCTGGGGATACGGCCATCCGGCGGGACTTGAATTGCGTGGCAATCGTAGCACCTGCGAAACGTCTTACCCGGACTACTACATGTGTGGCATATATATATATCCAAACCAACTTAAATCTCTAATTCATAAAAAAAAGCCCAGATTTCTCTGAGCTTTTTTTCGGCGGTCTGGACGGGACTCGAACCCGCGACCCCATGCGTGACAGGCATGTATTCTAACCAACTGAACTACCAAACCGTTTCGTTTGTACCATCTTTCTGGTTAACGTGGTGCAAAACTAGTATTTTTATTTTCCATTGCAATACTTTTGGTTTTAAAATTGTTATTTATTTGCAAATAAAATGTGAAATAATCAGAAGCATTCTGATTATGAAATAGTTGTAACTCGTTAAAAATGTCACAAATTAAAGATATTACCAGGGTGCTGGAAAAACTTGCGCCTCTATCCTATCAGGAAAGCTATGATAACGCCGGATTACTCGTTGGAAGTCCGGAAACTGAAATTACCGGCATTTTATTTAGCCTGGATGTTACAGAAGAAATAGTTACTGAAGCAAAAAATAAAAACTGTAACCTTATAGTTGCGCATCATCCCATTATTTTTAAAGGACTGAAAAGACTTAATGGCAGTAATTATGTTGAAAGAACTGTAATTAAAGCAATCAAAAATGACATTGCCATTTATGCCAGTCACACGAACCTTGATCATGTGAAACAAGGTGTAAACTGGAAAATAGCAGAAAGGCTCGGACTGGAAAATGTTAAGATCTTATCCCCAAAATCGCAGCTTCTGAAAAAGCTGACTTTTTTTGCTCCAAAAGCAAATTCGCAGGCTGTTTTGGAAGCGCTATTCGAAGCGGGTGCTGGAAGTATAGGACAGTATCACAATTGTAGCTTCAAACTGGAAGGAACCGGAACATTTTTACCTGATGAATCTGCGCATCCATTCATTGGTACAGCCGGAAATCTGGAAGAGGTAAATGAGCACCGGATCGAAGTTATGTTACCTGCACATTTGGAGTCCAGGATTATTTCCGTTTTACATCAGGTTCATCCTTATGAGGCAGTTGCTTATTATATGCATGCACTTGAAAATAAAAATCAGGAAGTAGGAGCCGGGGCCATAGGGGAACTTTCAGAAGCGATGGAAGTGAATGACTTTTTACAGTTGTTAAAATCGCGGATGAATGCCGGTGTTGTAAAATACACTGCTCCGTTTGAAAAAAAGATTAAACGGGTTGCTGTATGTGGCGGAGCCGGAAGTTTTCTGTTATCCGATGCAAAGCGGGCTAATGCAGATGTTTTTGTAACGGCTGATTATAAATATCATGAATTTTTTGATGCGGAAAATAATATAATGATCTGTGATATTGGACATTACGAAAGCGAAGTATTTACTAAAGATTTACTGTATCATTATTTGTCAGGAAAATTTAGTAATTTCGCACTCTGTTTGTCGGAGGTCAATACCAATCCTGTCAAGTATTTTTTTTAGAAAGCAATTTATAAAGTTAAATATCTGATAACCTGTTAAAAACGCCGACTTACTTTCTCTCACCAAATTACGCATTGAAACAAGTCCATTAAAGACATACATGGAAAACACAATCGCTCAAAAATTAGACGCTCTCCTGAAATTGCAGGAAATTGATTCAAGCCTTGACGAAATTCTGAAAACTCGTGGCGATCTTCCGGAAGAAGTTAGGGATCTGGAAGATGAAATTGCCGGTTTTGAAACACGGTTATCAAAATTTAAAAGCGAAATCGCTAGTTTAAATTCTGAGATTGACAGCTTCAAAAATGCTCAGAAGGATGGAGAAAAGCTGATCAAAAAATACAAAGATCAACAAATGAATGTTCGCAATAACCGCGAATATGACGCTATCACCAAAGAAATTGAGTTGCAGGAACTTGATATGCAACTGGCTGATAAAAAAATTAACGAGGCAAAAGCCCGTATACGTTTGATCGAAGATGATGCAAGCCGAGCTGAAAATGTATTAAACGAAAGGAACGAAGACCTTAAAGCTAAAAAAGGAGAACTTTCTGTTATTACCAGCGAAAGTGAATCGGAAGAAAAAGCACTTCTGTCAGAACGTGAAAAACACATCAAAAAAGTAGAGGAACGCCTTTTGAAATCTTATCAGAAGATTCGCGATAATTCCTTAAACGGATTAGCAGTTGTACATGTTTCCCGCGGTGCATGTGGGGGATGTTTCAGTATTGTTCCGCCACAAAGACAAGCAGATATCCGTGAACGCAAAAAATTAATTGTTTGCGAACATTGCGGTCGTATTCTTGCCGATGTTGAAAGTGTTGAACCAGTACATCAGCGCAGATAAAAAATATTATCATTGAGTAAAAAGGTTGTCTTTCCGGCAACCTTTTTTTGTTGTTACCTGCTTTTGTCTTTGATACTAAACATTCCCGGTTGCTGAAAATGAATTGTTTTTTTCAAAAATTTGCAAACTCAAAAACTATCCTCATTTACTCTGCCTGATCTTTATATTTTCAGTTGGATACTTATTTACGGTTCAGGCAGATACCAGTAATTATTATGTAAAGTTTACCCCCAAATTACAAAAGGCATATTTTGAAATCCAGAAACTACGCATTCAGCCCGCACGTAACCTGATCGACGAAGAACGTGCAAGCAATACTGGAAATGGATTTATCCAATATCTGGATAACTATGCTGATTTGCACTATCTGCTCATTTCAGAAGATAAAATAGCTTACAAAAAAATGTCAGAAAAAGAAGATGAAAGGCTGGCTTCATTGAACAAGCTCCCCGATTCTTCTCCCTACAAACGTTTCTTCCAGGCGGAGATACGAATGCACTGGGCATTTGCAAAAATCAAATTTGGCAATGAGATCAGTGGCTCATGGGATGTGATCAAAGCCTATCGCCTGCTTGATGAAAACCGAAAAAAATTCCCGGCTTTTCTCCCTACTTTAAAATCATTAGGGCTTCTACATATTTTAATTGGTTCAGTACCCGATAATTATACCTGGGTCACTAAAATTTTAGGTTTAAAAGGAAATATCAAATTAGGGGTTCAGGAAATAGAAACAGTCATAAGTGAAGAACCATTTTTCCACCAGGAAGCACAGTTGATAAATCTGCTGCTTCATGCTTACACGCTACAATTAAGCGAGCAGCAACTGGCCAAAATAAAACAACTACCGAAAGATCAGCCGGATAATCTGCTTTTACATTTTTTTGCGACTACAATCCTGATAAAGGAAGGAGACAGCCAAAGTGCTTCCTATTATCTTAGTTCAGCTCCTACCGGCAATACATATATTGATTTTCCTTTTTTAAATTACCTCAAAGGCGAAATAGCGTTACAACGGGGCAAATATGATAGTGCAGCGTCTTGGTATTTGCTTTTCCAGAAAGAGTATAAAGGATTTAATTACATCAAAGACAGTAACATGAAGCTGTTTATGTGCGAGTGGCTGGCTAATGATGATGTGCATGCGGATATTTATATCAAAAAAATTATCGCTGGCGGAAGTGCCATTATTGAAGGTGATAAATTCGCACAAAGCTTTGCTGAGGAATACCAATCCGGCAAAATAACTTTCCGGCAAAAAATCCTGTACCGGTCCCGATACGCAACCGATGGTGGTTTTTTAGATCAGGCAATGGATATTTTAGCTCCTTATTCAGAAAAATCATTTGTTACCCTGGAAGATAAGGCTGAATTCAATTACCGTAAGGGACGGATTTTACAAAAATCGGACAAAACAGAGCAGTCAGTCTCCTATTTTGAGCGTGCTGTTACACTTACTAAAAATTCTTCAATTGGATTTGGTGCCAGCGCTGCCTTACAATTAGGATATATATCGAAAGATAAAAAGCAAAATGTACAAGCTATTTTTTTCTTCAAAGCTGCCATGGCTTATAAGAAACATGAATACAAAAATAGCATTGACAATAAGGCACACGCTGCATTAAGCGAACTTGGACAATAATTATCCATTACTATTTTCTTCATGTTTCGTCATAGGAATCAGCGATTCTCATCCATAATTCCTATGTCAGAAAACGATTACTACAATCCAAGAAAAATCCTAACCTGGGCGGAAGAAGACCGTCCCCGCGAAAAACTTTTACTGAAAGGAAAATCAGCTTTATCCGATGCTGAACTTATTGCCATTCTGATTGGCTCAGGAACGGTTAAACTTTCTGCGGTCGATGTAGCCAAAGGTATTATGAATGGTGCATCCAATAATATCAATGACCTTGCAAAACTGAGCCTGAAAGATCTGATGAAAAACAAAGGTGTCGGAGAAGCTAAAGCCATCACAATAATAGCAGCGCTGGAACTAGGCCGCAGGCGAAAAGATACTATTGTCGAAAAACGGCGAAAAATTATGGGATCGCAGGATGTCTACAACGAAATGCGGCCTCATCTACTGGATCTCCGCCATGAAGAATTCTGGATTATTTTATTAAACAGGGCAAATGAAGTTATTCGGCCATTCCAAATCAGTATTGGCGGCGTGACAGGTACAGTAGCTGATACCAAAATGATCTTCAAAATGGCTATTGAGAATCTGGCAAGTTCCCTGATATTGGTTCACAACCATCCATCAGGTCAATTAGTACCCAGCAAAGCGGACAGAGATCTTACACGGAATATCGTTGAAGCCGGACATATTCTGGATATCCCTGTATTGGATCACATGATTTTCACGGATAATGGGTTTTATAGTTTTATTGATTCCGGGGATATGTAAAAGAAAGGTTAAGAAAGTTTAACGCTGGATTGTGATGGGTTAGCAAAGTACGCTATGGGTTTAATTAATTTGGATAATAATCCGTGGCACGGCTGTTCAATACAGCTTTGAGAATAACCGCATGGATCAGCCGTGGATACGCACTCAATTCATCATTATCAGCAAAATACAAGTCCTTCTCTGCGTGAATCCTCAATTTCAAAAAACCAGCTCCTTCTTAACCATTCCGTTCAACTCCGCATAGGGAATAGTAAATTGGATCACGCCCTTTACATACGGAGCTATTTCGTAAGGATTATAATAGAATAGGATACCATTACGGGTGAAGCTGTAATTTGCAGGCAGAAAAAACCGGTGGTTTGATAAAAAATATCCTTCTTCTTCGAGATCCTTATCTGAGGTTAATTTTTCGGTTTTCCTGAAAGCCGCCTCTACTTTCTTCAATAGTGCAGCTGTATCAGAAACAAAAGTTTTCATCTCCATTTCAGCACCCGTTTTTCCATCAAATATATGCAGCGATTTGAAACTGTTGGGATGTGCACCACCTGTAAAGGAATAATGATCTATCTGATATAAAAAAACCTTTGGAGTTACCATAATTGTATCCCCTTTCACCTCAACTTCCCAGCAACCCGGAGCATCAGGAAATTCCTTTTTAAAAGCTGCATAATTTTTCGCAAAAACTTCATACGCCGCTTTTACGCTATTTCTGGCTTCCGGATTGGAAGCAACACTTGCAGAATCGGCGTATGAATTAATTCTTTCAATAACCTTTTTATCAAGCTGAGCACTTATCTCTTTTGTGACTTCACCGGAATCAGACGGCATCCATAAATTTACCCGTACAGAAACTCCACTGTTGCTAACTGAATCACAATAGCCAAACTTTTCCTTGTTTTGTTTGCCATTATTCAGGCCAGGTACTGTTTCAGCAACTTCCTTTTTGGAAGCAGGATTACAGGATAATGTGATTGCAAAAAGTGCCAGTAAAGTAAAATATCCGGATAGACGCATTTTAAAGAAGTTAAATAGACCAGAAGGAATGTTATAGACTCATCAGCTCTTTGAAACGTATTGCCTGGCGACGGGAAATTTCAATTTTATCGCCTCCCTGCAATGTTACAAGTAATCCTCCGCTAAACCAGGGCTCAATCTTTTCAATCCAGTGCAAATTAATAATGTGTTTACGGTTAGCCCTGAAATACGTATTCGGATCAAGGCGTTCTTCCAGATTATTCAGCGATTTTAAAACAAGCGGTTTCTGGTCATCAAAGTGCAGGCGCACATAATTTCCCATTGATTCGAACAAACGAATTTTACCCAATTTTACAAACCAGCATTTTTCCCCGTCTTTTACAAAAACCTGGTCCGTTTCTCCCAATATTTTTTCTGCTCTTTCCTGTGTGGAAGGGTGAACGTCCGGCAATGCCTGATTTTCTTCAATACGATGTATCGTATCTTTTAAACGCTCATTATCAATTGGTTTTAAAAGATAATCGAGCGCATTAAACTCAAAAGCTTTAATCGCATACTCATCATAAGCCGTTGTAAAAATTACTTCCGGGCTTTTGCCCTCAATAGCGGCTAACAGCTCGAACCCATTTCTGCCTGGCATCTGAATATCAAGAAATAGCAACTCCGGCTGCAATTCTTCTATCATGATCAGCGCTTCATCGGCATTGGCAGCTTCCCCGACTATCTCAATTTTCGTATAAGGTTCCAGTAATCTTTTCAGTTCATTACGCGCAAGGCGTTCATCATCTACTATTAATGTTCTCATGGCCGGGTATTATGGTTATAAATAGTTAGTGTTATTCGTCCTTGGTTTTACTTATTATAAGGTATTCTTTATTTTAGTCATTTTCTCCAATCATAATCGCATTGTCAGAAAGTGTCGGTATCCTGACCTCCGAACATACAGTTCTTTCTGTTTCCTGAAAGATCCGGAATGATGCTCCTTTACCATATAATATAGAAAGCCGTTCCGCTGTATTTTTCAACCCTACTCCACCTGATTCCGAATTGGTTGATTCCGTCGATTCCAGATTCCCCGAATTACGAATGGTAACGAACAAAATATCATCCTCAATTTCCGAAGTAATATTAACAAATCCGCCTCCCATTTCTTTTGAAACGCCATGTTTGATTCCATTTTCAACTAGTGTTTGCAACATCATAGGTGGTACCTGCCAATAGACTGCCTGGGGATTCGTAGCGATGGAGTAATTCAGGCGGTCTTCGTAACGTACTTTTTCAAGTTCGAGATAATCCACAACAGTTTTTAGTTCTTCCTGTAAATCAACTGTTTTTCGGCGGTCGGCTAAAAGTGAATTTCGTAAAATATTGGATAATTGCGTAATACTGATCTGCGCTTTTGCAGGATCTTCAAAAACCAATGCGCGGATGCTGTTTAATGCATTAAATGTAAAATGCGGATTGAGCTGAGAACGAAGCACTTTTGATTCTGCTTCACGCATAGACATCCTTAACATAATTTTCTCATAACCAGCCAGTCGAGTTTGCTCAACATAATGATAAACCGTATAAGACAATATCCAGGCCAGAAGATTTTTACACCAGGTAGAATAATAACCCCAAAATATAAGTGGTTGATTTAAGAGATTTTCTGCAAGTACTTTACGATCCAGAGGCTGATTGACCAGAGTCATGACCAGTCCTAAAAATAACACAGAATACAATACCCGCAATGCAAGCCGCGGAAGAGGAAGCGACGACCAGTTCCATTTCCTTATTACCAGCCGGTAAGCATGGGTTAAACCAATTCCAAGCAGGATATTGGCGATAGCCGTATAAAAAGTACCGAGATCAAAGCCAAATTCGAGTGCGTATGGAACGTACTCGAACATTATGAGCAAGGTCCATCCAATAATTTGTAAGAGCCAATAAATGCGTCTTTTGGACATGAATTAAGTTTTTCCGCCGATTATACAACAGACAAGTCACAAAAGTATACAAGCAGGCAGAAGTTACGGCTGGAAATACACCAAAGGAACCGCCCCTACACAAACGGCTTTTTACAATGTTTGAGGAATTTCCAGTGAGAGAAGATGGGTTATATCGTTTGAAAGTTCCAGCTCAAATTTCTGGGTATCGTAGGAATAATTGATTTTATACAAACATAAATTACTGTGCTCGTAATCATCCATTCTGAGCAGGGGCTCATTAAATAATACAGTTAACAACACACGCATTGCACGGCCATGCATAGCAACAAGGATATTACGTTCGTGTGGACGGGACAAAATCGTTTCAATGACAGGAATTTGCCGTGCACGAACCTGTACCGGACTTTCCCCTCCTTCTGCTGCACAGTCTATATCACCATTTCTCCACGCGGTTACAAGTTCTTTATAATAGGTGTTGTCACCAACATTTGGCTCTCTGCCTTCTCTTATCCCCCACGAAATCTCATTCAGGCCCTCATAACTCTCATGCGGAATTCCCTGTTTGATGAACCCGCGAACTGTTTGGTGTGTTCGCAGTAAATTGGAGGTATAAATTTTATCAAAAGGAACATGCTGATAAGCATTGTAAAAAGCAGTGGCCTGAGCCTCACCCCATTCATTAAGAGGAGAATTTACACCACTTCCCTGAACTACTCCTCTTCGATTAAAATCAGTTTCGCCGTGACGAATAAGATAGATAGACTTTCTTTTCAAAATAATTGTATTATTTAAATATTAATTTTTCAAATACCTTGTTTCTGATTCATTGAGCCATTACAAATTTATACATTTTTTAGATATGTTCACTACTTCCATTACACTCGATGCCATTCATTCATTAAGTAAAAATACGATTTCGCAACATTTAGGAATTGAATTCACAGAAGTTGGAGATGATTATCTTGTGGCCCGGATGCCGGTTGATCAGCGTACACACCAGCCATTCGGTATTTTACACGGAGGCGCCTCAGTAGTTCTGGCCGAAACTTTGGGAAGTATTGCTTCTTACCTTTGTTTAAAAGATCCCGAAAAACAACATGCTGTTGGTTTGGAAATTAATGCGAACCATATTCGTTCTGTTAAAACAGGATATGTTTATGGCAGGGTTACGCCGATACATATAGGAAGGTCAACACAGATCTGGGATATTAAAATTACAAATGAAGAAAATAAACTTGTCTGTATAAGCAGACTTACAGTAGCAATTATAGATGCAAAAGGATAAACTAATTTGCATAAATTTTTGTCAATCAATAGTGACATTACGACTCATTACAGACTAAAAATGGTTTCAGTTCAAACAGAATCCAGGTTTTCAATATTTACTGGATTACAGACGGAGGATTTGTGGAATGCATCCAAAGCAATGGGTTTTCCTTCGGCAATATGGAAATTACCATATACCAACGAAATTAAACTCCTGATTTCAATACGTGAAGGCATTACAAGAAAGCAGCCGGATTTTGAGAATTTAACACCTGGCTTTATTATAAGTCCTTTTCACTGGGAAGATGATCAGGATGTGCTTTTCATGGAAGGAGACATCATTGTATCATTTTCAGAAACTGACCAGGTAACCCATGCGGACAATCATCTTGGAGAAGAACATCCCGAGATAAAAAAACTGGTTAGCCTGGCTAATGCGATGCATACTGATGCGGCTCAAAAAGAGATATCGGGCGATTATTTGTTAAAAAATTCTATTCTACCAGATCCGGATTCAAAAAAACAATTTGAAAGAACTGTTGAACTGGCTGTTACCGCAATAAGGGAAAATCAGTTTAAGAAAGTAGTATTATCAAAAAAGAAAGAAGTTCCGTATTCCGATCAGTTCCAGCCAGCCAAAGCCTTTTTCAAACTGGCAAAAACTTATCCCCACGCTTTTGTTTCCCTTGTTAATCTTCCTGCCCAAAATGAACTGTGGCTAGGTGCAAGTCCCGAAACGTTGGTAGAGCAAAAATCGACGGGTATTTTTAAAACCATGTCACTGGCAGGTACACAAAAAGCCAATGACATAAACGGAGAAATAATTCCAAGGAATGAAATTCGCTGGGGACAAAAAGAGATTGAAGAACACGCTCTGGTAAGCAGGTATATCGTAGAATGCTTCAAAAAAATACGACTTAGGGAATATATAGAAACCGGCCCAAAAACTATTCTTGCAGGAAACGTATACCACCTGAGAACGCAATTTGATGTAGATACCAATGCATTGAATTTTCCTGAACTGCCTACTCTCATGTTGAAATTGTTACATCCCACTTCTGCTATATGTGGTGAGCCTAAGATCCTAAGCCTCAAATTCCTTACAAACAATGAAGGATATGACCGTTCTTTTTATAGCGGTTTTCTGGGCCCAGTGCATATAGAAGGCGAATCCAATATTTATGTTAATCTCCGGACTGTAAGGTTAAAAGACGGAATAGCCACTTTTTTTGCTGGCGCTGGTATCACAGAAGATTCCGTTCCTGAACGTGAATGGGAAGAAACAGAAATGAAATGTGACACCCTTTTAAAAGTGATATCCCAGGACTTTTAAATTATTTTTTTGGCATTAAACTTTTATAATTATAAAAGGTCTAATCGGTCTGATTAATTATATAATTTTGATGTCGGAAAGAAAGGTGTAATAATATTGCCTTTTTTGTCTCCTAACCCAAACAAGCTCTGGAAACGTTAATGACCTTTATGAATTCTATGCCCATTAGGCCCGCTCTGTCAGGCAGATTAAATTTCAACACTTTTATTTCTTCAGTTTTCATCACGGGTACGCTACTCATCACGTTTTCGTGTAAAGAAAAAAAGACACATTTCAACAAAAAGGCGCATCCGGACCAACAACCGTCGATGTAATTATTGCTAAAGCTGAAAAAATTGCTGACAAGGTAGAAGTAAACGGAACCGTAGTTGCCAATGAATATGCTGAACTCCGCCCGGAAGTAAGTGGTTTACTAACTTTTCTGGATGTTCCGGAAGGCAAATCCATTCCGAAAGGAACTGTGATTGCCCGAATCAACAGTGCTGACCTGGAAGCCCAGGTAAACCGGTCAAAAGTGCAGCTTGAATTAGCAGAAACAACCGAATCACGACTAAAAAAATTATTGGATATCAATGGCGTTAATCAGGCAGATTATGATTTAGCTATTAATAATGTTAATATTTTAAAAGCGGATATTGCTTATACACAGGCACTAATCCAAAAAACAATTGTAAAAGCACCCTTCACCGGTGTGATTGGCCTTAGAAAGGTAAGTGCAGGTTCATTCGTAACACCAACCAGTGTTATTGCTACCATGCAGCAGCTATCCCAGTTAAGAATAGATTTTACTGTGCCCGAGGTGTATCAGAAATATGTTGCAAAAGGAAATAATGTGCAGGTATTACTTGATCAAAACTCTTCACAAGTTCAATCAGCCAGGATTATTGCGCTGGAACCTCAGGTTAATCAAAGTACAAGAAATATTACGGTAAGGGCCGTATTGAATTCGGGATCTACAAGTCCGGGTTCATTTGTAAAAGTATATCTGAGCGCGAGCGATAAAAGCAGCATTCTGGTTCCGGCAAACAGTATTATACCGGAAGCGAAAAGTAAAAAGGTTGTTGTGGTAAAAGATGGCAAAGCTGCTTTCACCAATATAGAAACAGGTGCCAGGCAGGCCGATTTTGTGGAAATCACAAAGGGCTTAAATGTTGGGGATTCAGTTGTCGTGTCCGGCGTGTTATTTGTTCGTCCCGATGCTCCGGTTAAAGTGAGAAGTGTAAGAAACTTAAGAGTTGTAACCAAATAATAGGTTTGGAATCACATTTCTATTAAATCAACTTATGAATATTTCAGAATTATCTCTCAACCGGCCCGTATTAGCCGTAGTAATGAACCTGCTCATCATTTTGTTTGGTGTGGTGGGTTATAACTTCCTTTCCCTGCGCGATTATCCGGCCATTGATCCTCCGATCGTGAATGTGCGCACAAGTTATGTTGGTGCTAATGCCGACATTATTGAAAGCCAGATCACCGAACCGCTTGAAAAAAGCATCAATGGTATTCCCGGTATCAAAAGTATCAGCTCATCAAGCCAGATCGGTACAAGTAATATCACAGTAGAATTTAATCTGGAATCGGATCTTGAAGCTGCTGCAAATGATGTACGCGATAAAGTGAGCCAGGCACAGCGTAATCTTCCCCAGGATATTGATGCGCCGCCAGTTGTAAGCAAAGCCGATGCCAACAGTGACTTTATTTTATTACTTGCTGTACAAAGTCCTTCCAAAGGGATTCTGGAATTGAGCGAATACGCTGAAAACGTTTTGCAGCAAAGCCTGCAGACAATTGACGGAGTAAGTGCCATTAATATTTTTGGCCAGAAACGTTATGCAATGCGCATTTGGCTTGATCCTGATAAAATGAGTGCTTATGGCGTTTCCTTTAACGATATCAGTAATACGCTGAGTGCCGAAAATGTGGAACTCCCGGCAGGTAAGATTTATGGTAACAATACGGAATTAACGATCCGGACAATGGGTCGTCTTACGAATGAAAAGGAGTTCAGCGACCTGATTATTAAAAATGACAGTACCGGAATAGTTCGCCTGGCCAATGTTGCCAAAGTAGAATTGGGCCCGGAAAACGAAGAACAGAGCTGGAAATACAATGGAGTATTAGCAGTAGGCCTTGCAGTAATACCTCAGCCGGGAGCCAATTACGTTGATATTTCTGATGAATTCAATAAACGTCTTGCTGAAATCCAGAAATCCAATAAATCAGATATTACGTTCAATGTATTAATTGACAATACGAGGTTGGTCCGACAGTCGATTGAAGAAGTGGAAGAAACACTTTTGATCGCTTTCGCATTGGTAGTACTCGTAATTTTGTTCTTTTTCCGAAATTTCCTGGTGGCAGTCCGCCCGCTCATAGATATTCCTATCTCATTGGTGGCAACATTTTTTGTCATGTATATATGTGGTTTTTCAATCAATATTCTTACACTGCTTGGAATTGTACTTGCTACGGGACTTGTGGTGGATGATGGTATTGTGGTCACCGAAAACATTTTCCGAAAGCTTGAAGAAGGCCTTCCGATCCGGATGGCCGCACTGGAAGGAAGTAAGGAAATTTTCTTCGCAGTAATATCGACTTCCCTTACACTGGCAGTGGTATTTTTACCGGTAATTTTCCTGGAAGGTTTTGTGGGAAGTTTGTTCCGTGAATTTGGCATTGTAGTAGCTTCGGCGGTTTTGATCTCGGCATTTGTTTCGCTTACAATCACTCCTGTGCTGAACGTCGTCCTGAACCGTAAAAAAGCAGGACACGGCTGGTTTTATAACAAAACTGAACCATTCTTCACGGGAATGGAAAACGGCTACAACCGTACTTTGAAGGCATTTATGAAGGTAAGGTATGCATCATGGGCAATTGTAGTGGCTTGCGGAGTTTTGATCTGGTTTTGTTATACGAACCTTCAAAGTGAGCTTGCCCCGATGGAGGACCGGAATACGGTTCGTCTGAGTATGACTGCACCGGAAGGAACCAGTTATGACCAGATGCAAAAAATAACGGATGATGTAGTCGATTATCTTAACGATTCTATTCCTGAAAAATCCTTTACATTTTCTTCTACTCCGCAAGGTGGCGGTGGCGGTTCAGGAGCCGTAAATAGTGGAATGGGAAGGGTTGGACTCGTACCTGCCGGAGAAAGAAAACGGAGCCAGAACGAAATCGCAATGGCTATCAATAAAAAGCTGCCATACTTCAATGATGCCCGGATTTTCGCTACGCAGGAACAAACTATTGCAGTAGGGCAAGGTTCAAGGGGTGGCTTACCGGTTCAGTTTATTTTGCAGAATCTTGATTTTGCTAAAATCTCAGAAGTACTTCCAAAGTTTCTAGAAGAAGCACGAAAAGATCCAACGTTCCAAAATGTAGATGTAAACCTAAAATTTAATAAACCGGAAGTCCGTCTTACGATTGACCGCCTGAAAGCAAGAGATCTTGGCCTTTCTACAAGTGATGTGGCTGCTGCGATACAGTCAGCATTCAGTGGGAGAAGGCTGGCTTATTTTATCATGAATGGTCAGCAATATCAGGTTATCGGACAAGTTGAGCGATCAGAAAGGGATAAACCGGCTGATATAGAAAAACTGTATGTAAGAAATACCCGTGGAGAAAATATTCCGCTGACTGCCGTTGTCAATATGGTAGAAGAAAGTGGCCCTCCTACCCTTTATCACTATAACCGTTACAAAAGTGCGACTGTTTCTGCTTCATTAGTTGATGGTAAAACGGTGGGTGACGGAGTAGCTGCCATGCGCAGGATTGCTTCAAAATTGCTGGACGAAAGTTTCCAGACCTCCCTGACCGGGCCATCCCGCGATTTTGAGGAAAGTTCTTCCAATACCAGTTTTGCATTTGGACTTGCTTTATTATTGGTTTATCTGGTATTAGCTGGTCAGTTCGAAAGTTTTACAGATCCGTTCATTATCATGATCACGGTGCCGCTTGCTTTGGCAGGAGCGCTTTTAAGTCTGTATATATTTGGGCTTACCATTAACATTTTCTCGCAAATCGGGATGATCATGCTGATTGGCCTAGTAACCAAAAATGGTATTTTAATTGTGGAATTTGCCAATCAGAAAAGGGCAACCGGCATGAGACGTATTGATGCAGTTGTCGAATCAGCAACACAACGTTTGCGTCCGATCCTGATGACAAGCCTTGCAACTGCTTTCGGAGCTTTGCCTATTGCGTTAAGCCTTGGTGCAGCTGCCACAAGCCGTGTTCCATTGGGTGTAGTTATTGTTGGCGGATTGACCTTTTCGTTAATATTGACACTTTTCGTTATCCCGGCCATTTACACATTTATTTCGCCAAGGAAAAATAAAAAGTCACCGGAGGAAAAATTGGCAGAAGAAGCCAAAGAGGCGAAAGAAAGAGAGATGGCTATCTAAGCGTTGCGTAAAAGTCTATTCCTAACTGAAAATAAATTAATATTCAAAACATTGTTTTATTGCATGAACCCGTTCCCGATTTTGAATTACACGTTTAAAATAATATTGCTTCTGTTGCTTATTACAAGTCAGGCATTTTGTCAGGATAGCCTGAGACTATCACTCGATGAAGCAGTTGCGACGGCTTTAAAGAATAGTTATGAAATACAAATAGCTAAAAATAATGTTCAGGCCAATACGCTATTCAATAATTATGGTATAGCAGGAGGCCTTCCGGTGATCGCGGGTAGTTTATCTAACACTGAGCAAATTACGAGTGTAAAACAAAAGCTGAACACCGGCGTTGAAATTAACCGGAACAGTGCTGTTGGTAATAATACTCAGGCTGCCTTAACAGCCGGTATTCTTTTATATAATGGTAATCGTGTGGTTGCTACTAAAAAACGGCTGGGAGAACTGCAATATCAAAGTAGTGAATTACTTAATTCTCAGATCCAGAACACAATAGCAGCCGTAATGACCAGTTATTATGATGTTGTAAGACAATTGAGTTATGTCAACACTTTAAGAACATCTATATTGGCATCTGAAAAGCGGCTTGAGATACTTCAGGTACGAAAAGCGGCTGGTATGGCAAATAATGCAGATATTTTTCAGGCGCAAATAGATGTAAATACTTTAAACCAGACTTTGCAAGATCAGCAGATGACAGCAGCAATAGCAAAAACTGAACTGTTACGCCTCCTGACGCTGGACACAAAAACTACACTGGCTATCCGCGATACTATCACGGTTGACCTGAATCTACAGCTGGATCCAATACTCGAAAGAATTATGGTAAATGCGGATGTGAAAGCTGCGGATCACCAGATAAGGATCAATCAGCTAATAATTAAAGAAACGGCTGCATTACGTTATCCTACAGTGCGGCTCAATACTGCTTACAATTTTACCCGTAACCAGAGTGCAGCCGGACTTACACTGTTGAACCGTACAGCCGGGCCTAATGCAAACGTAACTGTTGCACTTCCAATTTACAACGGCACAGTTTTCAGACGCCAGAAACAAGTAGCAGAGATCAATTCAACAAATGCGGAGATTCAGAAAAATACAATTGTGCGGGATTACACTGCAGGTGTGGTTAAAATGTACCAGACTTACGTAAGTTCTTTGCAGCAACTTGAAGTTCAAAAAGAAAATTACAAATTAAGCAAGCAACTTTTAGACCTGACATTACAGCGCTTTCAATTGATCCAGGCCACTATTATTGATGTCCGTGAAGCACAAAGAAGTTTTGAAGATGCCGGTTACCGAATGATCAATATCAACTACGCTGCAAAAGCTGCAGAAATTGAACTGAAAAGACTGAGCAATACATTACAATAGCATGTTCTGTATCGTCCTGAAAAAACCTTACAGTTTTTTGTGATAGTCCTGATTAAACTTTACGTTTCTTTTTTGTTAATACTGCAATTAGCTTACACCTGATTTTCTTAATACTGGAATTACTTTACAAGTATAGTATAAGCCTTTTTCTAATCTAAATTTTGCGGCTGTAATTTGCTACTGGCTTTGAACATTATTTCTTGTAATCCCCCCTCATTAAAATGGGGGTTATAAGAAACAATGTGGAGATCGAACTGCCATATCATACTTCGATAGGCTCAGATGGACTTTTCTTTTTTCGATGGTATCGTTTCCAACGCTTTGATAATAACCCTTCATGAGCATGCGCCTGGTCAGGTGTTAAGTAATCGATACTTGCGTGGGGCCGTTTGCTGTTATAAATCTGAATAATCTTTGTGATAGCCTTCAATGCTTCTTTATGATTTTGGTAAATCCGTTTTGGATAAAATTCATTCTTTATAATTCCGTTTACCCGTTCTGCAAGTGCATTGTCATAGGGACTACCACTTTGAGTCATACTGATTGCAATATTTTCATCCTCTAAAATCTTCACATATTCTGCTGAGCAATACTGTATTCCTCTGTCGGAATGGTGGATCAGGAAATATGGTGAATCACGTTTTAATCCCTCAACAGCCATCTTTAAAGCGTTAACACAGCCCACTGCTTCTAAGGTATGATAAAGACAGTATCCTACAATTTTCCTTGAAAATGCATCTGTTATTAGACTTAGGTAACTAAATCCCTCCAAGGTTCTGATATATGTTATATCGCTCACCCACAGTTGATTCGCTCCGGTTACTTCCAGCCCTTTAATCAAATTAGGGTACTTTTTTAACCAGTGATGGGAATCTGTTGTCTTTACAAACCGCCTCCTTCTGCGGATTAAGAGGCCATGAAATCGCAACAATTCGAACAACTGATCTCTTCCAATTTTAATACCGTGTTGCTCCAAGTCAGGCATTAATAGAAAAAGTAGTTTTCTGGTTCCCATCAGTGGAATATCGATCCGGTACTCTCTGACTAACGTCAAAACCAGCATGTGAGCTATGGATGTTTTCTTTTCATGCGCTGCTGCATCGTAGTAAGCCTGACGTGTAACACCAAACAGTTCACAGAGACTTCCAAGGCTTTCCTGTGGATGTTTCTGTCTCATTTTCTTTACTGTCTGGTACCAGGCTTTTTTCTGATCTTAATGTGAAGTTCTTGTTCGCTGACTTCGATCATGGTCTGCAATCCGCTAATTTTAAGGTTAGCTTTTTCAAGTTGCTTCGTTAAATCCTGCACCTGTTTGGCAAGAATCCTTGTCTTTGAACTTTCAGTCATATCGCTGATGGCCTCTTCTGCCACCTCCTGTGGCTTTATATTAAACGAAGAAAAATCAGTTATCCATGCACTAAGAGTGTTTCGACTCAGACCGTATTTTTTTGCACAAGCTCTCTGACCAATTAATCCCGAATTTACTTCATGGACAATCTTCCTTTTTTCCCTCTCGCTTAAACGCTCGTAAGGTTTTCGATTTTTGACCGTAACTTTCTTCCCATTTGTTTTCATCCTTTTCTGCTTTAGTGTAAAGCTATATCAGGACAATACATTCAGGTTAGCAGGAAGTGATTCTGCTTGTAAACTGCTACCTTTGCAGCACAACATAGCAGAATAGAGCATGCTTTTTATAGGAAAATACAATACCCTCACCATTGAAAGGGTGACCAGCGTAGGAATGTACCTGAGCGATGTAGAAGGAGAAGAGGTTCTTTTACCCAATCAGTATCTGACGGACGAGATGAAAGTCGAAGACACTATTAAAGTGTTTGTGTATCTCGATTCAGAAGATCGCCCGGTAGCCACCACTGAAACACCCAAGATTATCCGCAATGAATTTGCCTTTTTGCAGGTAAAGGATGTTTCCGAACACGGTGCCTTTTTAGATTGGGGACTCATTAAAGATCTTTTTGTCCCATTTCGTGAGCAGAGCGTTCCAATGGAAATTGGTGAATGGCATGTCGTTTTCCTATATCTTGATCAGAAATCTTCCCGTTTAATTGCATCAACCAAAATTGACCGTTTTCTTGAAAATGAAAGGCTTACTGTAAAGGAAGGTGACCAGGTTGATCTTTTGATCTGGCAAAAAACGGATTTGGGTTACAATGCCATTGTAAATCAATACCATAAAGGCCTTATTTACGCCAATGAAGTTTTTAAAGACCTGAAAGTAGGTGATGCCCCCAAAGGATATATCAAGAAAATCAGGCCTGAAAACAAACTTGATATCAGTCTGCAGAAATCAAGTGTTGAACAAATTGAACCTGCTGCCCAGCAAATTCTGGATGAATTAAAAAAAGGAGACGGATTTCTAAATTTATCAGATCACAGTTCACCCGAAGAAATTTACAAACGTCTCGAAGTAAGCAAGAAAGTTTTCAAAAAAGCAATTGGCGGTTTATACAAAAGTGGGACAATTCGCATCGCTGAAGAAGGGATTTATTTAATACAGGAGGACTGAGGTGCAATTTAGGGCTGACTTCTTTGAATCAATTCAGTATTTTGTGATTATAGTCGACAAGACAAAAGGAGATATATTTAAAAGATAGTAATTAAATAAATTTCTAACAAATAGATTAGATTTCATAATTACTGAAAAAGCCTGACAGGATTGCTGACAGGCTTTTTCGGTAATTCTACTTACTCTTCTACTTCTTCCCATATTTTACCTTATACTTCTCATAAAGGCGTTTTTGTTTATCATCCAGATTCACTTTCCCACCTTTGATAAATACCATCTGAACAACGTTGCCACGCATATCCAGTACGTCTCCGTCTGAAACTATAAAAGAGGCTTGTTTACCTTTTTCCAACGTTCCGACCTGATTACTAATTCCTGCAATTTCAGCTGCATTTTTGGTAATAAATTGTAATGCCTCGTCGGAAGTAACATTACCAAAACCGGAGGAAGTACCGGCCAAAAATGCCAGATTCCGTGTTCTCCACCATTCGTCTGAATAAGTTACAGCTACTTTCACACCTGCTTTATATAATATTCCGGGTAATTCGTAAGGTAAATAAACATTTTCATCCACACCGTTTGGCAACCGGTGTGTTTGATTAAGAATTACCGGCACCTGATTCTCTTTCAAAACCGATGCAACTTTATAGGATTCATCCCCGCCGACAATGACCAACTTTTTCACTCCAAATTCCTTAACAAACTTGATTGCTTCAACGATATCCTTCGCGTAATCAGCACGAACATACAAATTCGCTGTACCTTCAAACAATGGTTTCATTGCTTCCAAACGCAGATTTTTGATAGCAGGATTATTTCCTTCCCTATAAGCTTTCGCATCAGAAAATGTGGAACGAAATTCATCAAGAATCTCCTGGCGTTTTTCATTTCTTTTTACAGAAACGGTGAAATCATCATAATTAAAGCTGCTGGCTAAAAATGCCGGCCATGTCATCCAGATCCCATCATCCTTTTTCAAAACTGCATCTTCCCAATTCCAGCCATCTGTATAAAAAACGGATGAAGAACCAGAGATTGTCCCCCTTGCGGAACTGCCTGAGAAAGTAAAATCCCATTCCCTCTTAAAGTCGGAATTACCTCTGAATCTGTATTATAAGCTACCAATGCACGCACATGCGGATTAATTTGTCCTACTTCCGCATAATCCAGCGTTGCTCTTACTGATGCGATTTCCTGAAGGCCCACAGTTGTATTCAAGGAAATCAGGCCTGGAAAAATGTGCTTGCCTTTGACATCAATAATTTCTAAATCTCCCTTTCCCCATATACTACCGACTTGATCACCTGGAAGAACCATTGTAATAATTCCTTTATCAAAACCCAAAATGCCATTTTCAATAACCTGGCCATTTCCGGTATGAATTGTTGCTCCTGTTAATACAATCGGTTTGGTCTGAGGTAAAGCCGGGGCAGGATTTTGTGCCTGAATATTTTGTAAACAACATGCTAGAATTACGACAAGATGTATTATCCCGTTTATTATTTTATATTTTTCTACTTTCATCTGAGACTGATTTGAAATTTATTGCAAAACTGAAAATTAATTTCCCGCTTCGTGTTCAGTATGTATTCCTACAATATCCTCACAATGCCACATTTTCGGTTGTGTAGTCTGAGGTTTTTGTGTTGGTTTACCTTCTGCTTTGTCACTCAGCATTTTCTGAATTAATTTTTCGCGTTCAATGATCATGGATTTTTGCTTATCCTCATCTTTTTTGCGGTCAAAATACACAGTTCCTTCTATCATCGTAAACTCAGGACGCGCATAAACAGAAAGAGGATTGGCATTCCATAATACCAGCTCAGCATCTTTACCCGGTTTTACACTTCCCAATTTGTCATCTACATGAAGCAATTTGGCTGGATTAAGGGTTACCATTTTCCATGCATCTTCCTCCGGAACACCACCATACGCTACTGTTTTGGCAGCTTCCTGATTTAGCCTGCGAGCCATTTCAGCATCATCCGAATTGATTGCTACCGTAACTCCTTCATGGAACATCAGTGCTGCATTGTAAGGAATAGCTTCTTTTACCTCCATTTTATATGCCCACCAGTCCGCAAAAGTCGAACCGCCAATTCCTCTTTTAGCCATTTTATCAGCAAGTTTATACCCTTCCAGAATATGTGTAAAAGTATTAATCCTGAATTTCAGTGAATCCGCAACGGACATCAGCATATTGATCTCCGACTGCACATAGGAATGACAGGTTATAGATCTTTCATTCGCGAGGATTTCTGCCAGAGCATCCAGCTCAAGATCTCTTCTTGGTGCATTTATCGATGCTTTCTTAACGTTGGAGTTGTAAGTTTTCCAGCTTTGCGCGTATTCCCTGGCTCTGATAAAATGATCATAATAAACCTGCTCCACCCCCATTCTGGTTTGTGGAAAACGGACTCTTGCCACATCTCCCCAATTGGATTGTTTTACGTTTTCTCCAAGGGCAAACTTGATGGTTTTTACTTCTGGTATCAACATTTCAGACTGGCTGGCTCCCCATTTCAGCTTGATCAGAGCACTTTGCCCTCCGATTGCATTAGCAGAACCGTGTAATAAATGGGAAGTCGTTACACCGCCTGCCAACTGACGGTAAATATTAATATCATCCGGATTGATCACATCGCTCATTCTTACTTCGGCAGAACTCGTTTGCCCTCCTTCGTTGATGGTAAACAACGCAATATGTGAATGCTCATCAATAATACCGCTCGTAAGATGTTTACCTGTTCCGTCAATAGTTCGGGCTCCTGTAGGTACTGTCAGCAATTTTCCAAGTTTTGCGATTTTCCCGTTTTGTACCAGTACATCCGTATTCTGTAAAATACCATCCTTTTCATTTGTCCAGACGGTGGCATTTTTAATCAAAATGGTTTCGGGCTTAGGTAACTCTTCATTTCCAAAACCGACAAAAGGATATACGACTTTACCCGTTTCCTTTGGTGCAGTGGTGCTCGAATCCTTAACTGCAACTGCTTTGAACGGCTCCGAAACTGTGGCAGTCCATGAAAATACAGATCCGTTTGGCATCACTCCTTCACCTGCTAATCCACCATTATCAAACCAGCCAGTAAGACGAATAATCTCCTGTTTTTTCTTGTCTGGTTGATAAGTCAAGGTTAGCAACTCATTGGTCAGTATAGCTTTCGGAGTGATTTTTATTGTATCCTGCAAAATCACTTTATACTCAGGCTTTTCCGGTGAACCGCTAATTTGCAGTTTTCCTGTTGGTTGGTTATTGAGTCGTAAAGAATAAGTACCACGAAGGTCAGGTGCATTCAATGGTGCTATTATAAATTTTTTACCCTGAATCCAGTTTTCATAAATAACATTATCCTTACTGAACAGATCCTCAGAAGTAATCAAAAAGTTAGCCAGTAAACCTGCCTTCAAACTTCCCACCTGGTTTTCAGCTTTAATCAGACTGGCAGGCAACGTTGTCAGTGCTTCCAATGCTTTTTCTTTTGGCAATCCATATTCTATAGCTGTTCTGATATTTTTCCAGAAGTCCGCTTTATTTTTTAACCCGGCCGTTGTCAGTGTAAATGGAATTGCTGCTTTTGCAACTTCAGCTGTATTTTTTGGAGCCAGTTCCCAATGTTTCAATTGCGCCATACTGATCAGATCAGCATCCCATGGATCAGCCACATCATAAGCTTCCGGAAAAACAAGAGGAAGAATCAAAGTCGCTTTGGTAGCTTTTATTTCGTTTAAACGCTGATATTCATCTCCACCACCTTTGATAATGTACTGAATACCAAATTCGTCTCCGATTTTATCCGCTCGTATCAAACTGTATTTATCATTGGTTTCAAAAAAAGAAGGCAATGTTTTAAGCTGGTTAAATACTTCCAGTGACAAGTTCATTTCCAGATTTTTACCACTTTTAGCATACCAGTCAGCATCATAATAATTCTGGCGCAACAAGGCAACAACTCCCATCACAGATGAAGGGTAGGTTTGGGCGGAAGTTCCTTTGCTAAATGAGAAATGTGCAGAGGCTTTTCCATTCAGTAAAGCCTTATTTGCAGATTCGTCAGTAAGTGTCAGAACAGCTCCGCTTCCTCTTACAATCCCATCGTGTGCGTGAGCGAGTACGGTTCCAAATCCTATTTTGCGCAGATCCACTGCCTTTTTTACATCAGGAATAAAAAGCTGACCCGCATCTGTTTCGGGCTGAATTGCCTGGTTCCATCCAAAGGCACCTTTTTTATTGGATTCCAATTGCGGTGTTTGTCGTCCTCCAGCCCGTCTTTCAATTTTCACTTCCGGCATTCCGTAATCAGAATCCAGATCAATGAGCGAAGGATATATATATTTTCCTTTCAGATCTACAATTGTCGTTCCGGAAGGAATTTTTACTGACTTATTTACTTCCTTAATGATTCCATTCTCAATAAGCAAAGTCCCATTTGAAATAGTTGTCTTCGAATCAACAACAATGTTGGCGTTGGTAAATGCATAACGTCCGGCCCTTTCGTCATAGGCGCCGTTTCTGGGGAAAGTCTCCTGTGCCTTGCATATTACACTCATTGCAAGTACAGCTACTAACGTTGATATTTGTTTAAGCATAAGGTTTGTTTAGTATTAATTCTATTACACAATATACGGGTTAAAATAACTAAATGCCGAAAGCTGAAAAGCATTCTGGGAAACAATACAATTTGCGCAGGGAATTTTTATGTTCATTCGCTTTTTCGCATCTTGTACCAACATTATTAAAGATCCAAAACTCTAAACTGAACAAGATGACTTACGAACAATTCACTGAATCTTTGACTCAATCCTCCCCGCCTGATCATATTTCTGTCTTATTGCAGGCACTTTGGTATGATGCAAATGGGGATTGGGAAGCAGCTCATAATATTGCCCAGAGCAGCGAAGGCACCCGTGCTTACGATCACTTGCACGCCTATCTGCATCGGGTAGAAGGCGATACATGGAATGCAGGCTACTGGTACAGACGTGCGGGCGCCGAAGTATTTAAAGGTTCCCTGAAAGAAGAATGGCAAACACTGGTACAGTCGCTGCTAAAAAATACCTGATATTAAAAGACCATTAAAATAAAGTTTGGGATTAAACCTTCACAGATCATCTGTCTCTAAGCATGGTACTTTAAAAACTACAAAACCATGAGAAAAGGATTGATTGCCATGCTATTGGCATTTGCTAGTTTTTCCGCTATTGCTCAGCGTCCAGATAATAATATTTCCGCTGAAAAAAGAGCCGAAAATCAGACTAAAATAATGACTGACAGCTTAAAGCTTTCGGCAGACCAGCAAAAACAGATTTACACGCTACATCTGGGCCGGGCTAAACAAATGGAGGAAATGAGAAGTTCAGCCAATGCGGACAGGTCAAAAATGAGGGAGTCCATGGAAGCATTTAATACAGAGCTATCCAAAGTATTAACTCCGGAACAACAGGAAAAATACAAAGCAATGATGGAAGCACGCCGTAATAACCGTGGCGGCGGAGCAAGAAACTAAGTTCAACGTCAAGAGTTCAGAGTTTAAAGTTCAGCGACATATTTGAACCTTGAACTCTGAACTTTCAACTTCCTTAAAAAGCTACTTCCGTTTTGAATTCAGAAGTAAAATGGAAATGGATTGCTGGATTATTTTCTCTGTTCATTCGGATCATCCATTCAGATTCTGCTAAAAATACCGGATTGCGGTCTTTATCATAAGCAATCTGATTTCCCTTCAAACGAATAAACTGGTCCATTGTCGCTTTATCGTCCGCTGTCAACCAGCAGGCACGTATTGTATTCATTGGAACCCAGCGGCATTTAGCGCCATATTCATGTTCCAAACGATACTGAATTACATCAAATTGAAGTTCTCCTACTGTTCCAACAATTTTCCGGTTCCCCAGATCCAATGCAAATAGCTGCGCAACACCTTCATCTGTAAGCTGTTGAATACCTTTTTCCAATTGTTTGGATTTCATCGGGTCAAGATTAATCAGCTCTTTAAAAATCTCCGGAGAAAAACTTGGAATACCTGAGAATTGCAGTTTTTCGCCTTCTGTGAGCGTATCTCCGATTTTAAAAGTACCGGTATCATAAAGCCCTACAACATCTCCCGGGAAACCTTCATCCATAACACTTTTGTCAGATGCCATAAAGGTAAAAGGACTCGAAAAACGAACATCCTTATTCAAACGGACGTGTTTATAGAATTTACCCCGTTCAAATTTTCCTGAGCAAATTCTTAAAAATGCGATCCTGTCACGGTGACGAGGGTCAAGATTGGCGTGTATTTTGAATACAAAACCTGTAAACTTAGGTTCTGTTGGTTCTACTTCGCGAACGTCTGTTGGACGTGGCTGAGGAAATGGAGATATCTGGCAAAAAGTATCCAATAACTCTTTTATACCAAAATTGTTGATGGCACTACCAAAAAAGACCGGAGCAAGTTCACCTTTATGATATGCTTCTTCCGAAAACGGATCGTAAACGCCTTCTACCAGTTCAACATCCTCAATCAGTTGTTTTGCATCACGTTCTCCAACCAGATCAGCCAGATTTTCATCTTCCAGATTTACTTTGGCAACGTTCCTTTCAATTTTGGTTTTATTGATCTTAAAGAAATATAACATTTGTTCATACAAACTGTACACTCCTTTAAACTCCATTCCCATATTAATCGGCCAGGTTAACGGCCGCACACGGATTCCTAGTTTCGTTTCAAGCTCGTCCAGCAATTCGAATGGATTACGCCCTTCCCTATCCAGTTTATTCACAAAAACGATAACCGGAGTATTGCGCATCCGGCAAACTTCCATCAATCTTTCTGTTTGTTCCTCAACTCCTTTTACGCAGTCGATTACCAGAATAACACTATCCACAGCCGTAAGTGTCCTGTAGGTATCTTCTGCAAAGTCCTTGTGACCAGGTGTATCTAAAATATTGATCAGCAAGTCATTGTATTCAAAAGTCATGACTGATGTAGCAACAGAAATTCCCCGTTGCTTCTCGATTTCCATGAAGTCGGAAGTAGCAGTCTTTTTAATTTTATTAGATTTTACTGCACCAGCTGTTTGAATTGCACCTCCAAAAAGCAGCAATTTTTCAGTTAGCGTAGTCTTTCCGGCATCCGGGTGACTGATGATTGCGAATGTGCGCCGCTTTTTTATTTCTTTTAAATTACTCATGTATTTTTTGTATCAATGAATGATGAAGATTATCAACCAGAACTCACAGTTTTACTCCATCAATCAAAGGAATATATTCTGTCTTTTTATAAAATTTGCACAAAGATAAGAATAAACAAAAGCCGCCCCTATTCGGGACGGCTTTAAATCAGCTATTTACTATTAGAAATAATATCTCAGTAAAAAGAATGTTTGTAATCTTCCACAGAAGTCATAATTACTTCATGTGCCTCATCACGGCCATACACATTGGTAATTTCAATATGTGCTTTTTCTCCAGGTAGATTTTTATACGTTAAAAAGTAATGTTTCAAACGTTCAATAATCCCTCCCGGCAACTCACTGATATCGGAAAAACTGCCATATACTTCATCACCTTTCAGAACAGCAATAATTTTATCATCGGCTTCTCCCCCGTCAATCAGACGAATTCCGCCGATAGGTATAGCCTGGCATAAAATATCTCCGTGGGAAATAATTTTTTCACATAAAACCAGAATGTCAAGCGGGTCACCATCACCTTCTGTTACATCACGGCCAGAACGCTCACGGGCAAGTAATGCAATTTTCTCGGCACAATAAGTTTTAGGAATAAATCCGTAAAGTGCAGGAACGATATTAGAATATTTTTGAGGACGATCAATTACCAGATAGCCCGTAGCCTTATCTATTTCGTATTTTACTGTGTCAGTAGGAACAATTTCAATAAATGCAGTTACTTGTTCAGGTGCATTGTCTCCCATTGAAATACCGTGCCAGGGATGGGCTTTGTGTACGTTAGCGATCATTATTAAATTATATAAATGACTTATTTGGTGATTAATTAGTTTTCGGCTTTCGGCTTTCGGCTTTCGGCTTTCGGCTTTCGGCTTTCGGCTTTCGGCTTTCGAAAGTAAAGTTTTTAAATTAGGGTTCAATGAATCTGGTAAAAATTTCAATTTAGCTGAATTTTTCAGAAACGTCTGCTTTTTCTCCGGTTATGCCTGAAATATGATAATCCCCGGTTTTGGAAATGGATTGTTTAACATACAATTCTCCCAGAAATCCTGCAAGAAACAATTGGCTTCCCACTGTAATAGCAACCAGTGCTAAAAAGAACAAAGGATTTTCGGTAACATTTCTATACTGTTCGTGCGAAATATAAATCTTATAAATTTTGGTAGCCATTAGCCATAAAGCAATTGTGGTACCTAAAAAAAACATCAGGGTACCCAAGCTTCCAAAAAGATGCATCGGACGACGCCCAAATTTATTGACAAATGCAATAGAAAGTAAATCCAGAAAGCCGAAAATAAACCTTTCCAATCCAAATTTTGTGTATCCGTATTTCCTGGCCTGATGCTGTACTACTTTCTCACCTATTTTTCCATAACCGTTCCATTTGGCAATTACAGGAATATAACGGTGCATTTCGCCATAAATCGTAATGTTTTGAACCACGTCTTTACGGTATGCTTTCAGGCCGCAATTAAAATCATGCAGATCCAAACCGGAAATACCTCTTGTTGCTGCGTTAAATATTTTTGTAGGGATTGTTTTCGTAATAGGGTCGTATCTTTTCTTTTTCCAACCCGATACCAGATCGTACCTTTCCTGCGTAATCATCTGGTACAATCCAGGAATTTCATCAGGACTATCCTGTAAATCAGCGTCCATCGTAATGACAACCTCACCTTTAACAGCCTGAAAAGCAGTTTGTAAAGCAGCAGTTTTACCATAATTCCTTACAAATTTCAATCCACGGATATTCGGATTTTTTCGAGACAGTTCAGTTATTACAGCCCATGACAAATCTTTGCTCCCATCGTCTACAAATAGGATCTCATACGAAAAATCATTTTCCTTCATCACGCGCTCAATCCACGCACTAAGCTCCGGCAATGATTCTTCTTCGTTGAATAGCGGAATTACTATGGAAATCTGGATAACAGAGTCGATCATGAATGAATACAACGGAGGACAAAACTTGTTTTAAAACGTAAAGTTCGCATTTTTCCTGATCAAAATATCATATAAAAATCTTTCATCAGTTGTTTAAACCCGGAATCATAGGTCTTCCCGTCTTCTTCGTATATAAACATATTTGTATCAAAAGTTTGATTTTCAGTCAGATGTTTCCTTTTGAATGTCATTAACTGCCGAAATGCTTTTTTATTCCGGTCATGATACAAAACAAGTTTCCGTGTCATAAACCAGTCTGATTCCGATGCTTTTGAAAAAAAAGAATCGCTTCATCCACCGGCAAAAGAATATTAAACCTGCCATGGGCAGAAACAAGCCGGTTTAGAGCGAATATCAATTCATCAAATGAAAGAGAAGTAGCATGGTGCGCCTGATTTTTTTTATGCTTTGGAGAAAGTAAATCAGATTGAAAAAAAGGAGGATTGGTAACAATGAAATCGTATTGGTAAGAAGGAGAAAATCCCTGAATGGAAGAATTAACCACTTTTATTCTTTCAGAAAAAGAACTGGTTTTTACGTTCTCAATAGCCTGAGAAAAAGCATCCTGATCCAGTTCAACGGCGTCGATTTCAGCATTTGAATTGCGCTGGGCAACCATTAAAGCCAGTAATCCGGTTCCTGTTCCGATATCCAGTATTTTTTCAGCTCCCTCCACATCTGCCCATGCACCCAAAACGCAGGCATCCGTGCAAACTTTCATCGCACATTTATCCTGATTGACAACAAACTGTTTGAAGCGAAAAAAAGAGTTTTTAGCCATATCCGTTATTTCCTGCCGAAGTCAGCCGGGTTTTCGCCCCAGTATTCAGTTTCCCATTTCAGGATTTTGTTAGGATATTGGTTCAAAACCAGCCAGCGTTCTGCACGCTGAAGCATTTCGAAAACCGGCTTATTTCTCGGGGTCAGTGCTAGTTTTGTATTTGCGTGTTTCTTTTTGATCCAGCTGATGGCCGTTCGGGAATCACTGTAAATAGGCAGATCACTACCCTTTTTCTGCAAATAAGCGAGCCCATGGACAATTGCCAGAAACTCGCCAATGTTATTGGTCCCGTCTTTAAACGGCCCCTGCAGGAAAATCCTTTCTCCCGTTTGCAGATAAACACCCTGATATTCCATATCACCCGATGAAGTATTCCATGCAGCATCCACAGCAATAGCATCCTTAATTGGTTTACCAATATTGGCAGGTGCGGCTTTTAAAACTTTTGGCGCGTCTTTTTTCCTGCGGCAGCTACAAATTCCCAATAATTCCGCTGAATGGCTGCCTCAGCTTCTTCAACAGATTCAAACGATTTATACCGTGCATCTTCAAAACCTTTGATTTGAGCTTCACATTCTTTCCAATCGGTAAACACGCCTGTTTGCCTGCCTTGCCATACTACGTAAAACTTTGTCTTTTTTGCCATAATTTTAAATTTTATGCCCTCTCTTCCCAAACCTGGCATAAATTCACAATTACATCAACTGCCTTTTCCATATCCTGTACGGAAACCCACTCCAAACGGGAATGAAACGCATGTTCCCCTGCAAAAATATTCGGACAGGGCAATCCCATAAAGGACAATCTGGATCCGTCTGTACCTCCGCGGATGCTTCTGGGTGTAGCTTCCAAACCAACTCGATGCATAGCAGTTACTGCATTCGCTATAACCTGCGGGTGCAAATCCAGTACTTTTTTCATATTCCTGTATTGTTCCTTTACTTCCATTTTGGCGGAAGAATGCGGATAACGCATCAGGATTTTATCAACAATACTTTGCAACAGGTTTTCCTTCTGATTTAAACCTTCATCTGTAAAATCACGAATAATAAATTCCAGAACTGCTTTTTCCTGAATACCTTCAAAATGAACCGGATGAATAAAACCTTCCTTACTTTCTGTTGTTTCAGGTGACAACGCATCCTTTGGTAAACTAGAAAGAATATCTGCCGCTATTTTCAGGGCATTTTCAAGCTTTCCAATGGCATATCCGGGATGTGTGCTTACACCATGAATTGTAATTTTTACGCCATCAGCCGAGAATGTTTCATCTTCCAGTGTCCCAACCGCTTCGCCATCCACGGTATAGCCAAAATCGGCTCCTAATTTCACCAGATCCACTTTTTCAGTGCCACGCCCGACTTCTTCATCAGGTGTAAATAGTATCTTAACAGTCCCGTGTTTTATTTCAGGATGAGACATCAGATATTCGGCAGCAGCCATTATTTCTGCCACACCAGCCTTATTATCAGCTCCTAACAAAGTAGTTCCACTTGCAGTTACAATGTCTTTTCCTATCTGGTTTCCCAGGTCATTCAGTTCGGAAATCCTTAAAACCTGGGTGTTGTCATCGGGTAAAACGATATCAGCACCATCCCAGTTTTCATGTACAATTGGCTGTACGTTAGCACCGATGACATCAGGTGAAGTGTCCACGTGGGAGCAAAAACAAATGACCGGAATAGCAGTTTTATCTGAGTTGGAAGGTATCGTTGCATAAACATAACCATGTTCATCAAGATGTGCATCCGTTATCCCGATTTCCTGCAACTCTACGACCAGTATATTACTCAAATCCCGTTGCTTTAGCGTGCTCGGAAAACTTTCAGATTGCGGATCAGACTGTGTATCAATCTGTACATAGCGAAGAAAACGGTCTAGAACAGAAGTCATTTTTGTGGACGATTTGTTAATTAGCAGAAGTTTTAAAAGTAGGGAATTTTCAATACCCAATCGCGAACCGTTTTCAATTTGAGAATTCAGACCATTTAAAATTTGAATATTTAAAACGGTTCGCCGTTGCGATTCATTATAGAATATTATTTCTAATGTATCATCAATAGTTTTAGACCAAAATAAACCTAAATCAGCCGATAATTCCTGATAGATCTGCCGGAGAATAGTTGATGTTTTTTAGCGTTTTGTCATCTGCCGTTCTATAAACCAAATATTTGTCATTGTCTGCTTTATAATAACATTCTGTACCTTTTGCCTGATAATGCGCAACGGTTGCCTCTGCTTCTTCAATCGTAAGACAAGCTTTTGACATATTGGAGCGCTGTACCTCGTCAAATAATTCACGGAATTTGTCGCCTAATCCAAATTCGAGAACCGCACCGGATAATACATATTGAAGATCACACAGTGCATCAGCGATTTCGACAATGTCTTTTTCAAGAATAGCTACTTCCAGTTCTTTCAGCTCTTCGGCCAATAATGCTACACGCAGCCTGCTTCTGTCTTCAGAAGGAATAGTAGGTTTATCAAGAATTGGATGTTTAAAAGTGCGGTGAAATTCTGCTACCTGATTAAGGCTGTCCAGTTGTTGCATGATTATGATGTAATATAATGTTTAATAGTGACTCATCTTGAAGAAATTAATGTAATAACCCGTAGCATTTAACCATTCTTATTTCTAATAATATGCTCATTTTCAGTGGTATAGATAAAATTTTTATGCATTCGTCACATACCTTCTGGTCTAAATCGTAAGATTGGTTTTGAATAGCTTTACTGCAATGGCGAGCAAAATAATTCCGAATACTTTTCTCAGAATATCAATACCGCCAGGCCCGAGTTTGGTTTCAATCCAATTAGAAGATTTCAGGACCAGATACACGAAAATAAGATTAAGCAGAACGCCGATCAGTATATTCTGGATTTCATAAGCTGATCTCAGTGCCAAAAGGGTTGTCATGGTTCCAGCCCCTGCAATGATCGGGAATGCTATAGGTACGATTGAGGCCGCACCCGTATCCACACTTCCATGTTTAAAAATTTCCCTGCCCAAAATCATTTCAAGTCCCAGCAGAAATAAAATTATAGCACCTGCAATGGCAAAAGACGCAACGTCGACACCAAACAGACTAAGCAGCCGTTCTCCCAAAAAGAGAAAAATGATCATTATAAATCCAGCCGCAAGGGTAGCTTTTTCGGATTCAATTTTGCCTAATTTCTGACGAAAATCAACAATCACAGGAATTGCCCCCAACACGTCAATCACAGAAAACAGAATAAGTGAGACAGATATAATTTCTTTCAGATTGAACATTGCGAGACGGATTAGCCCGCAAAGTTGAACAAAAGACACTGTTTACACAAACGTTTCAGGCCATTATTGGTGTTTCTCACCTACAGGCAGTGTCCATATTGATGTAATATTCTGGCGGCATCGCGAGCCTGGGAGACTGAAATAACAGCGTTTCAGGCGTTACCGCCAGGAAGAAAATTAAGAAAAGTATTAAACTGCTTTTTATATTTATCCTCGTCAATTTTGTAAAAATAAGCTCCTTTTTTTGAATAGCCTTTTTGCTTTTCATCCAGCTTGATCAGCAGATTGGTTGACAAAAGTTTTCTGCTGAAATTTCTTTTATCCAGCTCAGTACCGAAAATTGCTTCATATAATTTCTGCAATTGTGGAATGGTAAATTTTTCAGGGAGGAGTTCAAAACCGATCGGATGCTGCGAAGCTTTGTATTGTAAATGCTGGATCGCCATATCGACCATAGAACTGTGGTCAAAAAGCAAAGTGGGCAATTCCTGCATGGAAAACCACTGAGCCTCAAAGTTTTTTGAAATTTTATTGTCGTAATCTTCTACGTTGATAAGAGCAAAATACGCAACAGAAACGGTCCTTTCCACAGGATCACGCATCGGATTACCGAATGTATGTAGCTGTTCAAGATAAATATCTTTAAGACTGGTCAGTTCAAAAAGAATACGGTTTGAGGCCTCTTCCAGGCTTTCTTCCGGCTGCACCCAGCCACCCATTAAAGACCAGGCATTTTGTTCCTCTTCAATTCCACGCTTTACAAGCAACAATTTTAATTGTTCACCATCAAAGCCGAAAATAATGGAGTCCAGGGCAACCAAACATTTTGTCTGGATTTTGTATTGATTTAATATATCTAATCGCACAAATTCTTGTCAAAAAGGATAAGTAATAGTTGTTAATTCAATAAATACAAATGTTGTTTATTACTACTCATTTGCACCTATTTGGGAAGGTTCAGGAGGAAATTTTTTAGCAAAGAAATCTCCGTCACGGTAATTGCGGGAAAATTGGCAATGCGAAAACTAGTTTCTTTCCACTTCCCATACCCATTACCCAACTGGATACCAGCCAGCTTTGCCTTACTCTTTATTTCCGTTATTTTCTCTTTTTCAGCTAAAACATTAATTACAGTATCGGAACGAACCAATTCATTTTTAACCAAAAGCTCATATCCGTTTTCAGTCAGAAATGAATACCATTCTTCCGCTCTTTGCTTTAAATCCAAGCCTATTTCAATAATAGGTGAAACTTGCTGCATCACTCGGCCAAGCAGATAAATCCCGAGTGCGTTAGGTGTATACGGAGTCTGAAATTTCAGAAAGTTGTCTCTCATAAAGAGAAAACTGTTATAAAAGGATTTGTCAGCCACAGTTTCCGCTTTTTGAATTGCATCGGGAGAAACCACCATAACAGCCATACCTGCCGGAAGCCCGAAACATTTTTGTACCGAAGCGAACCAGATATCCGCGGTGGTCCAGGGCAATGCATAACCAGCCATTGAAGAAGTGGCGTCAACTGCAATAATTTTGGCAGTGTACCGGCGCAAATCTGTTAAAAAAGCATTGGGCAAGGCAGTTCCGTTGGAAGTTTCATTATGGGTAATGCAAATCACTTCATGTCCTGATTCAATCCCTGCCAGGTCCAGATCAGGAATTTCGTTTAAATCAAAAGAAAAACCGTTGGCGCCAGGACGGATCTTCTGCGTGTATTCCAGCCATTTCTCTCCAAATGCTCCGTTATAAATATGGAGACTGGAATTAACGATCAATGATTGCGCTATAATTTCCCAGCATTCTGTCGCCGACGACACGAAGTAAACCTCGTAATCGGAAGGAATATCCAGTTTCGTTATTAGAACATCAAGCGTTTCTTTGAGCATTTGCGTAAATACATCGCTACGGTGGTTCACGCTCAATATTCCGCTTTGATAAGCATCCTGCATATATTCTTCAACCTGCGGATATACTTTGGATGGGCCAGGATAAAAGGTGATCATTTCTATAAATTTTAGCTTGTTCTTAAACAAAAACATCATAGAATTCAAAGCCGGAACCCTGAACCTATGATGCTGTATTTCACGGATAGTACGGTTTACATAAATCCTTCCCTTTTCATAGCAGTTTCAAGTTGTTCACCCAGTTTTTGCGAAGCTTTCAACAATGGCAATCGAACATCCGAACTGCAAATTCCTTTTATTTCAAGACATTTTTTGATACCAACCGGATTCGATTCAATGTATAAAAGTGTATCAAATTCTAAAAATGCAAGCTGTAATTTTGCAGCTTCCTTAAATCGTCCTTCCAGCGCATGCCAAGTAAGATCTGTGAATTCTTTGGGAAATGCGTTGGCAATTACCGAGATCACTCCATGCCATCCGATGCTGATCAAGGTTGTCACCAGATTATCGTCTCCCGACAAGAGGAGAAAATCTTCCGGTACCCTGGCTGATAATTCAAGGCCTTGTTCCAGACTTCCTCCTGCATCTTTGATCCCAATTATATTCGTATGCCCGGAAAGCTGTACAATCGTATCCGGTTTCATATTCGTAACCGTTCGTCCTGGTACGTTGTATAATAAAACCGGAACGGGAGATGCATCAGCAATGGCTGTAAAATGAGCAATGATTCCTTCCTGTGTTGGCTTGTTGTAATAGGGGCAAACGGAAAGAATTGCATCAACACCGGTAAAATCAGTTTCCTTAATAGAATCCAGGACAGAACGGGTGTTGTTTCCTCCCATTCCGTACACTACAGGAAGCGATTTGGTATTATTCTTTATTGTAAATGCCAGTATGGCCTGTTTCTCCCGGGAAGTTACTGTTGGAGATTCGCCGGTAGTTCCCTGAACCACAAGATAATCTACATCTCCTTCGGTAACAAGGTCGATTAATTTTTTAAGACCTTGGTAATCAACTTCATTCTGTTCATCAAAAGGTGTAATCAGCGCTGCTCCTACCCCTTTGAAACGTAAGTCCAATGGCATTATTTTCTTATATTATTGTTAGATTTCGAAACACAAAGTTAGCTTTCTAAGCCATTAATCTTCACTATTTAGCAATCATTGCCAAAAATTCTTCTTCCGACAAAATTGTTACGCCCAATCTTCTGGCTTTTTCCAGCTTTGAAGGGCCCATATTCTCACCGGCCAGCAGGTAATTTAACTTTGCTGAAACACCGCTCAGAATTCTGCCGCCATTTACTTCAATCTTGTTTTTCAGCTCGTCCCGGTCAAAATTTTCGAAAACGCCTGAAATGACAAATGTTTTCCCCTCCAGTAAATCACTTTCCGCCACCACTGGTTTTTCATCACTTTCCATCTGAATTCCTGCCAGTCGAAGCCGTTCTATCATTTCCTGGTTTTCTGGCACGCTGAAATACGATTCAATACTTTTTGCAATGCGCCCTCCGATTTCAGGGACTGCAATCAGCTGATCGTAAGTCGCTGAACTGATAGCTTCAATGGATTTAAAATAAATCGCCAGTTTTTCGGCAACTGTTGCACCTACAAATCGGATCCCTAATCCGAACATGACATTTTTGAAGGGAACCGTTTTGGATAATTCAAGCCCTTTCAGAATATTCTCAACCGTTTTTTCCCTGAAACTTATTTTTTTCAGTTTCCCGGTTTCTTCATTTACAATATTTTTTTCAAGGCCGAGTAATTTCTCGTATGTCAGATCATACAGATCCGCCGGAGTTCTGACAAGATTTGTATCGAACAGAAGCTGGATTTTGCCTTCACCCAGACTCTCAATATTCATAGCTTTCCGGTGAATGAAATGTTCAATCCTTCCTTTCAACTGAGGAGGACAATGGCTGTCGTTCGGACAAAGAAAAGCTACTTCTCCTTCATTACGAATAAGTTCTGAACCACATTCGGGACATTTTTTAGGAAATACGACTGGTTCTGTCAAAAATTCAATGCGTTGGCTAATATCAACTCCGGTTATTTTCGGAATAATTTCTCCGCTTTTTTCTACAAAAACAGTGTCGCCAATTTGTATATCAAGCCGTTCAATTTCATTCGCATTGTGCAGCGTTGCCCTTTTTACACGTGTGCCAGACAAATGAACGCCTTTTACTTTGTTGTAAGGAAGATCTCGCTCATTGATATCACACAAATTAGCAACCGGAGTTATTGCACCGGTTCGTCCAACCTGGAAATTAACGGAACGCAAAATAGCGGGTTTGTTTTCAGCTTTGTATTTAAAAGAAATAGCCCAGCGAGGACTTTTAGCAGTAAATCCCAATTCACGCTGCTGCTCAAATGAATTGATTTTCAATACGATACCATCAGTTGCCAAAGGTAAAGAAGCCCGTTTCGTTTCCCATTCGTGGATAAATGCAATCGCTTCGTCGATATTCTGCACTTTTCGCCAGCCTGGGGAAACATTAAATCCCCAGGTTTTCAGTCCCAGCAAACTCTCTTCATGACTTTTAAAATGATTGTCGTCGCTGATGAAACTATAGAGATAACAATCCAGGTTGCGACGCGCCGTTTCAGCAGAATCCTGTAATTTGAATGAACCAGAAGCCGCGTTGCGTGGATTTGCATATTGGTTTTCCCCCAAAGTATCCATCTCATCATTCAGTTTTTGGAACGATGTATACGGCATAAATCCTTCACCACGTATTTCAAAATCAGGTGGCAGGTTTTTAGCATTAACACGCAATGGCAATGAACGTATCGTTTTGACATTGTGGGTAATATCATCACCACGGGTTCCGTCGCCACGCGTTATTCCACGTACCAAAACGCCGTTTTCGTATGTAAAGCTCAATGAAATTCCATCGAATTTGAGCTCACAGATATATTCATATTCCTCGCCTTCCAGCCCTTTCCGGACGCGGTCATCGAAATTCCGCAGTTCCTGTTCGTTGTAAGTATTGTCCAGCGAAAGCATGGGATAACGGTGGAAAACAGGTACAAAATTCTTTGTAACAGTTCCTCCTACCCGCTGAGTGGGTGAATCACTTTTCTTGAATTCCGGATATTTATTTTCAAGTGCGGCTAATTGTTTTAATAACTGATCGAACTCAAAATCCGAAATTTCAGAAACGCTGTCCTGATAATAGCGAAAATTGTAATGTTCTATTTTTCTGCTCAGTTCGTCTATTTGTATTTCAGGATCCATAATTTTTCATCAAGGTTCGAAGTTATTTTTTCACTCCGAATTGTACACATTTAAATTTTCGTCAAATTTACATTTTATTCCATTTTTCAAAAGTAAAGAAACGATTTACTCATACATTACTTCCTCCTTTCCCCTTCCTCCATTCCAAAATCCTTTTTACATCTTGACAGGAAATTCTCTAATTTTGCCAAAAAATTTAAACTGCACCTTATCCTATATAAATGGCCGGAATTGCCCCTTCTATCCTAGCTGCTGACTTTGCCAATTTACAACGCGACGTTGAAATGCTGAATGCCAGTGTTGCCGAATACATTCACGTGGACGTTATGGATGGTATGTTTGTCCCGAATATATCCTTTGGTATGCCTGTTTGTGAAGCTATAAACCGTTATGCGAAAAAACCTCTTGATGTTCACTTAATGATTGAACAGCCCGACCGCTATCTGGAAGCTTTTAAAAACGCCGGTGCCACAGGACTAACAGTTCATTATGAAGCTTGCCCGCATCTGCATCGTACCGTTCAGCATATTAAGGAATTAGGTGCATTGCCGGGGGTAGCGTTGAATCCGCATACGCCGGTGGAAGCACTTTCAGAAATACTTGGAGACTTGTCGCTGGTGCTGATCATGTCTGTAAATCCGGGTTTTGGCGGCCAGAAATTCATTGAAAATACCTATAAAAAAGTAGCCAAACTCAACGAAATGCGTAAAAACGGAGGTTATAATTTTAAGATTGAAATAGATGGCGGCGTCAATGTAAATAACGCAGCGGCCCTGACCAGAGAAGGAGCAGATATTTTAGTTGCGGGAAGTTTTGTATTTAGCTCAGGAAATCCTCTTCAAACGATCCAGGACCTTAAAAATGCGCAGGAACTATGAGGAAACGGTTTCTTCTGGCAATTCTTTTGCTGATGACCTGTTTGTCAACGGAAGCTTTTACCAATAAGTCCATCGAGCAGCCAACAGGAGAATTACCCCTGAAAATCCATCCAAACGGAAAACATGTAACTGATAATAATGGAAAACCGTTTCTAATGGTTGCTGATGTAGCCTGGCAATTGTTGCGAAAACTAAGTTATGCAGATGCGGTCCAATATATGGACATCCGGAAATCGCAGTCTTTCAATACGTTTATTGTGCAACTTTTACCTGCATTGCCAACGCAAAAAAATTTCAATAAAGCCACTCCCTTTTTAAACAACAACGATTTAGATCAACCAAATAAGGCATACTTTGATTATCTGGAAAAAATCGTTACCGCGGCAAAAGAACGCAGTCTGATCGTAGGGATTGTGGTTTTACGAAAAAGCTGGAATATAGTTTTCGATAATTATAAGGAAGATTCCTGGAAAAATTATGGTAGTTATGTTGGCAAACGGCTTGCCAGATATCCCAACATTATATGGATAGTTAGTGAAGAAGAATACCAGAGTGCTTCACAATTTAAAGCCATTTCAGAGGGATTAAGGTCTTCTACACATGAACAGCTGATCGCTTCGTTATCCACCTGCTCCCCAACCCGGCCTATCGACAGTTCCCCAAACCGATCGGACCTGAAATTCGTAATTCCGGATTCTACGGTCAGTTATTCGGAGTATGCAACGTTAGCTAACTGGCAGAAAAAATTCCGGCGAACTTTCACAACAGCCGTTTTTAATAGCAAATTCTGAATTTCCTAAAGAAATTACGGACCAGTCGGTTTTGATCAGAAATCAGGCCTATCAGTCGGTTATGAGTGCAGCTGCCGGTTTTTGTCATATGAGTACGATTAAAAACTTTAATCCAACCTGGAAGGTTAATATTACCAGGGACGGAGCCGAGTATATCCACAATTTTGTTAAAATACTGAAAGGAATTCCGTGGGAATATATGTACCCGGAAACCTCGCCCAAATTATTTCCGGATTCACTGGATCAAAAAGAAATTGGCATTTTCTCGCTATCCAATCAGCGAATGGCCATGATGTACATTCCAACCTCACGAATTGTAAAGATAGATCTGAGCCAGTTAAACGGAAACGAATTCCGTGCAGTATGGTATAGTCCGCGTACAGGAAAAAGATGGAGCGGAGGTGATTTCCCTATTTCAAAAGAGGCATTTATAAATCCCCCCGATCCTCAGCCGGAATGGGACTGGATTCTTTTGGTTGGCGCTAAAAACTAGGATCAAGCGCCAATCATCGTTATTTAACCATTAGATTGGCCTGCTTTTTGCTTTATTGATAAAATATATTGTACGTATTTTATCAATATGAAAGCATAATTCCTTTCTTTGCAGAAGTCCGTACCCATTAATTTTTTGAAATGCCGGGGCTAGCACCTGAGTCACCAATGAGCTTATTTAAAGGAATATTAATTTGTTGTATTTTATTGGCTTTTGCTAAAAAAAACACTTATGCCCAAAATATATTATGGGCTGATAAAGTGCTTGGCTACTCTTCTGAATACAGGCCCGGACAGTTTGGGCAGGGTTATCGCTCCAAACAAATCCTTCATAAACCCAATAAGTTACCGGATTTCGGCAATAGCCCTTGTGCATGGACGCCAGCAGATGCTGAAAGCCGGAGTGAGGAATGGATTAAAGTTGGATTTGCAAAAACGATTTCACTTAAACAGGTAGCCATAGCCGAAAACCTGAATCCGGGAGCTATTGCCCGTGTATATGCATATGATGAAAATGGGAAGGAATTTCTTCTTTTAGATAAAAAACCTGCATCTGAGGGTATTACGGGAAAAATGTTACGCCTGTTTCCGACACAGAATATTCTTGCCAATGCTATCAAAATCATTCTTCAGCCGGACAAAGTCCCAGGTTTCAACCAAATTGACGCCATTGGGATTTCCGATGATGTTAAACCTATTGACGCCGAAATCAATTTATCCGCGAATCTTAAAAAGGATTTAAAAAAAGAGAATCTGGGAAAAAATGTCAATAGCGCAGCTCAGGAGCTTGCCCCAATAATTTCCCCGGATGGCAAAACTTTATATTTTACAAGGGAAGATTTTGCAGGAAACACCGGATCTCCTAAAAATCAGGACGTTTGGTTTTCGCAATTAGGCAACAATAACCAGTGGGGAAAAGCGCAAAATATCGGGCCTCCGATAAACAACATTGGAAACAATGCCATTGCAAGTATTTCCAACGTTGGAAAAACGCTATACCTCATCAATAAATATCGTAGTGATGGTACAATGACGTTTGGTATATCCCAATCCTTCGCTACTAAAAATGGATGGAGTTTCCCAAAAGATATTATTGTAACTGATTTTTACAACAACGAAGACGGAACGGAACTGGCTGTTTCTCCACAAGGAAATGTGATGGTTTTTTCACTTCAGCGTCGCGATACAGAAGGTGATAAAGATCTGTATGTTTCCTTCCAGCAAAAAGATGACAGTTGGTCGGAGCCAAGAAGAATGGGAAATGTTATCAATACGGCTGATTACGAGGGATCTCCGTTTATAGCTTTGGATAACAAATCACTTTATTTCTCGTCACGAGGGATTAGCGGTTATGGCAAAAGTGATATATTTTTATCAAAAAGGCTTGACGACACCTGGCTTAACTGGTCTGAACCGGAAAATTTAGGCCCTGCAATAAACAGCAAATCCTGGGATGCATATTTTAGCATTTCGGCAACCGGAGATTACGCTTATTTCACTGCAAATGATGAACCTTCGGGCATTTCAGATATTTTCAGAATTGAACTTAATCCTGAAATGAAACCGGATCCGGTGGCTATTATCAGCGGGTCTATCTTAGAAATAGAAACGAATAAACCCGTACGGGCAGACATTGTAGCAGATTTGAAGAAAAATAATGAGGTTTTCACAAAAGCACAATTTGATCCTGAGACAGGAGAATTTCGGCTGATTTTACCATTGAAGGACATTTACAGGATCACTGCAAGTGAAAAAGGATACTTTCCGGTAACAGAAGAAATTGATTTGTCTAACGAAATCAATTTTAAAAATATTAAGAAAAACCTTTATTTACAGCCAATCAAAGCCGGCCAGCAAATCAGGTTGAACAACACAATGTTCACCCAAAGTAGTGCAGATGTGGTTCCAACATCATATTCTGAGCTGGATCGTATTGTTACCACTATGAAAGATTTCCCTGCCATGGAGATTTTACTGGAAGGACACACAGATAATCAGGGTGAAGTTCAGAAAAATATTAAATTGGCTGAAGACCGCGTTCAGCAGGTAAAAAAATATTTGTTATCCAAAGGAATAGACGCACAAAGAATTCAAACTAAAGCATGGGGGCCAGCCAAACCCATTGCAAGTAACCTTACGGAACAAACGCGGCAAAAGAACCGCCGGGTGGAATTCACGATCCTAAAAATTTAGAAAATCGTCCTTCCCGGTAAATTTGTTTATTTTCGCAGAAAATTTATCAGGCTGGTATGCCGGTAAATAAAGCTTCACCCTAAGCGAAAAAGATAACAAATAAACTAAAATGATTTCAACAACTAAAAGAGATACTCCACAAACCTGGCTCATATTTTTGCTGATACTAATTGTCGGGACGTTTCTAAGACTTTATAAGTTAGATTCTTACAGTATATTCTTTGATGAAAAAAGTACAATGGTCGTTAGCCAGGGAATCGTACTGGAAGGTGCCAATCAAAAGGAAGTGTTCTCAACAAAAACAATTTCAACTCCTGAATTCTGGAAAGCTCCGGTACTGAATTACCAACCTCCAAAAGTACTTCGCTCTTTTACCTATAACGAAACTTTTAAACTCCGTCCTTTCACTTCACAGGAATTCTGGGCTACCAAATCTCTTGAAGATTATTATGAAGCCATGAATAGAAGTGACATTGGCAATAGCCCGTTTTACTATCTGCTGCTTCATGGCTGGATGGATGCTTTTGGAATATCCGATTTCTCGGCACGTTCATTTTCCGTACTTTTCAGTGTTTTCATTATCGGCCTGACTTTTCTTTTCGGACGACGCTTTTTTTCAGTCAATACGGGATTGATTGCGGCCGGTATAGTCGCCATAGAACCATTTTTTATTGCATACAGCCATCAGGCACGTAATTATTCACTTACTTTTTTCCTGACTCTTCTCGCAACTTATCTTTTTCTTCAAATCATTGAAAATAATGCAAGCAAACAAAAAACAATGTTTTTATATATTGGATATGTGTTTGCGGCCGGCCTTAGTTTATTATCTCATTTCCTGACAATATCAGTATTGTTAGCTCATGGTATTTATGCGTTGTTTTTTTTAAGAACGATAAAAGGCTGGATAAGAATGGCCATTGCGGCTGTTTTTGCATTGTCGGGAGTCACATGGTGGCTGCTTGCCGGCGGAGGAATTTATACTTTATATTCGCTGAATTATCAGGCCGATTTGTACAGACGAATGGCCGAAACTATGCCATACAATAATCCGTTTGGTATTATCCTTCCTGCAACTATCAGCAATGTATTTACAAAATCACTTCCTATATTCTCTGATCTGATCATTTTCACCAATGGACTGACAGATTCACTGGAGGGTAAAAAAATGTAATTATCGCAATTGCAACCGGATTAGTATTAATTCTTTGGTTTCGTTTGAAGGATAAAATCAACAGACCTGCCTGGCTTGGACAAAAGCTGCCATACATTTTAGTAATTTTTACATCACTTTTTTACACAAACCATAAGGCACAGCTCTGCATTTTGTCTGTGAGTATCTTTGCACTGTCATTTTTACCAGATATCCATAAAAATGCCAGCCAGTTGCAGAAAAAAGATTGTGGCTGTTGTATATAATGGCACTTGTACCAACATTTTTCTTAATTGTAATGGCATTTAAGGGTGGGCATACCAACGGCTTAACACAACGCTATTCCGGTTTCTCATTCCCTTATGTGATTATCCTGATAGGGTTACTTTTACAATATTTTACCAACCTGAAAGCGGAATTTCGTCTTTTAATCTTTGTTTTTCTTGCACTTCAGCTATATTATGTCGGGCTGCGTTTAAAAGAACTGTATGAAGACCGTTCGGCCAAATATGGTTATTTTGTAGATCCACGCGATCCTAACCCATACTTTGCAGCAGCACGAAAAATAAAAGAAGTGTATCAAAAAGGTGATACCATTATTTATCCATCCCGGAAATATCCATTGTTGTCAGAAATGGACCGTACATTTTTACCTTATTCGCTACGGGATGCACAACTTACCAACCTGTATTTTTTAAAAGAAGCTGATTATATTCAAAAAATTGATACTACGCAGACAGACAGGATATTAATTAAAAGAAGTATACAAAAAGACACGCTTGAAATTATTAATCTGAAAGGGCGGCAGTATTGATCTGAGCAGCCAATGCAGGTACTTTTTAAAAAGTCTGCCAATAAGATTTTGTATATTGCGCCCAAATTTGTGCCAAATTACTTGTTACTTTGTCTCCAAAAAGTGGTACATATTCTAATAAGATAGTACATCGACATACACGCAATGACCATAGAAGAAATATTAAGTGATCCAAAACCGCTCAGCGGAGAGCTAAGGCTTAAAATATTGGGTTTATATCATCAGGCAAATGCCGGGCATATAGGCTGCTCTTTAAGCTGTATTGACTTAATGATTTCCGTATTGTTTCTTAATAAATCCCCCGAAGACACGTTTATTTTATCCAAAGGCCATGCTGCTGCGGCACTTTACGCATGCCTGAACACCCTTGGCGAAATAACCGACGAAGAACTGAGCACCTTTTATACGGACGGGACTACGCTTCCGGCCCACCCTGCCCCAAGACAATATAAAGGAATCCCTTTTGCAACCGGCTCACTAGGACACGGCTTACCCATAGCCACCGGAATTGCCCATGCAGCGAAAATTGCGGATGAAGAAAGTTATTCATTTGCCCTGCTTTCGGATGGTGAAACGAACGAAGGAACTACTTGGGAAGCAGCTCATTATGCTATTCAAAATCAATTGGATAATCTGTTTATGCTGGTTGATAAAAATGGTTTGCAGGGATTTGATTCTACTGATAAAGTGCTGGGAGAAACAGCTTCTGTTGAAAAATGGAAAGCTATCGGTTTTGAAACGGTAGAAGTCGACGGACATGACATTGTGTCCCTGAATGAAACAATAAAGGAATTAAAAGGCCATAAAAACGGATTACCAAAGGCAATTATCGCGCAAACGGTAAAAGGCAAAGGTGTTTCTTACATGGAAAATAAACTGGAATGGCATTACCTGCCCATGAACACAGAACAATATCAGCAGGCCACTCTGGAAATAAAGGAACGCTATCTTAATGAATTAACGAATGCTTGATCAGTTACCGGTCTACCGTGAAAAAATAGAAAAACTCAAAGGACCTATATTTGTTTTTGGCGCCAGTGGATTTATCGGCGCTAATCTTTTTAATGACATCTTCAAAATCAGGAAAGATTGCTATGCGCTGACACACGACGCAACAAAAGCATGGCGGCTTAAACTTTTAAATGTTCCTTTTGAAAATATCATTCATTGTGATATTCTTTCTAATAACTCAGTGCTTGAAGTTTTTGAGAAATATAAACCTCAGACAATTTTCAACCTGGCTGCTTATGGAGCATACAGTAAGCAAAGTAATGTAAACCTGACCTATGAAACGAATGTAATAGGAACCGTTAATTTATTACAGAACTGCACTAAAGAAATGGTATATATCCATGCCGGCAGCAGTTCTGAATATGGTTTCAACTGCACATCGCCAAAGGAAACGGACCGCGTTGAACCGAATAGCCATTATGCAGTTTCCAAGGTTTCAGCGGCTTATTTGCTGGAATATTATGCAAGGCTTTTTGATTTAAAAACACTTAATTTAAGGTTGTATTCTATTTACGGATACTGGGAAGAACCGGACAGGCTTATTTCCAAATTGATAGAAAGTGCGAGAAAAAAGCAGCTTCCTTCTCTTGTGTCTCCTGATATTAGCCGGGATTTTGTTTTCATAGAAGATTGTGTTGAAGCGTTTATTGATGCCGCCAACCACATAACCAGTGCTACCTCAGGCAAATCCTACAACATTGCAACGGGTAAAAAAACAACAATAGGTGATCTTGTTGAAACCTCACGCAGCGCATTCAATATTCCCCAGGAACCGCAATGGGGAAGCATGTCAAACCGGAAGTGGGATCTGGCGGAATGGTATGGTGACCCTACTGCATTTGAAAACGACTTTGGCTGGAAAGCGAAAACATCTCTGGAAGACGGGCTTTTAAAAACGAGGAACTGGCAGGAAGAGGTTAACTATGAGGAGAAAATAATTCCGGCATTTGAAAATCCATTATTAAATCCGGTTATCACGGCAATTATTGCGTGTTACAAGGACGCACAAGCTATTCCTTTTATGTATGAAAGGCTGGTAAAGACATTCAATGAACTGAAAGTCAGGTACGAAATTATTTTTGTTAATGATAATTCTCCTGATAATCAGGAAGAGATTATTAATAAAATATGCGACAAAGATCCGAATGTTGTAGGTATAAGCCATTCAAGAAATTTTGGTTCGCAATCAGCTTTCCTGAGCGGAATGGAAATAGCCACTGGTGATTGTGTCGTATTGATGGATGGTGATTTGCAGGATCCGCCGGAAATTATCCCTGCATTTTATGAAAAATGGATGCTGGGAAATGATGTGGTTTATGGTGTACGTGTGCAGCGGGAAATGAAGCCGCATATTCACTTTTTCTACAAAACGTTTTATAAGATTTTCCAGAGTTTGAGCTATATCCCAATTCCCCGCGACGCCGGAGATTTTTCCATGATTGACCGGAAAGTGGTGAAAGAGCTGGTTGATTTGCCCGAAACGGAACAATTTCTTCGTGGATTACGTGCATGGGTCGGGTTCAAACAAACGGGAGTTCCGTATGTAAGGCCGGAACGTATGTTTGGTGTTTCGACTAATAATTGGACTAAAAATATCTGGTGGGCGAAAAAAGCAATTTTCTCATTCAGTTTTGCACCTCTCGAATTGATGAGCTACGCAGGATTCGGGTTAACCGGCTTGTCTATTTTGGGAATTATCTGGCAAATACTGTCCAAATTATTCTTCTTCCCCGATACTCCGCGAGGAATCAGTACGGTTATAGTATTAGTAACTTTTTTTGGTGGCCTTACCATCCTTGGCATCTCATTTTTAGGAGAATACATTACCAAAATTTTTGAAGAAACTAAAAAACGGCCTAAATATATTCGGACACGAATAAGGCGTGGTTCAAAATCTTATAAAACGGCTGATGAAATACGTACTTTAGTAAAACAGCTTAGGAAATGAGAAAAGAATTTTCAAACGCCATGGAACAACTGGCAGTAGAAGACGACTCGATCGTTTTCATTACCGGAGACCTTGGTTATAACGCGCTGGAAAACCTCAGGGCTAAACTTGGAAAAAGGTTTATCAATGCTGGTGTGGCGGAGCAGAATATGGTGGGTGTTGCAGCAGGATTTGCTCATAAAGGATATAAAGTTTTTTGCTACAGCATTGCTCCATTTATTGTATACCGTTGTCTGGAACAATTCCGTAATGACGTATGCTTTAACAATTTACCTGTTTTTTTGGTTGGTAATGGTGGTGGATACGGTTATGGAATCATGGGAAGCAGCCATCATGCTATCGAAGATATCGCTTGCCTGAGCGGCCAGCAGAATGCAAATATCTGGGTTCCGGCATTTGCAGATGAAGTTGAACCGGTTTTACGTCAGATAACAATAGATGCACGTCCGGCTTATCTTCGTTTAGGGGCAGGAAAAACAACACCTGAAAACGCCTATCCAACAGGTTCATTTAAAGTAATACACAAAGCAGAACATGCAGAAGTGACTATTTTTGCTTTGGGGCCTATTGCCAACAATGTTATGTCTGCTTTGGACATGGCTGATGATCTGTCATCCAAAGTAAATGTTATCACAGCTTTGCATTTTCCATTACAAATTGAGCCGGATTTATTCGAATTGATTGCAAAAACATCTCATTTACTCGTTGCAGAAGAGCATGTGAGCATTGGTGGACTGGCTCAGCAATTATCTGTGCAGTTGATGGAAAAAGGAATTTTTCCGCGCTCTTTTAAAAGTATACGTGCCGAAGGTTACCCAAATGGAAAATACGGTAGCCAATCGTATCATCAGAAACTTTCTGGACTTGATCCCGAGTCTTTGCTTTCCCATATTAACCAACTAATGATCCCGGCATGACCAAAAAGGCTTTAACCTTAATTTTTAGCCTGATCATATTGCTACCGGTCATCATTTATTTTATGGCCTGGGATTATTATGCCATTAATATTCCGAAATGGGACGACCATGCATTAAAAGCCTTTATTGTTGAATATGCGGGTGCGGATAACTGGAAGGAAAAAATCCCTGCACTTTTCAAACAACATAATGAACACCGGATTTCTGTAACCCGAATGATTGCCTGGGCGGATTTTACCACATTCGGTGCCCTGAATTTCAAACATCTGATGCTGGCTGGCAATTTGCTTTTATTGGGGGTTATTCCGTTGTGGCTCATACTTTTATTGAAAAATAAAAAACCATTATTTGCCCTTTTGCCTATTCCTTTTATCTGGCTAACACTGGCATTCTGGGAAAATATGTATTGGGGCATGGCCTCCATCCAGAATTTTGGCGTTGTCACTTTTACCTTATGGACTTTTTATCTGTGCCTTAATCCTAAGCCAATAGTTTTCACCTTTTCGCTGTTACTTGCATGGATCACGGTACTAACAAGTGGCAACGGATTGCTTGTACTACCAATTGGGGTTGTGTTGCTGTTTCTCCTATAGAACAGAAAAAGAGTTGCCATTTGGATCATCAATAGTGGAGTAGCTATTTTCTGCTATTTTTATTGGTATACCAAATCTGTATCAAATCCTGCTTCCAAAGCTTCAATACTACAACTGACGAAGGGTTACATGGCATTTCTGGGTTCTTTTGCGGAATCAATACCAGTTAAAGATAGTTTCAGAATGTGTTTTTTGATTGGAATTGTTCTTTTTCTGGTTGCCATTTCTATTGCCTCTACAACGCTGTTCCGTATTATAAGGAACAAATATCCGGCTAAATTTGAACGGACTACCGATCTTTTTTGCCTTGGAGCTATTCTGTTTATACTGGGAACTGCATTAATAGTTGTATACAGCCGCGCCGGATTTGGGCTGGAAGGATTGATTACCAGCAGATATAAGATTTATTCCGTACTGCTTTTGATCGTGGCCTACTTGTACGTGGTCATACCGATAAAAGGAAGTTTCTTATCGCCATACATTACGGCCATTGTATTTTTTGCAATCCTTTTTAATGTATTCAGCTATCATTATCATTTGGTAGACGCTTTCAATCTGAGAAAAATGCTGGTTACTGAACAGTTTAACTGGACTTATACGGACAGGAATTTAAAAACTCCCGAAGACACCACTTTCGTAGGGCGAATTGTTGAAAAAACACCAGTTTGTTATGAAAGCTGGCTTCCTCTTATCGGCATAGCAGAAAGGCAAACTTATGCAGGCAGCTCCCGAGGGCTGATCCAGCTCTATGACAACACAACTTTTAAAAAGGGAGCCAATACATTTGACATTGACAATAAAACATTTACGAGCCAGCGTTTGCAGGATAGCGGGATTTATGTCCTTTTAAAATCTAAGAAAAGATATTATGTATTCCCGGGGTACCGAACCAGAAACAAAAGCCGGAAAGAGTTATTCCTGAAACAGTACTATTTTGCACCAGGCTTTCATGTGGAAATACCATACTATACCATGGAACCAGGCACTTATGATGTAGCGCTTATCAGACAGGAAGGTAATAAAACCGGCATTCTTTTCAGAGATGAGAAAGTAAAAGTGAAGGAAACTAAAGAAATTAAAGCTCAGGTAAACTGGTAATTATGCGTGCAACAGCTCAGGGACATATTTTACAATTAGACGGAATCCGTTTTATAGCCGTAGCCCTGGTTCTATTTGATCATCTTCTGGTTGGAGTTAATATTATTCCGTTTGGCCCTCTTGGAGTTACAATATTTTTTGTACTGAGCGGATTTTTAATATCAAGAATTCTTCTGAAAAGTAAGGATAAAACGTCCGATGAACCTGGCGGTTTTAAAAAATACCTGCGTAAATTCCTTATCAGGCGTACCATACGTATATTTCCGGTTTACTATCTGACAATAGCCATATTGTATGTCTTAAACGTTCCTCCGGTTCGTGATAAACTGGCATGGCTCGCTCTATACGGTACTAATATTTACATTGCGATCAATCAGCACTGGATGGGTTCAGTAGATCATTTCTGGTCACTAGCTGTTGAAGAACAGGTATATTTATTTTTCCCTTTTCTTATATTTTTTGTAGCCCGCAAAAACCTGATTACCTGGCTTGCCATAATGGGCGTTATCAGTGTAGCACTACGGTTCTATTTCTTTTATTCCGGCAAAGAGTGGTTTGTTTCCTATGTAACAATGCCTGCGTGTCTTGATTCATTTGCATTGGGAGGGTTAATGGCCTGGCTGCAACTTTATAAAAAGGAAGTATTCCAGAAACTTTTCAGCAAGAGCTGGCCGGTACTATTAGGACTTTTATCCTGGATGCTTTTACATTACTGGTCAAAAACTTCCGGGGAGCTGTACAATGTGGCTAACGTAGTGTTAGATAGGTTAGTATCTTCTGTTTTTTGCTTCTTTCTGATCGGAAGGGCCGTCATGGGATTTGGCGGGTTATTCGGAATGTTTCTGGAAAATCCGGTTAGTGTTTACCTGGGCAAAATCAGCTATGGACTGTATCTTTATCACAACTTTGTATATAACCATTTCCATAGTGGTTCTACACATCCTACTGTTCGTTTGCTACATAAAATCTATCAGTATATACCTGAATTACAGGGATCTCTGGCATTTGAAGCAAGCCTGGTTGTTTTGCTTACTATCCTTGTTTCTTCAGTATCCTGGTTCTTTTTTGAGAAGCCGATCAACGCTCTGAAAGACAGGTATGCCTACTAAATAATAATTACCAATAGCCGGTATCCGGTCTTTATTTCTTAATTTCGCGCAAACATACACCAAATAAGCTTCTGCATGTCGTTCCTTTTAAGCATTGTAATGCCCGCATACAACGAACAGGATTGTATAGAAAAAGTAGTATATAACTGGACTAATTTTTTAAAAAATAGATTTCCTAATGATAATACCACATTGATTGTAATCAATGATGGCTCTAAAGACAACACAAAAGTCCTTCTGGATAAACTTGAAAAGGAAGTAACTAACCTAACAGTTGTAAATCAAAAAAACGGTGGCCATGGTAATGCAGTTGTAAATGGCTATCACAAAGCACTGGAACTTGGTTCGCAATATGTATTTCAAACAGATAGTGACGACCAGTTTGTATCGGAAGATTTTGATAAATTATGGAACAAACGAGATCAATCCCAGTTCATTTTAGGTTATCGTGAAGTAAGGCATGATGCAGGTGTACGCCTGTTCATTACCAAATTCCTGCGTGGTACGATTTCGCTCGTGTATGGGACATATATCATGGACAGTAATATACCTTTCCGTTTGATTAAAGGCACATTTCTTCAAAAACTGATGGATCAGCTGCCTAATCCGGAACCATTTGCTCCAAATATTTTTTTATCAGTAATGGCAAAAAAATCAGGTCAGGAAACTTTTGATATACCCATTACCCATAAAGATCGTGAAACAGGAGAAGTTTCGATTGTAAAATGGAACTTATGGAAGGTTTGTATCCGAAGCTTTAAAGAATTATTGCGCTTTCGCCAGGAGCTTAATCAAAAAGTAAAAGCGATTCGTGCTTAAATAAAGAGCCTGTGTCAAGAAAAATAATTGTAACTATCCTGCTTGTGTCTGTCATTGCATTAGCAGGATATTTTCTGTTCAGGTGGTCCAAGGGTTCTTCGGCCGCATGGAAATATATTCCATCCAACGCTATTGTTGTGATTACGAGTGAACATCTACAGGATTCACTGTATGAGGCAACAGAAGCCGGCGTAGATGTTAAACGGCTGCCGCTTCTGGATATCGCTAGTGATAACCTGTCACTGCTGAATTTGCTGACACCGGATGCAAAAAAACTATCGGTTTTTTTAAAAGGAAAAACAATTTCCTACTCTTATCATCCTCGTACGGGCACGGAATGGGGAATACTCATGTATATTCCAATTGCCAATGAGGATGAATCCAAATGGCTGTTCAATCCGCAGCACGGCAATATTCGCGTACTGCAACATACATTTCAGAATCAACGCATTACCGATATTAATGACACCTCTTCCCGGCCACTTTTTTCTTATTTGGTCAAAGATGATTATTTAATTGTAAGTTATTTTGGTGATCTGATAGAAGATGTAGTACGGTCGTCTTCCATTAGCATACAGTCATTTAAACTAAAATCGCAATTTGCAAAAAGCCACGATTCTAATTATGGCACGAGCATTTATCTCAAAAGTGAAGCATGGAAATCAGTTGTAAGCTCTGGCAATAATACTGCTACATTTAGGGAATTCGCTAAAAATTTTCCGGAATTACAGGACTTCCATATCGATGCAGCACAGGATCCACGGAAGCTCAGCATACAGTCTGGAGGTGGTGAATCTCCCGGTTATTATCTTACGGAGTTATTAAAGGATAACCAGGGCTCTCCTTTTACCAGTCACAAGCATATTTCACAGCAAACCTCCTACTTCTACCGCTTTGCAGCCAGTGACAAAGATGCTTTTAAAAAGAAATTTTTAAATTGGCACGAGAAAAATAAAAGTGAAGCCTGGGAAAAAATCAATTACCATATAGGAAAGGAAAGCAGTTTGCTTACTGAGAATTTTGGTTCAGAACTGATACTTTGTCAATTGGAAGAAAACAACAGTATTAATGACGGTAAGATACTGCTTGCCGAATTTTCTAATTATGATAAACTAAGACCTGTACTTTTAAAGTTAGCCAAACTGTCAACATCAGAATCTAATGTTTCAGTGGACAAATATCAGGGTTACGACATCTATTCAGTCCCCATTCCTGAATTACCAGCAGGACTTTATGGCCCGATGTTTACGGGTTTTTCAGTAAGTTATATTACTTATGTTGCTCCATATCTGGTAATCAGCAACAATTCACAGGTTTTGCAAAACTATATTACAGACTACGAAAATCATATTACCTGGAAGCAATCTCCGGAATATGACAGCATACTAACCAAGGAAAAAACTGATGCCCAGCTGTCACTGGTCGTAAATCTAAGAAAAGCGCAATCACGTGGCGGTAATCAGGGAGGCAAAAATTATACTGACATTACTTCAAAAATAGAGTCAATTGTATTCCGGTGTCATTATTACGGCAATGAAGCATCTCCTGAGATATTGCTGTATCCAAAGAAAAAGACAAACTGCAAAAAAAGTACTCAACCGCACTTTCCTCAATATGGATATTGAATGGCCTGTACTTTATGATTCGGAACTGGCAGCTCTGCAAAATCCTGTTGATGGGAGTTCTGAGATTCTGCTAACTGATATTAACCATAATCTGTTAAGAACCAGTGATCTTAAAAGTGGAAAAACAGAAAATATTACCAAACTGAACGGCCCTATTGTTACTTCAGCTTATAAAGTGGACTTTCTGAATATAGGACGTGAGCAAAGAATATTGGCAACTCAAAGTGCAGTGTATGCATTTGACCAGGATGATTCTTTAAGAATTACTCCTTTTTCTGTTAGAATTCCATCAGCGAGTAATATTGCAGCTTTATATCTGATAGACGGTGGCTATGATGGAAGTAATCGTTTTATTATTCAGGATGCGGCTCAGGATCTGTTTCTTTGGGAGAGTGTAAGTAAGCCTGTTAGAAAACTGAACCGATCCGGCTCTTTCGAAAATATACAAAGTCCTGTAATGGCGCTCAACCAGATAGGCAATCGTGGATTTATTGTTACACAGAAAAACGGAAAAATCTATTTGTTAAAAGAGAACGGATCTGTTCGCCAGGGTTTTCCTGTTGATATTTTAACACGTTCAGAGAGTGCATTTACATGGTCACAAAATTCAGCAACCGGATACCCTGAGTTGGTAGGTGTGAGTGTTTCAGGTGAACTGATTAAAATTAGTCTGGATGGAAAGATCACCTCACGTATTCAACTTTTAAGGCCGGAACCAGGATCAAGATTCAAAACATTATTTGACCGTAATTCCCAGGACTGGATATTGGTAAGATCTGCATTTTCCAAGACGGCCATATTGACCAAGGAAGGTGTTGAGCTTTTTGAAATCAAGGATATTTTACCCAATTCAGTGATCCAGTATCACTATTTCGGCGTCGATAATCGTTTTATAACAATTCGCTCAGGCAATTACACGACAGTTTTCGATATGACTGGTAAAAGGCTTGGTGACAAACCCATTCCTTCGGAAATACCAGTACAGCTTACATATCAGCCAGGATATTATAAACTGTTGATTTTTAGCCAGTCAGAAAAGAAGGTACAGGTTTGGTCTATTAAGCTGAGATAGTATGAGATTTTTTAAATATATCATTTTATTTATAGCATCACTGATCTGGATTATAGGATTAAGCCCGGTTTTGAGTATTAAAATGACGGCTCAGGATAGTTACAGGTATGGAGATTTGTACCGGCTTTCTAACTTATCCGAGTTTAAAGATTTAAGAAAAGAATGCGGGGATTATAAATTACCCACCCATAAGACTTCACCAAAGAAAATTCATCTATACATCATTGGTGATAGCTTTACTGAAAAGCAACGCGTCGGAAAAAAAGATTTTGTAGTTGACGAATATACCTATGTTCACTGGAGTGAAGTGCTTCATGTAAAACCGGATACATCCCAAATTAATATATTGCTTTTGGAATCAGTTGAACGGCATTTTCGGGAGAAATTCGCAAAGGCCCCGATCCAAAACCTGATTGCTGATTCCACCACTTTCATAGCTAAAAGTGCAAGCCCGCCTTTTATGAACCAGCTGGATAATGCATTCCGGTCAAAATCTACGGAAGGACGACTGGATGAATTGCTTTTTCAAAATGACTTTATACTGGCTTTAAAACAGATGAAAGCTGATTTTAATTACCATGTTTTTAATCGTGTCAATAAGGAAGTAACACGGATTAATGACGGTAAAGACATCGTTTATTACATGGATACTGATACGCCTGAAACGACTTCCTCTTTTTCGAAAATTAGAAATTCAGAGATTGATTCAATGGTGTATCATCTGAATAAAACACAGGAGATTGCTATAAAAATAGGATTTGATCAGGTTATCCTTTCAATCATTCCTAACAAAGTATCAGTTCTGAGCCCTACCTATGATATTTATAACCAGCTGATCAGCAGAATATATTCAAATACTGAACTTAACCTTCGGGTTATTGATGTTTATAGTGATTTTCAAAAATTAGGCGGGAACTCATACTTAAAAGGCGATTCCCACTGGACCTGTGAAGGACAGTATTTGTGGCTGAATAAAACCAATAGTATAATTCAGCAAATTGTGGAGAAACCTAATTTGTAACACTACAGATTTTCCATTTTCTTGGTCAGTTTCCCAACTGTAAGTCCCTGAACAATAATAGAGAACAACACTACAAAATAAGTAATTGCCAAAAGCAGATCCTTATTTAAACCATCATCAATGGACAACGCCAGTGCTATTGAAACGCCTCCACGCAATCCACCCCAAACGAGTATCGTAATAGATTTCCGTCCAAAACGATTTTTGAAGGGAATCAGCTTTACCGGTAAGTAAATTGAGATAAATCTGGCAAAAAGAACAACCGCAATCGTAATCACACCAATCAGTCCATATTGTTTAAGGTCAGGTATCAGCAGTAACTCAAATCCGATGATCAGGAACAAAATAGCATTTAATATTTCATCGATCAGCTCCCAGAATTTATCAATGTAATCCCGCTCCATTTCAGACACACCTCCCAGATTTTTACCATAATTACCCACAACCAAACCTGCTGCAACCATAGCCAAGGGTCCGGACATGTGCATTGCCTGAGCTGCCAGATGGCCGCCCATCACAATTGCAAGCGTGATAAGCACGTGTACATTGTATCCATCTACGCGATAGATCATTTGTGAGCCCACGAAGCCTAACAATAATCCCAAAACAATTCCTCCCAAAGCTTCCTTAATGAAAAGCATGGTAATACCGCCGAAAGATGTATTTACCTCCTCTCCTCTTGCCAAAGCAAGCATTACAATAAATACAACAACGGCCATTCCATCATTAAACAAAGACTCACCGGCAATTTTTGTTTCCAATGATTTTGGAACGCCGGCCTGTTTCAGGATACCAAGTACTGCAATAGGATCAGTCGGTGATATCAACGCCCCAAATACCAGACACTGAATAAAAGGAATGGGCATGCCTACCAACGGAAGGATATTAAACATTAATAATCCGATTGCAAAAGTAGAAATGACTACGCTTACTGTTGAAAATATGATTACCGGCATACGTTGCTCACGCAGGTCTTCAAGATGTATATGAATAGCGCCTGCAAAAAGCAAAAAATTAAGCATGGCACCCATTAAAATCTCTGTAAGATCCACACTTAAAAAAAGCCTCGTGATACGGTCAAAAGTATGCGGAAAAATATTATCGGTAGCGAGAAGCCCCAAGGAAACCAGCAACGCAATAACCATAATTCCTATGGAAGCTGGTAGTTTTAAAAAACGGGCATTAATGTATGAAAAAACGGCAGAAAGAACGATTAAAGCTGAAAACGAATAATATAACTCCATGAAAATAATGTTTGTGCTAGCCCAAAATAGAAAAAACAGCTCGATAATGAAAATGAAAAACAGGTAAAAGAGAAACTCTAATGGTATTCTAATTTCAAAAAACAGGATCATGAAAGGGATTAATAATTGTGCCGGCTTTATGGAATGGCATAGTTTTGCTACACTTGTTTTAAAGTGGATAGTATTCCATCTAAACACTTACATTTACGAACATCCTATTCAAACAAGCAAAAACATGAGTTCTTTTAAAGTAGAAATCCTTTCTTTTAACAGTATTAATGAGTTACCCGATTCCTGGTCGAAAAGTGATTACCTGGCTCTGCTAAGTAGTATGGATTATGCAAATCCGGAGGAAATAAAAGATGCTGAGCTCAAAGAAATGGCGTTGATGTCCATCACCGATTTTGAGCCTGTTGAATCTGCCAAAATTGTTCTGGATTATTTAATAAATGAGAGGTTAACGGAAGGTCAGATCGAAAATCTTTCACATGAGATCATCACTGAGAAACTTTGGGAAGAATATCCGGAACTATCCCTTCATCCCGACCTTTTCCGTGCGACACAACTTCTTTATCAGGCATATAATGGCAAATTTCCCAGAACGGAAGCTGTACAATTTCAGATAAAAATTACGGGTGACGTCGCTATTTTTGAAGAAAATCCGGAAGCGCCAATTGTCAGACTATTGGCGGCAGGAATGTCGGATCACAGTTTGATACATCGCCTTTATACTGATCAAATAGAAGGTGAGAATTTTGAAGATGCAAAAAACATTCTGTGGCAATTAAAAACAATTGCAAATGATGATACGTCTGTAACCTACGATATCGTAAGTTCTTCCTATTGGCTGGATGAGATTAAGTATGCAGATACTTATGAAGCCGAATCGCATGCAGATGCACCTGTGGAAGAAGAAAATTAATTGTAAATGTTGTCAAATTAAGAATAGGACAAGTGAAGAAATATGTTTCACTTGTCCTATTTTCTTTATAACCATTTTCATAATCCATGAGTGAATGAGCGTAGGTTCATACATTTAGAAAAAAAACTGATTACTTTCAGATTATATTATTATTCACTCCACAATCTGACTGGTTTTTTATGCAACTTTTCCGCCTTCTACTCTTTGTGCTGGTTTCTCTGCCTGTGGTAGCTCAATATCAGACCAGGTTTGAAAAAAGCGGCGGGAAGCAAACGCCGACTTATGAAGAGGGTATTGCATTTTATCAAAAATTAGGCAAAGATTTTCCTCAGATTCAAATTGCAGAAAAAGGTCCGACGGATAGCGGCAAGCCTTTACATTTAGTACTATATTCCAGAAATAAATCCTTTGATATCAAAAAACTGAAAGCGCAGGGAAAAGCAATTTTGCTTGTGAACAATGCGATCCATCCTGGTGAGCCTGATGGTGTGGACGCGTCGATGATGCTTTTACGTGATATTGCTTTAAACCCTGCCAAATTCCCGGAACTGGACAGTGTAGTTTTAGCCATTATTCCATTTTATAATATCGGCGGAGTTTTAAACAGAAACAGTACAACACGGACCAATCAGGACGGGCCGGAAGAATATGGTTTTCGTGGTAATGCGCGGGATTATGACCTGAACCGTGATTTTATCAAAAGTGATACGCGTAATGCGAGAAGTTTTGCAGCTATTTTTCATGAACTTGATCCTGATCTTTTTGCTGACACACATGTAAGCAATGGAGCAGATTATCAATATGTCATGACTTTGGATTATGCACAGAAAGACAAAATAGGCGGCTCCTTAGGAGAATTTAACGACAAGGTTTTCCTGCCTTACATGTACAAACATTTGAAAGAAGCTGGTTACGAGGCAACACCATATGTAAACGCATGGGGACAAACTCCGGATAAGGGTTTTGTTCAGTTCCCCGATTGGCCACGCTATTCGACCGGATATGCCGCACTTTTTCATACCATTGGTGTAATGACAGAAACGCACATGCTGAAACCCTATGACCAACGTGTAAAATCAACATATGCCTATTTATACGGAAATCTAAAAGTACTTTCCTTATATCGAAAACAGCTTTTGCAGCTTCGTAAAGACACCAAAGAAGCAGTGAAAATCCAGGGAAAATTTGCCGTTACATGGCAGATTAATAAGGAAAAACATACCGATATTTCGTTCAAAGGATTTGAGCCTGAAATATTAAAAAGTAAAATTAGCGGTGCCAACAGGCTTTACTACAACCGCGATAAACCTTTTACCAAAACAATTCCTTTCTACGACACCTATGAGCCTGTCGACGTTGTCGACAAACCGGTTGCTTATATCATTCCGCAAGGATGGTTTAATGTGATTGATCTGCTGAAACTAAATCAGGTTAAAATTACCCAACTTGAAAAAGACCAGGAACTGGAAGTGGAAGTGTATAAAATTCAGGATTACGAATCTCCAAAATCTCCTTTTGAAGGACATTACTGGCATACGAGTGTAAACTTAAATAAAGAAATTAAAAAGATAACTTTCAAAAAGGGAGACTGGTATATACCTGTAAATCAATCCGTAAACCGTTACATTATTGAAACCCTTGAACCAAAAGCAGTCGATTCTTTTTTCAAATGGAATTTCTTTGACACCATTTTACAGGCAAAAGAACATTTTTCCGGTTATGTATTTGAAGACCTGGCTGCTGAGATGTTAGAAAAATCACCTGAATTGAGAAAGAAACTGGATGACAAAAGAAATTCAGATCCTGAATTTGCCAAAAGCGGTGAAGCCCAACTGAATTTTATATACGACAACTCGCCATACAGGGAAAAAGAATACATGCGCTATCCTGTATTCAGATTGATGAAGTAGCAACAACCAATTTCAATTAAAACCGAAAACCCAGATTAAAATTAAACTCTCCCGTAACATTTATACTGTTATTGATTATTTGTGCTGGTTGTTTTTCCCTGTCAATATAGCGTGCTCCAATCCCGCCATTTAATCCTATCTGAAAAGAAGGTGTGATCTGGAAGTTGATATAATTATTGACAATCACTCCCAATCTAAAATTCTTGCTGGAATTGTTCATTTGTGTATAACCACCAGTAACAGGATCATAACCGTAAAATGGCCTTTTCCCGATTGCCGTAAATAAGTTTGGCCCAACTGCATATGTAACCTTTCTTTGCCCAAAGGGATAAACTTTAAAACCAGGTGAGAAATAAAACAAATTTGCTCCATTTCTACCATTATCATAAAAGTTGTAACTATCCGGAAAGATTAAACTAACCGGTAAAACAACCCCGAAATACTGACGCTTGTCAAGCAGTATCTCATAACTTATTCCTATTCCGGGACCGCTGTCCAATGCTTTAAATGGAGAAAAGTTTATCATATTTCTACCAAATTCTTCATCCCGGTTAACAGGATTTTTATTGTTTTTAATTCTATCATGGTAGTTTAGGAGCACAATCTGGCCGTTTGCAAATTCTATTGTTTTGAGCTCACTTTTTCGGATAACAAACGAAGCACCATTCAGGTCGTTGTTGATTTTATAAGTTACCCGGTCTATTCCAACTTCAATTACTTTACCTTCAATAGTATCACCATTTTTCCTGATCATTACATCCTGAGCATAAACAGAAATACAGGAAGTCAGAAATAATACATTTAAACGAATAACTTTCCACATAGAATAAGGATTTACAAATGTCGGTTAAAGATAAATAATTATAAATTCGATACAATATTAAGTTAACTATATAACAGCTACAAAACGATTGCAGACAGGCATAAATTACGTTATACGTAAAGAATTGAACGTTTAAAATTTCAATGCTGTTATAAGTTGAATGTCTTTAGTTATAATCAGCTACATGGCATAATTACAATTTTCTGCTCTTTCCATTTTGAATTAATTTGGTGGAGCGTCTTAACAAAACCAAATGACATTTCAAGAATTAGAACTCATTGAGCCTATTTCCAAGGCTCTGACAGAAGAAGGTTACAATACACCCACCCCAATTCAGTCAAAAGCGATCCCACTTATTTTACAGCAAAGAGATTTATTGGGTTGCGCACAAACAGGAACTGGTAAAACGGCAGCTTTCGCTATACCTATTTTACAGCTACTTAGTAATAAGCCAGTTAATAAAACAGAAAAAAGCCGGATCAGAACGCTTATTCTGACTCCAACTCGCGAACTGGCCATACAAATTGGTGAAAGTTTTGCGGCTTATGGTCGTCATACCGGTATTAAACATACCGTGATTTTTGGCGGAGTTGGCCAAAAGCCACAAACGGATGCTATACAAAGAGGTGTTGACATTTTGATTGCTACGCCAGGTCGTTTACTGGATCTGATCAACCAGAATTTCATCAAATTAAATCAGCTGGAAATTTTTGTTCTGGATGAAGCAGATCGTATGCTTGACATGGGATTTGTGCATGATGTAAAGAAGGTAATTAAATTATTGCCGGCTAAACGTCAGTCTCTTTTCTTCTCGGCCACAATGCCATCAGCAATCATGACGCTGGCCGATACGATCCTTACCAATCCTGCGAAAGTAGAGGTAACGCCTGTTTCGTCAACAGCTGACACGATCAAACAATCACTTTTTTATGTAGACAAATCGGATAAAAACTCTTTGTTGCTGCATATTTTAGAAGATGCTACAATTGCCACTGCATTGGTTTTTACCCGTACCAAACATGGTGCTGATAAAGTGGTGAAAGTTTTGCGTAAGGCAGGTGTAACCTCCGAAGCAATTCACGGCAATAAATCGCAGAATGCACGTCAGAATGCTTTGAAAAATTTCAAAAGCCAGACTACACGCGTTTTAGTTGCAACCGATATTGCAGCACGTGGTATTGATGTAGATGATCTGACACACGTAATCAACTACGAGATTCCGAATATTCCGGAAACATACGTTCACCGGATTGGAAGAACCGGACGTGCCGGAGCAAAAGGTATTGCACTATCATTTTGTGATTCAGAAGAAAAACCATTTTTAAAGGACATTCACAAACTGATCGCAAAAAATATTCCGATTGAAAAAAATCATCCATACGATACAGGAAGATATTAATGCTGAGTTGATGTAATCTGCCCTTAAAACAGATTTACTGGCCGCAAAGATTTGAATTTGAACCTCGGTTCTTTCGATCTTTGTGGCTATTTTTTGTATATAAATAATCCTTGGAATACAAGATTTGCCATTATGACTAAAAATTCTTACACTGACATCTCTTTATCCGAAATGCAAACAATAAGGAATAAACCGGATGTTGTTTTGGTTGACGTACGGGAACCCTGGGAATTTGAAGAGTTTAATGAAGGTGGAATGAACATTCCTCTTGCTGAAATACGTCAGAACCGAGAAGTTTTAAATCTTTACCATACAATTATTGTAATCTGTACAAATGGTGTAAGAAGTAAAGTCGCAGCGATGGATTACTGCCGTGTTCCTGAATGGAATGACAAGAAAATACTGCATGTGAAAGGCGGGATTATTGAGATGGAGTGATAATATTACTTTTGATACTGGATCTTTCCATCTTTCATGACCATCTTCACTTGAAAAAGAGATTTTTTAAAATCCTTTTTCAAGTCACCTTCAAAAACTGCAAGATCGGCAAATGCATTTTCTTTAATAACGCCAATCTGATCCTTCATTTCCAATGCAATTGCAGCGTTAGCAGTTGCAGTTTTCAACACGTCTTCTGCAGAAAGTCCATAATCATAATAACCCCAGATAGTTTGTTTAGCGTCATCTCCTCTGGGCATTTTTGTATCATGATAAGCATCAGATCCTGCAACAATCCTCACACCCAGCTGACTAGCCCGAATAAGATCTTTTCCCCGGCGTTCTAAGCTATTCCTGATATCTTCAATATTATATTTCAAATTCATTATTTCATGGTAATGAACAGCTCCTTTGACTGACCCATAAGTAGGTACAAGGTAAATACCTTTCTTAGCCATTATTTTCAAGGTAGTATCTCTAAATCCATAGCCATGCTCTACTCCATCAACTCCTGCCTCTATGGCCGCCTGAACAGCCCAGTCCCTGTCGCAGTGAACTGTAACTTTCAGTCGCTGCTCATGGGCTGTCTGAACAATGGCCTTCATTTCATCCAGACTTAAAGTAAGCCGGTTACCAATAGCAAGTATTTTAATGACATCTACACCCTGAACAATGTGTTCCTTAACCGCCTTTTTTGCTTCCTCTACACCACTGATCATCGTTTGTTCCTGTTCTGATATACGTTGAAAATCCTTAACAGGTAAATGATAAAACTGTCCGTCCATTGAGCCAATTATTGGACCTGATACCAACATTCTTGGACCCTTGATGTATCCCTTTTCAATTGCATTTTTTACCTCAACATCAAGATACTGGCCTGAGTTACCTAAGTCGCGGATTGTAGTAAATCCAGCATTCAGATAACTATCAGCAAAATACGCCGCTCTTAATACCCTGCTTTCGGACGAGTTCATGACAGCATCTATTGACAGATCTTCATTTAATCCCTGGTTGGTTAATATATGTGTATGAGAATCAATGAGCCCTGGTGTTATTGTGAAGTTGCGGTAGTCCAGCACCTCAGTATTTTCAGGAACATCAAGGCTTTGTCCAACTTTCATAATCAGGTTACCCTTAATTAAAATTTGTTGGTCTTTCACAAAAACATTTTTCTCAGAATCGTACATTTGGCCTGCTTTAACCAAATAATATTTAGGTAATAACTGAGCTGATGCCGTGTTACAAGAATTAAAAACCATTTGTACCAGCAAGACTAAGGGGAAAGCTTTAAAATGGATAATCATGTTAGAAATGTGTATTGAATTTTGTACTGTTTCGATTACTTAGAGCAATCAGTCAATTGCCTTGTTTTCCCCTGATCAAGTTGCCAGCAATTGCCGTAAATATCGGAATAAATTACACGTAGATTAAAGAAATCACTTTCAACCTTATGCATTAATTGTCTTGCTAATGAATCATTTTGATAAATCCCTATCAGCTCAAAATTATCACCAGGCTTTAAAACCGACTCGGGAGCAATTGCTCCAAATCCAATTCCTTTTTTATCTCTGCCAATTTGTTCCCAGATAAACTCCCTTGAACTTTCATAAGTTTTAGTTTTGTGCTGCCACTCTACTTTTTTAACGATTGCCGGGCCAACGCCATTATTTTCAATTCCAAAGCGATAATTGCCTACTCTATTTGAAGATGCTATCTGAAGATATGGCCAGACAGAAGCATGTTGCTGCTCACGTGCAATTTTGGTTTGGAAAATGGAAACGATAAGCGCTGCCAGACTGAGAAAAGTAGCTGATAAGCCTAATAGTAACTCTATATTAAATTTTCGTGCAGGTTTACTTGTATTTTCAGACATTACTGAACTTTAAATTATCACAATATCTTTGGCAAGTATAATAAAATATAGCAATAATTCAAAAAGATATAATTTTACAAAGGCTGAAATATGATTTAGAAAGAGAATTTTATTATTTGGCAAAGGATAAATCAAACGATTAATTAAAAGCCAAAATATACTATTTTACATATCTAAACTTCAAATGTTCCCTCGTAAACTTTTACTGCCGGTCCAATCAAGAATATATCATCAAATTTGCCAGGAGTAGTTTCAGCATAAGCCACTTCTAATGTGCCGCCCAATGTTTCAACTGTTACCGGGCTATCCCAACCTTCGTGTGCGTATGCGGATAATACAGCGGCAGTTACACCGGTCCCACAGGAATAGGTTTCATCCTCGACTCCACGCTCATACGTACGTACACTCAGATGGTTATCTTTCAAAATCTCTACGAAATTCACATTCGTACCGCCTAAAGGGCCATATACCGAACCATAACGAACTTCCTTCCCAATCCCAACAACATCAACATCCTTAATGTCGTCCACATAAGTAATATAATGTGGTGATCCGGTATTCATAAAATCATATCCGGCATATTGCTCTACGCTATTAACCGGTGACATTTTTAAACGGATTTTCTCAATTGAAGCGACTCCTTCGTGCGGGCCATCCACAGCGATAAAAGATGTATTAGTTGAAAATAGCCCCAGATCGTGTGCAAATCTTACAGCACAACGTCCTCCATTTCCACACATACTTCCCTCTCCACCATCTGCATTGAAATAAACCATTCGGAAATCATATCCTTCGGCATTCTGCAATAATATTAACCCATCGGCACCAATTCCGAAGCGACGATGACAAAGAGACCCAATGAGTTCCTTTGAAACAGGAAACAAAGCTGAACGGTCATCAATCATGATAAAGTCATTGCCGGTTCCCTGGTATTTGTAAAAAGTAATTTTCATTTCATTTATCTGTTAGCTATCAGCAGAGGCTATTAGCTTTTCATTATTAACTTAAATTTGAAGGAGATAGGTTCAATATTCTTTTGTAAAAAAGAATCATCAATAGTCCAGCTTAAATAGAGACAATAGTCAACGGCAAGTAGCCACAAAAAAAGCCCCGCAAGAAAAAACGTGCAGGGCTTCAAATTTCTAAGCAGAACAAATAGTTTATCCTATGCTTTTGCTACTTTAAGCTCCTTAATACGAGCCGCTTTACCCTGACGTCCGCGTAAGAAGAACAAACGTGCACGGCGAACTTTACCGCGACGAAGCAGTTCAATTTTGGAGATACTAGGTGAAAGAATTGGGAAAACGCGTTCTACTGCGATTCCGTTCGATATCTTACGTACTGTGAAAGTTTCACCGCTTGCACTAAGGTTACGGCGTTGCAATACAGTACCTTGAAATTGCTGAATACGCTCTTTGTTACCTTCTCTGATCTTAACGTGTACGTTGATCGTGTCGCCTGCTTTAAATTCAGGATACTCGGATTTACGATTTTCAATCGTAGCTTCTACGAGTTTAATAAGTTCGCTCATGACGAATGATTTTAATAATTTAAATAAATTAAGCTAATTTCCAGCGGATGAGGTGACGCCCCTTCATTCAAAACAGCCTTTGAGAAAACGAGTGCAAAGCTAATATTTTTAATTGGTTTGTAAAAGAGTTACAACCTTTTAAATTCCAAATTATAGGCTAAAAAACAAAGAATATAGAAAATGTGATCATTTTATCTTCCATTTACACAAACAATTAGTAACTATCTTTTTACCAGAAAAAATTAATACAATCAGAAATACATAATGCGGCGTAATATTTGTAACAAACTGGTGCGTATCGAAATAAATTATTACATGAAAATATTCAGCGTAGAACAAACTAAAGCATTAGACACATTTACTATCCAGAATGAACCAATTTCGTCTCTTAACCTCATGGAACGGGCATCACAGGCATTTGTGCGCTGGTTCTGTGATCAGTTTGTTAATACGCGGCCAATCAGTATATTTTGTGGTATGGGAAACAATGGCGGGGATGGCTTAGCAATTGCAAGAATCCTGAGCCAAAAATCTTATAATGTGTGTGTATATGTTGTAAAATACACTGAAAATCCATCCGATGATTTTACTGCAAATCTTGATAGATTATCAAATAACCTGACCCCATTTACTATTCTGAATAAGGGTGATTTACCAAAAATCTCACCGGACACTATTCTGATTGATGCACTATTAGGATCAGGCTTATCCAGGCCAGCCACGGGAATTTTGGCTGAAGTAATTCAGGCATTAAATCAGGCACCTAATAAAATAATCTCGGTAGATATTGCAAGTGGCTTGTACGTAGACAAGCAGAATGAAAAGGAAGATATTATTATCAAACCATATTGTACAGTTTCTTTTCAATTGCCCAAACTGGCATTCATGATGCCGCAAAATGCAGAATTTACCGGTAACTGGCAGACCGTTGATATCGGTTTGCATCAGGATTTTATAAAAAAAACATCCACTCCCTATTTTTACACAGACAAATCGGATGCCGAAAGCAAAATTATTCCCAGGCAGAAATTCTCAAATAAGGGCACTTTTGGGCATGCACTTCTTTTATCCGGAAGTTATGGTAAAATGGGTGCGGCTGTTTTATCAGCAAAGGCTTGTTTAAGATCAGGAGTTGGATTGCTTTCTTTGCATATCCCTGGCTGTGGTTACGAAATTGTACAGATTTCTGTACCGGAAGCGATGGCCTCAGTAGACCCTGACAGTAAATATCTTACAGAACTGCCAAAAATAGATTCTTATTCCGCAATCGGGATTGGCCCCGGAATCGGACAGGAATCAGCTACTTTGGAATTGTTAAGGACTTTATTAAAAACAATAAAAGTTCCTTTAGTTATTGACGCCGATGCACTGAATATCCTGTCACAAAATCCTGAATTGCTCCGTAAATTACCAAAAAAGACAATTTTAACACCTCATCCAAAAGAATTTCAAAGACTTGCCGGAAAGACTGATAACGAATATGACCGGCTGGAATTAGCCAGAGAATTCGCTCAAAGATATGAAGTGATAATTTGTCTAAAAGGAGCACATACTGCAGTTATTTTAAGCAACGGAGATGTTCATTTTAATTCAACCGGCAATGCCGGTATGGCAACAGGAGGTACCGGCGATGTACTGACAGGCATAATTACCAGCTTGCTGGCACAAGGTTACGCTCCTGAGGATGCTGCTATTTTAGGCGTTTATCAGCATGGACTTTCCGGCGACAAAGGTGAAGCAAAAAAAGGCCAGAATGCTTTAATTGCATCTGACCTCGTGGATAATTTGGGTTGGTAAAAATAACCTAGCTCATAAGCTGATAAACTGCAAATGCGGACACATAAGCCAAAACTGTCAGATAAGCCAGCTGAATAAGCGGCCACTTCCAGCCATGCGTCTCACGGTACACGACTGCAATTGTGCTCATACACATCATGGCAAAAACGTAAAATACCAATAATGAATAACAAACAGCAGGTGTATACATAGCGCCGCCAGTATCCGGATTTCTTTCCTGAACCAAACGTTCTTTAACTGTTAACACATCCTCTGTGTCACCGCTGATACTGTATATAGTTGCCATAGTTCCTACAAAAACTTCTCTGGCTGCGAATGAAGCCAATAAAGCAATACCGATTTTCCAGTCGTAACCAAGAGGGCGAATTGCTGGCTCTATAAAACGGCCAAAACTACCTGCATAAGAATTTTCAAGCCTTACAGAAGCTACTGCAGCATTGATCTGATCTTGTGTTAACTGGCTGTTTTCCAATGCAACCCTTTCAGCTTCTTTCTCCATTTTGTCTCCGGGCCCATAGGATGCAAGTACCCACAAAATGATTGAAATGGACATGATCACTTTCCCTGCTTCCAGTACAAAAGATTTTACACTTTCATACATTGTAAAACCAACATGCCCCCAACGTGGAAGCTTGTACGAAGGCATTTCAAGCATAAAATAGCTTGGTTCTTTTCTTGGAATAAAAAGAGATAAAAGCCAGGCGGAAAATAACGCACCAAATAATCCCATCAGGTACAACCCCATTAATACCAATCCCTGCATATTAAGTATCCCAAAAACTTTTGTAGATGGTACCACAAGGGCAATCAGAATAGCAAAAATAGGAAGACGAGCTGAACAGCTCATCAAAGGAGTTACAAGAATGGTGAGCAAACGCTCATAACGGCTGCTGATGCTGCGTGTTGTCATAATAGCCGGAACGGCACAGGCGACTCCTGAAATAAGCGGCACAACACTGCGGCCATTTAATCCGAATTTCCGCATCAGTTTGTCCATAATCACCATTACACGGGCCATATAACCGGATTCTTCAAGTATAGAAACCAGTGCAAATAAAATAGCGATCTGTGGAATAAATATGATAATCCCCCCTATTCCTGCCATAATTCCATCAGTAATGAGGTCATTCAGTACACCTTGCGGCAAAATACCCTTTACCCACTCAATCGTAGCTGCTGTTCCTGCATCGATCAAATCCATTGGATATGTAGCCCATGCAAAAATCGCCTGAAATATGACCAGCAACACAACTGCAAAAGTGACATATCCCCAAAAATGATGCAGCAATATACCATCCAGTTTCCGTGTCCAGAAAGGCTGTTCTGTCATGCCCTCCGACTTTACCGCTTTGGAAACAATTGGTTTTATTTTTTCATACCGCGCTATGGTTTCGGTAGACAGGAAATTATTTTCATCAAAATCGTATTTTTCAATGAGCCTGTCCAGCTTTGTTCTGGCTGGTTGTTCCAGAAAAGAAAAATTATCATGCTGGCAAACATATTGCAAAGCAACATAGTCATTATCAAGATGATAAATGGATTTTACTTCTTCTATTAACTGAACTTCCTTTTCAGTAGGATCATAGAAATAAGTTAAAGCCGGCTTTTCTTTTTGCTCCAGAGTATGCGTAACTGCCTCCATCAAATTTTTAACTCCTTCACCGGTACGCGCATTAATACGAACAACCGGCACTTTCAACTGCATGGCAAGCTGTACTGCATTAACAGTAAGATTCATACTTGTTGCAACATCAAGCATATTTAGTGCAAGTACAGCCGGAATTCCAAGATCATTGATTTCAGTAAAAAGAAGGAGGTTTCTTTGAAGATTTGAAGCATCAACGACTACAATAATTACCTTAGGAAAATCAGGATGTTGCGGATTGGCAAGTATATCCATCACTACCGTTTCGTCAGCAGATTTCGGATAAATGCTGTAAGTTCCCGGCAGGTCAACCAATGTTACTTCTCCATCTGTTTTACCTGTTGAACTTTTAAGATGAAAAGTCCCTGATTTTTTTTCTACTGTAACTCCGGGAAAATTTCCTGTCTTTTGACGCAAACCGGTTAAAACATTAAACAAGGTAGATTTCCCGGCATTGGGATTACCGACGAGCGCAATTTTAATATTTTCTTGTTTCAATTGAAAAGCACTGAATTTGATGAAGATGTAATAATTACTCGATAACTATAGTCGCTGCCTCATTTAGTCGCAATGATAAACAATAACAGCCTCCAACATTGATACAAATAGGATCTCCAAATGGAGCCACTGCATCCAGACGAACTTCGCATCCCGGCAAACAACCCATTTCAAGTAATTTCAGAGACATGACTTTGTCTGAGAAAGATTTAATGACTCCGCTTTCTCCTTTTTTCAGATGGGATAGTGTTCGAACAGGCATACACCTTATTTAGATTAAATATACTTAAACTGCAAATTAAACATTATCAGCCCGCAATTCAAACTATAACGTGGAATTTCCTGCAATACATTATTTATATCATTCAAAATCATGACTGTTTTATGAGCACCCTGAGCCTTTATGTAGTACTTTTGCAGCACGATACAGAAAAGCAGGAATTAAAAGTAATTGAGTAACCACTGCGCCGAAAGCTGAACCGCCGACTGCCGATTGCCCATAATTTGAACGAGATAAAAACCCTCATCTGGAAAGAGTTTACGCTGGAATGGCGGCAAAAATACGCATTAAGCGGTATGCTGTTGTACCTGGTAAGTACCGTTTTTATTTGTTATCTCAGCTTTGGCCTGCGTCGCAATCAGCTTACACCGATTGTATGGAACACACTTTTCTGGATAATCCTGCTTTTTGCTGCAGTGAATGCAATAGCAAAAAGTTTTTCTCAGGAACGATATGGCCGCCTGATCTATTATTACAGCTTATGCAGCCCGCAGGCAATCATTTTATCTAAAATCATATATAACTCCTTCATCATGCTTTTTCTTTCGGGCATCGGTTTCGGGTTCTATGCTTTTGTAATGGGAAATCCGGTTGGCGACATTGGTTTATACATGATTTGCATTGCTTTGGCGGCAGTTGGTTTTGCATCCGTTCTGACATTGGTTGCCGGAATTGCTTCCAAGGCAGACAATAGTGCGACTTTAATGGCAGTTTTAAGTTTTCCCATCATTTTGCCAATGTTGTTAATGACAATAAAACTGGCAAAAAATGCATTGGACGGCCTGGACTGGAGTGTAAGTACAGACGAAATCAGCACATTATTATCCATCGACCTGATAGTAATAACGCTTAGTTATTTGCTTTTTCCTTATTTATGGAGAAGCTGACATAAGGTTTTTAGTAAAAATTAAAAGTAAACGGCAGCAGGAGCAGATTACGGTTTCCGGTAAAAAAGTTTCTGTTAAACACATAGTAATATCTGATAATGAAAAAGCTTTGGTGGAAAATCCTTTGTATTATTTTAATATTTTACGTCATCATAAATGGCCTGATGGGCCCGGTACCACATTTACCTATTTTGAATGAAAGTATCCGGAATACCTATTTTCATGTAGCGTTGTGGCTGGCTATGACTCTGTTATTGTTTACTTCCATGATATTCTCGGTTCGTTATCTGAACAGCGGAAATATAAAGCATGATGACATAGCCAGTGAACTTGCCAAATCGGGATTATTCTACGGAATTCTGGGTTGTTTGAGTGGTTCGGTATGGGCTAATTTTACATGGGGTGATCCTTGGCCAAATGATCCGAAATTGAACGGGGCTGCTGTTGGTATACTGATTTATCTTGCCTATTTATTATTAAGAAGTTCATTTGAGGACGAACAGCGCAGAGCCAGAATTGCTTCTGTTTATAACATTTTCGCTTTTGCTGTTTTTGTTCCTCTTATTTATATTCTTCCACGCCTTACAGATTCATTACATCCAGGAAGCGGTGGTAACAGCACATTCGGTTCTTATGATATGAATAATGACCTTCGGATGGTTTTTTATCCGGCTATTATCGGCTGGATTTTGTTAGGTCTTTGGTTTGCTGAATTGAGGGTCAGAATTAAAAGAATCAATCGTTTCAGGGAAGAAGATTTTTTGGAAGTGAAAAAATCCTGACAGCGCAAGCCTCACATTTTGAAGAAACTGTAAACATTTCAAAACAAAAATTCGTTAAGAATTAAGTACATAATAAATACCATGAAAAAAGTCTTTTCCATTCTGATTTCACTTATTATTTTCTCCGGAAATTTGTTAGCGCAAACTACTGTGGACAATACCGTTCCAATGGCTGACAAATTACGGGAAGATGGTAAAATCTGGGTTGTTGTTGCTGTTATTGCTGTCGTTTTTGCCGGGATTGCAATTAATATGATCCGGTTGGAATTGAGGGTTGGCAAAATTGAAAAAGAATTAAATATCAAGTAAAAACGTATGAAGAAGATACAGATATTCGGTCTTGTGATAGTAGCCGTAGCAATTGGAATCATTATATCAACGGCTGGTGATGCAAGCACTTATGTAAACTTTTCCAAAGCACAGGAATTGGCTTCCAGCGGTGATAATGAAAGTATTCACGTTGTTGGTAAATTAAAGAAAAATACGTCAGGACAGATCCTGGAAATGGATTACCATCCCGAAATTGATCCAAACTACTTCACTTTTACTTTGATCGACAATAACAATGTGGCTCAGAAAGTAGTATATAAAAGTACCAAACCTCAGGATTTTGATAAATCTGAACAGGTTGTGGTAGTTGGAAAAATGCAAAACGGCACTTTCGCAGCGGAGAAAATCCTGATGAAGTGTCCATCTAAATACGAAAACGGAAAATTGGAAACAACCGAGGCTACCGCATCTAAATCATGATCCATACCACTATCGGAAGCGCAGGTCACCTGCTGGTAATTATCGCATTTGTATCGGCATTAGTAGCCACCTTTGCTTATTTTAAAGCCGGAATGGCTAATACGCCTGTGGATGATCTGGCGATCTGGAAACGTTTTGCCCGTGTAACTTATGTTGTTCACGTACTGGCTGTGTTAGGTGTCGTTTTCTCCTTATACTGGATTATCGGTAATCATTATTTTGAATATCATTATGCCTGGAAAAACTCTTCCCTTTCCTTACCGACCGGCTATACTATTTCCAGTTTCTGGCAGGATCAGGAAGGCAGTTTCCTGCTTTGGATATTCTGGAATGTCGTTTTAGGATCAGTTCTGATCTTTACCAACAGATCCTGGGAAGCCCCGGTTATGACTGTTTTTGCTCTTGTACAGGCATTTTTGACTTCCATGATTCTGGGAGTTGTCATTCCCGGATTGGATGTTAAAATCGGCTCTACTCCATTTCTTCTGCTAAAAGAAGTAATGCCTGATATTCCAGTGTTTAAAATGGATCCGAATTTCATTGCAAAAGACGGAAACGGTTTAAATCCGCTTTTACAAAATTATTGGATGGTTATTCACCCTCCTACCTTGTTTTTAGGTTTTGCTTCTACGCTAATTCCATTTTCATTTGCGATTGCCGGTTTATGGACAAAAAAAATTCAGGAATGGATTCGTCCTGCTTTACCGTGGGCATTATTTTCAGCATTGGTTTTAGGTGTAGGTGTTTTGATGGGTGCTTATTGGGCATACGAAACGCTTAATTTTGGCAGTTACTGGAACTGGGATCCCGTAGAGAATTCTTCAATTGTTCCCTGGCTGGTTCTTGTTGCGGCAATTCACACCATGATTATCGCACGCAAAAATGCAACTGCATTAAAAACTTCGTTCATCTTAACTATTACAACTTTCATTCTGGTACTCTATTCTACGTTCATGACACGGAGCGGGGTTCTTGGAAATGCGTCGGTTCACTCATTTACGGATTTGGGATTGTCCGGTCAGCTACTGGTTTATCTATTGACATTCCTGATTGTCGCCATTGGTTTACTTGCATATCGCTGGAAAAGCCTTCCGTCGGACGAAGAGGAAGTTTCCACTTATTCCCAGGAGTTCTGGATTTTTATTGGAGCAACCTTATTGTGTCTTTCCGGTTTTCAAATTCTTGCTACTACTTCGATTCCGGTTTATAATAAAATAGCAGAAGCCTTTGGAACAGTACTAAATATGGCTTTACCGGCCGATCAGGTTGGACATTATAACAAATTTCAGCTTTGGTTTTTCTCCCTGATTATCGTCCTAACAGGTATTGGCCAATATTTCTGGTGGAAACGTGTTGGAAAGGATAAACTTCAGGCTTTGTACAATCCATTGCTTATTGCGTTAATTATCAGCGCGGCTGTCATTACAATCCAGGGTGTTAAGGATATTCAGTATATCGTGCTACTGACCACTTCCATATTTGCGATTGTTGCGAACGGTACTATTTTGTTCAACATTGCACGGGGAAATTATACATTGTCGGGTGGTGCTGTAACGCACATTGGTGTTGCCTTGATGCTGATCGGAATCCTGTTCTCATCTGCTTATACCAAAGTAGTTTCTATTAACAATTCGGGGCTGATGATTTCCCGCAGCGAAGAATTTACCAACAACGATAATAAAGAAAATAAAGAAAACATCACGCTATGGCTTAATAAGCCGGAAAAAATGGGTGATTATATGCTTACCTGGCGGGATGTCCGTGTAGAACCGCGCAGCATTCCTGAATACATTTCAAAAAGCTGGGTTGATATTATTGAAAACGACTTCCACGCTGTTGCGCTCAGGGATATTGTTGTAAACGATAAGAAGTATTATTCCAAAGGCGATACCCTGGAAATCTTCCCTGAAAATTTTTATTACGAAATTGAGTACCGGGAACCTTCCGGACGTGTTTTCAATCTTTTCCCTCGCGTTCAGATTAATCCAAGAATGGGTGGAATTGTGTCATCTCCGGATATTAGCCGCAAATTAGATAAGGATTTGTACACGTATGTCGCAATGGTTACCAATCCGACTGCAGAGCCCGTCTGGAGTGCTACTGAGAATTTTACCGCCAGTTTAAGGGATACATTCTTTGTAAATGATTACGTAGCTATTCTGGATAATGTAGTCCGTACAGATTCTGTGGAAGGCGTAACTTTGGGAGAAGGCGATGCGGCGGTAAAAGCAATTATCAGGGTATTGGACAACGAGCACGAATATATCATTACTCCTTCTTTTGTGATCAGGGATCGGATGGTTGCCCGTAAACCAGAGGTTAACAACGACTTAGGACTGCGTGTTCAGTTCCAGGAAATCAATCCGCAAACAGGTCAGTTCTCTTTCGCAGTCAATACAACACAACGGGACTATATTGTGATGAAAGCGACCGAAAAACCACTGATTAATATTCTTTGGCTGGGTACTTTTGTACTGGTTATAGGTTTCCTGATGGCTACTATCCGGCGATTTAAAGACTTTATAAAAATGAGGGATAAAGAAAATGCCTCTATCAATAAGAACAGGGAAAAGATTAAGGCACAAGTGGTTTAGTATCTTATTGAAGCAGTAAAAAGGGTTCCGGCAAATGTTGCCGGAACCCTTTTCTATTAGAATAAAATTACAAAATCACAGAAATAATTAACATCATTTTCAAAATCACAGAAGGATAAAATATTGGTAGCCAAAAGTTATAAGAATTGTTTATAGTGCCGCCGGTACGAAACGTTACATACCTTTGGCATTAGGATTTCCCCCAACGTTATTAACTTCTACCGCACCGCAGACCGTTGATATAATGTCCCTAATGATACTTTCACTTCAATATCTCAAATTCAATATTTATAAATTTAGAAAATTCCCTACTTCCCATCCTTTACCTTGTACCTTAATTTGTAATAAGAAATTTCTCTTTCAAATACCTTAAATCCGGTTTCAGGACATTCTTTTTTTAATTCTGCAAATTGCTTTTCTGCAAGTTTCTCATCCAGTTGCCATAACGTCCCGTTTTTGAGAGAAGTATTATCTTCATCCAGCGTTTTTTGCAGCTTTTTAATTACTGGAATTGATTTTGCCAACCCAGGCATTTGCTGTAAGGCATCCAGCTGCTGTGTACTAAAACGGAAAACATACAATTCTCCACTTTCTTTTTTCATCGTATCCGCAACTGCAAAGGTCTGCGTAAGTAACTTGCAATCCTGACTTTTGACAATGATTGATAAATGAAAAAAGAAAGCGAAAAAACCGTATTTCATTGATTAAATATTAGAATTTAAACCCAACTCTTGTAAAGAAAAATGCACCATTGCTACCCATTTGGACCGGGTCCCATGCGCCACCTGATTCAGTCAGTAATGGTTTGGACATTGTTGGGTATACATTAAGAATATTGCTTCCGCCAATAGACAAAGAGATATTTTTGGAGAATTTATAATTAACCGTGAGGTCTGTCTGAACTTTTGGTTTGTACACATCCAGCTCATAATCCCAGTTAGCCAACTTAATCTCCCCAAAGCGGATAAAACGCAGCATAAAGCTTAACTTATTAACTGTATAATCAAAAGTTAAATTGATTTTGGAAGGAGGAGCAGAAGCTAATGTAAAACGGCGTTCCCTTTCGTCAAAATAAGTATTTTGTTTTCCTTCTAATTTTGGGCTCGTATTTATCGGGCCCAATTTCATCCAGTTTAAATTCGCCGCCAGCGTTGTACTCAACCGTCCTACACTAAGTGAAGTACCATGAGCTATAATAATATCCAGTCCTTTTGTGGTCGTTGACGAAAGTGCATTGCTGAAAAACTGGGCTTTTCCTACGCGTAATGCTTTCAACAAATCACCAATCTCCTCATCTTCATCGCTAAATTGCCCGGTTAAAACTACCCGGTCTTTAACCTTGACATAGTAACCATCCACTGTAACAGATAGACTGGAAGCTGGTTTCATCGTAATTCCCAAACTTGCATTTTGTGATGTTTCCTGTTTTAGTTGTGGAATCCCTAATGCCTGTGTTACTGCACTGTTATTATTTGCCAGTAAAACTTCAACCGGTTGTCCGTTTACAAAGTTGGTAAAAGTAGAATTAAAGTATTTTTGAGCCAGTGATGGTGCACGGAATCCGGTACTGACTGATCCACGAACTGCAAACACTTCTGAAATCTCATATCTGGCACCCAATTTCCCATTTAATGTACTTCCAAAATCGCTGTAATTCTCAAAACGAACAGCGGCATCAATCAGTAATTTTTTAGTGATATCTGCTTCAACATCAAGATAAACGCCAACATTCGAGCGTCCCTTGCTGGTTGCATCTGTTGGGCTATAGCCAGGAAATCCCTGAGAACCACCTGCAAAATCAGTATCATAAGTGTCATAAGATGCACGTTCGCCTGCAAATATTTTATAGCGTTCATTCCGGTATTCTCCTCCGAAAGCTACATTCAGGCCATGCAAGATACTTTTATAATTACGGGTAAAATTCAAATTGGTTACATTCTGAGCCAATTGAAACCCGCCAGCATCAAATGATGTCTGGGTTTGTAATCCCATTGATCTGTTTAATGAGTTATTGACAAGGAAATGGAATTTATTCATTCCGTATGTATTGCTCAGATCAATATCCCATTGCTTCCATATTCCTCTGATACCAACCGTAGCTGCTTTGTCGTCGATTTTACTGGCAATAACCGGATCAAAACCGTTGGGATAAATAGATGGAATATTTCTGTTATCATTTGAGAAACGTGTCCAGGCATAAGCATCGCCTTTACGCTTATTTAAACCACCAAAACTATAAACCTGAACATTTTTTCCAACAGGAATTTTGGCATTGTAATAAAGTGCCGCATTTTTCATTTGCGGATCACCATACTGACGACGCAGAAGTTCTTCGCCCGCATCCGTATTGGCACGGTTGGTGTGGTCGCGAAAATTGTAATCAGCAGTCACATTCAGAAATCCCTTTTTGGCAATAGCAACCCCATAATTCAGATTGACATTGTAATTCTGCCCGTCAAAATTCTTATTATCAAAACGATATTTGGCCTGGTACATTCCTGCATTAACATTGGCAGTCAGCTGGTTGACATTTTCTTTCAAAACAATATTGATCACACCTGCAATGGCATCCGAACCATATTGTGCCGCAGCTCCGTCACGTAAAATTTCTATTCTTTCTATTGCAGCAGCAGGAATAGCATTTAAATCGGTTCCCGTATTACCACGGCCTCTTGATCCAAATAAGTTAACCAATGCCGATTGATGACGGCGTTTACCATTAATCAAAACCAAAGTCTGATCAGGACCTAATCCGCGTAATGAAGCCGGGTCAACATGGTCGGCGCCATCCGATCCGGTCTGGCGGTTAGAGTTAAATGATGGTGCAGCGAATTGTAAAAGCTGGTTCACGTCAAGCTGTCCCTGTTTTGTTGTGATTTCCTGAATATTGATGATGTCAACCGGAGCAGGTGTATCCGTAGACGAACGATTCATATTACGTGAGCCAACTACGGTTACCTGGCTTAGCAGTGTTGCATCCTGTAAAGTGAAATTCTGAGTTTCCTGTCCGTTAATTTCCTTTTCAATTTTGTTGTAACCTACATATGTTACTACAAGCGTCGCGCTGGAATATCCAACAGACATTGCATACATACCATTGCCATCAGCAGTAGTGCCATTATTTGTACCTTTTTCAATAATGGATGCGCCAATAAGCGGATCTCCTTTTTCATCTGTAATTTTTCCGGCAACTTTAAATTTTTGTGCGTTGGCAGAAAATACCAATAGTGTGAAGATAAACGAGAAATAAATTTTAGTCATATGATGATTTTTTTAGTAAAACAATTCGCAAAATAAAACAATAAAATTATATGCGGGAAGCACTTCGTCAAAATAATATTTCTCATGTTATCATAATTGCAGAATTTTATAAAAAGAAAAACATATTTTCTGGTACTATTGACAGATATAGTTCATAATATGTGCTTTGCTCAATAATTCATCCAAATGCCTGATTTCAAATGTATGATTGTAATTATTCGAATAGCTATCTTTGTCTTAGAAAAATACTATCTTTCATTACGCAGTAATTTTTATGTTATCTACTCTTCTTAAATCATCATTGGGTCGCCTGCGCATTGTTGCAATCCTTGAAGGAATTTCTTTTCTGGTACTTTTAGGAATCGCAATGCCTCTAAAATATCTGGCTGGTATTCCTGAAGTGGTTCGCGTGGTAGGAATGGCGCATGGCGTACTTTTTGTGCTTTATGTGATATTGTTAATCCAGGTTGCCATTGAAAAGAGCTGGTCTTTTAAAAAATCCATTCTGGCTTTTATTGCATCTTTTATACCATTCGGCACCTTTTATGCAGATTCAAAATGGTTCAGGGACTAATCTGATATTATCAATTCAACTTCCGGATTATCCTATTTCTATATTCCTATACCCATCAAAAAGTGTTGAAAAAACTTCTTCCAGCCTGTTTCTTTTACCTGTTAAGCTGTTATTGCTTTGCTCAAAAACCCAATGAAAATTATCAGTATCATATCTTCCCTGCACCTTCGGAAATAAAAGTTGATGGTGTAGCCAGCGATATTGCGTGGGAATCTGCTCAAACAGCTACGGATTTCTTCATGATTACACCCATGGATACCAGCTTCTCGCGCTGTAAAACTGAGGTGAAAATGTCTTACGACAAGCATAACCTGTATATTCTTGTTATCAATTATAAGCCAGTCAAAAGCTCTATCATCGTTGAGTCGTTGAAGAGAGATTTTGCATTTGGCAAGAATGATAACTTTTTGTTGTTCATGGATACTTTTGATGACCGAACCAATGGTTTTTCTTTTGGCGCAAATGCTGCGGGCGCACCGTGGGACGGACAAATGGGTGACGGTGGTACAGTTGATCTCAGCTGGGACAATAAATGGCTTTCCGAGGTGGTAAACGATGATGAAAAGTGGGTTTGGGAGGCTGCGATTCCGTTTAAAAGTATCCGATACAAACCAGGAATTTCAAAATGGGGAATTAATTTCAGCAGGCAGGATCTGACTATTTCTGAAAAATCTGCCTGGGCGCCCGTTCCGCGCCAGTTTCCTTCCGCTTCACTTGCTTATACAGGTGTGCTGGTCTGGGATACGCCGCCACCTAATCCGGGGCCCAACGTTTCTCTGATTCCATTTCTGGCAACGCGCCTGACCAAAGATTATCAGAACGACACGCCGAACAAATATAAAACAACGGTTGGAGGTGATGTTAAAATAGGACTTTCACCTTCACTGAATCTTGACCTTACTGTCAATCCGGATTTTTCACAGGTTGATGTGGATGTACAGCAAACCAACCTGAACCGTTTCGAACTATTTTTCCCTGAACGGCGCCAGTTTTTCCTTGAGAATGCTGATTTATTTGCAAACTTCGGGTACGCTACCATTCGTCCTTTTTTCTCCCGTCGTATTGGTTTGGGTGTTCCCATCCAATTTGGGGCGCGTATGAGCGGTAAATTGAATAAGAAATGGAGAATAGGTTTGCTTGATGTTCAAACCGCTTCCCAGGACAGTACGCCGAAAAATAATTATGCTGTTTTTGCCTTGCAGAGACAGGTTTTTGCTCGCTCCAATGTGCGTTTTATATTTATAAACCGGGATGCAATTAATTATTCACCGGAAAAAAACTCCGCCAGCAATCGTTACAACAGGAATATTGGGGCTGAGTATAATCTGGCAAGTGTCAACAATTTATGGACTGGAAAAGTCATGTTCTTAAAATCGTTTACACCTGGCAAATCGACTGATGATTTTGTACATGCAGCAGATTTGAAGTTTAATAAAGCAAATTTTTTCTGGCAATGGCAGCATGAATATGTTGGAAGAAACTACAATGCCGAAGTAGGTTACGTACCAAATGCGCCAAGAAACGGATATTACAAGATCAGTCCCAACATAGGTTATCTATTTTTCGTTAAGTCTCCACAAATCATCAGTCATGGGCCCAAACTGGTTACAAATGTGTATTGGGATAAAGAATTTTCTGTGAGTGATAAAGAATTTATCTTTTCGTATAATCTCAATTTCATTAACCGGGCTACCATTTCGGTATGGGGAGCAAGTAATTATGTTCGGCTGCTTCGTCCTTATGATCCTACCAATCTCGGTGGTTTTACCCTTGCTACTAATACTGAGCACAACTGGAAATCTACCGGATTTGACATTGCTTCCGGCCCGCAAAACCGACTTACCTATAACGCCTCAGCTGTTTTTGGAGGTTACTACCAAAATGGACACCGGAATAACCTGAGAGTTGAGCTTGGTTATCGTGTTCAGCCATATGTAGCTATTACGATGGCAGGAAATTATAATGATATTCGTTTACCAGATCCCTGGAACCGTACACAATTGTGGCTTGTCGGGCCTCGCGTAGATGTTACGTTTACCAACAAGCTCTTTTTTACAACATTTATGCAGTACAACAATCAGTCTAAAAATATCAACCTGAATTCACGTTTTCAGTGGCGGTATAAACCTGCTTCTGATTTGTTTATCGTTTATACTGACAATTATTTACCTGAAAATTTCCTGATCAAAAACCGGGCTTTGGTTTTGAAATTTACTTATTGGTGGAATTTGTAAGGATTTAATAAAACACCTCAATATTTTTATCCTTCAGCGATCCGAGTTCCTGGCCATATTTTAATTCTGACTGATTTTCTGTAAATGGATTTCCACGCAGATAAAGCTTATCGAGGTGTTTGATTTTTAAAAGCTGTGTTGGAAATTCATGAAAATTATTGCCTGATAAGTCAAGTTCTTCCAGTTTTGTAAATGCCGTAATTTGATCAGGGAAATTGGTAAACCAGTTATGACCCAGGTCAAGAATTTTCATATCCTGTAATAGTGCAATTTTTTCAGGCAGTTTGCTTAAACGGTTATGATGAGCGTAAAGTGTGTTGATATTTTTTAATTTATACAATTTGGCCGGCAAAATACTCAGCTGATTATGCGAAACTGCAAGATGCGTTAACCTTTTTAATTTTGTTATGGCTTTTGGAAGTGCTTCCAAATTGTTGTGATAAAGATCCAGAGTCTGAAGATGCTTCATTTTTTTAATTCCGCCAGGCAACAAAGCAATATTGGTTTTATATAAATTGAAATCCTTTATTTTTTTTAATCCCTTAAAACTTGCATTCCTTAGTTTGGTTAAATCATTTCCACTTAACCAGAGTATTTCCAGGCGTTTGCAATTGCTTGTCTGAATTGGAATATCTGTCAGTTGATTTTCGTTGAGATTTAGCAATTTCAAGGTTTTATTTACTGAAATCCTGAAATTTTCAGATGATATTTTATTACTCTGCAAATGAAGTTGTGATAATATAGGAAGCTTCTTCATGTCGAGATTAACTGCTTCAATTTCATTTTTACCCAGATAAAGTTCTTCCAGATTTGGATAACGGTATATGGAATTGGGGATGGCTTTCAATTCTAAATCATTGAGAAAAAGCCTTTTAATGCCCAAAGTATCTTTATATGCAATTAGGCTGGCCAGGTCTGTTAATGAACTGTCAGTATGCCGAACTTCTCTGGGTTGTTTTACCTGACCAATTCCTAAACTAAATGACAGAATGAAAGGTTTACCTGGAACAGACGCCTTGTATTTTGACATATGCCTGGTAAAGGCATCCCTGAATTTACCAGCCAGGGAATCCTTATTATACTTCTGTGAATGAAGCAGATCGAATAGAACGTAATCAACATAACCTTCTTTATTAACCATTATCCCGGCAGATACATCAATTCCATTTTTTGGCACATTAGGAAATACTGTCCTGATATTACTGTCTACAGTTTGGTACAAAAGCTGCTGATTTTTTTGATCAGTGTCATCTTCGGCATATCTATTTATTAAAACTGTTCTTTCGTTTTCTGTGATTTCTGATAATAAAAGAACTTTTTGGGCAGCAGCGCTCTGTATAATTAAGGTAAGTATACAAACAAAGAAATTTTTCATAACCAGTAAAAATTAGACATATTCAATTAACAACTAAGTTATTAGTCAAATATAACTAAAAATTTAGTTTAACAAATATTTCTACTTATTAATTTACATCAGTGAACCTTGCCTACACTGCCAAGTCGTTGCTACCTGTTTATAGAGATATAATTAATCAATATATAATGCAGAGTGCCGTAGCTACGTAACCTGAATGCATCCGTGGCACGGATGATTCACATAGCTTCACGAAAAGGATGTCCGGCCAACATAGTAAATTTATATCTGCGCAGAACATTCTTATTTACTACGTTCAATGGTGTACTGAACCAGATGTTCGAGTGATTTGCGGTGTGGGGAATCTGCAAACTGATGCAATAAAATTCGGGCTTCCTCAACATAGCGCTCCATTACTTCCTGCGCATATTTAAGTCCTCCTGAGGCTTTTACAAAATCAATTACTTCAGTTACTTTTTTGGGTTTGTGACTTTCGTTACGGATGATATTAATAATCCGGCGTTTTTCCAGCCAGCCTGCTTTGTTTAAAGCATAAATAAGCGGCAATGTCATTTTTTTTCTTTGATATCAATTCCCAGAGGCTTGCCAATTTCATCTTCGCCGTAATCAAAAAGATCATCTTTGATCTGGAAAGCCATGCCTACTTTTTCGCCAAAAGCATGCATGCGTTTTACAACATCCTCCCCTGCTCCTACCGAACAAGCGCCTACTGCGCAACAAGATGCAATCAACGAAGCCGTTTTTTGTTTGATTATCTGGTAATAAACTTCCTCATTGATATCCAGCCTGCGTGCTTTCTCAATTTGGAGCAATTCCCCTTCACTTAGCTCCCTTACTGCCGTGGAAACAATTTTAAGAATATCAAACTCCTGATAATCAACAGATAAAAGTAACCCACGCGAAAGAAGGTAATCTCCAACAAGTACCGCAATTTTGTTTTTCCACAATGCATTTACAGAGAAAAAACCGCGGCGGTAATTGGAATCATCCACAACATCGTCGTGTACCAGCGTGGCCGTATGAAGAAGTTCGATGAGTGCAGCGCCCCTGTAAGTTGACTCCACTACGCTGCCGCAAACACCAGCAGTAAGAAAAACAAACATCGGGCGAAGTTGCTTTCCCTTACGACGTACGATGTAATTCATGATCTGATCAAGAAGCATTACATCACTTTTCATAAATTGACGAAATTTTTGCTCGAAAGCTTTCATTTCATCTGCAACGGGAAGCTGAATTTCCTTTATTGAAAGGGTCATATTGATAAACGGGGGCACTCGATCCCTTACTGGTGTTAAAAAGCAGGTCGCAGAAACCAGGTGTCATTTATTTATTTAACCTGTTTCTGAACTTCAATGTTCAAATTTGGAATAAAATCTTCTGTTTACACTAATATTACCCTGAAAATGTTTAGAATTGAGTAAAAAAGGATGGCTTGGGTCGTATAAAATGACAATGTCTCCCAAATGTAAAAAATCAAACTAAACAACTTATAGCTGAAAGCCGATAACGGTCCGCCGCGCGGGGCGGAAGGCCGAAAGCCAACAAAATATGAAAGCACTCGTTCTGGGAGGTGGATCAATGAAAGGCGCTTTTCAGGTAGGCGTCATACAAGCAGTACTTGAAAATGGATTTGAACCTGAAATGATATATGGAATTTCTGTCGGAGCACTCAACGCTACCTTTCTCACTAATGAAACGGGGATTCAGTTAAAAGAAAAAAAGAAATTTCCTGGCCGGTTGCTGGCCGTAAACTCTTAGAATTCTGGATTAAAAACATCACGCATCCACAAGATATTTCAATATTACGGTCCAGGGTGAAACTAGGCATGAATACGCTTATGAGCCGATTTGATGGCATTCTTGATCCACTCCCACTTCATCAGCTGATCCGTAAAAATGTTCAGGATGAGTATCTTGAAAGTTCATCCGTAAAATTAAAGGTTGGTGCAGTCAATATTGAAAGTGGTGAAATAAAGTATGTATCGCCAAAAGATTCAAGGTTTCTGGATTACGTGTACGCCAGTTCTTCTATTCCCATGCTGATGCCGGCGGTGTCCATTCATAATGATTTATTTCTTGACGGTGGGTTGAGAGAAGTGGCACCCATTCGCCAGGCTATTGAAGACGGAGCAACAGAAATTGTACTGATTGCCTGCCATTCTCCATTATTATATCAGCCGGAAGGAATCAATGCAAGAAATCTGATTACACTCATTGAACGGGTAAGGGATATTACTGTTAATCAAATTGTTAATAACAATATTCTTTGGGCTGAATCTTTTGTTGACCGTTCCATTCTTCGTGGAGTTCCAATGAAACTGACCGTAATTCGCCCGGCAGTTCCGCTGGTGTTAGACCTGCAAAAATTCACCTCTGATGATATTTCCAGGCTCATCATTGAAGGGTACCGGGCTGGTGTCGAGACGTTGAAGAAAGTCGAAAAGGTTAAAGAAAATTAATTATAAATTTTCGGTTTAATTTCATAGTGGCCTTTCAATTTCTATCTGTTTCCAGTAACTGCCTGGAATATAGATAACCCTGAATAAACAGAAAACCCGCACGATGATGCGGGTTTTCTGTTCATAAAAACTGTTAACAATTCAATCAGAACGAATAACGGGCTCCGATTTGTGACTGCCAGCGGGAAGTAAAATCACTTACGGTGTAAGGTCTTCTTGTTCCGTTGATGTCAGTCATGTTGTTAATATTGAACTGCATAGCCGGCGCTTTCGTGCTAGGTGTAACAGCAGTACCGTCCTGAGTCTGTGCACCTGAGTTAACTACCGTAAACAAATTAACGCTTTGGAAAGATGTTGCATAACTTCTTCCCCAATCCTTGTTTACAAGATTACCAACATTAAGAACATCATAGAAAACCTGAAGTTTGTTTTTACCAATAATAAAGTCCTGAGCAATTCTCAAATCGAAATGATGTTCGAAAGGAGTTCTGTCTTCATTACGTTTGGTATTTTTTCCAAGGTTATCGGCTAAATACTTGTTACCCGCAGCGAATTTCTGAAAGTCAGTCCATTGTTGAGAAGCAGTTGCTCCACCTCTTATATCTACAAAGTTTGCTTCAGCGGCAGTTTTAGGCAGATATACCAATGTGTTACCAAATCCGGAAGCTGATCCAGCGATATCATCTCCGGTGATAGTTCTGCTATACAAGTATGATAATCTTTGCCCCGACTGACCTGTATAAATTAACGTAAAGGTTGTTGCAAGGTTTTTAGAATACTTAAACTCCTTGCTTATTGTACCAACTACACGTGAACCCAGATCAAAATTTGAGTTAGCCACGTCTAAGTGATTAAGTCCATTTGTTGTATATGCACCTCTCCAGTTAGAAAAAGCAACCGAGCTTGTAAGGTCGTTAATCGAGGTAGAGCGTCCATAAGTATAGGCTAAGAAACCTGACCATCCTTTGCTATACGGCTTTTGAACCTGAGCAGTAAAGTTATAGCTGTATCCCTTGTTTGTATTTTTTAACAACAAAACATCAGTAAAGTTTGAACTGATTCTTTTTGTCCACAATGGGCGTGTTGTTGATCCCAATGCCACGGTGCCTTCACCATTTTCGCTAAGGTTGATGTTTTGATAATTGGCATTGTTTACCGTTTTTGTAAAAATACCTTCTAAACTACCAATCAGACCCCAAACACCCAATTTTTGATCCAAAGCTAAGTTGGCTCTGAAAACCTGAGGAAATTTGAAGTTTTTATCAATAACGTTAATAACAGTCGCCGGAGTTGTAGTTGACGTTGGAATGTAAGCACCCGCGTGTGCGTCAGCAGGATCGAATTTGAAAGGAATATTCGCAAGATCGGCAGCAGCAGTAATTGTCCTGCCAAGATTGGTAACACCTGTATTTGACATCTGGTTAGAAATCCATACAAAAGGAACACGGCCTGTAAATAACCCGGCTCCACCACGAAGTTGCGTTGTAGCATCACCTGTTACATCCCAGTTGAACCCAACACGTGGAGAGAACAATGGGGAAGCCTTAGGCATTTGCTGCGTCTTCACGTCAAAAGATTTGAAAGTTGGATCTGCTTCAAACGGTGCATTGGCAGCCGGCTTATTAAAGAATACAGGAAGGTCAATTCTTAAACCATAAGTAAGTTTAAAATTAGGCTTCATTGACCATACGTCTTGTCCATATACGCTAAACTGTGCAGCGTGAAGATTAGCCTGCGCTTTGTCGGTAGGATCCGCACTTGTCGAATAACCTATCGCATAGGATGTTAATCCCTTGTTAGCCATAAAATTGGAGATGTTGTTGGAATTAGTATTTCCAGCAGCACCGTATACATATGTTCCGTAGAAATTCTGAAGGAACAAGTTCTCACTATTAAAGAACTCATTGTTTGTACCAAAAGTAAGCGTATGTTTTCCTTTGTATAAAGTAAAGTTATCCGTGATCGTGAAAATATCCTGGTTCAAGCCATTAACCTGAGACGAATTATCGGAGCCAAGGTTGTATTGAATCGTTAATTTCTTGGCTACATCATAGTTATTGATAGTTAATGAAGGGAAGAAATTACTATTTCTCTTGTCACGAATCGTGTTAAAAGTGAAACGTAAAACGTTAGAAGCTCTTGAAGAAAAAGTGCTGTTCAATTCAAGAACTGTTGAATTAGACTTGCTCAAAAACTTGTATCCGGCATTTTCAAATACAACAGAATTGGCAGTTCTGCTTCTGATATCATTGCTACCGTCAACAAAATTGTGACGCAATGTCAATGTATTTTTTTCATTAATGTTCCAATCCAGGCGGGCGAATAACGAAGTAGATTTGTTTTCGTTGTTAATGGCTCCAAAATTTCCCGGATCATAGTTATAAGTTTCTTTAATAAAATTTCTTAATGCCTGTAATGTATCAACATTTGCATTTGAACCAGATCCTGACAAAGTAGGGTCAAAGGAAAGAGGAGTCGATTTAATAAATCTTTCTGCATTAATAAAGAAGAACAATTTATTTTTAACAATTGGCCCGCTTAAGCTTGCACCGAAAGTTTTGTTTTTAAATTCTGGATATTTGTTTCTGGTAACTACGTCATTGTAACCTGCGCTTTTACCAATAAAGGCATCGTTTTGAAGCTGTCCATAAGCTGAACCATGAAACATATTGGCACCACTTTTTGTAACTGCATTGATACCACCACCTGTAAAACCTCCCTGCGTAACATCGTATGGAGATAACACGATTTGCATTTCCTGGATTGTTTCAATTGAAATAGGATTGATCCCGGCCTGACCGCCATTTGTTCCTGATGATCCTAAACCAAACCCATCCGTTGCGTTGGCACCGTCAATTGTGAACTGATTATAACGGTTGTTCTGTCCACCAAACGAAACCCCATTGCCAGCCGTATTTGCCTGAGGAGTAAGACGGGCAAAATCAGATACACTTCTGTTGATTGTAGGAACACTTTGCATCAATCTTGGAGATATGAATGTTGAAGTTCCATTTCTTGAGGTACTTATAACATTACCTTTGCCACCGGTAACCACTACTTCGTTCAGCGTTTGAGAAGCGTCTTCAAGTACAATATTAATTGAAACCGGAGAACCCAGGGTTGTCGTAACATCGCTAATCTCTTTGGTAACTAAGCCGATAAACGTAATAGTAAGCTTGTAAGGACCGCCTACACGTAGATTTGGCAATGTGTATTGTCCACTTTCTGACGTAATAGTTGAATAAACTGATCCCGTTGGTTCGTGAAGTGCTTTAATGGTAGCACCTGGTAAGGTTTCACCTTTGGCATCGGTAATTCGCCCACTGATTGACGATGAAGTTACCTGAGCATTTACTTGTCCGCTCAGAAAAGACAATGAAAATAACAGCAGAGTAAATACCGCTGCCTTGAAAAGTAAACTTTTCCTGTTCATAAAATTTTTTGATTTGGTTTTTAATATTAGTGGGATACATCAATTGATGACAACTAATTTAGCGTAAAATAAAAGTTTTTTTCATTCATAAACAATTACCATAATCCTACTTAAATGCTATACTAATATGTATAACTCGCTGATTTGTTGGAATAATACAGATTTCTATATCAATATTGACATATTATGTATATTATTTTTTTGTTATTTTTTTAATTTCGAATGTTGTTTTCTCTAATAGAAATCCTGCCGACATTTGCCTTCCGTATAACATATATACGTATAAAGGTCCTATGGACGAAAAAAAGCATTTTTCGGTGATTCAATTTAATTTTTATCAAAAGTTATCATGCTTCTTAATTATAAAAAAATAGGTGAAACGGGAAAGTCAATAATAATTCTTCACGGCGTTTTCGGTTTTCTGGATAATTGGCTTACCATTGGCAAAACTATTTCCGAACAAGGTTATCAGGTTTATCTTCTCGACCAGCGCAACCATGGCCGTTCACCTCATGGCGGCGGACTTGACTATGTGACTTTTGCCAATGACCTTAAAGATTTTTTGGAGCAAAAAAATATTTCCAATCCCATTTTACTCGGACATTCCATGGGTGGGAAAACCGTGATGGAGTACGCTGTAAGATTTCCGGAAACGTATGAAAAATTGATTATTGCAGATATTGGCCCAAAAGAGTATGCGATTCATCACACTAAAATCCTGAAAGGATTAAATGCAATTCCTGTCAATGAAATTGAGAGCAGGAACCAGGCTGATGATATTCTGGCCGATTTTGAACCAATCATATCTGTGCGGCAGTTCCTGTTAAAAAATTTGTACCGGAAAGAGGAAGGAGGATTTGGATGGCGTTTTAATTTACCGCTGCTTTCGGGTAATATGGAAAATGTAGGCGTCCCTGTCGTTTCAGAAAAACCTGTGGAAGTTCCGGTATTATTTATGCGCGGCGATAAGTCAGATTACATTCTGGATGAGGACTGGGAGGGCATTCTTGAAATATTCCCGAACGCTCAGCTTGTAACCATTGAAAACTCAGGACACTGGATACAGGCAGAACAGCCAAAAGCCTTTGTAAAAAGCCTGGTGGATTTTCTTACCTGAAATTAAGGCCGGTTCACCTGGCGTATTTTTCCCTGGTACCGTCACAGTATGAAATGATTAGCTGATTTTTATTCCATTCTATTTCCCATGTAGGACAGGATGTGCAGTTTACTACGGCACAAAGCGGATTGACAGCTATAGCCAGGGCAGGTTTTATTTCAAAGAAATCACCATTGATCAATAAAGAAGTCGGGCCGCAGCAAACTGATAAATTCCGGGAATCCAGAATTGCACCATCTTCCCGGAAAACGAGGTTTTTCGCGGAGTTAACAGCAGCAACTTCCCATATTTTTTGTCCGAATCCTCCTTTTTCAATTTCAATTAACCGCCACGTTCCTGCGACTGAACTAAAACTGGCTTGTGGCACATTTGCAGTCTCCTGGCTACATGAAAGAAGAATGAATAAAAAAAGTATAATATATAGTTGTCTTAACATAGCACGTAACTTTGCTCTCTCATAATGACTCCATTATTACTTAAATGGTTGGAGTCTAATTAAAATAAGCTTTAAAAGTCATGAACTCATCAGCACTGTCATTATTTCTGATTCCGACTGTATTGGCAGAAAACACTTCTGAAAATGTACTTAGTCCGCAGATCAAGGATGTTATAACAAATCTGGACTGCTTTTTCGCAGAAGATATCAGAACAGCCCGCCGTTTTATCAGTAGTTTGAGGCTTGGCAAAGTGATTGATCAGATTACTTTTTTTGAATTAAACAAAAATACCGATCCGGCCGAAACCAAACAGCAATTAAAAAATCTGAATCAAAATGCCGGGATTATTTCAGAAGCCGGCTGCCCTGGAGTAGCCGATCCGGGCGCTGTCGCTGTCAGGCTTGCGCATGATCTGGGTATCAATGTGGTTCCATTGGTTGGCCCCTCTTCTATTCTACTTGCATTAATGGCTTCGGGCATGAGCGGACAATCGTTTGCTTTTAATGGTTATCTGCCCATTGATAAAACTGAGCGAAAAAAAGCAATCCAGCACCTTGAATTGCAGGCACGTAATCAAACACAGATTTTCATGGAAACGCCCTTCAGAAACAACCAGCTTATGGATGCTATTTTAGAATCCTGCCAGCCCGGAACTTCACTTTGTGTTGCCAGTAACCTGACAGCACCTGACGAATTTGTAAAAACGTATTCAATCAGACAATGGAGAAACAATAAACCGGATTTACACAAAATTCCTACAATATTTATAATCGGATAAAGTTTTTAAGGAAGTTCATAAATGAAGTGAGCCAAGTATTTCACTTACAAAAAATAATTGAGTGCCGTGAAAAAATGGATATTGTGGAGCAGTGTAGCTGTCATTGGCTGTATGGCTGCGTGTAAGGACGAAAATGAAAAACTGAATGCTATTATAACAGTAGAATCGCAGTTTCAAACAACTGTTGAGGATTGGGCAGGTGGTTTTTCTGGTTACAGTTCAGTTACCAATGATACAACCCTGGAAAAGTCCTTCGGCAGGGCGCGGCTGCCGGCAGTCCTTGATTCGACTAAATATGGCCTCAGAATGCAGGGATATAACAGAGGTGATGGTATGTTTATGTTTCTCAAGAAAAAGGTTTCGGGCCTGGCTCCCGGCCGTGATTACAAAGTTACATTTGATATTAATCTCGGAACATCTTACAGCGCATCCGATCCTGGAACAGGAGGTTCTCCGGCAAGTTCAGTCTATTTGAAAGCAGGTGCATCACCGAATGAACCGACTGTAAAACTTTTAAATAAAGTTTATACCATTAGTATAGATAACGGCACACAATCGGAAGGCGGCAAGGAAATGAATGTATTAGGAAACGTGGCTAACGGATTAGATAAAAACATTTACAAATTAGTTTCACGCTCCAATTCAGATAATCCGGTTTCAGTCAGGGCTAATTCAAACGGAGAAATATGGCTTTGTGTCGGTTCAGATTCAGGCTTTAAAGATTTAACAGTTCTTTATTATGACAAAATTAAAGCAACAATTAAAGAATAATTAACCTTTTTGCGCATAAAACTATTCATCCTAACTTAAAATACCATTACAATCTTGACAGGATCGTAATGGTATTTTTTTGAAATGATATTAAATCTCAAGATTCAGGGCGCTTCAGAAACTGTTTCGTAACTTCGCCCGATATAAAAATGCGTTTCGCGAGAGCAACATTATAGATAATGATTCAAATAAAGTCTTTTACCTTCGGAGCCTTTTCCGAAAATACGTATGTTTTACATGACGAATCCGGAGAGGCTGTAATTATTGATCCTGGTTGCTATGACAAGGCAGAATATGAGGAACTTAATCGTTACATAGAAAATAATGGCCTGAAACCTGTGAAAATCATTAATACACATGCTCATATTGACCATGTTTTAGGTGTTGCTACTTTAAAACGAAAATATAATATTCCCTTTTATCTGCATAAACTGGATGAACCCTTACTGAAAGCTGTAAAAACTTACGCGCCAAATTATGGTTTCGCACAGTTTGATGAACCCGAAATTGATGGTTATTTTGATGAAGGTGATACTGTAAAATTCGGGACAACAACACTCAAAGTAATTTTTGTCCCGGGCCATGCGCCGGGCCATGTTGCGTTTGTTCACGATGAACAGCATTTCGTTGTTGGCGGAGATGTACTTTTTCGCCAGAGCATAGGCCGCACCGACTTACCGGGAGGCGATATGAAAACTTTGCTGAATAGCATTCGCACTAAATTATTTACCCTGAATGACAATTACACGGTGTATGCCGGCCATATGCAGCCTACCACAATTGGATTTGAAAAGAAAAATAACCCGTTTTTAAAATAGGTGTTTAATCACTGTTTATTTAATGATCAGAAGAAATATACCTAATGCACTTACCTGCGGCAATTTGCTTTGCGGATGTATAGGAGTAGTTGAAGCCTTTCACAGCAACCTACTTTTATCCTGCGTTCTGATAGGTGTTGCGCTCGTATTTGATTTTTTTGACGGTTTTTTGGCCCGGCTGTTAAAAGTAAGCTCACCCATTGGCAAGGATCTTGATTCCCTTGCAGACATGGTAACATTCGGATTACTTCCTTCGGTAATTGTATATCAGCTGCTTATGCAAAGTATCCCTGATCTTTTCGGGATTTGGAAGGCATACCCGGCATTTATCATTGCTATATTTTCAGCAATCCGTCTGGCCAAATTCAATAATGATCCGCGTCAGAGCGATTCGTTTATTGGCGTTCCTACTCCAGCCAGTGCCATGTTCATTGCTTCTCTCCCGCTTATCCTGAATACAACACAGGGTGAAAGTTGGAAACACATCATTATTAATACTAATAATCTATTGATTATGAGCATAGTAATATCCATATTACTGGTAGCTGAAATCCCGTTGCTTGCTTTAAAGTTTAAGTCATTTGGATGGAAGGGGAATGAAGTACGTTATGTATTCATACTCATTACCGCTGTGCTGTTGCTGACACTGAAAATTCTGGCAGTTCCACTTATTTTGGTAGTTTATCTTGCCGTTTCATTATTAACAAATTTCATGAAAACGCGTTAACAAATTGTTATCAAGGAGTTTTTATTGCAATTTTGCAGCACTTTTTCGGATGCAGGTATACAACTGATTTTAGAGATGATTTGTAAAACAGTTGTCACATAAAAGGATTTTAAATTTGTTTTGAATTTTTTTGCCAGTTCCAGATTACAAATTATTTTCATTTATAATTTGATTTGTAAAAATGGTAATTTCTTATTTTAAAAGTTTTAATTGCTGTTTACATTTCTATGACACATTCACGGATTATTGGTCTGGGATACTATGTTCCAAACAATATCGTTACTAATAATGACCTTACTGAATGGATGGAGACTTCGGATGAATGGATTCAGGAGAGAACCGGGATTAAAGAACGCAGATATTTTGAGTTTGGGAAAGATACAAATTATAGTATGGCTACGGCCGCTTCCCGTCAGGCTTTGGAACGTGCCGGACTCACTCCGGATGATGTTGATGTAATTGTTTATGCTACCATCACACCGGATTATTTTTTTCCGGGATCTGCATTTTTGATGCAACGTGAATTAGGTATGGCAGGTAAGCCGGTCATTGATATCCGGCAGCAATGTTCAGGTTTTGTTTACGCATTATCCATCGCTGACCAGTTTATCAAATCGGGCATGTATAAAACCGCATTGGTAGTTGGTTCGGAAATACAATCTTCATGGATCGATAAAAGTACAGCTGGCCGTAATACAGCAGTAATTTTTGGAGATGGGGCCGGTGCAGCCGTATTACAGGCAACATCAGATCCGGAACATTGCATATTATCTACACATTTACACGCAGACGGTAATTTTGCAGAAGATTTGTATGTAAGGGACCCAGGCAGTAGCCGTGCAGGCCGTGCCGTGACGAAGGAAATGGTCGAAGAAGGCGGATTTAATGTTATTATGAATGGCAATGCCGTTTTTAAACATGCTATTGTTCGTTTTGGTGAAGTAATAAACGAGGCACTTAGTGCCAACGGATACTCTCCCGAAGATATTAACCTATTGGTTCCGCATCAGGCGAATATTCGTATAAGCGACTATGTGAGGCAGCAAATGGGACTAGCAGAGAATCAGGTTATTAATAATATACAGCGATTTGGTAATACCACAGCCGCGTCTATTCCGATCGCCCTGGCCGAAGCATGGGAAATGGGAAAACTTAAAGACGGTGATTTGCTCTGCCTGGCTGCTTTTGGCAGTGGTTTTACATGGGCGTCAGCATTAATCCGCTGGTAAAACGTATGGTATTTATTAAATTATTTAAATTAATATTGTCCCGTAGATAACATTACTAGTGTACACGCATTTATTGGCATGATATTTATATCATTTAAGATGCTTTCAAATTCGGGGTTCTCAGTTCCGGGATTGAAGATGACACGATTAGGTTTCAAAGAAATAATGTAATCGTAATATTCTGGTTGATGGCTAGGATTAATATAAAGTGTAACTGTATGAATATCAGTCCATTTTATTTTTTCTAAGTAAATTTCCTGACCAAAAACAGAACCTTTTTTACGGCCAAGCAGCAAGACCGGATGGTTGAATGCCATCAATTTTTTAGCTGCAATGTATGAATATCGTGATGGATTAGATGATGCGCCAATAATTAGTGTATCTTTCATTGTTGTGTATTTTTATGCATGGAATGAGAATTAAATTCAGCACATCGTATATAGATAATTAGATTGCTGATAATTTTTTCTTTGGTATAAATATTATATTAGGCATGCAAAATATGCTCAACGTTATTAAAAAAATTCAACGTAATCAATAATACTATTTCTTAAAATGAACGAGTCAAATGTAAGTCGGAGTTTCTGGAATGAGAAGTGGGCGAAAATTAAATTCGACGAAATCGAAAATGCTCCTCATTACGAAGTATCAAATTATGGAAGACTTAAGAGCTTTCAGAACAACCCTAAGGACGGCGCGATAATAAAAGGGTCGGTTATTCAGGGATACAGATCTCTCAATATCAGAGCAAGTGGCGGTAAGACAATTAACCGTTACGTTCACAAACTGGTAGCCGAGTATTTTGCAGAAAAGGCAAGTGATGATCACGCTTTTGTGATTCACAATGATTTTGAAAAGCAGAATAATTACTATGAAAACCTGAAATGGGTTACAAAAGCAGAAATGATCGATCATAACCGTGAAAATCCTGCCTTTATTAACCGCGTCATCCCAAGACGGACCAAGAATTATAAATTAACCGAGAGTAAGGTAAGGATTATCAAGAAATTGTTGAAAAATGACAATAATCGCCTGAAGATGATTGCCAAACAATTCGGAATCACACATACTCAGCTTAACCGTATCAGGTCAGGAGAAAATTGGAAACATGTGACTATTGAGGATTAAAAGTATAGTGGTTATTCTTCTTTTATTAAGGAAATCGTATAACCGTTGCCGTTCATTCCTTCCTCATAATCGACTGACAACCCAAGGACATACATGAGATGTCTTTTATCAATGTATACCCTGATCCCATCGATCAGGTAAAGTTGATCATGTTCTGTTTTTGTGTCAAAGCCCAGGATGAATGTTCCACTGCATGCTCCTCCTTTTAACCCTACTCTTAACCCGTAGGTGTCCGGGATTTTATTGGCTTCCAGGGTAGTTATTATTTCAGATTTTGCCTTGTAGGTAATCCGAATTGGATTTTCCATTTACATAAAATTTAATGAAGTATAACTTCTTCTTTTTGTTGAGGTTAGCAATAACAAGAAGATTTATTTTTCTCAGTGTTACGTCAATTCTTTTTTTGCTGATCCTGATTTAAACTGCAAAAACAGAAGTAATTTATTACTGCTAACGCCAAATTACCGTATTTAATTCGTAAAATTTTTATTTGGAATCTCAGTTATCTTGTAATTTTGACTTCATTTTGGCTCAATATTAAAAGTTGCACGGCGCTATGGAGTATTATATTTTATTAACAATTACATTACTGGGAGTAGTTATTATTTACGGGATCTACCTGACAATTACCACTGTTGCAAACAAGGTCTTCGAAAAACAACAATGGGATATTCGAAATAAACATACCGAAATCACCCTGCCGCTTCGATTACAGGCTTATGAAAGAATGTGTCTTTTTCTGGAAAGAATAAGTCCTAATAATCTCTTGCTCAGGCTAGTTCCGTCTGCAATGAATGCACTCGAATTACAACAGATTCTGCTTAACGACATTCGGGAAGAATACAACCATAATGTTGCACAACAAATGTATATCAGCACCAATGCATGGGATCACATCAACAATGCGATGCACGAAATTGTAGCTGATATCAATAATGCATCCGTTGATATTACACCGGAAGCACCAGCTTCTGACCTGGCAAAGAAAATTTTTTCTCATGTAATCCAGAAAGAAGTGCAGCCAGCCTCATTTGCACTGAAAATTCTTAAAGAAGAGATCAGAACTTTTTTTAAAACAATACTGAACCAATTTCCAGGAAAATTAATTATTTCTAAATATCCTGATCAAAAAATTAATCAGTGATTACCGAAAAATAAAGCTAAAACGGTCCGCCGCGCGGCTAATTCCCAAAAATGCTATATCCTAATACAATAGAACAAAAACTTGGTTTTGATAAACTGCGCATCTGGCTTAAAGAAGCCTGTATAAGTACATTAGGGCAAAACTTTGTAGAGAAAATCAGATTCTCAGATAATTTCGGATTGGTAGAAAAGCTGGTGAGCCAAACTGCCGAAATGAAAAAAATAACAGAGATTGGCGAAAATTTTCCATCTCAGAATTACATCGACGCCACAACCTATCTGAAACGGGCTTCTATTGAAGGAATGCTCCTGACTCAAAGTGAATTCTCTGATTTAAAAGTTTCTCTTCACACAATAAAGCTTTGTATCCGTTTTTTCGAAAATCAGGAGCCTGAAACTTATCCATTATTAGGTGAATACGCAAAAAATGTAAGAGTTGATAAAGCAATTACGGACGCAATCGAAAAGATCATTGATGACCGTGGACAGATCCGCGATTCGGCATCTTCGGAATTATCGCGTATCCGTAAGCAGCTGATTTCAGAACAAGCGGGAATTCGAAAAAAACTGGATACGATGTTACGTTCGGCTAAAAGTAATGGCTGGGTGAGCGAAGATGTATCATTGACCGTTCGTAACGGACGTATGGTTATTCCGGTTGCTGCTGAGCACAAACGTAAACTTAAAGGCTTTATACACGACGAATCAGCTACCGGCCAGACTGTTTTTATAGAACCGACAGATGTTTTTGAATCCAATAATGAAATCCGTGAACTGGAATATGAAGAACGAAGAGAAATTAACAGGATATTATTACAGTTAACCTCTCAGCTGCGGCCATTTGTACCAGATTTGCAAAAGGCATACCAATTTTTAGGACTTATGGATTTCTTGCGTGCAAAAGCAAAACTTGCACGTGAAATGGATGCTATTAATCCACCTTTCACCAACCGGCAGTTCATAGAATGGCGGGAAGCAAGGCATCCGCTTTTACACTTGTCATTTCAGAAACAAGGAAAAAAGGTAGTACCTCTGAATATTGAATTAAACGAAAAACAGCGCATTCTGATCGTTTCCGGGCCTAATGCCGGAGGTAAATCTGTGTCACTGAAAACAGTTGGATTAATTCAGTATATGTTCCAATGCGGCTTACTTGTGCCCGTACAGGAAGGCTCTTCAATGGGCTTTTTCCAAAATATATTTATTGATATAGGTGACGAACAATCACTTGAAAATGACCTGAGTACATACAGTTCGCATTTGACTAACATGCGGCACTTCCTGACTTTAGCCAATAAACGTACATTATTCCTGATCGATGAGTTTGGAACAGGTACTGAGCCAGGTTTAGGCGGAGCCATTGCAGAAGCTATCTTAGAAGATCTGACAAAGTCTGGCGCTTTTGGAGTGGTTAATACGCATTATACCAATCTGAAAGTACTTGCAGACAAAACGCCCGGGCTTGTGAACGGAGCTATGCGATTCGACGGAGAACACTTGGAACCTCTTTATCAGCTCGAAATCGGAAGGCCAGGAAGTTCTTTTGCATTTGAAATTGCCTCAAAAATTGGCTTACCAATGGCTGTCATCAATCGTGCTAAAGAAAAACTGGGTACACAGCAGGTTAATTTCGAAAAATTATTGAAAGAACTGGATATTGAAAGAAGAGTTTTTGCTGAGAAAAATATTGAATTAGGAATAAAAGAACGAAAGCTGACCCGGGAATTGGCTGATTATACAGCGCTAAAATCAAACCTGGAAACAAATGAAAAAAAGATTGTAAATGAAGCAAAACAAAAGGCCAAAACACTTTTGGCGGATGCTAATCAGTTAATTGAAAATACGATCCGCGAGATTAAAGAAAACAAAGCGGAAAAAGAAAAGACCAAGGTTGTCCGCAATGAAATTCAAAAGTTTAGTAAGAAAAATCTGGAACCGGAACTGATACCTGAACCAGCTGCTACAGAGGAAATATATGAACCCGAAGATGGCGCTATTGCTCCCGGAAATTATGTTCGAATTCTGGGCCAGACAGCCATCGGTGAAGTAATTGCCCTGAGAGGAAAAGATGCTGAAATAAGAATAGGAGATCTCAAAACAACGCTTAAACTGAACCGGCTTGAACGGGTTAGCAATAAAACCTATAAAGCTGCCACGGGAGAAAAATCATTAAAAACGGTTTCAAAAGGTGTAGATTTGAATGAGCGCATGATGAATTTTAGTTTCAACCTGGATATGCGCGGCAAACGTGGAGAAGAGGCTCTTGGCCTGGTTGACCAGTTTATGGACAATGCCATTATGCTGGGGTACGACGAAATACGGATCGTGCATGGAAAGGGAGATGGAATTTTGCGGACATTGGTACGTAATCATCTTCGAGGTTATTCCCACGTTTCAGCAATGCAGGATGAACATGCTGACCGTGGCGGTGCAGGTGTTACAATTGTAAAATTGAAATAAAATTATCAGGTTATAATCCATACGGCCCGGCCTTGTGCCCGCCTTTAATATAATAAATCACCTGATGGCCGATTTTGACAATAAAAAAGGGCAGGCACAAGGCCTGCCCCAACGACGACGTTTCAATAATTTATAATTGCGGCTGTTCGGCCACCTTTGTTTCGTCGATATGATTAGATTTTGGATTGCCCGCCCAGAACCACAAAACTACAAAAGCAAATATTAATATAATCGGGAATGTCATCATAGTTGAAAGAGTTGCTTGTCCGGCGGCTAATTCCAATGCTGATCCTGAAAGACCTTTTGCCGAGTATTCTGCATTGCTGTTATCAATCCACCGGCCAATAATTGGCTGAAAAATTGATGTTGACAACATACCCACGCCACCTATTATTGACATACCCAAAGCTCCGCTTTTTGGGACCCTCTGAGCAACAAAGCCAATCATTGTAGGCCAGTTGAAACATACACCCAGACCAAATATAACAGCAGCCAGATATGCGATAGGGCCGGTGACAGTACTGAACATATAAATACCAATAGTCGCCAAAACTGCTCCTCCCAATAAAACGCCGGTTTGTCCGAATTTATCCGCAACAGGTCCGTTGAAAAGTCTGCCTACGGTCATTACCCCAAAAGTTAATGCCAAAACCAGCATAGCATCAGCTCCGCTGCTGCTTAATACCACTGTTACCCATTGGTTAGGACCAAATTCTGTAATAGCTGTTAGTGCCATGCAGCAGAATATGAAGATATACAAAGGGGTTAGCATTGACTGGAAGTTTTTCGCCAGTGAAGTTACTCCCTCAATTTTGGGCTTTGGAAAAACCTGGCCGAAAAAGAGGAAAGCATAGACTACAGTAGGAAGCATAAGAACCCAGATCTGAGTTTGCCACGAAAAACCACCACTGGTCATAAATTTGGATATTAAGCTACCAATTACAATTCCCCCTGGAAACCACATGTGGAACCTGCCAAACATTTTGTTTAGTTTACTGCTCGGATACATATCTGCAATCATCGGATTACATGCCGCTTCCGTACATCCATTGCCAAAGCCGATAAAAAATGTAGAAATCAGCAGGCCGTAGTATCCCCCTGCATAAATCGTTAATAAAATTCCCAGCGTGTGAGCAAAAACAGCTACCTGCATAATTATTTTTGGACCTACCGAATGATAAACAATACCCCCAATGATCATTGAAATCGGGAAACCAAAAAAGAACATGGAATTAATAAATCCTAATTGTTCGGCAGTCAGGCCAAAATCATTTCCCAACTGAGGAAGAATTCCTGCCCTGATGCTAAAGGAAAAGGCAGTAGTAATGATAGCAAGACAACTTGCAGTAAAAAGTCGTGAGCTGTTAATCGGTTGAGCCATGTGACTTGTGGGTTTAGATATTTAATGTGAATAAATGGAACTCGGGGTATTGATATTATTTAATATTTTCACAAAAAAAACAAATAATTTGCAAAACTACTATTCTATTCGGCAGTAATGCACCGATTTTTGCACTATAAATTTATATTTGTAAGAAGTAAGAGTCATGTATACTACTCTTTATAAATAGAAAATCTTTTCAAAACTTTAAACCAACACGAATGTCACGAAAGATAAGGATGGGTATGGTAGGCGGATCTCTTGAAGCATTTATAGGAGGGGTTCATCGTCGTGCGGCCATTATGGACGGAGAAATTGAGCTGGTTTGTGGTGCTTTCAGTTCAAGTCCTGAAAAATCTAAGGAAACAGGAAAAGCTTTGTATTTGCCTGAAAACAGGGTTTACAAAGATTATGAAGAGATGATTTTAAAGGAAAAACAGTTACCTCTGGGAGAGCGTATGGATTTTGTTGCTATTGTAACACCCAATCATGTACACTTTGGCCCAACTAAACTTGCGCTGGAAAATGGCTTTCATGTAGTATGTGACAAGCCTATAACTCTGAATGAAGAGCAGGCAGAAGAAATAGTAGAACTGGTAGCAAAAACGGGACTGATTTTTTGCCTGACACATAATTATACTGGTTACCCAATGGTAAAAGAGGCACGACATATGATCGCGTCAGGTGCTATCGGAAAAATCAGGAAAGTAATTGTTGAATATCCTCAGGGATGGCTTGCCACAATGGTGGAAACTGCGGGAAATAAGCAGGCAGCCTGGCGTACAGATCCAAGCAAATCCGGCGCAGGAGGTGGTTTGGGAGATATTGGAACCCATGCCGAAAACCTGGCAGAATATATAACAGGACTAAAAATCACACAACTTTGTGCTGACCTCACGATTTTTGTTGAAGGCCGCCTTCTGGATGATGATGCAAATATCCTTCTCCGGTTTGATTCCGGCGCAAAGGGTATCCTGCAAAACAGCCAGATTGCCAATGGAGAAGAAAATGACCTGAATATCCGTGTTTATGGTGAAACAGGCGGCTTGCAATGGAAACAACTGGAACCTAATACACTTATCCATAAAACCAACCAGGGAGCACGTATCATCCGGACAGGCGTCGGTAATCTTTCAAAAGCGGCACAGGTACATACACGTATTCCTGCCGGCCATCCGGAAGGATATTTTGAAGCATTTGCTAATCTTTATAGAAATTTTGCATTTCAGCTTCGTGCCCGTTGGGAAGGCAAAACTGCCGACCCTGTGTACGATTTCCCATCTGCAGAAGATGGACTGCGCGGTATAAAGTTCGTTAATGCTGCTTTAGCCTCGGACAAGTCGGATAAGAAATGGACAGATTTAATTTAATTACAACGTTACCAAATATTTTAACCGCTTAGCGGACCGTTTTCCACCTTTTCATTTACCCATTTATGAACAAAATTAAAGTTGGCGTGGTAGGTACTGGCTTCATTGGGCCTGCACACATTGAAGCTCTGAGACGCCTCCCTAATGTAGAAGTTGCTGCCCTTTGCGAAGTAACTGCTGAACTGGCCAAAGAAAAAGCCGATGCACTGGGCATTCCGCGTTCTTATACCTTCGATGAATTATTAAAACAGGAAGACATTCAGGCAATCCATATCTGTACGCCTAATTTCCTTCATTACAATCAATCAAAAGCAGCATTATTAGCTGGCAAACACGTGATCTGTGAAAAGCCATTGGCAAAAGACCTGGCGGAAGCGGAAGAACTGGTGGAACTTGCAGCAAAAAGCGGACTGGTGAATGCAGTGCATTTCAACCTTCGTTATTATCCGCTGGCCCGCCAAATGAAGTCCATGCGTGAAAAGGGTGAATTAGGTGAAATTTATTCTTTCATTGGTTCTTATTTACAGGACTGGCTATTTTACGAAACTGACTATAACTGGCGCCTTGAACCGGACAAATCGGGTGACTCAAGGGCAATTGCTGATATTGGTTCACATTTAATGGATATTCTTGAATATATCACGGGTTTAAAAACAGTTGCTGTTCTGGCTGATTTTAATACCATTCATAAAACACGTAAAAAACCACTCAAGGCTGTTGAAACATATTCCGGCAAAATGCTTCAGCCAGAAGACTATGCTGATGTTCCAATTAACACCGAAGATACCGCCAATGTATTGTTGAGATTTGATAATGGAAGTAAAGGTGTAATTACAGTTTCTCAGGTATCGGCAGGACGTAAAAACCGTATGACGCTGGAAATTTCCGGATCTAAAAAAACATTTAACTGGACTTCCGAAGCTCCTAATGAAATGTGGATTGGTAACCGTGATAAAAGTAATGAAATCCTGATGCGCGATCCTTCTTTGGTACATGAAGATGTTCGCTCGCTTATAACATTCCCGGGCGGGCATAACGAAGGTTTCTCGGATACTTCAAAACAATTATTTAAAGAAGTTTATGCGGCAATCACAGTTGGTAAACAACCTGAAAACCCAACTTTTCCAACCTTCGCTGACGGATATCGTGAGTTATTGATTTGTGAAAGAATACTTGACAGCAACAAAAAACAAGGCTGGGTCGAAGTATAATAATTTTATCAAAAAAGAAGTCAACTCCTGAAGAGTTGACTTCTTTAATCAACATCAGCTAATTACAAACAAAACTCTTAATCATGAAAACAATAAAAGGACCTGGAATTTTTCTTGCTCAGTTTTTGGGTGATGAAGCTCCCTTTAATACATTGGACGGTATAGCACAGTACATGGCTGACCTTGGATATAAAGGTGTACAGTTACCAATCTGGGATCCAAGAGTTATTGATGTTAAACTTGCTGCTGAATCTCAGACATACGCGGATGAATTGAACGGTAAGTTGAAAGATAAAGGTCTGGAAATTACAGAACTAGCTTCACATATTATCGGCCAGCTGGTGGCTTCTCATCCTGTTTATGACGATATGTATGATGGGTTTGCTATTCCAGAGGTGAGAAAAAATCCAAAAGCGCGTGCAGAATGGGCAGTACAACAGCTTAAATACACGGCTCAGGCAAGCCAGAAACTTGGTTTAACGGCCAGTGCAACTTTCTCAGGTGCTTTGGCCTGGCCATTTTTGTACCCATGGCCACAGCGCCCTGCAGGATTGGTTGAAACTGCATTTAAGGAACTGGCAGCCAGATGGAAGCCAATTCTGGACGTGTATGATGAAAACGGTGTCGATGTTTGTTATGAACTGCATCCTGGCGAAGATCTTTTCGATGGTTCTACATTTGAAATGTTTGTGGATTATCTGGATGGCCATTCGCGGGCTAATATCAATTACGACCCGAGCCATTTTGTACTGCAGCAACTAGACTATTTACAGTTTATCGATCTTTATCACGACCGTATCAAAGCATTCCATGTAAAGGATGCAGAATTTAACCCAACCGGAAAACAAGGCGTTTACAGCGGTTTTGCGGGATGGGCCGACCGCGCAGGACGTTTCCGTTCTCTTGGCGATGGACAGGTTGATTTCAAATCAATATTTTCGAAACTTTCCCAATATAATTATGATAGCTGGGCCGTTTTAGAATGGGAATGCTGCATAAAATCACCTACACAAGGCGCAGCAGAAGGAGCTCCGTTTATTGCAAACCACATTATTGAAGTAACTACCAAAGCTTTTGATGATTTTGCAGGGGCTGGTACTGATGAGGCATTTAACAGAAAAGCACTGGGACTTTAATTATTAATTGTCTTATTTACAAGTATATTTAAAACCTATCTATCTTATGACAGATAGGTTTTTTTATGCAAATATTTGTATTCTTTTGAGCGTTTAAGAAATCGGTTTTAATTTTATAATAAAGTCCTAAGCCTGCAAAATTTTACTTCACCAAATCTCTGATTATTACTAATGAATGAATATGCTTGTAAAAATTATCAAAGAATAATTCAGGTATTCAGTTTGACTATGTTTGCTTGTTTCAGTTTTGAAGCTTACTCACAAACCATTATAACGCCTGAAAAACGGGTTCTTGTTTTTTCAAAAACGGCAAGCTTCCGGCATAGTGCAATTCCGGCAGGAAAAACAGCCATTATTAAATTAGGAAAAGAAACTGGTTTTGAAACAGATACAACTGAAAATGCGGCCGTTTTTACGGACAAAAACCTACAAAAATACGGTGCAGTAATATTCCTGAATACTACTGGTGATGTTCTCAATGATAAACAACAGGAAGCTTTTGAACACTATATTCAGGCTGGCGGCGGTTTTGTAGGGATCCATGCTGCAACAGACACAGAATATGACTGGCCATGGTACAACAAACTTGTTGGTGCCTATTTTAACGGCCATCCCGGTAACCCTAATGTACAGCAAGGAGAAGCTTATGTAGTTAACGACAATCATCCTTCTATGACCGGATTTCCTAAAAAATGGAAAATAAAAGATGAATTTTACGATTTCAAAAGCTTTAACCCGAAAGTAACAGTTTTGGTTAAGATTGATGAAAAAACTTACAAAGACGGTAAAATGGGCGAGAATCATCCTATGTCATGGTATCATGATTATGATGGCGGAAAAGCATTTTATACCAATTTTGGGCATGAAGACGCCACCTATATTGATCCTGTATTTGTAAAACATCTCACTGGTGGACTCAATTATGTCATGGCTGCAAAGTTGGATTACAGTAAGGCACGCCCGGAAGAAAACCGGTTCACTAAAAAAGTATTGGCTACCAAACTGGATGAACCAACGGAACTGGTTGTACTGGATGACCAGCGTGTACTTTTTGCAGAACGTAAAGGGAAATTGAAGCTCTATAATCCTAAAACCGGAAAAGTAAAAGTTGTTGCGGAAGTACCGGTATATATTAAGCAGGAATACGGTTTAATGGGTTTAAACATCGATCCTAATTTCAAAACCAATAAATTGGTTTACCTGTATTATTCTCCGCCATCCTCCGAAGCCGATACAGCCCAGCATTTGTCACGGTTTAAGTATGATGATATGAAGGATACTTTGCTGCTTTCGACCGAAGAAAACTTACTGACAGTTCCGGTAAAAAGAACAGATTGCTGCCATACAGGCGGATCAATTGCCTGGGATGAAAAAGGAAATCTATATCTGTCGACAGGTGATGATGTAAATCCTTTTCAGTCTGACGGATATGGCCCGATTGACGAACGTCCCGGACGTGAAGGCTGGGACGGACAACATTCTTCTTCCAATACCAATTCTTTAAGAGGCAAAATCCTGCGTATTAAACCACGATACGGTGACCGTCGTGCGAATATGCCTGGCGGAACAAATTTGTATGACATCCCCGAAGGAAATTTATTTCCTCCCGGAAATCCTAAAGCCCGCCCTGAAATTTATGTAATGGGAACCCGTAATCCATATCGTATCTCGATAGACAAACACACAGGTTATGTATACTGGGGGGATGTAGGCCCGGATGCTTCCAATGACAGCCCGACACGTGGGCCTCGTGGTTATGACGAAGTAAATCAGGCAAGAAAAGCAGGGTATTTTGGTTATCCCCTTTTCATTGCTGACAACAAGCCGTACATAGACTTCAATTTTGCGGATAGCACATCAGCCAAACCATTCGATCCGAAAGCACCCGTCAATAATTCTCCTCACAATACAGGTTTGCAGGAATTACCTCCCGCACAGCCAGCATTCATTTGGTATCCTTACGCCGATTCACCAGAATTTGGGCCGATTGTAGGAAAAGGCGGACGTAATGCAATGGCCGGCCCGGTTTATTATTCAGCAGATTTTCAGGAAAGTAAAGTTAAATTTCCGGATTATTACAATGGAAAATTTTTTGCTTACGACTGGATCAGAGATTATATCAATATTGTAACGATGAACAAAGAAGGTGATCTGATGAACATTGAGCGATTTATGCCTAATGGGAAATTCAGTCATCCGATTGACATGCAGTTTGCGAACGACGGCTCACTTTACACACTGGAATACGGCCCCAACTGGTTTGCCCAAAATGACGAAGCCAGTTTGTCACATATTACATATAATGCAGGAAATCGTGTTCCGGTTTCTGCAGCAAGTGCAGTTAATACAACTGGTGCTGTTCCGTTAAAGGTGAATTTTTCGTCAAAAGGATCACTTGATTATGACGGAGATGCGATTAAATATGAATGGAATTTTGGAAAAGGATTTCCTAAAAGTGTATTGCCAAATCCTTCATTTACCTATGCCAAACCAGGAGAGTATATCGCAGTGTTAAAAGTAACGGACAGTGCCGGAAATACAAACATTTCTGAAGTTACTATTAAAGCAGGTAATGCCGTACCAAAGGTGGATGTGGCTATTAAAGGAAATAAAACATTTTACTGGAATGACAAACCAGTTGATTATGAAGTCACTGTAAGCGACAAGGAAGACGGTAGTATAGCTAATAAAACGATCCCGGATGACGAAGTTACTTTGACAATCAATTATCTGGAAGGTTTTGATAAGACGCAGCTTGCGCAGGGGCACGTAGCTAATACAGGATTCGAGACCGGAAAACGGTTGATCGAGCTGAGCGACTGCAAGGCATGCCATTCGATAACTAAAAAATCAATCGGTCCTGCTTACATAGAAGTTGCCAAACGTTATGAAAAAGAACGTAATTCGGTGAAACTGCTAGCGAGTAAGGTTATTGCAGGTGGTGGCGGTGTATGGGGAGAACAGGCAATGGCTGCGCATCCTCAGCACAAACCGGAAGAGGCCGAGGAAATGGTAAAGTATATTCTTTCTCTTGCACAGGAAAAAGTAGTAGATAAAAAGCCGTTAAAAAGTACCTACCTCACCCAGGGCAAACAGAAAGACGGATCCTACATATTTACAGCCAGTTATACAGATAAAGGTAATGGCAATATGGGACCGCAAACCGGATCTAAAACCGTAGCTTTGCGCCCGGCCAAAATTTATGCAAGCAGCATGGACAGTGGTAAAGATTTCCTGAAATTTAAATCAGGAGAAGGAACTGAAACAGTTGTTGGACTTAAAAACGGGAGTTATATTGCTTTTGATGATATTGATCTTACTGGTATTAGCACCATAAATATTTCAGCAGCAGTAAGAGAAGGTCAAACAGTCGGTGGAACTCTTGAAGCTCGCCTTGACTCTCCAACTGGCATTAAAGTCGGAGAAGTGAAAATTACTTCAACCGGTGATGTAACTATTCCCGTAAAAGCACCGGCTGATAGCCGTTTGCGTAAATTGGTTTTTGTTTTTGCAAATCCAAATGCAGGTGGGAAACCTTTATTTTCTGTTAATACGATCCAGTTTAATACTGCATTGCAATAATATTTTTTTTAAATGATAAAGAAAAACACCGTTTGTTTGAGCCGGCGGTGTTTTTCTTTTTGAACAGCATTGCAATCGAAAAATCATTAAAGCATCGATGGCAAATGGGTATTTGTGTTTATCTGCAAATAAGTGTTAGTATAAATTATTTCCGATACACCTGAATGGCCGGAGTTGCAAAACCCTCAATACCAAGGCCAAAAAGAGCAAAGTCGAATTTTACCGGATCATTTGGGTTAATTAAGCGAAGGGATGCTGTTAGTTCCTTAGCTGTTTGCCAGTCGGTTACAGGCCTTTGAAGTAAGCCAAGCAAACGAGCTACCCTGTCCACATGTACATCACAGGGACAAATCAACTGGGACGGACTAATTTGATTCCAGATACCAAAATCAACGCCGTTGTCATCTTTTCGTACCATCCAGCGCAAAAACATATTTAGTCTTTTACATGATGATTTTCTTAACGGCGTTGCAATATGTTTTCTCGTTCGAAGTGGGAAGTTTTCAGAATCACAGAATAAATCGTGAAAGCCGATCAACCCTTTTTCTATTGTGTCATCTCCCGGATTCAGATGGTCACTAAAAGCATTTTCAAGTGAATCATGCGTTTTATAATAATTCCGGAAGAAATGCAGGAAATAAAGTGTGTCGGTGGAATTAAACGTCCGGTGCTTAAAATAAAGAAATCTTTTCAAATCACTTTCCTGATGATTCAACACGAAATCATGTGGAGCATTATCCATTAACTCGCATAATTCCAGACACTTATTAACGATTGTTTTACGCTGGCCCCAGGCAAGAATGGCAGCCCAGAAACCCATGATCTCAATGTCCTGTTTTTTAGAAAAACGATGTGGAATACAAACAGGATCATTTGAAATAAATTCAGGCCGGTTGTATTGTTCCGTTTTTTGTTCTAATAAGTCTATCACGTAAGCTGAAAAACCGGCAGCTTTTAAAGTATTATTTTGCACTGCTTTTCGCAAACAAATAAGCCAGAACCCTCGATATACCCGAAAAGAACATGACGATTCCGGAGAACACAAATGTAAAAATAGCTATGAAAGGATAGAGAACAGTGAAAAGGACACTCCACATTTTATAGCCTATAGTGTTTTTCAAAGCTGCTCTTTCTTCTTCTCTTTTTGAACGGAATTCGGGGGAATGCTTCATTATTTAGTATTTCAGTGTATCCTGTCGGTTATTCAAGATAACTCACTACAGCTCTAAAACGTTTGCTATTAGGTGAAACTTTTTCAAAAGCCCGTGACGAAAGTTTGATAACAATATCGTCATTAATACTCGTGTCCGGAATTCGGCCAATAATCCTTACAATAATTTTTTCCTGGTTATATTCATTCAAAACCTCAACCAGAGCACCAATTGGTGCATTACGGTGCAAGCCCAGAAATTTACTGGTGCTTTCGTCTGTCTCGATCATTTCAGCTAATCCCGACTCGGATTTTTTCTTTCCTGATACAACTCTTGGAGGAGCTACTTCTTCCACCGGTTTTACTACTTTTTCAGGAACGGCTGCCTTTGCTTTCAAGGAATCTTTCACAACGTTGGTAACATCCACTTTCGGAGCTACATGAGGCGTTACCACTGCCACTGCTTTCTCCTTTTCGCTGGCTTTTTCGGTTACAATTAATTCCTGGCCGTCTTTCAGATTATCATCGGTCAGATTATTCCATTTACGGATATCAGCCATTAATACGCCGTACTTCACAGCAACCCGGTACAGGGTCTGGCCTGGTTCAACTCTGTGAATTCCATTTGGCGCAACAGATACAGCTGATGCAACAGGAGCAGATGTTGTAGACGATGCAGGTGAATTAACACTTACAGGTTTGGTTTCCTTTACTTCACTTTTCTTGGTTTCTTCTTTCTTAGCCTCTTTCTTCGAAGATTTAGCAGTATATGGAACCCTGATCATTTGTCCGGATTGGATCTGATCATTCATACCAGGATTAGCCTCCCGTAGTGCTTGTATGGTGGTGCCGTACTGGCGTACAACAGCAAACATTGTTTGTCCGGTATTAACCCGGTGTAAGACAAAAATTTTACCTCCAACTTTTTCAGATCCAACTGAATCTGCTGCAAACTTCCCATTCGCACGGGCACTTGATAAGCTACTAAATAAACCGGTAATGAATACCAGGCAAAAAATGTATTTCATTTATTATGGAAGTGTTAAACTCGAAAACTCATTATTATTTTTCAGATATACCAGGGTTGACCCTTTAAGTAACATGGTCGATTGGCCAATTCCCTCCCGTCGGTCTGACAATTTCTCATGTAAGATATGTTCCATTTTACCGGAGACAATCAGAAGGTGTTCTGTCATCTTTTCCTGCTCGTAAATATAGTAAGAAAACATCATAAAGGGTCGCTTCTCCAGATAATCAATACATACTGGCTGGTGACCCTTTGTACTTTCAAATATGAAAGAAGCCAATTTTTCAAAATAAATATTTCCTTCCTTGTAACGAACTGCTTCTTTTAAAATTATTTGAGGGTCAGGTTGTTTATTATCTTCACTTGTTCCCGAAATAATACCAGTTTCTGATTCAGATATGGAATATTTAAACAGGTCACCTACCCTGGTAGCAATTTCAATTTGTGAATTGTTTAATGTTTTTACCAGCAAATAATTTGGCATAACCCATTGTAAATCGCCCTGCTCAGCGGAAACCATCAAAAAGGTCTGTTGGTTGTGGTAAGTCTGGATAACGGTTATTGTGCAGGTAAACGTGCCCATAAGAAAACGCAGTCAGGGATGTCCACCAATCGGTGGCTTCCGGTGCTTCTTTCCATTTTAATTCCGGTTTTTTTAAATCAATCACAGCGAAAGATACTTTCTTTGCCGGTGGAACATCCCGCAATTCAACTGCCCACAGATTACTATCAGCATCTGAGTCAGGCAATATGCGCCAGATATTTTCTGAAAACTTGTGTGAAAAAGTTTTTGCAATTTTTTAATCTTTATTTTGAAACAAATTAGAAATTATATCAACCAAACTATAAACCTGTGCAAATATTAGGAATAATACCGGCTCGATATGCATCCACTCGTTTTCCGGCCAAAGCGCTTGTAGATATTGGTGGAAAAAGTATGATCCAACGAGTTTATGAACAAGCGAGTAAAGCCACAAATCTTAGCCAGGTGATTGTGGCAACAGATGATGCGAGAATATTGGATCATGTATTGAGCTTTGGCGGTAAAGCAGTTATGACATCGGAAAATCATCAAAGTGGAACTGACAGATGTTTTGAAGCGCTTACTAAAACAGAAGGCCACTATGACTATGTTATTAATATACAAGGTGATGAGCCATTTATCAGCCCGGAACCAATTGATAGTCTGGCAGATGAATTAAACGGGCAAATTGAATTAGCTACTTTGGTTAAAATTATTGATACAGAAGATATACTTTTTAACGTCAATGTTCCGAAAGCAGTTCTTAATAACCGTCGTGAAATATTATATTTCAGCAGACAAACAATTCCTTACATCAGAAATCAGGAAGCAGATCAGTGGCTGAAAAATCACACTTTTTATAAACATATAGGTATTTACGCGTACCGCTCCGACGTACTTGCGGCACTTACTGAATTACCCGTAAGTTCTCTTGAAAAAGCCGAAGCTCTGGAACAGCTTCGCTGGCTTGAAAATGGTTATTCTATTAAAGCTGTAATCACATCCGACGACTCGCACGGTGTAGATACTCCTGATGATCTGGATAAGGTAACACGTAAATTTTTATCCTGATTTACATCCAAAATATGCTGAATGCAACAATTCTTATATTAAAAAACGTATAATTCTTTATTTAAAATAAGTTAAAAACGTTTATTCTTAATACGACTTTACCTTTTAGCTCGTTACCTTACATTGTTTTTATTATAATTTATCTGAAATACCATTCTTATGCAGTACAATATTCTTTGGGCCGATGATGAAATTGATCTTCTTAAACCACATATAATGTTTCTTACAAACAAAGGCTACAATGTCACTCCGGTGAACAGCGGAGCCGATGCTTTGGATAAAATAGAAAACGAACGTTTTGATATCGTATTTTTAGATGAAATGATGCCTGGTATGACTGGTCTCGAAACGCTGGCCCAAATCAAACAGCAACAGCCTAATTTGCCAGTTGTGATGATTACAAAAAGTGAAGAAGAGCATATCATGGAAGATGCTATCGGATCTAAAATAGATGATTATCTGATCAAACCTCTTAATCCAAACCAGATATTACTTTCTGTAAAAAAATCCTGGATAATAAGCGTTTGGTCACTGAAAAAACTACTTTAAGTTATCAGCAGGAATTCCGGAATCTGTCTATGCAATATCAGGACCGTATTGGTCATGAAGAATGGGCAGACATCTATAAAAAATTAATATATTGGGAATTAGAGCTTGAAAGTTCTGAGGATCAGGGAATGTCAGAAGTATTTACAATGCAGAAAAGCGATGCAAATGCTAATTTCTGCAAATTTATTGAAGAAAAATATGAAGACTGGCTGAATGAGCCACGTGAGGATAAACCGATTATGTCGCATCAGTTGATGAAACAAAAAGTTTTCCCACATCTCAAAGGATCTGATGAGCCATTATTTTTCCTTTTGATAGATAACTTCCGCTATGATCAATGGAAAATGATCCAGCCTATCCTCCAGGAGTATTTTAACATTGAGGAGGAGTCGTCATATTATTCCATTTTACCAACTACAACCGGATATGCCAGAAATGCCATATTTTCAGGATTGATGCCAAGCGAAATGGAAAGAAAATATCCGCAATGGTGGGTGAGCGATGAAAATACGCCGGACGGAGAAGAAGGTTTGAACAACCATGAGCATGATTTTCTTCAAAAACAACTTGAAACCAATCACATGGGTAGTATTAAATCATCTTATCATAAGATATTAAATACAAATCAGGGAAAATCATTGGTTGATAATTTCAATAATTTACTGAATAACCAACTGAATGTGGTGGTTTACAACTTTGTTGATATGCTTTCGCATGCCAGAACTGATGTTCAGATGATTAAAGAACTGGCACCGGATGAAGCGGCATATCGCTCTATTACTAAGTCCTGGTTCCAGCATTCACCTCTTCTTGACTTCATTAAAAAGGTGGCAGAAAAGAAAGGCAGATTAATATTGACCACAGATCACGGAATGATTCGCGTTCAGAAACCCGTAAAGATTATAGGATACCGTGAAACGAATACAAATCTGCGGTATAAACACGGAAAAAACTTAGGATTTGATGATAATCACCTGATGGTTTGCCGTAAACCTGAAAGAATTTTCCTGCCAAAACCGCACGTTTCCACGTCATACGTTTTCACAAAAGAGGACTACTTCTTTGCATACCCGAACAACTACAATCAGTATGTTAATCTGTACCGGGATACTTTCCAGCACGGAGGCGTTTCACTGGAAGAAATGATTATTCCTTTCATTGACCTGAAAGCGAAATAAAATAGTGAAGAATTAAAACCGGGTCGCCGGTGAAATTTAGTATTAACAGTTTACGGAGCTTCATAGCTTTGTAAACTGTTATTTTTTTATAGTTGTGTATGGATTGTATTGAGTTAGATAAGAATAAATTATAGTCTGGAATTTATAATATATTTTCAATTTTAAACTTTTCACTCTAAGCTAAAAAATCAGCCTTCGACAACAGCGCCGTTTTCACACTTCAAAACTCGTGCAGGAAATTTCCTTATAAATTCGTGATTATGAGTAGCCATTAGTATTGCGGTTCCGGCATTATTTATAGTTTTGAAAACCTGCATAACCTGATCCGCAACAATTGGATCCAGGTTCCCTGTTGGCTCGTCAGCAATTAGAATTTTTGGTTCATTCAGCATTGCACGGGCAATTACAACACGCTGCTGTTCACCGCCTGAAAGCTGATGCGGCATTCTTTTTTGAGCAGTTCCGAGCCCTACCTGCATAAGCACTTCTGCAATACGCATGGAAATTTTTGTTTTGTCCTCCCAACCCGTTGCACGTAATACGAAAGAAAGATTATCCTCAACTGAACGGTCTGACAGTAATTGAAAATCCTGGAAAACAATGCCAATTTTACGACGCAAATGAGGAATATCAGCACGTTTAATATTATGAAGCTCATAGCCCGCTACTTTTGCAGAACCGGTATGAAGCCACAAATCCGCGTAAAGTGTTTTTAAAAGCGAGCTTTTACCACTTCCTGTCCGTCCGATCATAAAAACGAACTCGCCATCTTTAATCTCAAAATGAACATCATTCAGAACAGGCCGGTCTCCCTGATAAATATCTGCCCTGTCTAATACAATAATCGGCTCTGATGCCTCTTCAGTCATAATAAAAATGAATAACCCCAACACTTTTGCAAATGCCGGGGAGTTATTATTTAAGAATTTCCTTTTGCGTAGTCAGCAAGGAATTTTTCCAAACCTGAATCTGTAAGAGGATGTTTTAATAATGCTTCAATTACACTTAACGGGCCTGTCATAACGTCAGCTCCAATTTCAGCACACTGAAGAATATGCATCGGGTGACGTACTGAGGCTGCTAAAACCTGAGTTTCGAAACCGTAGTTACGATAAATAGTCATGATCTGTTCAATTAAGGCAACACCATCAGTTGAAATGTCATCCAAACGGCCAATGAACGGGGAAACATAAGTTGCTCCGGCTTTTGCAGCCAATAAAGCCTGTCCTGCTGAAAAGATTAGCGTACAGTTGGTACGAACTCCTTTTGATGAAAAATATTTCAAAGCTTTCACGCCTTCTTTGATCATCGGGATTTTTACCACAATTTTATCATCGATTTCGATCAGCTCTTCGCCTTCACGAATCATTCCAGCCAAATCAATTGAAACTACCTCCGCACTCACATCACCATCCACTAAATCGCAAATTGCTTTATAATGACGCATGATATTATCCTTACCGGTAATTCCTTCTTTTGCCATTAATGAAGGGTTAGTAGTAACTCCGTCTAAAACGCCCAAGGCCTGAGCTTCCTGAATGTCTTTCAGGTTTGCGGTATCAATGAAAAATTTCATATTAGCGATTGTATGGTTTAATATTCCACAAAAGTAGAAAACCCTGACCAAACCAAAAAGAAAGATGTGAATTGAAATAGAAAGGCACAAAAAAAGGCAAACCGAGAATCTCACCGCATCGACCACCTACCCTTGCTTCCGTCAGGACCTGGGGGATTCGGAAGGAGCTGGTAGTTCCGATTTGCCGATGCAAAGATAAAGACATTTTATTGACAAAAAGAAAACATTCGTTTCGTCTTTCGCACTACTTTTGTGCGAACCATCTAGAAATGAATCATTATGCCCCGTCAATTTTTTTTATTTTTTTATTATTACTGTCTGCCTGTTCACAATCTTCCGATGCTTTCCTAAAAAAAGGCAAGGATTTGATGCATGAAGGAAAAACCAAAGAAGCCATTGAATATATTAATAAAGCCATTGAAAAAAATACATCTAATGCCGAAGCTTTTAATTTACGCGGAGTTGCCTATTATGAATTAAAGGAATATCCCAATGCCCTATTGGACTTTAACCAGTCAATTAAATTAGAACCAAATTCTTACCGCCCTTATTTCAACAGAGCTTTGCTGTATACAAGTGAAAATCATTTGGATTCAGCTTTGTCGGACTACGACCAGGCTGCAAAACTGGCACCCGACACCTCAGATGTTTTTCTTAACCGCGGGCAATTGCATGTATTGATGGAGAAAATTCCTGCCGCGGTAACTGACTTTGAAAAAGCAACCAAGCTTAATGAAAACAGCAAACAGGCCTGGTACAACCTGGGGAATACTTATTATCGTCAGAAAGATTACAAAAAGGCAACTTTGGCTTTCCGTCAAACCATTAAACTGGATTCACAATATGGCAAGGCTTTTTATGGATTGGGACTTGCACAATGGTACGACGGTGAAAAAGATCTGGGCTGTGGTAACTTCAAACAAGCCGCAAGCCTGGGTTACAGCGATGCCGGTACTGCTTTAAGCCAGTTTTGCCAATAATTTATCGAAAAACTTTTTAGAAGACAGTTATTTATGATTAAAAACTGCCTTCTAATCACAGGCAATCTTTGCAATGATCCATTATTATCCCATGTCATATGAAATTATTTAAAATTGTTTTCGGAGTTATATTTATCATTTTCTCCTATTTGCAGTTCAACGATCCTGATTCAAGTATCTGGATATTTACTTACAGTTTTGCTGCATTAGCCTGTTACATGAGTTTCAAGGAACTGTGGCCCTCGTGGGTATTTTATGCCATGGCCGCAGTATATGTAATTGGAGCTATCTACCAGTGGCCTCCGTCATTTGAAGGGATATTTTTTTGGTGAAACCCAAATGCGGAGTATTAATATTGAACTTGCAAGGGAATCATTGGGATTGGGCATTTGTGCATTGGTAATGGGAATTATTGGAAAATGGGGATAATTATTTATCCCACAAAAACTCTATTTCTTTCAAACCAAATTCCTGAATTTCATTCTTACCCTCAAATTTTATACACAACCTGCCGCTTTTGGTAATGTCAGTTACAGTGCCTTTAACAATTTCGTTTTTTAATAAAAACGAAATTGTTTGCTGGTAGCCATGCAGATGTCTCAGGTAAGATAAACGGATATGGTCCTGTTGAAGCTTGGATTTCAGTCTTAGATATCCGGCATCCAACGAATGTACCAGTTTAGAAAACTCAACTTCCAGTGAAGCCATAGAGCCCGTTATTAAAGCCAGTGAAGTGGATCGGGGGTTTGAAAAATTCACCTGGTTAATATTGATTCCTATACCAACAATCGAATAAGAAATGGATGCTCCCTGAATCGAATTCTCAATGAGCGTACCACTTATTTTTTTATCTGAAATGTAAATATCATTAGGCCATTTTATCTTAACTTCGTTGGTGTAAAAAGAGAAGTAATCATATATTGCCAGAGCTGCCATTTGACTAATTAGAAATTGTTCGGCAACCGGAATGAATTTCGGCCTGAGAATGATGGAAAAAGTCAGGTTTAAGGAAGGCTCAGTATACCATTTTGATCCTCTTTGTCCCCTGCCTCCAACCTGGTTATCTGTTATGACAATGGTGCCTTCCTCCACCGGACCTTTATGTACTAATTCAGCCGCTATGTCGTTTGTAGAATGACAAGATGGCAGATAAATCACCTTTTTACCAATATTTAAGGAATCGTATATAGAGTTGTACAATTTTTTTGCTTTACTTTAGGGTTTATAGAAATGGGAATCAATTACGCATGAAACAACGCAAAAATAAGGAACTATCATCAAAAGATCTCTCCGAGCTTGTAGCTAAAGGAATGACAGAAAAGAAAGGGCTTGATATAGCAATTCTGGATCTCAGAAAAGTAAAAAATTCAATAACCGATTTTTTTGTAATTTGTTCGGGAAACTCCGACACACAGATAGACGCTTTGGCCAATTCGGTTGAAGACGAAGTATATAAATCATCAAATATCGACCCCTGGCAAAAAGAAGGAAAAGCGAACGGTGAATGGATACTTATTGACTATGTGGATGTTGTAGCTCACATTTTCAACAAAGACCGGAGAAAGCATTATGACCTGGAAGAGCTCTGGGGAGATGCAGAAGTAACTTACCTCGAAGATAGCGTGGTATAAATCATCGAAGGCGGTGAACATTCACCGCCTTCGTAATGTTGTTTATTATATTTCTTTTAATTAAAAACACAGAATGTCTGAAAACGATAATAAGCGAGGGCCATTAAGTCCTAAAAGTCCCCAAAAGGGTTATCAGGGCTGGATTATTGCCGCTCTGATAGCTACTATACTGGGGATAACATACCTTAACCGGACATCAACGGTTCGGGAAACGACTCAAAAACGTTTCGAGAAAATGATGGCCGACAAAGAGGTAGCAAGAGTAACCATTGTAAATGATAAATCTGTTGAGATTACTCTGAAACCAGAAGTTCTTAAGGAAGATAAATACAAGGTTATAACGAAAGAGAACAATTATTTTGGAGGTGAATCGGCTTCTCATTACCAATTTCAGGTAACATCAGCAGAAACTTTTAAAAAGGATTTTGATAAAATGCAGGAAGGTATTCCTGACGGTGATAAGGCTGAACTTGTTGTAGACACAAGAAACGACTGGACAAGTTTTCTGGGAACCTGGGGCTTTTTCATTGTCATGATCCTTGTCATGTATTTTATTCTTGGCAGAATGTCAGGTGGTGTTGGACCAGGTGGCCAGATCTTTAATATCGGCCGTTCACGTGCGACACTTTTTGACGCTGAAAATAAGGTTAAAATTACTTTTAACGATGTTGCCGGCCTTGACGAAGCGAAAGAAGAGATCAAAGAAATTGTTGAATATCTGCAAAGCCCTGACAAATTCAAGAAACTCGGCGCTAAAATTCCGAAGGGTGCACTACTTGTAGGCCCTCCGGGAACTGGTAAAACACTTTTAGCCAAAGCAGTAGCTGGCGAAGCAGGTGTTCCTTTCTTCTCATTGTCTGGTTCTGACTTTGTTGAAATGTTTGTTGGTGTTGGAGCTGCACGGGTTCGTGATTTGTTTAAACAAGCTAAAGAAAAGGCTCCTTGTATCATCTTTATCGATGAAATTGATGCCGTTGGCCGTTCCCGCGGACGTGGTGGTAATATGCCAGGTTCTAATGACGAGCGTGAAAATACACTGAATTCACTTTTGGTTGAAATGGATGGTTTTGCTACCGATTCCGGTATCATCATTGTTGCAGCAACTAACAGACCAGATGTATTAGATCCGGCGTTACTTCGCCCGGGTCGTTTTGACCGCCAGATTTCAGTTGATAAACCGGATGTAATTGGTCGCGAAGCAATCTTCAAAGTTCATTTAAAACCTTTGAAATTATCTACTGATGTAAATATTCAGAAGTTATCTTCTCAGACTCCCGGATTTGCAGGGGCAGAAATTGCTAATGTTTGCAACGAAGCCGCTTTGATTGCAGCCCGTCGCAACAGGGACGAAGTAACTATGCAGGATTTCCAGGATGCAATGGACCGCGTTATTGGTGGATTGGAAAAGAAAAACAAACTGATATCTCCTGAGGAAAAGGAAATTGTTGCGTATCACGAAGCTGGTCATGCAGTAGCAGGCTGGTTCCTTGAACATGCTGATCCATTAGTGAAGGTATCAATTGTTCCCCGCGGTGTTGCAGCATTAGGTTATGCACAATATTTGCCAAGAGAACAGTATTTGTATCGTACAGAGCAGTTATTTGACGAAATGTGTATGACATTGGGTGGACGTGCCGCCGAAGATGTCGTTTTCGGAAAAATTTCTACCGGTGCATTGAGCGATCTTGAAAGAGTAACCAAACTGGCATACAGCATGGTTACAATGTATGGTATGAACGACCGGATTGGAAATGTTTCTTATTACGATTCAAAACAAAGTGATTATTCATTCACTAAACCATACTCGGAAGCTACATCACAGGCTATCGACGAAGAAGTCAGAAAACTGATCGATCAGGCCTATCAGTTTGTAAAAGCGATGTTGTTTGAAAAACGTGATAAGCTTGAAGTTCTTGCCAAAGAATTACTTGAAAAAGAAATTCTATTCCAGGCAGATCTTGAAAAATTAATTGGAAAACGTCCTTTCGAGAAAGAAACCAGTTATCAGGCTTACATCAACCGTCGTTCTAATGAAGAGGCTGCGATCCATGAAGAAGTAGTAAAACAAACATTGGAACAGGATAAGGCTTTGGCAAAAGCGAAGGAAGAAGAAATGGTTGCCGAAGATAAAGATGCTTCAAACGATTAAGAAATAGAATATTTATTCTTTAAATAATAGCCGGTCAGTGCATTCTGTCCGGCTATTATTGTTTAATTTACCATTGGAAATTAATTTATCTAAACCCATTAAATTCATGCCTTTCGAAATATTTAAACAGGAATTTGGAGAACTTACTGAGTATATTATTCAGGAAAGTACATCAGGAAACCGCTTTGTTGTAATTCCTGAACTTGGAGGAATTGTACGCCAGCTTTCCCTCCGTAAAGGATTAACCTTGTATTCGGTACTTAAAACTCCGCCGACTCCAAATGCATTGACAGAAGATACACAAAGTGCAAGTGAATTACTTTTTCCGTTTGCAAGCCGTATTCCGGAAGGGAAATATACATTTTTAGGAAAGGAATATCAGCTTGGTAAAAACGAGGCTGGTAAAACTAACGCAATACATGGTTTGGTAAGAAAGCAGAAGTTTAATTTTGAAAAACAATCCATTAATCAGGATAGTGCAAGTATAGAATTTTCTTTCCCGTTAAAAGATCTTGAAGGATACCCATTCGACGTAAACTTTTCGGTACTGTATACCTTATTCAGCGATGGCAGATTTACATTAAAATATGAGGCGACGAACACAGGAACAGAACCATGTCCTGCTATGTTCGGCTGGCACCCTTATTTTTTACTTGGAAATGAAATGACTGATGCCTGGAAAATAAATATTCCTTCCGACCATATTGTAGATTTCAACAATAACATGATTCCAATCGGAACAAAACCCTTCAACTATGAACAGCCTATGCTGTTGTACAGGAAGGTTTTGGACAATTGTTTTATAGTAAAATCCGAAACGAAGTCTGCTGTTACGGAATTGATTTCAGACAACCAGCATATAACACTAAGAATTGAACAGGAAACCGGGGAAGGGAAATTTAATTATCTGGTGATTTATACTCCGCCAGCCAAAGATTGTGTCGCAATTGAACCCCTAACAGGAAATGTAGATGCATTTAATAATGGAGAAGGTTTAAATATACTGGCACCAGGAAACAGTATTTCCGGGATTATTACAGTTTCACTTTTTTAAAAAGATTTCTTTCTGTACCAAACAAATTTTTGCCATAAAAGCTGCCATTCTGTTAAATAAGCAAGATGTCCAAAAATGATATTTATCTTATCTTTCCAGCGGTCGCGATACCTTATATTGTATTTAAATATTCTCCAGGATTTGGTTTTAAGCACCGGACGCCCATTTTCCCAGTGATCAATAATATTTTTCATTAATTGTGCATCCGGATAATTTTCGTGGCCCGAATCCGGAGAATATTTTAAATAATCTTCCCCCGTAATTTCACGGATTAAACCAAGTGATTCCATGATCAGGCGATGAAATCCCTTTGATTTGCTTGTTTCTGAAATATAATTCCAATCAAGGCGGTGCGCTTCTAACCTTAGCAACCTTAAAAAATCAGCAACATATTTAAGTTTATCCCATTGCTCCACTCCTGCATGATGAACAATCATCATTAAAAGCTGGGTTTCCATGCAAGGCACCTTTATACTTGTGTTTACTACACGAAAATCCATCATTCTTGTAGTTAGTTCGTCCCATGTAAAAGAGTAACAATATCTGGGATAACTGGAATTCCACTGAATTTCAAGAGATTGCAATGTATTCTCGTCGATGGGCTGCAAAGGTAATTGATAATCCGTCTTCAGGTATAATTCTGCAATTCTCCTTTTTTCGAGTAGAAAAGTACGATAGGCGTCCGGTTCAAAACCATTGCGTGACAAAATTTTCAGGCTGTCTTTAATATCATGTTTATTAATAAAATAATCTATATCACCAAATTCCCTTGCACCAGGTTTGTCATATAACATCCAGGCCCATAATGCGCCTTTCATCAGGAAAGCCTGGACCCCGCTTGTTATTAGTTGTTCATAAAAGTCAATTGAGGTGCGCAGAAAACTCATATTGGTAACTGCCTGTGTGATTGTAGAATCTCTTAGAAGCTGATTATATTTTTCAGGAACCTGCATATTCCTGTTTTTACCCAGATAGTCAAATAACAATGGCCTTACCTGATGCCATTTTGCCAGTTTCATTAAAGAATCCCAATTTAGTTCATTTCTGCTTACAGAAATAGGCAGATCGTTTTCATCTTTTAAAGCAGCATTGATTAAAATTGACAATTCAGTGGAAACCTGGATTTTATGCATTTTCATCTGTGGTTATTACAGCAGATACATTCATTTTTACCCATTCTTCCAATAAAGCAAATCCATTTGGTCTTCTTTTACGCCACATGTTTGCACTTTTTGCACATTGAAAACTTTGTGAAAAATGATTTTTCAAAGCAAGTCCTTTTAAAAGCTGAACTGGCAATGGAAAATTTTTAAGTGTTTCGGTAGGGATTTCAGGTGCGGTCAATGCCTGAACAGCCGGGCGATTTCGTGCTTTGTGTAAAAAAAGATTTCCTTTAGTCTGATAGGTTCGTGCGTAAAACCTATCTTAGGCTGATATGAAAACTTATTAACCCCCTCACTAACAGGTTGTAACTCTGACTTATCATATTGAAGTCCATTCACTGTTTTCTCCCAAATTTTCAATTGAGGATAAGCAGGAATAACCATGGGCTCTCCATTATTATTGAAACCAATCGCAGTTAAATCATCACTCAATAACTTACATCCCATCTTCACAAAAGCAGCTGCCGTTGTTGATTTCCCGGCACCCGGACTCCCCATAAAACACCAGGCTTCATTTCCAACCTGGACAGAACTGGCATGTAAAAGGAAATATCCCCTTTGAAATAGTATCAGTCCCAAAGCTTCGCTGACTGTAAAAAGGCTTAATAAATTAGGGTCGGTAGTAAGCGGTGATAATATTAGTAAGTTACCATTTGTTGCACTATAATTTCCAACACCATCCCAATTCAAATAAAGTATTCCTGCATTATCCTGACCAAAACCAGCTCTGATTCCTCTGCGGTATATTAATGTTTTTTTTAATTGGGGAAGTACAACCGGGCCAATTTTAATTTGAAGATCATACAAAGCCTGAGGCTCAATACTACTTAATTCTGGCAATTCAATTTCGGAATTAATATGTAGGCCAAAAGCCTTGTAATAATGCATAGAGTGCTGATAAATGAATAGTAATTATTCCCAAACCCAAAGCCTCTGATAAGAAACAGATCCGGACCAATCGCCAATAATGACCGAACCATTTCTTTCTACCCAGGCATGGGCTTCGAAAGCTTTTGATGGATTAATTTCAACACCAATTTCCAAAGTCAACGATGGGAGTTTTCGGAGCAGATATTTTGCAGTCAATGCGCGAGGTAAACACAATAGACTGAAAGGTAAAAGATTAGCTGCCGTATCCACTGCCCAAACAGTCGTAGCTATTTTCTTTTGTGAAAGATCCTGAGTCGTAGCAGTTTTGCAAAACCAATGAAAAAACTTGCGAAAAGTAGAAAATGGCAATATAATCAGACTTACCTTAACAACAATTAAACACAAAGCCGCTTTCAGAAAAGTAATTTTTTCCTCTCCGGACAAATGACGCCATCGTGCTAAATATTTTTCGGTGTATCTCAAAGTAACTATTTTAAAACTTCCACAAGTTTTTCAGAAACCAGATCTTTCAGTAAAAGTTCAATGTCTGTTTTACAGGTTTCCTTATCAATGTTGTACTCCTCCATAACTGCATCACGAAGATTATCAATAGTCTGCGGGCCTTTTTCAAGTTCATCCCAAATAAACACGCCGACTTCATCAAGCCCGTAATAAGCACCCTTATTATGGTTTAAAATTACGGTTTCGCCAGCTACTTTTGATGCAATTTGTTCGGAACTGAGTTGGTATTTCATATTGTTAATAGTAATTGGAAGTTCTTAATTTGCGATGAATACCTGTTTGACTTACAAAGTTAAAAATAATAATCACTCTATCTCAAACTTTATACCTTGTGCAAGAGGTAAAACATCACCGTAATTAATGGTATTGGTTTGGCGTCTCATATAAGCTTTCCAAGCATCAGAACCCGATTCGCGCCCACCGCCGGTTTCCTTTTCACCACCGAATGCCCCTCCGATCTCAGCTCCGGAAGTTCCTATATTAACATTGGCAATACCGCAGTCGGACCCGGAAGACGATAGATATAATTCTGACTCTCTGATATTTAGGGTAAAAATTGCTGATGATAATCCCTGCGGCACATTATTTTGCATTTCGATCGCCTGCTCTAATGTTTCGTATCTGATCAAATAAAGTACAGGCGCGAAAGTTTCATGCTGTACAATATGATATTCATTGCTGACTTCCGCAATGCAAGGTGCAACATAACAACCTGATGCATATTCATCTCCATTTAATATTTGTGGTTCAATAAGAAATGTACCACCTTCTTCCTTTACTTTTTTCACCGAAGTTTCATATTGTTCCACCGCAAGTTGATCAATAAGCGGGCCTACATGATTATTTTCATCCAACGGATTTCCTATCCGTAGTTGTGCATACGCCTTTACCAATCGATTTTTTACCTCTTCATAAATATCTTCATGAACAATTAACCTTCTGGTAGAGGTACATCTCTGCCCGGCCGTACCGACAGCACCAAATACAATTCCGGGAATTGCAATATTTAAATCTGCAGAAGGTGTAACAATAATTGCGTTGTTTCCACCCAGTTCCAGCAAACTACGCCCTAACCTTCTTCCAACTGCCTCACCTACCAATCGTCCCATATGCGTACTCCCGGTTGCCGAAACCAACGGAACTCTTGTATCATGAGCTAACCACTCTCCTACTTCCCTGCCACCGGTCACAATACCTGAAATACCCTCGGGCACATTATTTCTTTTAAGAACAGCTTTTATAATGTTCTTACAGGCAATAGCAGTCAGTGGTGTTTTTTCGGATGGCTTCCATACACAAACGTCGCCGCAAACCCAGGCCAGCATAGCATTCCACGACCAAACGGCGACCGGAAAATTAAATGCTGAAATAATTCCTACAATTCCCAGTGGATGCCATTGTTCATACATACGATGCAGTGTACGCTCACTATGCATACTCAACCCATATAATTGCCGGGAGAGCCCTACTGCAAAATCACAAATGTCAATCATCTCCTGAACTTCGCCTAAGCCTTCCTGAAGGCTTTTCCCCATTTCATAACTTACCAGAGTACCCAATTCAGTTTTATTCTGACGGAGCTCCATTCCCATTTGCCTTACAATGTCACCACGTTTAGGCGCAGGAACCACCCTCCATTCTTTAAAAGCCTGTTGTGCGGATGTAATCACTCTGTCATAATCCGATCTTGACGTTGTATTTATTTCTGCTATTTTATTTCCATCAACCGGAGAAAACGACACTAATATTTCACTACTTCCATCCCAGCTTTCCAACCCTGTACTGACACCATTATTGATTGGTTTTATGCCAAGTGTATCAAGAACCTTCTGTATATCAAGCATTTTATATTGTTATAGCTTTTGAAATAAAATTTTTATTAAATCTGGCAAAGCAAATAATTAATTGAACATTAGTTAAAATATTTTCCATTTTCAGTTTTCAGGAAATCATCAAACGAAATATCTTCCTGTTTGATAAAACCACTGTTCAGCAAAGTACCGTTTGCAACCATTTCTACTATAGCTGCAATTGAGGCTGCCGTGGTCCAGGATATAGCACGCCAATGTTTGTCATCAATGGTTATGGGATGATATGCTCGGTAAAATTCCTCGCGTTCCAGGTGTGCTCCTTTCCAGCCTTCTACCACCGCATACACATATACTACATCCTGCTGTACAGGTGGTTTAGCTTCGGTCAGGATCTGCTCCAATAATTCCCTTTTCTCCTTGAGAATCAACTCATAAAGCATAAACCTCATCAGACTGCAATGACCCGGATAACGTATCGTTTTGTAATTAAGCGTGTCCAGCCTGCCTTCAAAAGTTTCACACATTGTACCTAGGCCTCCGGAAGTACTGAAAGCCTCAAATTCCTGGCCTTCAATATTAATCATTTCAATGCCTTCGAGAGACGGGACCATTTTCCTGGCACCATTATGAATTACTTCTGCGTCGTTAATATACTCATTTACAACCCCTGCCGGAGACCATGTAAAAGAATATCCCATCAGGCCATTAGGATATCTTGGCAACGCACCAACGCGCAACTCAATATCTCTTAATTTGGTAAATCGTTTGGAAAGATCGCTGCCAACAATTCCAATGAATCCGGGAGCAAGGCCACATTGTGGTGCCATAACACCTTTGCTATCTTTTGCCATTTCCCGAATGGCTGTGGTAGTTGCAACATCTTCTGTCAGGTCAAAATAATGAATCCCTGCCTCATATGCCTTTCGTGCAATAGGCAGATTCAAATTATATGGCATACATGACACAACTGCATCGTAACCGGTAAGAATTTCATCCAAAAATGCAGGCAGGCCAATATCTCCTATTACAACCGGGAAAGGCAGGGGAATGTATGAAACCATTTTATCAACTCCGGTCACTGAAAATCTTTTATTTAATAGTGTTCCTACTAAAGAACCAACTTTTCCTAAGCCAATCACCAGAATCTTTTGCATAGTGTTTTTACATGAATAATTTAAAATATTTCAAGCATTGATGAAAGATAAGAAAGGAATGAGCACTTTTTAAAACTTCCTATTCATTTTTGTATTCTTTTCTAATTTATATCTATGCGTATTGTTATTATTGGAGGCGGAGCTTCGGGTTTTATGGCAGCTATCACAGCCGCAGAAACTTTTCCTGATGCAAGTATCATTATTCTGGAAAAAAATAAAACTGTCCTTAACAAGGTTAGGATATCTGGTGGAGGTCGATGCAACGTCACACATAAACCTTCAGAGCTTCGATTTTTTATTAAAAATTATCCCCGCGGAGAAAAATTGCTTAGAAAACTGCTTCATCATTTTGATTCGCAGGCAACGGTAAACTGGTTTGAAAAACGCGGTGTAAGCTTAAAAACAGAAGCAGACGGAAGAATGTTTCCAATTTCTGACTCTTCCCATACCATCATTGAGTGCATGTTAAAAGCAGCCAAAAAACTAAATATTACGATCAGGACCAGTACAGGGGTAAAGTCTTTTACTAATCAAAAAGATAATATTTTTAACATATTTCTGGAAAATGACGAGATTTTACATGCAGATAAATTATTAATTGCAACGGGAGGTTATCCCAAATTAAGCAGTTTTGAATGGATCAGCAAGCATGATATAATTACTCCATTTCCATCTTTATTTACCTTTAATACACCTGACAATTATTTACTTCCGTTGGCAGGCGTTTCGGTACAGGATGCTGTTGTTAAAATTAATAGCACCAAATATGACTGGCGTGGGCCGGTACTCATTACACATTGGGGATTTAGCGGGCCGGCCGTATTAAAACTTTCAGCCTGGGGCGCGCGCGATCTGGCTGAAAAAGATTACCGGTTTAGTTGTAAAATCAACTGGGTGCCGGATTTGAATGATCAGCAGGTAAGAGAATTTCTAATTGGGGAAAAAACAAAAACACCTAAACAATTAATCACTTCCCATGCACGCTTTGGAATTCCTGCAAGATTGTGGAAAGCTTTTGCAGAACAGGCAGAAGTTACCGACGGATTAATCTGGTCCGAAGCTTCACACAAAGTATTAAACCGAATGACCGACCTTCTGACAAACAGCCAGTTTAACGTAAATGGTAAAACTACATTTAAGGAAGAATTTGTAACCTGTGGCGGTATATCACTTTCAGAGGTCAACCCTGAAACACTTGAAAGCCTTAAAATTCCAGGATTATTTTTTGCCGGAGAAGTATTGGACGTAGATGGAATCACCGGTGGTTTTAACTTTCAAAATGCATGGACAACTGGTTATGTAGCAGGAAAGGAAATTGGCAAATAACATGCAAAATAAAGTTTCATCAAAACTCTTTCATCTGACGGCTTTGGTGGTATTGCACCTAAAATAAAACAGAATAGAGAAACCGCTCTGGATATATCAATTTCAGGATTTTCGGACTGAATTTTAGTTCGCCATGGTATCAAAATATGCCCTGACTTTTTTGGCCCTGTCGATCCCGATCAGTTCTGTCAGGTTTTCAATTGTACTTTCCCTTATCGCACGCACCGAGCCGAAATGTTTTAAAAGCTTGGTTGCTGTAATTTTACCAATGCTTTCAACACCTTCCAGTTCACTTACCAGACTGCCTTTACTTCGTTTATCTCTGTGGAAAGTAATTGCAAAACGGTGAGCCTCATCTCTGATCTGCTGAATTAGTTTAAGGGATTCCGATTTTTTGTCAATATACAACGGTAAAGAATCCTCTGGAAAATAGATTTCTTCCAACCTCTTGGCAATACCAATAATGGGAACTTGTCCATATAATCCCAGATTTTTTAGTGCATCACAGGCTGCACTCAACTGGCCTTTCCCTCCATCGACTACAATCAGATCCGGAAGTGGCTGCTCTTCGGCAATCAAACGTAAATATCTTCTTCCGACCACTTCATTCATCGAAGCAAAGTCATTCGGGCCAATCACTGTTTTGATATTAAAATGCCTGTAATCCTTTTTCGAAGGTTTGCCTTCTTTAAAACAAACCATTGCAGCCACCGGATTGGTACCCTGAATATTTGAGTTATCAAAACATTCGATATGCCTTGGTAAAGATTTTAGCTGTAAATCTGTTTTCAACCGAATCAAAATCCGGTCTTTTTTCGATGTTGTTGCAGATTCTTCCACTGCTCTGCGTTCTGCCTTTTCACGCCTGAAATACATGACATTTTTCATTGACATGTCCAGTAACTTCTTTTTGTCTCCAATTTGCGGGACAATTACTTCCAGTTTTAGTTCCAGGTCAGGTTTTAAGTTAGAAATTAGTTCTTTTGCCTCAGCGCCATATTTTGTCCGCATCTCAACTATCATCATAGCCAGCAGGTCAACATCGCTTTCATCCAGTTTCTTTTTGATTTCGACCGTCTGCGTGGCTACCATATAACCTTCTGTTATTTTCATAAAATTCAGGTATGCAGCTTCCTCATCCGATACAATGGTAAGCACATCCACATTACCGATTTTTGGATTAATAACTGTCGCCTTGCTCTGAAAGCTGGAAAGATGTTCAATTTTCGTTTTCCAGGAATGTGCGTGTTCAAAAGCCATCTGCTCCGCCGCTTCCAGCATTTTCTCCTTAAAATATTGCTGCGGCAAAGACAGGTTACCTTTTAGCATATTGTGAACCTGATCAATTTCAACATTGTAATCTTCTTTCGATTGCAAACCTTCGCAAGGCCCTTTGCAATTACCAATATGATATTCCAGGCAGACTTTAAATTTGCCAGCTTCTATATTGGTTTTATTCAGCGGTAACTGACAAGACCTGATCGTATATAATGATTTAAACAAATCCAATAATGTATGCATAGATCGCAGATTCGCAAAGGGTCCGTAAAATGTTCCTTTTTTTCGATCCAGGTTCCGGGTTACATAAACACGTGGAAAAGGCTCGTCCGTAACACAAATGAAAGGATAGGTTTTATCGTCTTTAAGTAAAATATTAAACTTCGGCTGAAGTTGTTTTATAAGCTGGTTTTCCAGTAACAAAGCATCCCACTCACTATGAACAATGGTGTATTCAATCCGCCGGATCTGGCTCACAAGCCGTTTGGTTTTACGGTCGTGCTGATTGGATTTCAGAAAATAGCTTGAAACCCTGTTTCTTAAACTTTTGGCTTTTCCAACATAAATTACCTCACCGGTTTCATCAAAATACCGATAAACACCCGGGTCAAATGGAATTTTTGAGAGTTCTTCTTTATAATTAAATTCTGGCATTGATTTATTTCAGAAAGCGGAGCAACAGGCTATCGCATTTGGAGTTTAGAATTTCAGAAATTGGTATACCAAAAAAGGAAATCCTTTTTACTTATTACAAAAAAACAACCGTACCAGGTTAAAAGTTGCGTCCTTCACCAGAGTATAAGCATTGTTTTGAGCACTATCCAGATCCATGGGTCGGTTAAGTACAGAAACAGCATAAGTAATGCCAGCGGATCTCGTTTCTTCAGGAGTAATCATTAGCGTACCACAAACTACAGCCAAAGGAATATCATAACTCCCGCAAAGATCTGCCAGTCCTTTTACCACCTTGCCGCTTAAAGTTTGCTCATCTACTTTTCCTTCACCGGTTATTACCAGAGCTGAATCCTGAATGTGCTGGGCAATATTGGTTTGTTCCATTACAATGCCAACGCCTTCTTTCAGTTCTGCATTTAAAAACCACAAACATCCTGCTCCAAGCCCACCAGCAGCGCCTGCACCCGGAACGTCACTAACATCTTTGCCAAATGCTTTTTTAGCCACTTTTGTCAGATTTTGCAAACCCCGATCAAGCTCTTTAACCATGTCCGGGTCTGCTCCTTTTTGTGGCCCATAAATATGGGCGGCTCCATTCAGGCCAAACAATGGGTTAGTTACATCACAGGCTACAGTAATTGATACGGATAGAAGACGGGTATCTGCATTTTGATAATCTATGCTGTTTATTTTACTTAAACTCTCACCAATTGGAATAAGTATTTTACCATTTTCATCCAAAAAATGATAACCCAAAGCAGCCGCCATACCTATTCCGCCATCGGTAGTAGCACTGCCTCCAATACCTAAAATAATTTTTCCGACACCTTTTTCAATTGCATCCAGAATGAGCTGGCCCGTGCCAAAAGTGTTGGTTAATCTTGGATTGTATTCATGAGCAGAAAGTAATTTCAGACCCGAGGCAGAAGCCATTTCAATAAATGCAGTTTTCCCGTCGCCTGACAAGCCGTAGGAAGCATTCATCAATCGCCCCAATGGATCATGCACTTCAGCAGATATGTATTTCCCACCAGACTTATCAGTCAGTATTTTTGTAGTTCCTTCCCCTCCGTCCGCCAACGGGATAGCAATTATCCTTGCATCAGGATAAGCGAAGAGAATACCTTCCTCTACTGCATGGCAAACCTCAGCAGCTTCCAGTGAGCCTCGAAATTTGTCGGGAGCAATCAGTATCTGCATCATGTATTAGAATAACACACCTTCGTCATTCGAGCGGGAAGGTGGTATGTAAGTATCAGTACTATCCGTCGCCACTCCTCCGCAATCAAGAACATAATTGTCGGGCTTTATAAAAGGTCCTTTACGATAATCTGTCAGAGTCTGGTCATTGTAGACCTTTTGCATGAAAAGGCCCCAGGCAGGCATTGCCATTCTGCCACCTTGCCCCAGTTCAATGGTACGAAAGTGAATACTTCTGTCTTCACCGCCTACCCATATACCTGTTACAAGATTTTGAGTCATACCCATAAACCAGCCATCGGAATAATTTGATGTTGTACCGGTTTTGGCTGCTATTTCATTTCCTTCCGTTACGCCATATTGTTTCAGCCTTGCCGCCGTTCCTCCCGGATCTTCCACTGCTCCACGCATCAGGTACAGCATATTGTATGCCATATTTTCACTTAATTCCTGGTTTTGTTTCTGATAAAATTCCTGTAAAATATTACCATAACGATCTTCAATCCGTAAAACTGTCATGGGATCGGTCCGATGTCCTCCATTGGCAAAAGAACAATAAGCACTCACCATTTCGTAAACAGATACATCACTGATTCCAAGACAAAGCGAAGGTTTTTCTTCAAGTTTACTGGTTATGCCAAGTTTATGGGCATACTCCACAACTGTTTTAGGACGCACCATTTTCATAATGTAAGCGCTCACAGTATTTACTGACTTACCAAGTGCCTGTCTCAATGATAAAGATTGATACGAATATTTGTTATTGGAGTTATGCGGAGACCAGGCTGGCGCACCATTTTCTGCTGGGAAATAAACAGGCGCATCCGTCACATGATCACATGGTGTCAAAAAACTTTTATCCAAACCCGATACATAAACAAAAGGCTTAAAAGTAGAACCCGGCTGGCGTTTGCCTTGCTTTACATGGTCATATTTTAAATACTTAAAGTCAATACCGCCAACCCATGCTTTTATATGGCCATTTCTTGGATCCATTGACATCATTCCGGACCTCAGCAGGCGCTTATAATACTTAATGGAATCGACAGGGCTCATGGTAATAACCTTTTCCCCTTCCCATGAAAATACTTTCATTTTTACAGGTTTCCGCATTATTTCCCAAGCTTTTTTCTCACCAAGGTCATTTTTAAGCGAAACAAAATGCGGAGACATTCTTACTGCCCGGTCAACAAAACCTGGAATTTCTTTACCATGTGCATCAATCCACGGATTGCGGCCTTTCCAGTGTGCATCAAAGAGCTTTTGCTGCTGTTTCATGTGATCGTGCAAAGACTGCTCTTCGTATTGCTGCATACGTGAGTCGATGGTGGTATAAATCTTTAAACCACTGGTATAAAGATCCAGATTTTCGTCATGCTCTTCGTTATATAATTTAACCCAACTTTTCAGATAATTACGCATGGATTCCCTGAAATACGGCGCCAATCCTGTATTATGACTATCAACTGTGAAATTGAGGCCAAGTGGTTTTGCTCTGTACAATTCCAGTTTATCCGCAGGGATATAATCGTATTTAGCCATCTGCGATAATACGGTATTCCTTCTATTGAGTGTATTGGTTGGAAAACGCAACGGATTATAAAGGGTCGGATTCTGAAGCATTCCTACAAGGAGTGCCGCTTCATTTACATTCAAATCCCAGGCAGCTTTATTGAAATATGTTTTTGCGGCGACTTTTATCCCATAAGTATTATTACCAAAAGAAACCGTATTGAGATACATTTGCAGGATCTCCTGTTTGGTATACTTTCGTTCCAGCGTAATAGCCAGAATCCATTCTTTGGTTTTAGAAATAACTGTACGTACTAAAGGGATATATCCAAGCACACCTCGGAATTTTTCAGAACGGGTCTGAAATAGATTTTTTGCAACCTGCTGCGTTAGTGTACTACCACCACCTGAGCTTGCATTACCGGAAACTATACCTTTTACTACACGGAGTAAACTTCTTGGGTCAATACCTGAGTGATTTACAAAACGGGCGTCTTCCGTTGCTAGTAAAGCCTCCAACAGGTTAGGCGAAATCTGTCCTATTTCAATAGGGGTACGGTTTTCGAAAAAATATTTCCCCAAAGATTTCCCATCTTCTGAAATGAGTTCTGAGGCTTCCTCACTTTTAGGATTTTCCAGTGTTTTTAAATCCGGCATTCCACCGAATAACCAAAAAAAGTTTAGACTTACTGCAACAATATACAATATAACCAGACCAATACCGATGCCCACATATCTCCATAAACGAACGATGCTGCGACGGTATTTTCCGGGTTGTAATTCAATCATATTTGGAATTATTTATTAATAAACTGTCAAAGATACAAAAACCAAACTATCTCTTTTCCACGGAAAGAGCACTTAGTTCTTTCATTTCTTTTAACCGGGGAAGGTATTCACTTGAAGGATATAGTTGAATAAATTCATTAATTGCTTGTGAATAAGCCTCTTTACCTCTTACTTTTCCAATCAGGAAAACGCGAAGCAGAGCAAATTTGTCTTCCATTACACCTCCTTTATATGAAGGCAGATTTGCCTCAATTTCTTCAAGGGCTTTTTCATAATTCCCGTCTACATACAACTGATAAGTACTTTCGTATTCCTTTACCGGATTTCCTGTACCAGATGCATTACCGTCCTTGTCTGATCTTTTGCTGATTAGCCTTGCATAGGTTGAGTTTGGGAATTCAGTGAGTAACTTATCCTTCCAGGCAGTTCTGTTATTATCATCATCGGCAAGGGTCAGATAAATGAGATAGTATATTTCATCTTTATGCTGAGTTTTTGGAAAATCGGCAAGAACACGGTTAAAAGTAACAATGGCCTTATCCTGTTCTTTTAGATCAAAACGATATATTTTTCCTAATTTAAAAAGTGCCTCTTCTTTGTTTCTCTGGGATTCTGCAAATTTTTCATCGGTTAAAGGAACATCTTTTTTCAATGCTTCATGCAATTCCAGCCATTTTGCACTACCCTTTGTCATTACGGAATCAACCGAAGCCGTAACCGATGCAGAATCAACAACGGCAGCAGGGTTACCGGAAACAATTGTTCGGGTTTGTTTCCCTGATCTCCGCCAATCATCTTCCAATACCCGGTTACCCCAGATTCTTCGAAATTCCACTTTTCCGGAATTAATCAATGCAGGATCGTATAGCTCCAATCTTCTGTCTGAACTATTCATTGCCGGAGTCAGGGAATTAGGCACCACATTATTTACCGTGCTGGCAGAAGCTAATGCTGCATCGGCTAGCTTTTTTCTTCGGCTAACCTTACCTTTTCTCTTGCATCAATGATTGCATCAATTTTGTTATCCAAAGCTACCGGATTCATTTGTGCTAATTTCTGAAGGCTGTCCTCCGTTGTAACAATTGTGAATTCAGTCACGAAACTATCCAAGGCTCTTTTGCGGTCAGAAACCAGTTTATATTCAGGAGCTTCCTGTGGAAGTATTGCCAGTGCACTATCATAATAAGCTTTAGATAATTCGAATTTCTCTAATGATTCGTAATTTATCCTGGCAAGCTGAAGATAGGTGTACGCTTTCTGTGTTGCATTATTTCCTGTAGAAGCAGCGACGGATTTCTGAAGATAATCAATGGCTTCGGGAAGCTGTTTCCTGTGTTCGGCCAACAGACCCATTGTAAAGTAAATCCGGTCCCTAAGATCGGTATTTTTACGGTCACTGAGCATGTTATGGAATCCCACAGTCGACAAGTTCGTTCCCGGCTCTAATATGATCCTGTTTTGGAGCGAATTCATTGAGGAATAAAAACCCATATCATAATTCGGGCGGTTTTTCATTACACTTTTGTAGTGTTTGTTGGCCAGTGCATATTGTCCGAGACGATCATACATCTGGGCAGCGGCAAAATGGATTTTGGCAGTTTCAGTTGATTTTTTCAACAAAGGAAAAGATTCTTCCAATATAGCCAGAGATGTAAGGTACTCTCCGTTCTGCTGATGCAGATAAGCTTTGGTCAGATAAAAATCCTTTATGGTAGATTTGGAAAGTGGTTGCTGGCTTAGATATTCGGCAACTCCAAGTGCATTTGAAAAATCTTTTTTTATAATGTAGGCTTTCATCAATACGATTAACGCATTGTTTTTATCATTTTCATCACGTCCGTTGGCAAACACATAACGCAATGCTTCCAAGCCATCGGCCCATTGTCCAAGGTATAATCTTGATTTCCCCAGAATAATATAACTATTGTCGATCCAACGGCTGTTCTGATGTTTTTCTGCAACAATGGAAGCTTTTTTAATTGCTCCTTCCAGCTGTGCTTTTGCGGGCAAAGCAAGTACTGAGTCAATAGGAAATAAAATAGGTAATAGTTGGTTGTAATCGTCCTTATAGGCTTTTTTCATCGCCATTTCAGCTTCAAACAAATCCTGATCAGCCATAAAATAAGCATTGTACCTGGCTGAAAAGTTGTGAAAACCTATCGCGCCAGACTTAGTACTATATTGGGAGCAGGCGGCCAACATCAGTACTACCAGTATGCAAAGTGCGGTTCTATGAATAATGGACACTAAAATGTCTATCACAAATGATTACTTTAGGGATGATTTAATATCTTTTCCGGGCAAATCTAAAACGGTATTTTCAATAATTACGTATCGAAGATAACGCCAATTACAAAATTAGGGTCAATTTTGTCTTAAAATTAAAACAAATCCAATGGAAGAGAATAAAAAGGATGTATCCAAAGAGGCCTTTTCAGTCTCTTCTGACAAAAAATCGTCTGGTTTTCTCAGATATTCGGGCATGGCAACCCAAATGTTGGGAACCATTCTTGTTTTTACCTACGCTGGCTATAAACTGGATGAATGGCAGCAAAATAAAATCCCTGTCTGGACCCTGGTTTTATCGCTGACTTCAATTGCCGCCTCACTGTATTTACTGATCAGAGGTATCACCAAAACCGGTAACCGGAAATAAAAATTACGCATTTATGTTACGAAGCACTCTGGCGACTTTACTCTTGGGAATTGTACTATTCCTTGCCCAACGATTTCATATCGATTCATTGGTCCACACAAATATCTGGTATATCCTTGCTTTTTTCTTTGGCCTCTCTTTTTTCATACATCGCCTCATGGACATCGGATTACGCAACAATCGTGAAAAATTCGTAACCTATTACATGGCAACTATTGTCGGCAGGATAATACTGAGCCTGATTTTCATTGCAATCTTCCTGTATAAGGGTCTTACTGATCCGTTTATATTTATTGTGAACTTTTTTGCACTCTATTTATTTTACACTTGCTTTGAAATATATGGTTTGTATTGTAACTTGCGCCGCGATTGACAAAGCATAGTATACAACCATTTATGTATAAGCATTTTAGATTTTTATTATCCATTGCCCTAACTGCGGCAACCTGCTTTTTTTCAGTTCCGGTAAGCGCTCAGGAACACGAACAACACGATTCTAAAAAAGTTGTTGACGATATTAACCAGGCAGAACATAAAATTGAACATAATCTGGAAGAGTCAGAGGAAAAGTTCAACATTGGGCAGATGATTATGCACCACATCGCTGATTCTCATGAATGGGAATTCAGTCATGGCGTAGTTCTTCCTCTTCCTGTTATCTTGTATTCTGCTGACAGAGGTATTGAGGTTTTTTCTTCTGCCAATTTTCATAACGAGCATCATGAATATAATGGATATCATTTAATTCACGGTGATTCGGAAACTATTGTTCCGGTTGATGAATCTCGTTCCGTTTACGATTTCTCAATAACCAAAAATGTAGCCTCCATGCTTCTGAGTGCGGTTATTCTGATTTTAGTGTTTACAAGTATAGGAAGAGCGTACCAAAACAATAAAGGAAAAGCACCAAAAGGATTTCAGTCTGCTATGGAAGTGATTATCCTGTTCATCAGGGACGATGTTGTTAAACCCAACGTTGGGCCTAAATATGAAAAATACCTTCCTTATTTGCTGACTTTGTTCTTCTTTATCTTGATCAATAATATCCTTGGCCTTTTGCCGGGATCAGCCAACCTGACCGGAAACATCGCTGTAACGATGACACTTGCGGTGCTAACTTTTATTGTAGTACACCTGAACGCAAACGGGCATTATTACAAACACCTTGTAAGGCCAACTGGTGTTCCTTTGCCTTTGCTTATTATTATGATCCCAGTCGAAATTGTTGGTGTGTTCATGAAACCATTTTCTCTTATGGTACGGTTATTCGCCAACATGACAGCAGGCCACATTATTTTGCTAAGTCTATTTGGACTTATCTTTATATTCCAAAGTTTTGCTATTGCCCCTGTTATCTCCCTGTTTGCCTTGTTTCTGAATTTTATTGAAATTATGGTAGCCTTTATTCAGGCGTTTATCTTTACACTTTTGTCTTCTATGTATATTGGAAGTGCAATTGAAGATAATCATCACGCAGATCACGGACATTGATTTGAATCTCTTTTTTATTAATTATATTTTAAAACAAACACAATTATGTTGCTTCAAATGTTGCTTCAGGCTATAGAACAAAGTGGTGCAGGTTTAGCTGTTTTCGGTGCTGCAATCGGTGCAGGTCTTGCTGCTATTGGCGCAGGTCTTGGTATTGGTAGAATTGGTGGTAGTGCTGTTGAAGGTATTGCACGTCAGCCAGAAGCTGCTGGTGCTATCCAGACTGCAATGCTTATCATCGCTGCTCTTATCGAAGCGGTTGCATTGTTCGCGGCGGTTATCTGTCTGCTTATTTCTTTCAAGCTTTAGTAAAGCATTACGCAGGACTTCAACGTCTAAACTTCTTTTGCATTAGGCATGGAAGACGCGAAAAAAATCATGTGGGAGCAATAGGCTTCCACATATTTTTAATAACAAAAGAGACAAACTAATATTTAAGACAATTTCTGTCTGAATTTTTCAACTAAAACTCATCTAATATTATGTCATTGCTTACTCCTAACCCAGGTCTGATTTTCTGGATGCTGGTGGTATTTTTGCTGGTTGTTTTCATACTGGCCAAATTCGCATGGAAGCCAATCATCAATGGTTTGAAAGAACGCGAAAATGAGATCCAGGGCGCACTTGATCTTGCAGAAAGAACAAAGGCAGAAATGATCCAGTTAAAATCTGACAATGAAAAACTGATCGTTGAAGCAAATGCTATCAGAGACCGGATTTTGCGTGATGCCAAAGATGCTGCTGACCGTACAATTGCCGAGTCAAAAGAAAAAGCTGTGATAGAGGCACAGAAAGTAATAGACAGCGCACGTGAAACGATCCGTACTGAGCAGCAATTAGCAGTTTCTAAAATACGTCAGGAAGTAGCAACATTGTCGTTGGAAATAGCTGAAAAAGTTTTACATCGTGAATTAGAGAACAAAGATGCACAGGTAAAATTAATCGCTGACCTTGCTTCTTCTGCCAGCTTGAACTAATTCATTAAGCTGTTACTAACGTTCTCTTTTTTAACCGGTAACCAACCGGATAATCATTCAAAATTAATTAATATGTCTGTAGGTATAGTTGCATCCAGATACGCCAAATCACTTATTGACCTTGCCAAAGAAAAAAACGTTTTGGAGGTTGTAATTGAGGACATGAAATTATTTAAAGATACTGCTGATAAAAATCGTGGCTTAATGCTGGCACTTAAAAGCCCGGTAGTGCGACACGAAAAGAAACTGAATATTCTTAAAGCACTTTTTCAGGATCGGGTGGATCCGGTATCTTATTCCATATTTACAATTATTACCAAAAAGAACCGGGAATCAATACTGGACGCTATTGCTGACGAATTCATCAAGCAATACAACGAATACAAGGGAATTCTTAAGGCAACCGTAATAACGACAACCCCACTCACTGAAGAGCTTCGGAAACAATTTAACAATATTGTTGCAACAGCCACTGGCAAACGTATCGAACTGGAAGAGAAGATTGATCCTAAACTTATAGGTGGATACATCCTTCGCGTGAATGACCGTCAGATTGACGCTTCATTACGTAGCAGGCTGAATGAGCTAAAGCTTCAACTTGTTAATTAAAATTTTTTATCTGTATAAACAGAAAGACCCGGTTGCTATGCGCCCGGGTCTTCTTTTATATTTGGGTTAGCGTTTCACCACTAAACTTTCATTGTAACCAGATTTTTATAGCTGGTAGTAATTGCTTCAAAAACGGGCTCTTTAGTCATATCCTGTTCTACAAAAAAGTGCGTCATTCCTGCCAGTTTTCTTGCAGCAAAGATTTTTGAAAAATCAACGGAACCTGTTCCTACCGCAGCAAATGATTTATCACTTTTATCCATATCCTTCACATGCCATAATGGGAATCTGCCCGGATATTTTTTAAACAAATCAACAGGATCCAATCCGGCTTTTGCAATCCAGTACAGATCCAGTTCGAGCTTAACAAGTTTTGAATCTGTTTTACCTGCTATATAATCGTAACCTATCTCTCCATCCAGTTTTTCGAATTCAAAATCGTGGTTATGGTAGGCAAACTGCAATCCGGCTTTCTTCGCAACTTCTCCTGACTTGTTGAAAAGATCAACATATTTTTTGTAGTCTTCTATGGACTTCCTTTCGTTTGGAGTCAGGTAAGCACAGACAACATATTTCTGGCCAATTTCAGCAGCGTCAGCTACGGCTCTTTCCCAATCATTACTCAAAGTACCTTTTGCATCAGCTTTTTCTACACCGGCTCCATAATGTCCGCTTACTGCACTAAGACCGAATGATTTTAGTAAAGCCTTAAATTCTTTGGGCGTTTTTCCGAAGAACTTTCCATCGGAATAACCAAAGGTCTCCACTTCTTTATAACCAATTTCCGATACCTTCTTTAATGTTCCTTCTAAATCGGTAGTTAACTCTTTTCTTAAAGTATAGAGCTGTAACCCAATTTTAGAAGGTGACTGCATCTCCAGGTTCAATTTGGACAACATTGGTGTTGCCAGCGCAAAAGCACTTGCTTTGATGAATGATTTCCGGGAAATCTTTACGTTAAAATCCATTGAAATAAAATAAAAGGTAAAAAATAGTTGAAATCTTTATTTAACAATAGTAATGACTCCTGAACCGTTGAGCGTATTTTTCAAACTATCCGGCAGTTGCCAGGAAGAAGTAAAATGACCCTCTGCAACCGGAGTTTTGGATGACCCCTTAAAAAAAAGTAAATCCTTATATTCTGAAAGTTTCCTATGCGTAACAGGTACAAATGGAAAACCCTCATCTGCTACGCCAGTCCACCACGGCAATCCTGAACTCACTGCAAAATAATGCTGATCAACCGGAAATACATAAAACAAACCATATTCTTTTGCTGTTGGATTTAAATGCAAAGGGAGCTTATCAGCATGCATGGCAATGATCGAATTCGTCTCTTTCGTACCAAAAAGAATAAAATTAGAACTCTCAGTATCACTTTTTCTTACTTCTTTGTCCGACATCACGCGTGGAAAGAACATAACACGTCCTAAAAAGGGCCCACGATTGTATGACCAATCAGCTGCCTGATTAGCAATATCCATCCTTTTTTTCAACTCTTCTGCTGAAGGATTATCTTGTGTACCGTAGACATATACATGCCTGCTGGAAAATGCATCATAAATTGGCCCCTCAGCACCTTTCATCTTATATAGTGTGCTTTGATTTTTCTCTTTACCAATAGCCCATACATGATTGTTTCTGACAAAAGAAATAGTGCTGTCACTTTTTGATTTCAATGCAACTCCGTCAATGTTTACCAGTAATTCTGCACCCGGCTTAAATTTCGGATGTCCAGTGAGATTTAAAGTAATACCTTCCAGATTTTTCGTGGTAACAAGCAATGTATTCTCTTTCTGAAACTTAGCATCAATTTCAGCCACGGTTCCCTGAGTAATTTTATCAAACGTTACCCAGAATGCTTTATTATATTTATACAGCTTACTAACAAACCGTACCTGATCAGGATATGGATTCCGGATTGCCGGACCAAACCATTCAAAAATATATTCGTTATCATAAGCATTTACCCAACTGTCATGTTTTACGTCAGCAAATTCTTTATAAAAAACCTCTACGCCAATATCCTGCAAATGTGAGACCCATTTTCGTGTACCTTCAACAGGAACAACAGGATCAGCATCTCCATGAAAAAAATGCACTGGAAAATTAAGTGCATTCACAGCAAGATCCATAGTACCAGCCGGTGGTGCGGCGCAAACAGGTGCAATAGCAGCCCAGATATCCGGACGCGTAAGCCCGATCCAGAGTGTACCTCCGCCTCCCATAGATAAACCAGTAAGATAAATCCTGTTCTCATCTACATTAAATCGCTTTTTCACGTCATCCAGCACATCATAAACATCTTTTTCCGGTATTCCCTGATAACCCGCGGTTCCACGTGCATATGGCGATGCAACAATGTAATCAACGCCATCCCATTTGGGAAAATAACGCGATGCTTCCACATCAGTTTCACCCTCTGCATTACTTTTGCCAAATACACGGCGCAATTCAAGTCTGTGGTTGGAACCTGCTCCATGCAGCATCATTACCAAAGGATATTTTTTTGCCGGATCGTAATTTTCAGGAAGGTATAAACCGTAAGGTTGCTCTGTATCATCTGCGTCCGAAAAAAAAGTAAGTACCTGAGGACCGGAAGAAAGTTTCTGCGCATTAGAGTTTTTAGGAACTATAAGAAGGCTAAGATTAAGCAAAATAATGAATTGCAGAAGTCCGTTTTTCATTTGTTATATAAGAATTTTCAAGGGCTAAATATAAACTAATTCATAACGTTTATTTGCTTAAATATGTATCCATTTTAAAATACATATTCCAGGTTCATTAAAATGAAAAGAGGAACGGATCTGATGATCCATTCCTCTTCAATTATATTATACAAGGGTAGCTTAGTTCGCTACCTCTTCTTGTTTTTTGCGAACAACAATTGTCAGCTCTTCCGTGTTTTCTTCATGATTTGCTACCAAAACATCCCCCTCACGTAAATCACCTTTAAGTATTTCCTCAGCAACCGGATCTTCAAGATATTTCTGAATCGCGCGGTTAAGCGGACGTGCTCCGTATTGAGGATCATATCCTTTTTCTGATAAGAAATCTTTGGCTGCCACGGTTAGTTCTATTTCGTAACCAAGGCCTTTCACTCTGTTAAATAATTTCCCAAGAGAAATATCAATAATTTTGTGCAGGTCTTCTCTTTGTAACGAGTTGAAAACGATTACATCATCCAGACGATTCAGGAATTCCGGTGAAAATGCCTTACGAAGCGCACTTTGAATCGTGCCTTTCATGATATCATCCAGATTTTCAGATTTAGCTTTGGTAGAAAAACCTATTCCAGCCCCAAAATCTTTCAGGTCACGTGCCCCGATATTGGAAGTCATGATAATGATCGTATTTCTAAAATCAACTCTGCGGCCTAATCCGTCAGTTAATATACCATCATCCAGAACCTGAAGCAGAATATTAAAGACATCCGGATGAGCTTTTTCAATTTCATCCAACAATACCACACTATAAGGTTTGCGACGGATTTTTTCAGTTAACTGACCACCTTCTTCGTAACCAACATATCCCGGAGGCGCTCCAACCAAACGAGATACACTGAATTTCTCCATGTACTCGCTCATATCGATACGAACCAGCGAATCATCTTTATCAAACAGGTAAGTTGCCAGTACTTTTGCAAGCTCGGTTTTACCAACTCCGGTTGGGCCAAGGAAGATAAACGATCCAATTGGTTTTTTGGGATCTTTCAATCCAACCCTTGTACGTTGGATCGCTTTCACCAGTTTCTCAATCGGAGGATTCTGGCCAATTACTTTGGCTTTCAGTTCATCAGCCATATTAAGTAACTTTCTGCCTTCGTCCATTGAAACATTTGTAACAGGAATTCCTGTCATCATCGCAACAACCTCTGCTACATTATGCTCAGTTACCGTATAACGTTTTTGTTTGGTTTCTTCTTCCCAAGCCAGTTTAGCTCTATCAAGCTGATCTATTAATTTCTTTTCACGATCCCTCAATTGCGCAGCCTCTTCATACTTCTGGCTTTTAACAACACGGTTCTTTTCCTGTTTGATATTTTCAATCTGCTCTTCAAGAACCAGAATATCCTCAGGAACCGTAATATTGCTGATATGAACGCGAGCACCCACTTCATCCATTACATCAATTGCCTTGTCAGGAAGGAATCTGTCGGTGATATAACGTTCAGATAATTTTACGGCCGTTGTGATTGACTCAGGAGTATAATTAACATGGTGATGTTCCTCATACTTATCTTTGATATTTTCCAGGATCTGAATGGTTTCTTCGATAGAAGTAGCATCCACCATTACCATTTGAAAACGACGAGCCAGGGCCCCGTCCTTTTCTATATACTGACGATACTCGTCCAATGTAGTAGCGCCAATACACTGAATTTCACCGCGTGAAAGGGCAGGTTTAAACATATTGGAAGCATCAAGCGAGCCAGACGCGCCACCTGCACCAACAATAGTATGAAGCTCATCTATAAAAAGAATTACGTCCGGAGATTTTTCAAGCTCGTTCATGACAGCCTTCATACGTTCCTCAAATTGTCCGCGGTATTTTGTACCAGCAACCAGTGAGGCCAGGTCCAGAGTAACAACGCGTTTTCCAAAAAGGACGCGGGAAACTTTTTTCTGGATAATCCTAAGTGCGAGGCCTTCCGCAATTGCAGTTTTACCTACACCAGGTTCACCAATCAGGATTGGATTATTCTTTTTACGTCGGCTTAATATCTGTGCTACACGCTCAATTTCTTTTTCACGGCCCACAATTGGGTCGAGCTTACCAACTTCTGCCATTTTCGTTAAATCACGGCCGAAATTATCTAAAACCGGAGTACGGGATTTTTCCGCTCCTTTTGATTCTTTTCCTGAAGCTGATCCACCTCCTCCAAACATTCCACCTCTTGCCTCGTCGTCTCCGTCTTCGGTTTCCGGTCCCATATGGGGCCTCGAACCAGATGATTGATATTCTAACATTTCTTTAATGACTTCGTAATTAACGTTAAACTTATGTAAGATTTGGGTACCTACATTGTCCAAATCACGTAAAATTGACAAAAGTAAATGTTCAGTGCCTATCAAAGGGCTCTTGAAAATTTTAGCTTCCAGATAAGTAATTTTCAAAACTTTTTCTGACTGTCGGGTCAATGGAATATTCTGCAGGTTTTTTACATTATTCGTAGCAGCACCCTTAGTTGCCTGCTCTATTGTCTGTCGGACATCATCAAGGGAAACACCAAGTTTTTTCAATAAACCAATTGCAACTCCATCGCCTTCACGTATCATTCCTAGTAATAAGTGTTCGGCACCGATATAATCGTGACCTAACCGTAGCGCTTCTTCCCGGCTAAGAGAGATTACTTCCTTCACTCTATTCGAAAATTTTGCTTCCATTTGTAGCAATAAAAAGTGTTTTAATATTTTAAACGCTACTTGAACAATCTTTGTTCAAAAGCCTCATTGTCTCTTGCAGGAACTTAACAAAACACTTCTTGCTTCGGGCCCCATATTAAAGATTAAATCAACAATACTCAAATTACTCACAAAATCATTCCCGAAGGTTTGATAATACGGTATTGTCTGATAATAATTATAAATATTTGTATTTTTTTTATTATTTATAATAGAAATAGCGTTAATTACCTTGTTTTGAGACATTTCGGAGCCTGACAAATTGTACACAACCTCTTTCTTTACACCCACCAATCTAAGACAAATTGTCAATAAATCATAATTAAGGTCAATAAGAAAATCATATTTTTTTTGAAAAACCGCAATCAGCTCCGGAGCGTAATATTCATAAAAGGGGGATTTCCCATAAGCTGACTGGAAGCAACCCAAATGACGCCTGATCCAGTCCTGGCTGTAATCAATTTTCACATCTTTTGTTAATGTATCCACTCCTCCGGTCTTAACCGGAACTGTTAACGTATCAATTTTATTTGCTGTGAGTACTTTGCACCTGTTCCTGTAAGTTTGCTTTATATATTTCTCTTCAACATCAATCCACACTCGGTCAAAATCAAGAATGCACGTGAAATATTCAAGACAGGGAAGGTATTGTAATTCTAAGCGTACTTCTTTAAAAACGGGTTCTGTAACAGATATTTCCGGCACTATCAAATATGAGAAAGGGTTACGATATTATCAAAAAAATAATAATAAATATTTTGCATGAACTATATTATTCAATATTAACTTAGCTGAGTGCAATTTATTTACAAGAAGAGGAAAGTATCACCAAGTCCTTCACGTACTACTTCAAAATCATCACCATCTGCCCTGATAATCGTCGAACCGATGTTCCCTCCGTAACCTCCGTCAATGATCATGTCAACCTGATGCTGGAATTTTTCAAATATCAATTCAGGATCGGTTGAATACTCCATTATTTCATCATCATCCTTTATAGAAGTAGTAACGATAGGATTACCTAATTCTTTTACTATCAGTCTGGGAATTAAATTATCCGGTACCCGTATACCTACTGTCTTCTTATTTGTGTTTAACAATTTGGGAACATTACCGGTTGCATCCAGAATAAATGTATAAGGTCCAGGCAGTACTTTTTTCATCAATTTAAATGCTGAATTGCCCACTTTTGCAAAATCTGCAATATGGCTCAGATCATAGCAAATAAATGAAAAATCGTTTTTTTGGGGTTTAATACCTTTTATTCTTGCAATTTTCTCTACTGCTCTTGTATTATAAATATCACAACCAAGACCATATACGGTATCTGTTGGATAAATCACTAAACCTCCGTTACGAAGGCAATCTACAACCTGCCGGATTCGTCTTTCGTCAGGATTTTCAGGGTAAATTCGAATAAATTCAGCGGGCATGATAAGAAATTAGCTTTATACAGTAACAGTTTTTAAAGTTAAATCCTTCCTGCCAGTAAAAAAATTTTGCAAACGAATGTAGATCCTGTAAATAACATTGACCGGAATTCTTAGATAACACAGCAAAATAATAGTTTGTGTTTCCCATCCGGGATTCTCAATATAATTAAGCAGCTTCTTAAATTCAATCGCTAATTCAAATTCCTGTGCATAAAAACATTTTCGTATAAATGTACGGATTCTGGCTGCCAATAGATCAAACTCTTCCTGATCGCGATTCAGATCATAAGCTTTGTTACATACAGTATAATAGGAAGCCAGTATACCACTTCCCTTTTTATAAACCTGGGTACCCAACGACCCAGGCGTCTTTCTCTTATAAGTTAAAATTTCGTCCTGGTAAAAATATTTAAACTGAACGGAAGAACGTACCCAAAAATCAAAGTCCTCAAATTTCAAAGATTCATCGTATCCGCCCATTAGATGAAGGATTTCAGTCCGCATGATCATCGTTGGCGTACAGATAAAATATTTTTCCAAAACATTTTTATAAACATCACCGGAAGGAACACTTTCTACTGCTTTACCATTTTCATCGACCTGATAATGAAAATTTAGTTTTTCTCCATTCTGATCAATATAACGCGCATTAGAAAAAACTACGGCATAATCGTTAGCCAACAATTCGAAGGCCTGAACCTGCTTTTCAATCCGTTCCGGCAACAGAACATCATCTCCCGAAAGATCAATAATATATTTCCCCTTTGCTAAGGCTAATCCCTGGTTAAAAGCAGCGCAAATCCCTTTGTTGAAAGAATTCCTGATCAGGGTAAAATCCGTTGAAGTTGTTTTTTTGTTCTCAATTAACGCAAGTGTATTATCTGAGCTGGCGTTATCAACTACAATAAGCTGTATATGGTTATAGCTTTGTGATAGCACTGAATTAAGTGCTTCAGCCACATATTTCTGATGATTGTAAGCAGTCAGAACTACTTGTTACCAATGGTTTTTCAATATTTTCCATTATTCCGGTACATCCCATTTGATATATTCCACAGACACCTTTCTTAAACGCTAAGTATCAGTGAAAGTCACAAATTTCGCCAATTAAACAGCGGCTGTGAAGGGATTGTTATTATTCGGTATAACAGCGGAATATGTCATTTAGAAATGCGCCTTTTTGCCCTTTCAATACTCGCATTAATTTCAAAGCCGAGGATAATCAGTAATGCAAGTAAATAATACCAAATCATCAGTGCGATCATGGTTCCGATTGAGCCATATAATTTATTGTAGGAACTGAATCTGGATAAATAGAAAGAAAAACCGTAAGTGGCTGTTAAAATAAGTATTGAAGCGACAATAGAACCGGGATTAATGAAAGCATAACGTGTACCGCGTGTGGGAGCGAACCTGTAAACGAGAGATATTACCAGCATTAATGACCCGAAACTAATCAGATAACGCGTCATATTTAACAGGACAATGACCCAGTTATCCCGTATAATATGCCATTCGCTTAAAATGTGCATGGCAGCATCACCTACGATCAGCAGTACAACGGAAAGGCATAATACAAGGATCAGCATGAGGGTAAGAATGATAGCAATTCCTCTGGTTTTTAAAAATCCACGCGTTTCCTTATCCTCAAAAACCATGTCAAAAGAATGCATGAGCGACATCATTCCGTTGGTAGATGCGATCATGGCAAAAATAAAACCGAACGACAAAACCCCTTTCCTTGGCCTGCTCAGAATGTCCATGATCGTTTGATCAGCATCTTCGTAGATTCCTCTTGGCATCACTTCCTTTAACAACATCATGATCTGTTTGTCCAGGTTCATAATTGGAATATATGGGATGAGCGTAAATAAGAAAATAATCGCTGGGAAAGATGCCAGCGTCAAATTATAAGCCACAGCAGAAGCCCGCTGATCAATATCATATTTACGGTTGCTTTGAACAAGATTGGCTAATATATCATACAATGATGCTGTTCCGCGAAATAGCATTGTGCGTTGTAACCATATGATCAGTCGCTTGATTTGATAATTTTGCAGCAGTCTGTCCAGCATAACGTTTCTGATAATTTATTCAGAATCAAAATACGGTTTTAACTTGTCAATAAGTGTACCTGGTGCAACACAAAGCTTTCCATTATCCCGTCTCTGAAAAACCAAGGTCGTCTCTCCTGTATTCAATAAAGCGTTTTCCTGGTTTCTTATTTCATAATGAAAAATTACACGGACGCCTGGGAGCTCTTTTAACGTAACTTTCACGCTTAACAGATCATCGTAACGGGCTGGTTTTAAGTATTTAGACCGGTTTTCATAAACTGGCATCATCACACCTTCATCTTCCATAACTTTGTAGTGGAAGTCCAGACTACGTAACGCCTCTACCCTTCCTATTTCATAATAGCGTGCATAATTGCCATAATATACATATCCCATTTGATCGGTGTCCGCATATCGCACCCGTATTCCTTTTACTTCGTAAGTAAACATTATTTTTAAAACAGGAAGTGTAAAGTTATAAAAATGAAAAATCCTGAATAAGAATATGTTCTTATTCAGGTTGTAATTACTATAATTTAAAATTCGTTATTTCATGATTTTAAGGCGGTTCAGTTCAGCCTGATACATACGTGCGTTATTTAAATGATCTTCATATGTTGTGGCAAATGCATGGTAACCAGACAAATCGGCTTTGGCACACATGTATAGATAATCATGTTTATCGTAATTCAAAACTGCATCCAGAGAATTAAAATCCGCCACACGGATCGGGCCGGGAGGAAGCCCTGTATTTACATAAGTATTGTAAGGCGACTTAACCCTTAGCTGCTCGTTCAAAATACGTTTAATAGCAAAATCCTGTAAAGCAAATTTAATAGTCGGATCGGCCTGTAATGGCATCAATGCATTCAAACGATTGATATATAATCCGGCCACGCGAGGCCTTTCATCCACTTTTCGTGCCTGTTCTTCTTCCACAATCGATGCTAGAATTGAAACCTGAACAGGTGTTAAACCAATGGCTTTTGCTTTCGCTACCTTTTCATCTGTCCAGTATTTTTTGTATTCAGAATGCATCCTGTCCAAAAACTTTTCGGTTCCTGTTGTCCAGAATATTTCATACGTGTTCGGCAAAAACATGGATACAATTGTAAGCGTATCCAGTCCGTATTTCCTGCAAACTTCGGGGTCGTTCAGCGCCTTCCTGAAATTGTCTTCCCCAAACTCAAACCGGCTTCCAATCCTTTCAATCAGATCTTCTTTTAACCTGATGTTATTGAATGTCAGTCTCAAAGGATCCTGAACACCAGAAAGAAGTTTTTTAACTGCCTGGTAATTGCTCGTATTCGGCTTAAAAACATAACGGCCAGGTTTTACATTTTCAGGATAGCTAAGCATTTTGGCCAAAAACTGAAATGAAATATGGTCATTGATTACATTGTGTTTATTCAATGTATCCAGAACCGTTTTATAAGTTGCACCTTCAGGAATCAATAAAGCAAAACTGGTTTGTTTGTCAAGCTGAATATTTGGGGTTCTGAAAATCTGCCAGAAATAAAAGGTAAATGTGGTTGTCAGCATCGCAATGGTGACAAATGCTCCTATTTTGAAATTACGGGACATGGAAATTCGCTTTGAGCTGTCAGCAATTAGCCATCAGCTGTTTAAATATTTAAAAAAGTATCTATAAATTATTTTCAAAACTGATACCAAAACGCTTAGCCAGTTCAGACAATGACAAAATAACAGGTTCTAAAAGTTCAATTCCCTCTACACTCCGAATTGCCTCAGTTTCCCTTTCCGGATCGCCTGGAATAAGCACCTTTTTACCTTCAACGGCTCTGGCTCCGCGAAACGCGCGTATCCATTTGTCCATATCTTCCTTAAATTCATTCGCTGGCCGGAATCCATCAATCCGCATTGCGCCTAAAAAATGACCGGTTCCTAATCCAACTCCTGCCTGAGCTGACATAAACCCTGCAGTAGCAAACGGCGGCACCCATGGACCAAAATTAGCGCCCGAAAGAACACCCGAAAATATATCCACAATAGCACCTAATCCATATCCTTTGTGACTTCCGTGTTCTCTGTCCGAGCCGAGAGGAAGCAAACCTCCCCCGCTTTTTACGGCATTGGAATCTGTCGTGTCATTTCCTTCTGCATCCTGTGCCCATCCCAGTGGCGCTGGTAAACCTTTCCGCTGTAATATTTCAAATTTTCCGTAAGCTACCGCCGTAGAAGCAAAATCAGCAACAAACGGAGGTTCTTCATTTGCAGGGACAGCAACTGCTATCGGATTGGTTCCTAACAATTTATCCAGCGAAAAAGTAGGAGCAACCAATGGTGCAGCATTGGTCATGGTCATACCGATCATTTCCTTTTGTAAAGCCAGCATTGCATGATAACCCGCAATACCAAAATGATTCGAATTTCGAACTGAAACCCAGCCTGACCCTACTTTCTCTGCTTTTTCCATGGCAATTTCCATAGCCCGCGGCGCTACTATCAATCCCAATCCACGATCACCGTCCACTACCGCAGTGCTTGGTGTTTCGTAAACCACTTTAATGTCTGGCGTAGGATTCAGCCTTCCGTTGTCATAGAGACGAACATAACCCGCAAGCCGGGCAATTCCATGAGAATCAACACCTCTTAAATCAGCACTGATTAAAACCTGGGAAGCCAGTAATGCTTCTTCTGCTGAACACCCTATGGCAAGAAATACTTCTTCTGTAAAATGTTTTAAATAACTCGCCTGATACATATATACTAAATAATGGAAAGACAATGTGTTTTTAATAACACTTAAAAGCTAACTTTTAATGTTAGCGGGTGCAAATATCAATATTACATTTCCAACGTCCAATATTTCATTTTAATGATCAGTTTTTGCATGCCTTTATGAATGGCAAATGCCATTGCAAATGAATTTAAAAGCATTTAAATCTGTACCTTCGTATATAGTTTTGGTGTAATCCTCTGCATCACAAGCACAAATTATTGATGAAGATTAAAAACTTTTTACTGAAACGAATACTTAGTTATTTCATCAGAGGGCTTGTTTTAATAGCTCCTTTGTATGCTACCGGACTTATTATCTGGTCAGGAATTGAGTTTCTGGATAACATAATCCCTATTAACATTTCTATTTCCGAACACCAGGAAGTTTATCTCCCGGGTTTGGGTGTACTAATTATTGTGAGCGGCATTATTTTGCTTGGTTTCTTCTTTTCTACCATTGTCCCGCAATCATTTTTAAAATTTGCAGAAAATATCATGCGCCGCATACCACTGGTCAGCCTGATATATTATTCCATTAAAGATCTGATCCTGGCTTTTGTTGGCGACAAAAAGAAATTCAACCAGCCGGTTCTTGTTACGATGTATAAAGAAACAGGAATTAAAAAAATCGGATTTATTACACAGACAGACCTGAGTCACTTAAATATATCCGATCATGTGGCCGTATATATGCCATTATCCTATTCGCTTTCAGGAGAATTATTTATTGTTCCAACCGAAAATGTTACCTATTTGAATGCCACTACAACCGACATGATGAAAATGCTTGTTTCCGGCGGAGTTTCAGTTAAAGTATTAAAAGAAGAGACCCACGAGCCAGACAATTTATAACTTTTGATCAAGCAACATTGTATTTGTTTTGCCCGTTTAAATAATGATTTCCTATATTTGAACCTTTCATCTTCAATCATGAGAAAATACCTTATCATATTCTTTTTGTCTGCCTTAGGAAATGTTCCTGCATGGTCTCAGGATCACTACGATCCACAAAATGCACTGAGCAGCGAAGAGCTTTTCCTTAAACAAAGCGGAGATAACCGAGTCATTGGTGCTCCTGGCCAAAAATATCTTGTTCTCGATGCGTCTCCTGTTCTCGGCGGTTTTCACCGTTATCGTTTTTTCCTGGCGATAATATTAAGTTCAGGATGAATAATGAAACAATCCGGTTCAATGAAACTATCGCAAGTGTGAACGATTCTTCTTTTACTATTGGTATTGTCAATGAGGCAGTGGGAAGAATGGATTATCAGGAAATACTTTTAAAAGATATCCGTCTTATGAAGGTTTCGCGGAGAATACCTTTTGTTTCCCAGGCAGCTGTATTTCTTCCTTTGGCAGGACTAATTTACATCGGTGCTGATTTTTTCAATAAAGGGATTGATAATAAACGTTTTACAACCGACTCTTCGTCTATTATTGTAGGCGGCGCATTAATGGTTACAGGTTTATTCTGTTACAAAATGACTTTTGCTTCTCTGAAAATGAACCATAAAAACAAGCTGAAAGTACTTGAAACCTATTAAAGCCTGCTATTTTAACCAAAATCTGTATATATTCAGATATATAAATGTAACTCTGTGAAACTTCACGCTTTGCGTTGTTTTCACTTATCAAACCCCGCGTTAAACACGCCAAAAAATCCGAAATTCCAGTGAAATCTATTCTTGTACAACCACCTCAACAACCAATAAGAGCCGAAATAAGACTTGTAGCGTCTAAAAGCGAATGCAACAGAGCCTTGATTATCAATGCACTTACAGGTTTTCAATGTGAGCTTTCCAATATTTCTGAGGCCCGCGACTCACAAACAATGCAGCGGTTATTGCAATCCGCTGAGCCGGTTGCGGATGTTATTGATGCAGGAACTACCATGCGTTTTTTGACTGCCTATTTTGCTGTAACCAACCAGAAAAAACGCATGACCGGTACGCCGCGAATGTGTGAACGCCCGATTGGAATCCTGGTTGATGCATTGCGGATTTTAGGAGCAGACATTCAATATGAAAATGCAGAAGGTTATCCTCCTCTTCTGATCAATGGATTTTCTTATTCAGGCCAGAATGAATTGAGTATGCGTGGTGACGTGAGCAGCCAGTATGTATCAGCGTTACTTCTTATTGCCCCTGCATTACCAAGCGGACTGACAATCAAACTGAATGGCGAAGTAGGTTCACGCCCGTATATTGAAATGACACTCAACCAGATGGCAACATTTGGCATTGATTATAAAGCGGATTGGAAAACAAATACTTTACATGTTCCGCCAATGAAATACCAGGCAGCTCCATATGCTATTGAATCTGACTGGTCCGGCGCAAGTTATTGGTATAGCATTGTGGCACTTGCTGATGATGCAGAAGTAGAACTTTTAGGTTTACAAAAAGCATCGTTGCAAGGCGATAGCGCGATTGTTGAGATCATGAGCCATTTGGGCGTTGACAGCGTTTTTACCGAACGTGGTGTGCTTCTTAAAAAAATACCCGCAGCAGCTTCTATCGGATGGGATTTTGCCAATTGCCCCGACCTGGTTCAAACAGTCGCAGTTTGCTGTGCAATTAAAAAAATTCCTCTTTCTTTAACCGGAATCGAAAGTCTTAAAATAAAAGAAACAGACCGCGTACTGGCTCTTCAGCAAGAGCTGCAAAAAATCGGTGCAGAACTGAATGAAATTGAAACCAACCATTTATACCGTGTTTCAAACATAGAAAACTGGTCGGAAAATGAGACTCCCTCTATTCATACGTATGACGATCATCGCATGGCTATGGCATTTGCACCAGTTGGAATGGTTCGTCCGATAATTATTGAAGAACCGGATGTAGTTGTAAAATCTTATCCGGGATATTGGAAAGATCTTGCTGTTGTTACCGAATGGCAGGAAATATAATTTTTCATTTTCTAAAAACCGGCCCGAATGCAATAGCCAGGCTATTTCTTTCTGACCGGTTTACCACACACTGTCAATAAGCATTTCAATGGAATCCTCCGCTCTTTCTTTTCTTTCCTCTGTTCCTGTTTGGGTTTATATTGTGCTTCCTCTTTTAGCAATAGCACTTAGAGATATGCTGCAAAGAAAACATACAATTCAGCATAATTTTCCACTTCTTGGTCATTTTCGTTACATGATCGAAAAGATCGGGCCTGAATTGCGGCAATATATTGTAGCTAATAACCGGGAAGAACTTCCATTCAACCGCCGCCAGAGATCCTGGATTTATGCTTCCTCAAAAAATGAAAATAATTACCAGGGTTTTGGAACAGATCAGGATATGCAGGAAGCTGGTTATGTTTTGATCAAACCGGCTATGTTACCTTACAAACTTCCGGCAGCACATCCGCATCATGTAAGCAATGGAAAAGATCCCAACCACTACACCATCCCGTCAGCAAAGGTAATTGGTGAATACCACCAGCGCAGGCGTCCGTACCGGCCTCATTCTGTGATTAATATCAGTGCCATGAGTTTTGGGTCTTTGTCCGCCCGTGCGGTAGAATCCATGAATAAAGGGTCGTTACAATTTGGCAATTATCATAATACTGGCGAAGGTGGCTTGTCGCCGTATCACAAATTTGGTGCCGATGTGGTTTTCAACATGGGCACCTCCTATTTTGGTGTTCGTGATAACGAAGGGAATTTCAGGATGGAGAAACTAGTCAAAATGACCCAGAATAATCCGTTCGTAAGGATGATCGAGCTTAAATTATCACAAGGTGCAAAGCCAGGTAAAGGTGGTGTGCTTCCTGCAAGTAAAATAACGGCCGAAATTGCTGAAATTCGCCAGGTGCCTATGGGCATTGATATTGTTTCTCCTCCCTATCACAGTGCATTTTCTGATGTTCGGGGTATGATTGAATTCATTGAGCAAATGGCTGAATCAACTGGTTTGCCCGTTGGAATTAAATCAGCCATAGGGAAAACAGATATGTGGGAGGAACTGGCCGATATGATGATTGAAACCGGAAAAGGGCCTGATTTTATAACTATAGATGGTGGCGAAGGAGGTACCGGAGCTGCACCACCATCTTTTGCCGATCACGTAGCATTACCTCTTGTATTTGCTTTTAGTACAGTTTATAAAATATTTCAAAAAAGAAACCTGACTGATAAAATTACTTTTATTGCATCGGGTAAACTAGGTTTACCCGCTCAGGCAGTAATGGCGTTTTCCATGGGCGCCGATATCATCAATGTTGCCAGGGAAGCTATGATGTCGATTGGCTGTATCCAGGCACAAACCTGCCATACGAACAATTGCCCTACCGGCATTACTACCAATAACAAATGGCTAGGTGCTGGTCTTGACCCGACTTTAAAAAGTGAACGGTTTTACAATTACATGAAAACCCTGTCAAAGGAAATCATTGAAATTACGCACGCGGTTGGTTACGAACACCCCTGTCAGTTTGGAATGAATGACGTCGATATTTCTATGGGAGACAATAACCGGACTATCCCACTGGCCGATAATTATGGATATTTAAAAACCATTGTACCATATTCAGGCTTTAATGCGCTGTTGGACTGCCAGCATTTGGGAGGGAAAAGTGAGAAGTTTTAAAGTTTAGAGTTCAGAAGCGCAGCTGCGCCGTACAAAGTCCAGAGTTTACAATATGAGTGTCAGGATAAAATTTTACATTAAAGTGTTATTTTTATTACTTGCCACTATTTCGTGCTCCAAAGAGAATCTGTCTTCCAATTCCGACTCCGCATATTTTCCTTTAAGTATAGGTCAATCTACAAAATTCGATATTGAACGTACAATTTATTCACTATCTTCATCACCGGAAACCGATCATTTATTAACATTACAGGTTATCTCAGATTCATTTAAGGATATCCATGAACAGCAGGTTTTCAAAACCATGTATTATGTTCAGGAGAATAAATCAGAATGGAAATTGGATTCTACCGGTACATCCTGGCATACTCTGGATAAAGCTTTAAGCCAGGAAAATGGCCGGACAATAGTAAATATGTGTTTCCCTTTGACTGAAAAAGTGATGTGGAATGGAAATCTATTTAATTCCAACGGTGAGACCATGTTCAGGGCAGTTGATGTGGGTGAGCCATTTCAGATCGGCAATACAATTTACCCCAATACAGTTACAATTATCAGGCAGGACGACTCAACACTTTTATCAAAAAATAAGTATATAGAAATATATGCAAAAGACGTTGGCTTAATCAGGAAGGAAAAAGTATTTCTACAATATTGCAACCCGTCTGATTGTGTAGGGAATGGAGTTATTAATACCGGCTGGAAAGAGCTTAGCACAATTAAAAATGATTGAAAATAATGGCTAAATCTATATTACTAATTCTGTTTTGTATCTTATTTACAACAAGTTACGGAATCGCCCAAAGTAATCCACGTTATCTTATTCTATATAAGGATAAAGCCAATTCGTTATATACTGTTGATAAGCCTGCTGAATTTCTGTCTGAGCGTTCAATTTCCCGTAGAGCACGTCAGAATATTCCCGTAACTATCCAGGATTTTCCGGTAAATCCGGGTTATGTCTGGGCCATTGGACAAACGGGCGCAAAGGTCATTTACTCTTCCCGATGGTTCAATGGTTCCTTGGTGGAAGCATCGGATGCACAACTGGCAGATATTAAAAAGCTAAGTTTTTATAAAGGGATTGAACTCAATCTACCAGTTGCAAATCTTACATCCAAATCTCCCGGCATTGAAAGAATCAGTGCTGTTGATCGAAAGATGGAAACATCGGAAGAATTGAATTATGGCAGAATGAATGACCAATTGGCGTTAATGGAAGTGCCTCAATTGCACGACAAAGGCTTTCACGGAGAAAATATGATCATTTCCGTAATTGATAATGGTTTTATAAACGGTAAAAATCTCGGTTTTTTAAAGCCTGTTTTTGATGAAAACCGCGTGTTGGATACACATGATTTTGTTGGCCGGGATGGTAACGTGTACAATGACGGGTCCCATGGGCTTGAAGTACTATCGACCATCGCTGCTTACGCACCTTCTTCCATGATTGGTGCAGCGTTTAAAGCTACTTTTGCATTGTACGTAACAGAAGCTAACCTGGTTGAATCGCCTTATGAAGAAATAACATGGCTTTTAGCGGCTGAAAGAGCTGATAGTGTGGGTACTGATATAATCAGTTCATCACTGGGTTACAGTTACTTCGACGGAGAATTTGACACTCCGGCATATAATCATACTTATGCGGATATGGATGGGAAAACAACAATCATAAGCCGTGCCGCCCGCTATGCTACCAGAAAAGGTATCTTAGTAGTAATCTCCGCTGGAAATGAGGGCAACGATCCCTGGCGTTATATTACTGCTCCGGCCGATGTAGATTCCGTTTTGAGCGTAGGCGCAACAAATTATGACCTGAGCTACGCTGCATTCAGTTCAATTGGGCCTAATTACATTGGTCAGCAAAAACCAGATGTTGCTGCTGTTGGAGCGGGAACTGTCGTTGGTAATGCATCAGGAAATGTAGGTTTAAATAATGGTACTTCTTTTTCAACTCCGCTAATTGCAGGTTTGTCAGCGATTTTATGGCAGGCATACCCGTATCTTTCAGCTCAGCAAGTTATTTCTGTACTGAAACGATCAGGAAACCAGGCTAATAATCCTGATAATATGCTCGGATATGGAGTTCCCAGTGTAAGCAAAGCTGAGAATATTATTTACGACGAATTTAAACCGTTGGGCGTAGAAAATGACTTACTAAAATCTATCATACTCTCTCCAAACCCAACCGCAAATGATCTGATATTAACGATTCCCCAGTCGTTAGTTGGCAAAAAAGCATCATTCAGGATTTTTCATTCGAATGGCGGATTGCTTTCAAATTATGATGTGAATCTTTCCCAAACAATGGCTGTCAATACAAAAGCATTAACGACCGGATTATATATAGCGAAAATCAAAGTGGGAAATCTGGAACGGGCTTTAAAATTTATAAAGCAATAGTTTTCCTTACCATCCGCATGATAGATTCTGAATCATTTAAATTTCCAATTTTCTGAATTGGTATCCATTTGACATCACGCGATTCGATATTGATGATCAGTTCCTCTGCCGGATCTGCTTCAAACAAGAATCGGATATCATAGTGATTATGTGCAGCATCTTTACTATTAGCAGGAATGAGATGAATATCTACATCAAAAATTCCATTTTGCAATAATTTCACATTTTGAAGTCCGGTTTCTTCTTCCACTTCTTTTGCTGCAACGCCTATTACATCCGGATCTCCGTCACAATGTCCGCCTGGCTGAAACCAGCGATCCAGTTTGCGGTGATGCATAAGTAAAACTTCGTCCTTGCCAGGAGAAACGATCCAGCCCGAAGCGGTGACATGGCCGCATACTAGGCTTCTTTCAAAACAATCAGGGTTATTACTAACGAAGCTTTTTATATCTGCAAGCATTTCAAGCTCACCTGAATCTGCTGGCGTATAAGAATTAAGTAAAGCGTGTAAACTGTTTCGTTTCATTGTAGGCTATCTAAACTTTTCATTCTAATTTCGCCGCAAGTTTAATATTTAAAGCAACAAACCACCCATTCGAAATGAAAAAGTATCTTCTATCCATCTCCTTTGCCATTGCGATAACAGCTGCAACGTTAGCTCAGCGTACGCCTCAGGCCAGCCCAGCAGCCATTGTCATGCAAACTGTCGGAGTTACGGATTTTACTGTAAAATATTCAAGGCCAAGTATTAAGGGACGCAGGATATTGGCTGACAGTTCTGTACTGGCACCTTATAATGAAGTATGGCGTACAGGGGCCAATCAGGCAACTACACTGGAATCCGGTACTGAATTTTCTTTTGGCGGAAAGAAAGTGCCTGCCGGAAAATATGCGTTGTTTTCCATTCCATCCGGCGCAGCATGGACTATTATTCTGAACAAAAATTTTACCCAAGGTATTGATGCTTACAAAGAAGCTGACGATATAGCGCGCATTGTAGTGGTTCCTACATCAGCTGGTTATACTGAAACTTTCAGCATTGATTTTTCAAATCTTACCGACAGCACCGCCAATTTGAATCTGGCGTGGTCATCAGTGAAAGTTCCTGTACAGATTTCAGTTGAAACGCAAACTCTGACCATGGCTTCATTGAACAAAGCAGTTGCTGAAAAACCGGAAGATCCTGCAACGATGCAAACTGCGTCCGGTTATCTGCTATCAAAAGGAAAGGATTTACCTCAGGCATTAGCACTGGCTGACAAATCAATTGGCCTGAAAGAAACATTTTCAAATCTTTGGCTAAAAGCACAGATCCTGAACAAATTAGGAAAAGTATCTGAGGCATTACCCATCGCTCAAAAAGCATTAACTGTTGGAGCAGCATCGGGAGACAATGCCTTTGCAAGCTTCTACAAAGGACAAATTGAAAAAGGAATTGCAGGCATGACGGCGAAGTTGCCAATTGTGAAAGAAGCTGCTTCGGTGGTTAAGGGGAAGAAAAAGAAGAAATAATTTCAACTGAATAATTTAAGGAACTAAGCCTGCAAAGTTTAAGCTTTAATAACCGGAGTCAGGCATCTCCGGTTATTAAAATAGTCCACGATTCTTAAACACACATATCAACTCATGTACCTGTTTATGTACATAACTGTATTTATTTTTACATTATAAGCGCAATATCATGAGAACAATAACAGTCAGCGAATTCCGAAAAAACATCAAAAAATATGCGGTTTTAGCGAATACAGAAAAAGTAATCGTTAATCGCGGCGATGGCAAAGCGTTTGCAATCGTGCCAATTGAAGCTTTAGAAGATAATGGCTACGATCCCGAATTTGTAAAAAAAATTTTGATGCTGATAAATCTGCGAAAGAGGGCAATGTTACAAGGATTAAAGATGCCAAAAATATATGGGCAGATATTCTGTAGACATTAAGAAAAAGGCAATTGGCTGAACTTTATAAATCTGGCAATAAAGCTGATATAAAGAAAGTTGAAGTTATCTTTTTGGAATTAGAAGAACATCAAGAGATAGGTCCTGGCAACCCGGAACAACTGAAGTATGAACTTTCCGGATTTTGGTCAAGGAGAATTAATCCAAAAGACAGGCTTGTTTATAAAATTGACAATTTAGAAGTAATCGTGACCATCCTCTCCGCCAAAGGGCATTATTCGGATAAATAAATTATATCCCCTACCCTCACCTGAAAAACCGCGGAATAGTCCATTCATATCTTACAGCTAAAATCCGGATTACTATAATCAACAGAGAAGAAGCAATAAATGCTGTATTTCTTTCTACACCAATCCTGTTAAGAATCAGGTAACAACAGGCACCTGCCAGACAAGCCGTTGCATAAACTTCTTTCCGGTAAATAATCGGGATTTCATTGGTCATTACATCCCGGATCACACCACCCATTATAGCAGTAAAAATCCCCATAATTGCGGCAATTTCAGGTCTTACTCCTAAATTCAGGGCTTTTTCAGTACCTACAATAGTGAAAAGCGCAATTCCGCAGGTATCAAAAAAGAAAAGTGTTCTTCTTAAACGGATGAGGTATTTGTAAAAAATGAAGGTTACTACAATTCCGGTGATAATGGCATAAATGATGGTGATGTCACTTATCCAGACCAAAGGATAACTATTCAGGAGAATATCCCGCAAAGTACCACCGCCAATAGATGAAATAAAAGCAGTAAAACTCGCTCCAAACCAATCCTGATACTTCTGACCTTTTATAGCAAGAGCACCGGAAATAGCAAAAGAAAATGTTCCAATAATTTCTAAAATGTACTGAATACTCATAGGAAGAGTGATGAATTAAGAGTTAAGAATACCTTTTCTAATATTTAATTCATCACTCTTCATTTTTAACCCTTAATTATTTTAAACGGCCACCGGCGCCTTGATCCCGGGCCATGGATTATAATTCAGCAATTCGAAATCTTCAAATTTAAAATCGAAGACGCTTTTAACTTCCGGATTAATAGCCATAGTTGGAAGCGGCCGTAACTCGCGGCTTAACTGCAATTCTACCTGTTCCAGGTGATTGCTGTAAATATGCGTGTCGCCCCCGGTCCATACAAAATCACCCAGATCAAGGTCGCATTCCTGTGCGATCATCATGGTCAGTAATGCATAACTGGCAATATTAAAAGGTACGCCTAAAAACACATCTGCACTGCGCTGGTAAAGCTGACACGATAATTTGCCTCTTGTTTCTCCTGCAGAATCGTCGGGCGGGGCAACATAAAACTGAAATAATGCATGACAAGGCTGCAATTTCATCATTGATAATTCTGACGGATTCCAGGCTGAAACCATAATCCGGCGTGAATCCGGTGAATTTTTTAACTGATTCAGGACTTCCTGTAACTGGTCAACTGATTTGCCATTCGGGCCTTCCCAGCTCCTCCATTGTTTACCGTAAACGGGCCCAAGATCTCCGTTTTCATCCGCCCATTCATTCCATATCGATACACCATTGTCTGTCAAATATTTGATATTGGTGTCTCCCTGCAAAAACCAGAGCAGTTCGTAAATAATGGATTTCGTATGTACTTTTTTAGTCGTAACCAACGGGAAACCATCTTTCAGGTTAAAGCGCATTTGATAACCAAAAACACTGATCGTTCCCGTTCCTGTCCTGTCTGTTTTACGAACTCCATTGGCTAATACATGCCGGAGCAAATCGTGGTATTGCTGCATTTGAATTTTATTAGTACAAAAAATGTGTACAGATTATTTTTTAAACAGTTGCGATTTCTACGCTGTGTGTAATGGTCGCCAAAGCTTCCAGTTGAGCAGTTGCCGAGCAATATTTTTCCATAGAAAGAGCAATGGCACGGTCAATTTTTTTCTCGTCGAGCTGATTTCCTACAAATTTGAAGGTCAGGTGGATATTTCTGAATGGTGAGCGCTTGGTACCTTCTTCTTCCGTACGATCACCATCCGCTGTTACCCGAAAATCAGTAATGTCCTGTTTTTGTTTTTTCAAAATAAGAACCACGTCAATCGCACTACAGCTTGCAAGCCCCATTAACAGCAATTCCATTGGCCTTACTCCCAGATTTGTACCACCAATTTCCGGCGATCCGTCGGTATGTACTTTGATTTCTGATGAACCGCTTCCTTCAAAATGAAAAGCGTCATTAACGCGCACAAGTTCTACTTTCATAATTCTTTGGCAGGTATCAAAGTCTATCTTTTATAACCTGTTTATTTATCTGCGTAATTTTTAAAAAACTTTCAGGTAATCTCCTGATCTACTTTCCTTATAATGATTAAGGCGTAATCAAAGTTCAAATATACTTCATGATTCCCTATTCGGCTATTGGTGCGAATAATTTAAAAACAAGTTTTATCCTTGTATATTCGTTCAATAATGATACATGGTTTATAAAAATCGGTGAGCTTGTACGTTGCTTAATCCTAAATTCCTGATTATGTGGAAAGAAGAAGATAATAAATTAAAGCGCAGTTTTACATTCGGCGATTTTAAAGAAGCATTCGCTTTTATGACGAAAGTGGCCCAAACTGTTGACAAGATGGATCATCATCCGTTTTGGAGCAATACCTACAACAAAGTTAATTTTGAGTTGAATACCCATGACGCCGGTGACAAAGTGACTGAAAAAGACAGAAAACTGGCCGCTGCTATTGATCAGATTTTTGAACAAAAATGAAATTATACATAGTACCAACCCCAATCGGGAACCTTGAAGATATAACCCTTCGTGCAATAAATGTATTAAAAAGTGTGGATGTTGTTTTAGCAGAAGACACCAGGACTTCCGGCAACTTACTGGAAGCATCTGGGCATCAGTAAACCCATGCATAGTTACCACGTTCACAATGAACATCAAACAGTTATGCGTGTTGTAGAGCGTATATTGAAAGGCGAAACTATGGCGCTGGTCTCAGATGCCGGTACACCTGCCGTTTCTGATCCGGGTTTTCTTCTGGTGAGAGAATGTATTAAAAATGGAATTCCGATCGAATGCCTGCCCGGTCCAACGGCGTTTGTTCCTGCGCTGGTAAACTCCGGATTACCTAGCGACAGGTTTACTTTTGAAGGATTTTTACCACATAAAAAAGGAAGGCAAACACGTTTGCAAAACCTTGTGAATGAAGACAGAACGATGATATTTTATGAATCGCCGCATCGTTTGCTTAAAGCTTTGCAGCAGTTTTCAGAATATTTCGGTACCGACAGACAGGTTTCAGTTTCAAGAGAACTGACAAAAATTTATGAAGAAAATATCCGGGGAACGATAACAGAAGTTTTGGCTTACTTTTCCGGAAAAACAATAAAGGGTGAAATTGTAATCGTACTTGCTGGTAAAGCAGAGGAGAAAAAGTCATCAGACAAATACGAGGACGAACGTTTTGAAACATCTCAACATGAATAAAAGGTCAATAATACATACTACGGTTTGTAACCTTAGTAAAATGAAATCCGGTTTACTATTTCTTTTTTTACATTATTTATTGTTGGGACCGGGAATGCCCAATTCGGGACTTTAAGTCCAAATGCGAAGGTTAGCCTGATCACAGTCGGGCCAGGAAACGAATTATATTCCGGGTTCGGCCATAGCGTACTTTGGATTACTGATCCGGTTCAGGGAATTGACAGAGCATATAATTATGGAACGTTCGCTTTTGAAACCGGTAATTTTTATATAAAATTTTTGAGGGGGACTCTGCCATATTCTGTCTCAGTAAGTCCGCTTCATTATCAAACGGATTATTGGGCTTCTGAAAACAGATCCATTAAAGAAGAGGTTCTAAATTTATCACCGGGCCAAAAGCAGAAGCTATATAATTTCCTTGAAAACAATTATTTGCCTCAAAACAGATATTATGCGTACAAATTCTTTTTTGATAATTGCTCAACAAGGATGGTCACTGCATTAAAGGCAGCATGCGGCGACAGTCTGAATTTCCCTGGTTACACGCATGAAAAACTGAGTTTCAGGCAATGGATCGACCGTTATGCTTACGAACAAAATCCATGGGCCGATTTTGGCATGGATCTGGCAATAGGTGCACCATCGGATGAAATTGCGACTGCAGAACAGGCTACATTTTTACCTGATAATCTGAGTACTGCATTCAGGGATTCTAAAATAAAAGTTGGAACCCGGACTTTGCCCTTAGTAGGGTCAAGCCGTAATATATTCGTGGCACAACCTATTACCGGTAAAATATGGCTCACGCCAATGATCACGTTCTGGGCATTGGCAGCATTGGTTTTGTTATTCACTTTTTGGCAGATCAAGTATGAGAAAGTCAATTTTACTCTGGATAAGATCCTGTTCAGTATCTGCGGGGTAATGGGCTGGTTTATCCTGTTATTATGGTTCGGAACCAATCATGGTGTTACGGCATTTAATTACGATATTTTGTGGGCTTTCCCGCTGTGGCTGCCGCTTATTTTATTTATTTCTCCACAGCAAAAACCCGCGTGGTTTCCATTCTTATTGATATTTTACGGATTTCTTTTACTTTGTGCAACCGGAAATCTTGCCAAACATAATCTCGTGATTATTCCTATTTTACTGACATTGATCATCCGCGTTTATTACATGAATAATTCACTTTCTAAAATCCCGCAAAAAGGATAATCAACGAATGAATCTTGAACTGCTAACTCAACAAACGGTAGAAATCGTTAGAAAAGCTTCCTTATTTATTCAGCAGGAAGCGGCACTTTTTTCCCGTGACAGAATTGAATATAAAGATCTGAATAATCTGGTGTCTTATGTCGACAAAGAGGCTGAAAAGCTCCTGGTTCAGGCACTGAGTGAGATTTTGCCGGAAGCAAGTTTTATTACCGAAGAAGGAACGACCGGACAGGAACCAGATCCGTTAGCACTAAACTGGATTATTGATCCTTTGGACGGCACAACAAATTTCATTCACGGCCTACCCGTTTATTGTGTAAGTGTAGGTTTGGCAAGAGGAAAAGAACCACTCGTTGGCGTGATCCATCAGCCAAGTACGGACGAAATGTTTTACGGCTGGCAAGGTGGCGGCGCATGGTGTAATGGAATTCAAATGCATGTATCCAAAGTACCTGTTTTACAGGAAAGCCTGATAGCAACCGGTTTTCCATACTACAAATTTGAAAAGCAAAAACGCTACATGTATATTCTGGAACTGCTGATGCAAAAAACGCATGGGCTCAGACGTATGGGGGCAGCAGCAGTGGATCTGGCATATGTAGCAGCCGGCCGGTTCGACGGCTTTTATGAATACAACCTCAACTCCTGGGATATGGCTGCGGGTGTATTACTGATCAAAGAAGCAGGTGGAACTGTTACTGATTTCAATGGCGGGGATAATTATCTTTTTGGAGGCGATATCATCGCAGCAGCAGGCGCACACAAAGAATTGATGGAGCTGATACGTGAGAATTTTTAAGTAAATAAAACTAGCCATTATAGTAGTATAACAATCTATAAATGACGGCCTGGCAATTAATCATTTATAATTAATATTTATAACAACCATGGAACTTGAACAACTCCGCTATCCTATCGGGAGATTTACTCCTCAAAGTAGCTACACAGCAGCCGAAATAAAAACCGATATTCAGATCATAAGTGCTTTGCCTTCTGAAATTCATTAATCTGCTGGGAGGATGGGATGAAGACAAAATTAACACGCCTTACAGGCCGGATGGCTGGACGATACGGCAGCTGGTACATCATGTTGCAGATAGCCATATTAATGCTTACACCCGTTTCAGACTCGCTTTAACAGAAGATAATCCTACTATCAAGCCCTATAAAGAAGATCTTTGGGCAGAACTTCCTGATGCCAAAGCGGCTCAGGTTGAATTATCCCTGCAACTGATCCGCTATGTTCATTTGCGTTGGGTATTGTTATTAAATTCCATGAATGAAACCGATCTGGCAAGAACATATGTGCATCCCGAAGCAGAAAAGATTTTCAGGCTGGATACAGTCATAGCAAACTATGCATGGCACAGCGAACATCATTATCAGCAGGCATTCCAGCTAGCGGCCAGGAACAATTGGTAATCATAGATTGTTTATAACCCATGATGTTACAACAGATTATAGTGATTATTCTTTTCCTTGCAGCTGCCGGTTACATGGGGTGGAAATTATGGAAATCGATTAATAGCCGAAATGCCGGCGGATGTGCAAAAGGATGCGGCTGTGCAGCGGATAAGGCAAGTTCTGTGAAAGCCTGATTTTGTTCTTTCAAACCAAAATCAATGGTCAATTATTAATAAGCCTGAAAACAAGCGTTAATAATTGACCATTAACAATTTACAATTCTATTTTATAGCGCCCCTTTTTTAATATCTTCTACAACGGAAGGGTCAAGAAGCGTAGACGTATCACCCAGATTAGCCACGTCTCCTTCCGATATTTTACGCAAAATCCGTCGCATAATCTTTCCTGAACGCGTTTTAGGTAAACCTGATACAAACTGAATTTTGTCCGGTTTTGCAATAGGCCCGATAATACGTGAAACCGTGGCAGCTATATCTTTTCGGAACATTTCTGCATCGCCGTGTCTGTTATCCGTAATAATATAAGCATAAATTCCTTGCCCCTTAATGTCGTGAGGATAGCCCACAACAGCAGATTCCACTACCCCAAGGTGCATATTAATTGCATTTTCCACCTCGGCAGTACCAATTCTATGGCCCGACACGTTCAGTACATCATCCACACGACCAGTAATCCGATAAAATCCGTTTTCGTCGCGAAGGCAACCATCACCAGTAAAATACATGCCTTTGTATGCAGAAAAATACGTCTGCTTGCATCTTTCATGATCGCCATACGTCGTACGGATTATTCCAGGCCATGGGAATTTGATGCACAGGTTTCCGCTTACGTCGTTTCCTTCGATAATATTTCCGGCTTCATCCACCAATACAGGCTGGATTCCTGGCAGAGGCAATGTTGCATAAGTTGGCTTTTCCGGTGTAACACCGGCAAGCGCGGTTATCATAATTCCACCAGTTTCGGTCTGCCACCATGTATCAACAAGAGGACAATGATCATGGCCAATGTTATGCTTGAACCAGTGCCACGCTTCTTCATTAATCGGTTCGCCAACGGAACCCAATTTTGTCAGTGATGACAAATCGTGATCTTTTACATATTGTAAACCAAAACTCATCAATGAGCGAATGGCCGTAGGCGCCGTGTATAGGATATTCACTTTGTGTTTTGCAACAATCTGCCACATGCGGCCGGCATCCGGGTAAGTTGGGACACCTTCAAAAATAACAGAAGTAGCTCCATAACACAATGGGCCATAAACGATATAACTGTGGCCGGTAATCCATCCGATATCTGCTGTACAAAAATGGATTTCTCCCGGCTCATACTGAAATACATTCGCAAATGTATAAGTTGCATAAATCATGTATCCGCCGCAGGTATGCACCACACCTTTTGGCTTGCCGGTTGATCCGGAAGTATATAAAATAAAAAGAGTGTCTTCGGCATCCATTGGCTCGGCTGCACATACAGAATCCACCAGTTTCACCTCATCTTCCCACCAGAGATCTCTTCCCTTAAGCATAGAAACCGGCGTACGAGTACGCGTCATTACAATTACGTTTTCCACCGTTGAACAAAGTTCCAGTGCGTTATCCACCGTTTCTTTCATTGGGATAACCTTGTTTCCACGGAAAGCACCATCAGATGTAATTACCATCGTACAAGAGGAATCGTTGATCCGGTCAGCTATCGATTTTGCCGAAAATCCACCAAAAACAACAGAATGTATCGCTCCTATCCTTGCACAGGCAAGTACAGCAACAGTCAATTCAGGAACCATCGGCAGATAAATGCAGACCCGGTCACCTTTTTTAATGCCATGTTTTTTTAAAACATTGGCAAAGCGGCAAACCTGGTCGAAAAGCATCTTATAGGTTATACTTACGGAGACGTCTTCGGGATCATTAGGCTCCCATAAAATAGCAACCTGATCGCCTTTTGTTTCAAGATGGCGATCCAGGGCATTTTCGGTGATATTCATTTCACCTCCTTCAAACCATTTCGTATTTGCTTCACTGAAGTCCCAGCTTAGGACTTTTTTCCATGGTTTGCGCCATGTAAATTGTTGGGCTACTTCGGCCCAGAAACCTTCGGGATCGTCTACACTTTGTTTGTAGGCAACCTGATACTCTTCAAAGGTCTTAATTCTCATAATATTAAAGGTTAACTAAAGGAAATAGGTGAATAAGCGACAATTTATAATTTTCGGTTGGTTAGTCCTACTCAAGAGAAAATAGATTTACAGTCAGCTACCGGCTATCGGAAGAACCCTGTCGGCGATCGTTTAATTTTGTTCATTGTATTTAGCTGAAAGCCAATTGCCGATGGTACTATTAGATTATTCTGATAAAGTGTGATGAATACTTTCCTTTTGATGAACGAAAAATCTTTATTTTGAATTGAAAAGCCACATAGAAGACCTTCTTTATCATGGATGCCTCTTTACTACAAAATGACAGGAATACGATTGGTTTTGACGATACTGAACTCGCTTTTATCAGACAGCATAAACAGGACGATGTCAATCAGCTTATTTTAAAATCCGGCCAGTTTAAAGGGATTGATGTAAAAAAACTTGCAGGCCAGATCTTATCCAGACAAAAAGCTTTAAAAAAACTTCCGGAATGGTCTGCTAATGATGCGTTAATTTTCCCACCGGCTCTTTCTGTTGAGCAATGTTCATCCGAAGCAACCGCACGTTACAAGTCGGGTATCATTTCAGGAAAATCGCTTATTGATATTACCGGCGGAATGGGTGTTGACAGTTATTACCTGAGCAAAAACTTTGGTAAAACGCAATATTATGAACAGCAGGAAGAAGTAGCTGAAACGGCTGCTTATAATTTTAAAATACTTCAGGCTGAAAATATCGAAGTTCATCAGGTTGATTCGCTTGCTGCTCTGGAGAAAGTCAATATACAGGCCAATTGGATTTACGCCGATCCTGCCAGAAGGGGTTTGAATAAAGAAAAAGTTGTAAGGTTGTCAGACTGCACGCCGGATATTGTTGCCAATCTGGATTTATTACTCAAAACCGCCCCTGACATCCTTCTCAAAACCTCCCCTTTGCTGGATATAGATCTGGCAGTGAAAGAATTGAAATATGTAAAAGAGGTTCATATAACCGGTTATGATAACGAGTGTAAAGAACTCCTCTTTCATATCAGCCGCGACCATCATTCAAATGATTTTCTACTAAAAGTACGCATTCTGAATTCGGCGGGCGTTGTATTGCAATCGCTGGATTTCAACAGAAATACGGAGCGAAACTCAGAAATAAGCTACTCTTATCCGCTTTCCTATTTATATGAACCACATGCCGCTGTTTTGAAAGCAGGTGCGTTTAAGATTCCGGGATCGCTTTATCAGGTAAAAAAACTGGCAGCAAGCAGCCATTTATACACTTCTGACAAGCATATTATTAATTTCCCCGGACGAACTTTTGAAATCATTGGTGTTTGCAAGCCTGACATTCAGGAAATACTTACTTATATTAAAGAAAATAAAGCAAATCTGACTTTGCGAAATTTCCCCGCTAAAATTCATGACCTGCGCAAAAAATGGCGTCTAAAAGACGGTGGTGATTTTTATCTTTTTGCAACCACTCTTTCCGACAATAAAAAAGTAATTATTATTACTAAAAAAATTGAAAAGTAGACATTTAAAGCAATGAAGAACAGCAACATATCATTTGGTTTACCAAAACGAAAAACAATGAAACTAAGAATTACCTTCGCCCTGTTTGTAATAATCCTCAATGTAGTTCCCTGTTCATTACACGCGCAAACGGTCTTTCCCGGAAAACAAACTATTGACAAAAAGGAATACCTGGGACTTATCCTGAGCAACGCTATTTCAGAAAAATACCTGAGTGATTACTGGGAAAGTTATATCAGCAAATTTGGAAAAGTAAAAGGGAAAAGAGGCATTTATACCATTGAGAAGGCTTCTATTCCTCCGGTTTCTCCCAATCCGATTCAGCTTACCAGTGAAGTTTCTTCTTTAAAAAAGCAAGCACAGGTATTTATGGCTTTATATGTCGATGGCAATTATGTAGCCAACAGCAGTGATCAGACATACAAAGCAGCGGAATCCGTATTGAAAGATTTCTCTGATTACGCAAGCAAACATGAAGATGTAAGAGTTGCTGATGAAGCATTTACCACAGCTGAAAAAAGCCATCAGAAATTACAAAGTAAGATGGAGGACAACACCAAGGAAATAGAACGTACTGAAAAGAAACTGAATGAATTACGCCTTGAAATGGAAAAAGGAAAAGTAGATTCTCAGAATTCCATACTGGATCTTCAAAATAAACAGAAGGCGCTTGAAGCTGTAAAAAGTAAGTTATAAGCTTTAAATAGTTTCAAGACGAAAAATCCCGGTATTTAGAAATTTAAATGATTTCTAAATACCGGGATTTTTTATGCACTAATCTGAATCTGGTCAGAGAAAAATCTCTTCATATTCTTTTTCAGAAAATCCAAGGGCAACAGCGTTTCCATTCTCATCTTCAATCACCGGCCGTTTGATAACTGATGTTTTCGTTACCATCAGCTCTATCGCAGATTTTTCATTTTGGACCAGTACTTTTTCTTCATCCGTTAATGCTTTCCAGGTTGTACCAGCTTTGTTCACGAGTTTTTCCCAGGGAAATTTTTTAAACCAATCCTGGATTTTTTCCGGTGAAATACCCTTCTTTTTATAATCATGAAAGCTATATTCTACTCCGTTTTGTTCAAGCCAGGTACGCGCTTTTTTAACAGTATTGCAATTCGGTATTCCGTATACGGTAAACATATTGAAGTTTAATTCGCTTATTCAGCGAGTTTGTAATATTAAATAATCATACTTCGAGTGCAACCGGCTCCGCTACCAATTTGTCTGAATTATGCATTTTTTCATCGTCCAGTTCGCCTTCCCAACGAGCAACTACTGCTGTTGCAAGACAGTTTCCAGCCACGTTTACGGTGGTTCTTGCCATATCCATCAGTTCGTCAATACCCATAATTAATAGTACGGGCCATTCAGGCATATTAAAACTTGCAATAGCTCCCAGCAAAATCACGAGTGTTGCGCGCGGTATACCTGCTACACCTTTACTGGTTAACATCAGTAAGAAAACCATGGTAACCTGTTCTCCAACAGACATGTCTGTACCAGTGGCCTGAGCAACGAATACGGCGGCAAGTGCAAGGTAAAGTGTGGAACCATCCAGATTAAAGCTGTACCCTGTTGGCATAACAAAAGCAACAATCTGGCGCGGTACTCCAAATTTTTCCATTTTCTCCATTGCTTTTGGCAATGCAGCTTCTGAACTAGTAGTAGCAAAGGCAATAGAAAGTGGCTCGAATATATTCTTCGCCAATTTGAGAACGGGAATTCTTGCAATTAATGCAATTGGAACAAAAACGATCAGTATAAAAACGATCAAAGCACAATACAACGTTGCAAGCAATAAGGCCAGGTTTTTCAAAACATCGATACCCATATGGCCCACCGTTTCTGCAATGGCCGCTCCAACACCAATCGGTGCGAAATACATGATGATTTTAGTGAATTTAAACATTACTTCGGCCAGCAATTCAACCCCCGAAACAAATTTTTCTTTCTTTACCGCCGGAAGTAATGCGAGGCTGATTCCAAAAAGAACACTGAAAACAACAATTTGTAATACTTCACCATGGTAGATGGATTTTGCCATGTTTTCCGGAAAGGAATGGACGATTATGTCCTGCCATGTTTGATGCTTAATTTCCGGTAATGTGGCATTCAGTGACGCAGGTGCAACAATTCCTACACCCGGCTTAAACCAATTGGCAAAAACCAATCCTATAACAAGTGCAAAGGTGGTAACAACTTCAAAATAGAGCAGCGATTTCCAACCCATTCTGCCCACCTGTTTCAGATCCGAATGCCCGGCAATACCTGTAACCAGCGTTGCAAATAACAACGGTGCTATTACAGTCTTGATCATTTGAAGAAATATCTGTCTTAAAAAGTGAAGATTTATTCCCATATCCGGAAAATCATGGCCAATCTCCGTTCCTACCAGCATTGCAATCAGTATCGAAGTAGTAAGGTTTTTCTTTATGATAGCAAATGTGATAAGACCTGCAACAGCAAGCCATCTGATGACAAGCAGAACGTCATGAGAAATTGGTACTATATCGTATGCACTCAGTACTGTGGCAATGGCGGCAATGCTTATAAGGGCGATGTTAATGATGGTAATCTTGCTCTTCATATAGAATCTTGGTAGTGGGGAAAACAGTTTGTGACGGTAAACTTATAAAAAATCAAATTAAGGAACGTACAATAGCACGAAGCATTTAGAACAAAACCCAAAATATTTTAGATGCATTGCATGATATTATTGATTGATTGTATTATTCTTTACCAATTTGAGGAAATAATAAATTGTTTAACAAGTTAATCATTGGTACAAAAAAATGGTTGGACAACTTTATAATCCACTTTTGGGATTCTGTCTTTTTTTATCAAACAAACAGAAAATTGAAGATGGCATAATATTTGAACCTCTTAAACTACTGAATTATATTATCATTACTTTTTGTCAGCACCAGTTGTATTGCTTTAAATATTTTTAAATTACCAGACTTTAATTTATTTCTGAATTTACTCTCAATATCATGAACCGCATATTAATTCCAATAGACTTTTCTGAAAATGCAGACCGTGCGTTAAGTGCTGCAAAGATAATGGCTGATAAAGAAACCACCGAGCTCTTAATTTTACATGCATATCAGCCTTATATAGCAGATGTAAGCGCTACATCCGGCAGTGTTTTACCGGGTGTTGGCTCACCTGATTTTCTTTCTATGACAACCGAATTAGAAGAAGAATTTCGCAAAAAACTGGATGAATATGCTGATGCTGTTACCGCAGAAGGTTATAAGACTACTACAATATGGTCGATCGGAGGTATACAGTCATCAGTAGAAGAGGCTGTTAAAGAGCACAACCCCGATCTGATTGTATTAGGAAGAACCGGAACAGGCGGTTTTCTGGATAAGCTGATTGGCAGTTCCGCTACGCATATTGCACTGCATTCGCCTTGTCCGGTGATGATTATACCTCCGCAGAGCACACCAAAAAAATTCAGTAAAGTCGTATATGCCACACAATTTGAATATGAGGAAAATGATATTCTTAAAGAGGTATACGTTATGCTGAATCATCTGGGAGGTAAATTAACGCTTTTAAAAATCAATACTGACTCACAGCCAAATATTCAGTCCGACGAACAGTATATCACACAGATCAAAAATGAGTTTGATATTCGGGACGAAAATATTGTGACCCGCGAAGCCAAACATGTTTTGGACGGAATAGAAGATTATTGTGATGAAGTCAATGCTGACCTGCTCATCATGTCATCCAGGGAAAGATCATTTCTTGAAGAATACCTGATCAATCCTGGTGTCACAAAAAAACTCGTTGTTGATACACACGTTCCATTATTAGTGTTTCATCTTAAGTAAAATGCTGCATTGAATAACTCCGCTGCCACCGACGAATCTATCGATACTGATATTGCCAACGGGAAAGTAAAAAAGCATAAGCGCTACAAACGCCACAACCTGCTTACTTCTCCCGGTACGCTAACCTATATTGGCCCTGATATTGAGCTCAAAACCCGGATAGAGAGAATCCAGTATAACGATAAAGTTTTCACTCAGGATTCTGTTAAATCTCTGGTAGAATGTTTGCCCTCTGCCGGATCGGATGGACAAATTACCTGGCTTGATGTTGATGGCATCCATGAAACCGGTCTGATTGAAAAACTGGGAAGTGTTTACCAACTTCATCCGTTGTTACTGGAAGATGTTGTGAACACCGAACATAAGCCGAAACTGGAAATATATGATACCGGACATTTGTTCCTGACTTTGAAAATGCTGCATATCGAATCGGTATCACCGCTGGAAATTTCTTCTGAGCATGTTAGTTTTGTTTTGGGAGAAAATTATTTAATCTCTTTTCAGGAAGAACTTACAAGTGATATTTTTACTCCGGTGCTCGACAGGTTAAAAGCTTCTGTTGGCAAAACGAGAAAAAACGGGTCGGATTATCTGCTGTTCGCCTTAATGGATGTGGTAGTAGACAATTATTTTATTGTGCTGGAAAAGCTTGGTGATCAGCTGGATTTGGTTGAAGATCAGGTAATCCGTGGAGTACAACATTTATCTCTGGCGGATATTTATGCATTAAAACGCGAAATAACGCTGGTAAGGAGATTGATATGGCCGTTACGGGATATCATTAATCAACTAATCAGAGAAGATAATGCACTTGTCAGTAAGAAAACAATTCCTTATTACAGGGATTTGTATGATCACGTGATGCAGGTCATTGACACAATTGACTCTTACCGCGAACTACTGGCCAGCTTAGCCGATGTGCATCTTTCCACGATCAGCAACCGGATGAATTCTGTCATGAAAACGCTGACGATCTTTTCAGCGATTTTTATGCCCCTTACTTTTATAGTCGGGGTGTACGGAATGAACTTTCACTATCTGCCAGAGCTTAGTTACCACAACGGATATTTTTACGTGTGGGGGCTGATGGGGGTTGTAACCGTAGGGATGGTATTTTACTTTCGGTGGAAGAAATGGCTGTGAATAATCAGAGAAGTCGGCTTTGGAGAAGTCAACTTTAGAGAAGTCAACTTTTCAAAAGTTGACTTCTCTTTACTAAAAGCAATTATTTAATCCCCAGCATTAAACTCGCTCCGCCTGCACTTGTGGTAGGTAAAACACCATTCCACTTGGCTACCCATTCCTGCTGGATCAATAACGGGGTCAATGTTTTCCGTCGTAACTCATTGGCTTCCGCTTCGGCATGTGCCCTGATCAAAGTTGCTTTTGCCTGTCCTTCGGCTTTGGCAACCAATACTTTGGCTTCTGCTTCTGCCTGCTTCGCCATGTTTTCTGCTTTAAGTCTTGCCTGGATCGATGTGTTTTTTTCATCAATCATCTGCCTTAACGAAGGCGGCGGTGTTATAGCTGAAGTAAGCTGGTCGTAGATGAAACCGTCTTTGCCCAAAGTCTGGGTCAAAATATTCTGGACCCGGTTTTCGAAAACTTCCCTGTTCGACATCACACTGTCGGATGTAAAAGAATTGGCAGCAATACGATAAGCATCATAAATCGTATTTTTCATAAAACCCTGCTGAATTTCTCCAAGCGGCCGGCGATACTGGCGATATATCTGCGGTACTTTATCCGGATTGATATGGTAATTCAGCTTTGGGTCTACCTTGAATTCCGCTGCATCTTTGGTGGTGATCACAAAAGGATCATAATCAACACTTTGGGTAAACGTTGGAAACTCAATGATTTTGGTTGTCCAGCTGTTATACCAAACCCGGCCGGTAACCAACGTAATATTGTCAACACCCTTATCAGTTCCGTATAAATTGATCTTGATACCGACATTACCTGCGTCAATATTTTCAAAGGAAATCGGCTGCACAAACAACAATATTATTACTACAAAAAAGGCAATTACACCAATGGTAATTTTTCTTGTCATACTGATCATAGTTTAGATTTAATTAGGGTAAAAATGTTGTTTAATTCAATAATGAAAAGATAAAGCGCAAAGCCAACAACAGCCAAACCGCTAAAAACAAGCAGATCTGATTGTGAATTGATCAGTTTGAGCGAGTAAGTAACCGCAATAATAATTGCGATGATTTTAAGGATGTGTATCATGATTTTATCAGGTTTGTTAAGTAAAATAACAGCCTAATATTCATGTAAGATAAAGAATATTTATAAATGGTTACAGGTGTTGTCGAACTGGCCTTGCAGGTACAGGAGTGTATGGCGAAGATAAAAACACATTAAGCTATGGACAGATTAAAATAGAATGTACTTCCCATTCCGACTTCACTTTCCAGGCCAATCTTTCCTCCCTGCGCTTCGATAAACTCTTTACTAATAGCGAGTCCCAGTCCGGTTCCGGTTTTGCTGCTACCGGGAACCTGAAAATAACGATCAAATATTTTGTCTTTGTAACGGCTGTCAATTCCTCGCCCTTCATCTTTGACAAAAAACATCACGCGTCCCTGATCTGTTTTCAACCGAATGGAAATCCTGCTTCCCACACCTGAATAACGGATTGCATTGGTTAAAAAATTGATAAGTACCCAAGCTGTTTTCTCCGTATCAGCTTTTACAAAAGGGATATTTTCATCTGCTTGTAAATTGAGCTCTATCTGTTTTTGGTCTGCCTGAACCTTTACTGCGTCCAATGCATACTGAACAATTTCCAATGGACTGCTTTGCTGTATGTTTAACTGAATATTGCCTGTTTCAACCTGTGACATGTTCAGCAATTCGCCAGTAATTTTCAAAAGCCGGTTACTGTCATCTTTTATACTGTCCATAAGTTGTTTCTGCTCTTCATTGATCAAACCGGTTTGTTGGTTTTCAAGCAATTGCAGACTCATTTTTATAGAAGAAATGGGTGTTTTTAATTCGTGGGAAACCGTTGCGATAAAATTTGTCTTCGCAAAATCCAGTTCTTTAAAAGGTGTAATATTTTTAAGGATAATAACCTGTCCAATGAATAGCTTTTTCTTTTCGCCTGTTGGTGTGATCGTAATATTTACTATTTCTTTTTCAAAATAACTTTCCTTGTTATCTGCATATATTTTTAACGGAGCAGTTGGTACATGTTCATTGTAACCTCCCGGAGTAAGTAATTCCTGAACCAGCGAACGAATCAGATCATTGTACACGGCCAGATCCACAGCTGATTTCCCAATCATTTCATCCGCTGCCAATCCTGTGATTTTCGAAGCTTCATCATTGGCAAACAGGATCGTTTTGTTTTCGTCCAAACCTATCACCGGTTCGTGCATATTATTGATAAGTGCCTCAATCCGCTTTTTTTCAAACAATATCCTGGAAAGATTACTACTATCATATTCTTCCAGTTTCTCGGCCATGATATTGAATGAACCGGCCAACGCGCCAAATTCATCCTTACTGCCAAAATGAACACGCTCTGAATAATTTTTTGCGGCAATTTCCTTAATACTTTCAGTAAGTTCTCTGATTGGATTGGCAATATTTCCCGGCAGGTTTACAAATAAAGTCAGGGCAATAAGACAGCAAAGTGTACCGGTTACGGCAATCCAGAGATTGGCGGATTGTGCCGTAAGCATTGCAATGTCACTTTTTCGCTGTATTGCTTCCATATTCAGCTTTATCAACGCCAGTATATCTTTTCTGAGCATAGTTTGAAAAACCTGGTTTTGCAGGTTGTTTTTTAAGCTGATAAAATGATCCATTATATTTTGAGTAGCCACTCCCTCTCCTGGTTCAGTTACATTTTCCTGCTGTTTATTCAGGTTTGCCTCAAATGTCAGTGTTGCTTTTGGATCAGATTGTATTTTATCCAGTGACAACAACATATTACGTGAATAATCAAGTGTGTTGTAATTGTCTCTGAGAATATTGGCAGTATCATTTTTCAAAATATTGATGTAACCGGCGGCAACCAGCGACAACAGGATAATCATAAAGAACAGAAGCCCGATTCCTAACCTGAGTTTGGTTTTTATTTTCATTATGAAAGAATGACAAGATCGATTTCCGAAGAAGACAGTTTCTTCAGAAGGTTATTAAAAAGATTGGTTACCAAAATTACTCTTAAAAGCGTGATATGTGGTTTACCTAAACAAATAGTATAATCTGTTTTTGCTCAGCCACTTCTATAATAGCTTCTGACACATTGGCATTTTATACCCGTATAATTTCCGCTCACATTTCGGTTGCCAGCTTAAAGTTATTGATCAGATACCGCCGTTTGTCCAGTGCAATTTTATCCTGACTTTCAGAAGGGGTTTGAACATACAAAACAAACCATTTACTGTTGTAATAACTGGCAAGTCTGGCTGTTTTCCGGATCACATGCCTGGCTGTTTTCTCATTGCTGCTTATACAGGCCAAAAACTTTTCACGCCGGGGTACAACCTGTCTGGGGATTTCAGATTCCACTTTCCGTTCCACCTGGCTTGCTACTTCTTTTAAAGCCAGCTCCCGCAACTGGAGAATATGATCTGCCTTAAAAAAGTTGTTAAGGGCTGTCTGAATTTTATCTGATTTATAAATTTTCCCTTCTTTCAGCCGGGTGATCAGTTCATCAGAAGTAAGATCAATATTTACCACTTCGTCTGCCGCACACAGGACGCTGTCGGGAATCCTTTCTTTTACTTCAACCCCGGTAATATCCTTTACTTCTTCATTCAGGCTTTCAATATGCTGAATATTAACTGCACTGATTACATTGATGCCCGCTGGCAGGATTTCCAGGACATCCTGCCAGCGTTTGTCAAGAAAAAGCAATTGAAGCATATTTGGGAGTATGCCCAAAGTGTTGCTGTAAAAGAAGATGACTTGCCAGATCCACCAGACTTTACTACCATTAACACGGAAAAAGTACAGTCTACCGTAAATAAGCTCAATGAAGTGCTCGGTAAAAAGAAAGGTGTTGACATAAAGACAAAGAATAAACTGGGTTATATAACTAAACATTATCCGGCCAATAGTGCCAAATATGAGTTGCAGGAGGCCATCTTAGAAGATCGCAAGCTTTTTTATAATTCCAGGAAAGATTGCTACATCTGTCCAGTGGGGCAATAAATGCATTATATCGGAGACAGCAAGAACAAAACCGGCACTGGCTTTGAGCAAAGGTTAAGAAAGTACCAGGCTCAGAACTGTTACAACAGTTGCTAAACGGAGCATGTTGTAATACCAAAGGAAACAGGATCATCCAGGTGAATGTGGAGTTGGAACGACAGAAGAAAAAAGCTCATGAACTACTCAATAGTCCGGAAGGAATTGAGAGACGAAAGAAAAGATGTTTCGATGTTGAACTCGTTTTTGCAGGTATAAAAAGCAATCATGGGTTTAAACGCTTTATGCTCAGAGGCAAAGAAAAGGTAACAATCGAGCTTGGCTTACTGGCAATAGCACAAAATATATGAAAAAAGGCCGCCTAGGACGGCGTTTTTAGTCTAGCCAATAAATTCAAGACACTGAGATTTGATTGTACATATTCAATTCAGGTTTTTCCTAAGCTAATAATATAAACGAAAGAGGATGCTTCATTTTGGTTATGAGACATCCTCATTTTATCAGAATGGAAGGAATAGTTACTTTTACAAAATCCCATACTCCTCAATCTTCCTATACAAGGTCGCAATACCGATTTCCAGTAATCGAGCCGTTTCTGCCTTATTGCCCCTGGTATAATTAAGTACCTTCTGAATGTGCAGTTTTTCAACGCTTTGCATGGAAAATGCAGAAAGCTGGTTTATCTTTTGAACAGGTTGTGCCTGTTGAATTTCATAAGGTAAACTATCAATTGACAGTTCATTTCCGTTACTTATAATCACTGCCCGCTCAATTACATTTTTCAATTCACGGATATTCCCAGGCCATTGATAGAGTTCAAATCTTTTTAAAATTTCAGAAGAAACGGGATTAAATTTCCTGTTTGTTTTATCAGCAAAAAAATGAATAAAATGATTAGCAAGAACTTCAATATCCTTTATCCGCTCACGCAGTGCAGGAAGTTTTATCTGAAAAACATTCAGACGAAAATACAGATCTGAACGGAACCGCTTTTCTTCACTTTCTGCTTTTAAATCACGGTTGGTGGCCGCAATCAGACGAAAATCAGATCTGGTTGGTTTGGTATCACCCAGTTTAATAAACTCATTTGTTTCTAAAACACGAAGCAGTTTGGCTTGTAATTCCAAGGGCATTTCACCAATCTCATCCAGAAAAAGTGTTCCTCCGTTTGCTTCCTCAATCTGGCCCTTTTTATCTTTATTTGCTCCCGTAAATGCACCGGCTTTATAACCAAACAACTCACTTTCCAGAATTTCCCTGCCAAAAGTACTGCAATTTAAAGCGATGAAATTCCTTGAAGATCTCAAACTTGCCTGGTGAATTGCCTGTGCAAATACTTCTTTTCCTGTTCCTGTCTCGCCGGTTAATAATACAGCGGCATCGGTTGGAGATACTTTTTTAGCCAATTCAATAACATCCTGAACAGGCTTTGATTTTCCCAAAACAGCCTGGAATGAGAATTTCTCCTCTACCCGTTTTTCAAGTTGTATAACGCGTTTTTGTAAAGTTATTTTTTCAATTGATTTGTGCAGTAATGGTATAATTTTATCGTTGTCATCCCCTTTAACAATATAATCAAACGCACCATTTTTCATAGCCTGCACGCCGTCGGTGATATTTCCATAGGCAGTGAGCAAAATAATTTCAATGAGCGGGTTTATTACTTTTATCTTCGAAACCATATCAACACCATTCCCATCCGGTAATTTCACGTCACACAGAACTGTATCAATTTCATTCTGCTCCACCAATTTCAGCCCGGACCGGCAATCGGCTGCTTCCAAAACCTTAAATCCTTCCGAACGAATTATTCGTGCCAGTAAAGACCGTAGTTTTTCTTCATCATCAATAACAAGTATTGTTTTCAAAGCTGAGTTGGGATAGTTGGTTGTTTTGCAAATCGTCCGAATGTATCGGTTAAAGTGATAACAGGAAAAATTAAAGGAAAATTTTTTGAGCTATCGGCACTACCTGTTTGTAGAAAAATAATGTGATTTGTTCCAATAATTTGCCTCGAAGAGGCTACCCATGTATATGTTGCGTACCTACGGCAAACCTGTAAACATATGATATTTCATTTTTCTACAAACAGGTAACCCCACTGTGGAAGCTAACTCAAATGTATAATTTTTTGATTTTTCTCAATCAGCAAAAAAATGGGGCTCCTAAACGAATCCAGGTGCCCCATTTTATATGTTTTAACAAATATCTACTTCTCTAAAAGAGCAGCTGCTGCTTCATCTACAAACCAGTGCAATTCTCCGGTTACAGGTTTGATAATCTGTGAAGGAAATTTATCAAGATTTGTTTCTCCTTCTAAAACACTTTTCAGCGTTTCGGCTTTTCCTGAACCAACTGCCATAAATGCTACATATTTTGCAGCGTTCACAACGGGTGCAGTCAAAGTAATGCGGTACATATCCTGAGCTGTAAGGAAAAAAGCATTTACCCAGCTTTCTGCTTCATGAATCACTTTGGTTCCCGGAAACAAGGACAATGTATGCCCGTCATCTCCCATTCCAAGCAAAACCAGATCAAAAGTAGTTTCAGAATCTCCGAAGTATTCCCTTAGAATCTTTTCATAAGCTGCTACTGAGGCTTCCGGTTCAATATCCGTACGCATCACATGTATCTGGCTGGCAATTACAGGAACTTTGTCCAGCAACTCCTCATAACACATTTTTGCATTGTTACGGTCATCTTCAAAAGGTACGGCACGTTCGTCACCCCAGAAAAAATGTAATTTCTCCCAGGGAATCGTTTCTTTATAAGGCGAAGCTGCCAGCAAATCATACAATTTCTTTGGCGTGCTTCCGCCGGAAAGAACAAAAGTGAAACGGTCCTGGCTTTTTAATACTTCCTGAATACAATCGCTGATCCAGGTTGCCAGATCTTCACTTAACTGCCTGGCATCGTTTGCTATATGGAGTTCCATCAATTTTTATCCTACAGGTGGTAAATTGATCCAGGTATGGCCGTCGCGTGCAATCAGTGCATCAGCTTCGTCGGGTCCCCATGAATCGGGCGCGTAATTAGGAAAATCCACTGGTATCCTGTTTTCCCAGGTTTCCAGTATCGGCATAATAACCTTCCAGGCTGCATCAACCTGATCCCCACGCATGAATAATGTTGCATCGCCTTCCATTACGTCCAGTAACAAAGTTTCGTATGCTTCCGGAGCGTGTTCACCTGCTACTGCATCATAATCAAAAGTCATGTCAACCGGATCAAGATTCATCGTTTGTCCGGGGCGTTTTGCCTGGAAACGAATACTAATATCCATGTCTGGCTGAATACTTATTGTCAACCTGTTAGAACGCCATGTTTCATTAGCTTCCGCAGGGAACGCATAATGTGGTGCAGGCTTAAACTGCAAAGTAATATGCGTTGCTTTCTGGTTCAGGTATTTCCCTGTCCGTACATAGAACGGAACTCCCTGCCAGCGCCAGTTATCAATATAAAATTTGGCAGCAGCAAATGTATCCGTTTTAGAATTAGGGTCTACACCTTCTTCCTCCCGGTACCCTACTACCTTTTCGCCCTTTTTCCAACCTCCCGAATACTGCCCGCGAACCGCAAAATCATGAACCTGATCTTTTGTAATACGACGAATTGCATTCAGTACATCTACTTTTTTATTTCTGATTTCGTTGGCATCGAAAGAAACAGGTGGCTCCATGGCTACCATACACATAATTTGCAGAATGTGATTTTGAACCATATCGCGTAATGCACCTGAACGCTCAAAATATCCGCCCCTTCCTTCCAGTCCTACACTTTCAGCAGCAGTAATTTGTACGTGATCGATATAATGGCGGTTCCATAATGGCTCAAAAAGCGCATTCGCAAAACGTAATGCCAGAATATTCTGAACCGTTTCTTTACCCAGATAGTGGTCAATCCTGAAAATCTGCTCTTCTGTAAACATGCTCAGTAAGAGCTCGTTCAGTTCGTGCGCACTTGCCAGATCATGCCCGAAAGGCTTTTCAACCACAATTCTTGTACTGCTTGTATCCGAACAGATTTTAAGCGCGCCCAATTTCTGTGCGATAGAAGGCACCAGCTGCGGAGCTACTGCGAGGTAAAAAATTACATTTGGGTGCGTGCCCCATTCTGCTTCTTTTTCTTTTACCAGATCAGTAATCAGATGATATGCTTCTGCATCGTCTCCGTCCATCTGCAGATAGGAAACGTGTTCGCTGAATTCTGTCCAGTGTCCGTTCTGTTTTCCTTTCCTGCGTGAAAATTTAGTGACACCATCCAATAAATGCTCATGATAAACTTCGTTTGTATAAGCACTTCTTCCAATACCTGCGATCGCAAATTTTTCCGGCATCCAGTTGTCCAGAAACAAATTATATAAGGCAGGCGTCAGTTTCCTGTAATTCAAATCCCCGCTTCCTCCAAAAATAAAGAGTAAAGAGGCAGGAGGACGTTTATTGGTTTGCATAAAATCTAAATTTAATTTTGACCCCACTCTGTATGAAAAGTACCTGGGATATCGATACGCTGGTAGGTATGTGCGCCGAAATAATCACGTTGTGCCTGAATCAGATTAGTTGGCATTCTTTCGGTCCTATATGCATCAAAATATGACAGAGCCGACATAAACCCACCTGCCGGTATACCCGATTTTGCAGCCAGCGCAACAGTCGAACGCATATTTCCTTCCACAGATTTAACGAGTGAAGCTACATCTTCGTTCAACAAAATATTGGACAATTCCGCGTTCTTGTTGTATGCTTTTGAAAATGTTTCCAATAAGGAAGAGCGAATAATACAACCGCCTCTCCATACACTCACAACTTTTGGCATTGGTATATCCATTTTCAGGTAAGTTGATGCCTGGGATAACATGGCCAATCCTTGTGTATAACTCAATATAGTAGCGAAATATAAAGCGTCATGAACCAGTTTAACCAATTCTTCCTGAGATTCAGACAAATCGGAATGCTCAGAAGTGTATATGGCAGCTGCCTGAACGCGCTCATCTTTATAACCGGATAAAGTCCGCATTGCTACCGCAGTATCAATGACAGGAACTGCAACCGGCAATTCCATAGAATCCTGTGATGTCCATTTACCCGTACCTTTTGATCCTGCTTTATCAGATATAACATCAACTAAATCAGCATCCGTTTTATCATCTTTTTGAAGAAATATATCCGCAGTGATTTCAACCAGAAAAGATTGCAGATCACCTTCATTCCAGCTTTTGAAAGCTTCATGAAGCTGGGTATTCGTAAGACCGCCGTGTTTCAGAATGGCATAAGACTCGCTGATAAGCTGCATAATGGCATATTCAATTCCATTATGGACCATTTTCACATAATGGCCAGCTCCGCCTTTACCCAAATAATCCACACATGCAACGCCATCTACCTTCGCTGCAATTGATTCCAGTACAGGTTTGATATGTTCGTAAGCTTCTTCATTACCACCTGGCATCATACTAGGCCCAGAGCGTGCACCTTGTTCACCGCCGGAAACACCCATACCCATAAAATTGATCCCCGTTTCTTTGAGATATTCTACACGGCGTAATGTATCGGTATAATGAGAGTTTCCTCCGTCAATGACAATGTCTCCTTTTTCCAGCAAAGGAATCAGCGATTCGATCACATCATCAACGGGCTTACCCGCAGGTACAAGCATGATCAGCCTGCGCGGGGTTTTTAATTGTTGAACCATATCCTCCAATTCCGGCACACCTTTTACAGTAGTACCAGGAGTGGCAGCCGCTTCCAAAGCAGCATTTTTAGCTCCGTCTTTATCAAAACCGATAACAGAAAAGCCATGATCAGCCATATTGAGCAACAGGTTCTGGCCCATTACGCCAAGACCGATCATTCCAAAATCGAATAAGTTATTAGACATAAATTATAGCTCTATAATATTAGAAGCTACAATATTAGGATTTTTCGAAAGGAATATACGATTTACAGAAACCTTTTGAAGGAATTTCTGAGGTAAAAGTTTTCAAAAAAATAAAGGAAGCACGAAGTGTAACTTTTTTAATGAAAAATGATGTGCTTTCCCGGCGCAAACGATTTGAGATAGCCTGTTCAATGAAATAGTTCAGTCGATCAATCCGGCTACCCCATCCGAATCCAACAGTCCGTAAACTGCTGAGACATTTACATTATTAATTGCCATGGGCGCAAACATATCCCCCTGTAAACCGAAATATAAGGTAGTGGACGGATAATTAAATATACTTGATGCCAGGCCGGATTTTGAATGTTCCTGAATAAAATCGTTTAAAACAGATTCACTTGGCAGTTTGTAAGTAGTTATTGACAACTGTTCATTGTTAGCAATAACCTCTACTACCTTTAATCCTGGTATTGCAAAGTGGTACAAACAATGCTGAAAACCATTTAGTTTAGGTGATGGCAACGGCACCGAACCAGGAAAATGAGTTTGTATGGCATTAAGAACAGGCTGAATCATATTCACATTTAATTAAAAGAATTATAATTATTAACTATAACCCCCAATATAATGCTACAAGATATATAGATTTTTGTATAACTATATTAAATAGAATGTAAAATATTAAATCAAACTAAATCTATACATAACAATATTTAGTTGGCGACGATATCTTAAATAAGAAACATTTTAATTTTTTTGCCTACATCTGCATTTTAATATAAATTAATAAATATTATATTTAACTATTTAAAGAACATACAAATAATTGTGCATTTATTTATTGTTTTAGCTAGTAGCATAAATATGACTCTTGCTATTACAACTTATTCTATATACTTTTAGGTCGAATTAAAATTCGTACGTAGGGTAGTTATAAGAACTTTGGAATTTCCGAAGTTCTTTTTTTATTTAAAAGTATTAGTTACCTGTTTTGCACTACACCACCAAAGGGTTGCTTTGAGGATTTTCCTTGTGCAGCAGCCCGATTTTCCAAAACTGTTTATTGGCCGGACACTCCTTCAACTATAAACAGGAAGACGGGGCAAAAGAGCCACATATTTCCTGAACCCCAGTGATGGAGGGTAAGGAGTTTTTGTGTCTTATGCATTTATATAAGACTTTTTTCTTCTCTTTACCGGAATCCCAAACCGGGCATAATCAGCATCATTGTATTTTGGTTCGGATTTTGTAAGAAATTGTAATAATAAAATCCACTTTTTACAAAATGGAAGTAGATAACATCGTCATTGGTTCGGGTGCGGGCGGACTTTCAGCAGCAATCTGTCTGGCGCGTGCAGGACAAAAGGTTCTGGTGCTCGAACAGCACGATGTGCCGGGAGGCTGGTGTCATAGTTTTTACCTGAACGGCCAACGTTTTTCCCCGGGCGTACACTACATTGGCCGGTTAGGGAAAGATCAGTCAACCAGTGCTTTATATCAGGGTTTGGGGGTTGCAAATGACCTCGTTTTTTTTTCAATGAATACTGCTGCCTATGAACATTGCTGGATTGGTGAAGAACGTATTGACATCCCTGCCAATTTTGATGAACTGTATAAGGTACTTTCAGAACGCTTTCCTGAAGAAAAAAAGGGTCTTGCTCAATATCTGGCCACAGTCCGTAACGTAAGCACCCAACTGGCACTCATTCCGAAAATGAAAGGGTTTTGGGATAATCTTACCATTCCCTGGCGCACAAGGCACTTGGGCAAGTACGGCTTGTTCAGTTTAAAAAGGGTCATTGACTGGCATATTAAAGATCCTTTGCTTAAAAAAGTACTTAATATCCAATGCGGCGATCATGGGCTGCCTCCCGGCAAGGCAAGTTTTCCTTATCACTGTGCAGTGATGGACCATTATTCCAACGGAGGATTTTATCCAATGGGCGGTGGCGGAGCTATTGTTAAAGCGATGACCAATGTAATAAAAAAACATGGTGGTGAAGTGCGCACACGGCAAAAGGTAAAACGAATTCTACTTGACGGTAATAAAAAGAAGCGGGCAATAGGAATAGAACTTGAAAATGGTGAATGTATCTATGCGAAAAGAATTATCTCCAATACTGATCCCGGCAAAACTTATCTTGATTTGGTAGGAATACCTCACCTTAGTACGAAATTGCTAAGCCAGATTAATAAAACAAAATACTCCTGTACTTCGTTGATGCTCTTTTTAACGGTAGATATGGATGTGCGAAAAGCGGGTCTTGATTCAGGTAATATCTGGCTTGTACCCGATAAAGATCCTGACGAATTATACGAAGAACAATTAAAGGCCGACATTATCTCGGGCGAAGAATTCCCTGGTCTTTTCATTAGCTGCACTACGCTTAAAGATCCCACAAGTTTTGATGGCCGGAATCATACTATCGAAGTCATCACTTTTATTAATCACGAATCTTTCAATCAGTTTAAAAACGAAGGCAACTTTCATTCGCAGGAATATCTGGAATTTAAGGAAAAATTGATGGCGAAAATGATAAGAGGAATGGAAAAAGTACTTCCCGGCGTGAGCAGCAAAATTATACATAAAGAACTCGGCACGCCCCTGACCAACATGTTTTACATTGATTCTACTAACGGCTGCGTTTATGGCACCGAAAAAAGTTTCTGGCAGATAGGGGCTTTTGGATTTCAGACAGAAAGTGAAATCCAAAATTTATATCTCTGCGGAGCAAGCATTCTGGCAAACGGAGTGGCAGGCGCTACCTACTCTGGTGTGCAAACTGCTGCAAAGATCCTCAAATGCAGCCAGGAAGATTTGATAGATATTAAAACATCCGAAAACATGCGTATTTATAATGCTGAAGACGAATCCGGTTATCCGGAATGGATGCAGCAGAAAATAAAAGCACGAAGAACACGTGGAAAATCGCCGATAGAGGGATTATAAATGGAATAATGGTTAAGGTATAATTACCAGAAAACTGTTAGTTTTTCAATCCCTTCAGATATGCCATGGTTTGAGGAACCTGAGTGGAATAACTTGGACTTTCATCTTCAATGTAATAATGCTCAATAGCTGATTTCTTTGCGGCTTTCAGGATGGCAGGTATGTCGAGCTGGCCGGTTCCCAAAGCAACATCATTTGTTACTGGCGTTCCTCCGGATAAGTTTCCTTCCACACCTTTGCGCAGGTCTTTCATGTGCATTAATTTGAAACGGTCAGGATATTTAGTAAGCAGACCTGCGGGATCGCCGCCAGGGAAAAATGCCCAGAGTACATCCAGCTCAAAACTTACATAGGCAGGATCAGTCTTTTGAATAATATAGTCCAGAAGTGTACCATTTTCGTGCTTTTCGAATTCATAGCCGTGGTTATGATAACAGAAGGACAGCCCAAATTCATCTTTCAGCCGTTTGCCAATTGTGTTAAAATCAGCGATCGTTTTATCAGCCATTTCAACTGTAAAAGCGCCTTTGTGAGGAACCCATGCTACACGCACAAACTTAGCGCCTAGGGCTTTAGCATTTTGCCCTACTTCCTGGGTTTTGTTCAGCGCATCATCATAACTTACTCCGAACGACGAACATTTCATGCCACGTTCATCCAATAGTTTTCTGAGCTCTGCTGCCGTTTTCCCAAACAAACTTGAAAATTCCATATCCTTTATACCAAGGCCTTTCAACGTGTCCAATGTTGCAGCTGCATCTTTTGAAAAGCTGGAACGGTATGTGTAGGACACCATTCCGGGCATTTGAGGAAATAGCTGTTTACCTTTTTGAGCAAAAAGTGTGTTACCGCTTATGTACAAAAGGAAGATTGTTAGTATCAGGTTTTTGATTTTCATTTCAGGTTTATTGTTTGACTGATGGTTACGCAGCTTTAATTTTATAGAATTCGTAATGTTATATTTCAAAATTCATATGATCAGGACGAGGTACAATGGACTCTTCCCTTAACGGTTATACAAGTTAAATCCAGAAATAAACAATCCGGAATGAATGGATTGTTTATTTCTGGAAGGACGACAATGTTTGGTTCTACTACTCCTTAATCCGTTTTGCGCTTGCATCAAACATCCCACTCATAATGGATCCTTTTGCGCTATTATCATCAACTTTTGTCAAGTCCAGACTGACATCCGTTCCCTGAGCTGTGAAATAAATGGTAATCTTATTCGGTTCTTCTGTAACGCTCGTGATCGGACGAGCTTCCGGATTTTGGCCAGTTGGGTCTTTCAGTTCACCAGTCAACTTGCCGTCCTTTCTGGTAAGCTCAGTTACCATTTTGGAGTCTCCATTGGGTGTACCAAGAACCAGGACTTCCCATTTTCCAACAAAAAAGTCATTGGTTGCAGCAGGAGCTGTTTGGGAATAGCTTTTGAAGGTAACAGCCAGAAATAAAACGACGATAATAATACTTACTTTTTTCATTGATTTGATTGGTTAAACTATATAATTTGATTTGATTATTATTTGGCCTCCAGCAAACGAACCGGCCCTATTAAACCCGAAGGCAGTAGCGGCGCATCAGCCTTGTAGAAAGGCATGGTTGTGAATGTGATCTTGTTTGTAACTCCCGGCTGCGCATCACCGATCAGGCGATTCACCCATAGGTTTGTCACACTTATTTGCAACACGTTATCTCCGGACTTCAAAGCTTCTGAAATGTCAATACGATATGGCTTTTTCCAGACCGTCCCGACTTTTTTCCCGTTTACCGTAACCTCTGCGATATTTTTTACGTCTCCAAGATCAAGAACATATGAAGTATTTTTCCCAACCGCGGGCAACACAATCTTGTTCTCATAGTTTGCAGTACCTGAAAAGTATTTTATACCGGCGTCCGCATTTTCAGAAAGTGAAGCGAGCGTTTTGAAACTGGCTTGCTGCGGTGCTCCTCTGCCCTCTTGAAAAGTTATTTTCCAATCACCTTTTATCGAAGCAACTTCCGATTCGGTCACTGCTGGTTTTGTATAAGAAGTCTCAGTCGTTTTGCCTTCAAAAACAATAAAATAAGCGCCCCATGAATCAAATTTCAACGGTATGATCGTCCGTCCGTCTTTAATTTGGTATGATACTTTTTCTGTTTTTCCGGTTTCAGTATTCCACAATTGCGGCACTTTACCTGTTACCCGAAAACTAATTTCTGCTTCGTTGGGATTATCACTTCTATTATCCAGCCAATACAGATCCGCATCGGCAGTTTGACGATGGACGTATAGAATTTTAGATTTTGCTCCTGAAATTTCTACATCTTTTTTAACACCAATTTCATTCAGTACAGCATCCACAGACTTCGTAGAAACGTTCGGGTTACTCCATATTTGATTGACCAATGTTGTGAATTCTGCTGCATTGTCGGTCAGGCTTGGGCTGTATTCCGGTTTCGTTCCCGCTACTTTCATTCCTGATTTAACCAACTCTCCCAATTTTTTCAGGACGGGTAAAGTCATACTTTTTGCGGTAGAATCCAGAACGAGAAGGCGATATTGCTGTCCGCTTGTTGCAACAATTTTTCCACCTTCGATTTTTAAAGCTTCCTTCAAAACAGTGGCATTGGCAAAATCATATTCGTAGCCTTGTACAGAAGGTAGCTTTTGTGCAAAAACCTGCGTGATATTATTGTTTTCGCCATAGTAGTAAAGGATATCCACTATAGGTTTCCCTTGTTGCAAAAGGTAGCAACTCCGGCCCAGATAATCCGTCCAGACTTTCGCCTGTTCCGCCCAGGTTTCCTGACGTGTGAAATACTGTCCGAATGGTCCAAGTGAAATACCGGGCTTTTTATCATCCAGCGGCTGATGTACAGAAGTATGCACCACAAAACGGTTCAAACCAGACGCCATTTCCAGATCTGCTGTTCTTTTCAGTTTTTCAGGATGCCAGCTGAATGCGTTACCGATTGACGTCATGGATTCGGCGGCAACAAGGTTTTGGCCGTAAATGTGGGCAACGGATGCCGCCTCCCGGATATCTGCCTCGCTTCGTACCTCTTCGTCCGAGCCACCCGCCAAACTACCTGGTGTCCACATGGCGGACATTGGAATATCTGCCTTTCTTTTCACGTCCATTCCGTCTGCCAAATAAATCCGTCCATTTTCGTGCGATTCCGTATAGCGCTTCATGCCCCGCTTATGCACTGCATCACCGATCACTTCGTAGTGACTTTCAACAATCAATTCACCGATCGTCTTGCGGAAATCCCATAGAAATTTCTCACTGGCTTCGGCACTTTCTATTACACGACCCGTCAACACCGGAATCCATGGCGTGATATCGTAACCGCGGCGCTTTTTAAATTCTTCCGGCATGGTCTTCGTCCAGGTCATGTGCCCGGCTTCATAACTATCTAAAACCATGTGACTTAAACCTTGCGCACCCATTTGTCCACCGGTCGCGTCCTTGTACATATCCAGATACGTTTCAATGTATTTGCTAACCGCAACTTTATCCAGTTTATCCACTTCAAGGCCTGTTGCTTCGGGAGAAGCCGGGTGATTTTGTCTGCCTGTGATCGAATAACCCATCCTTAATACGACCCAGTTTCCCGCAGGTGCTGTCCAGTTGAGTGTGCCATCAGCGCCCATTTTTGACGTCAGATCGATGACGTCCTTCGTAGGAATAGCGTCTGCATCTTTTTTTACCAAAGAATGCGTATTTTCTTTCCATGGGCTAAAACCGGCTTTTTCTTCAAACAAATCAACGCGATCAGTATTGTGAAGAACAATTTCTGCAACCTGTACACCTTCCGGCTTGGGCGTACCCTGACCGCCAGCACCAAACATTTCGGCAAACGGGTTACCCTGTGGTTCCAGCGTTTTGAAGGTGAACCGGAAATATTTTCCTGTAACCGGCAAAATGCTCATCGTATTTTCAGGAACGGTACTACCACGGATCACCACCACATCCCGGAATGTCACGCCATCATCACTCACTTTCAAAGTCCGGTTATCCGGCGCACCTCTGAACTCTGCCAATGCGCCTCCGCTGCTTGCTCCCGCAATGGTAAAGGCTTTGACTGTTTGCGGACTATCAAACTCGTATTGGATCCACATGTCCTGTCCTACTTCCATGGGCGGCAACAGCGCAGATTTGGCAATATCTCCGTCCGTTAATTCGGCGAGACCGAAGGTGCCGCCACTTGAAGTAATTTTTGGATTTAATGCGCTTAACGATTTTTCCGTAGCAGGTAAACGATACGCAATGACCGCCGCATCAGCATAAAAGGTTTTGGTCTCAGCAACCGGCCCACCGAGCATACTCGATCCCATGGGCACATTCTGGAAACTGCCGGTGGTATTTGGCGGTGACGGAAGTTTTCCTGAAAACGCCTGTCCGCCGGTTACTTTGGTTTCCGTCCAGACATACTTCTTCATCGCATCGCTCGGCGGTACCCATGGCCCGCCCGTTACGCTCCATCCGGGAGAAGCAGCGATTGTCATTTCGAGGTTGAGTTTTTTGGCAAGATCGGTCGTGTGCTTGAATGCATCTTTCCATTCCGGAGTCATGAATACAAGCTTCTTAGCCGTCACTTGCGGAGTAAAAAGGCTGGCGTCAAAATTTTGAAAACCGCCAATACCCACACGATCCATCCATTCAAGATCTTTTGTAATCCCTTCCTTGGTAATATTCCCATTCATCCAATGCCACCAAACACGCGGTTTTGCGGCATTAAGCGGGGTTTGAAAGCCTTTTTGTAGTGTCGAGGGCTGGGCAAACGCAATTGCCGGAAGCATCCAGGCCAGAATAATTACTCTTTTCATTTAAGATCGATTTTAGTTTTTCAAACGTTACTGCGAATCAGCAGCCAAAATAAATTCAGTACCCATCACCACCATCAGCGAATGTTCCTCTGCTTTCGGATTGACAAAAACCACGTATATATCATGCAGTTTTCCATCGGTTTTATCAGTCAGCTTCACGGGCACGCTTAGCACTGTGGGTTTGAAATCCATTTTATCTGATGCTTCAAGAAAAGCGGATTCCCCTACCAACTTACCCGTTGGACTATCCATTCGCAATTCGACTTTTCCACCTGCTGCATTGAGCTGTGGTTTTGGCGCAACGGCCTGAATTTGCAGTTCAGAAACGGCATTCAGATCGACCTGTTTAAGAACCATATAAGCGCCTGGTTTAGAAATGATTGCCAGATCCATGCCGCCGTTTGATATCTTCATAATATTCTCGTATTCATCAAAACCATGTACATTCACCTTAGCGTTTCTCAAAGCAAATGATTGTTCGGATCTCAACGCCGGTAATCCTCCTGCACCCGCATCTTCATAAGCAGCACGGACAATAAATACGCCTTTGCCCTTGTCACCGGACGGAATTTTTGCCGTGTAACTTCCCTTCACCGGCAGAGATTTTTCTTTGGGTTTTTCATTGGCAATGTTCAAAATGTACTTCACCATTTCGGAAGCATCAGCCGCCGATAATTGCGGATGTGCTGCCATTGCAGTTTCACCCCAAACACCGGCTCCACCCGAAATTACTTTTTTGGTCAGTTTCTCAACCGCCGAACTCTCCCCTTTGTACTTCGCAGCAACTTCACGATAAGCAGGCCCGATTGATTTTTTGTCGACACTGTGACAAGCTTTGCAATCGCTGGCTTCAATGAGTTTTTTACCCGAAGCATAAAGAGCGCTCGCATCAGCAGAACGGTGTCCTTGCGCAATGGCGATTTTGTCAAATCCTTCGGCCAGGTAATCAATATTGACTGCAACCTGTTCCGGATCAATGCCTTTTCCCAGTGTACCATCTTCTTTATCAGCTACTTTAATATCGTAGTTAAAAGGCTTATTCGCAGCATAAAACGACTTATTACTACCCGGCATTTCCAGACTCAACACCGGCGGTTCGTTTCCAACGGTGATATCCATAGATTGCGAACTAACGCCTCCTTTGCCATCATTCACAGTTAACGTTGCTTTATAAAGTCCGGTTTTCGCCAGTGTTAAATTCGCATCAGAAGTATTTATTACTTTTTGAAAACCACTTTTCGACGAAATTTTCCAGGAATAAGTCAGCGCGTCATCATCTGCATCCTTCTGTACCTTTTGCACTCAGGCTAAGTGCCATCGGAGCAGCACCGCCCATTTTGTTAGCGGTCATTTGCAGCTGCGGTTTGCGGTTACCGCCGTTGTACTCGATCCGAATCAATCGCGCATCATCATTGGCAGAAAACCATCCGGTTCCGTATTCGAGCATATACAGATCGCCATTTTCTGCAAACTCCATATCCATCGGATTCGAAAATTTATAGCTTGGCATGAAACGCTCCATAGAAACATAGTTGCCATCTTTATCCATGGTCACGGCCATAATCCAGCCGCGCATCCATTCGTATTCCAGAAATTTTCCATTGTAATAATTTGGGAAAACACCAGGTGCATTCTTGAATTGATCTGCATAAAAAACGGCGCCTGCCATGGCGTTTCTTCCACCCGATCCAACCAGTGGAAATTCTTTCGACACACCATATGGATACCAGACAAATGCTTTTTGTGCAGGAGGAAGCACTTTCAAACCAGTATTGTTTGGAGACGTATTCGTCGGAGCGTTTTCGTCCCATTTGTCCAACGACTTTTTATTCGCAAAATCGTACTTAAAATAGGCCTTATTATCTCCCACAAAATGCGGCCAGCCGAAGTTACCTGCTTTACGTGCTTGCCCCACTTCATCGTGACCTGCCGGTCCTCTTGTCGAATCGGGTTTAGCTGCATCCGGCCCAACCTCACCCCAATATACGTAGTTTGTTTTTTGGTCAACAGAAATACGGAACGGGTTGCGGTGTCCCATCGTAAAGATTTCGGGGCGAGTCAACGCAGTTCCTTTTGGAAAAAGATTTCCTTCCGGAATCGTATAACTGCCGTCAGCTTGTGGTTTAATCCGGATAATTTTCCCTCGAAGATCATTTGTATTGGCTGATGATTTCTGTGCATCCCAAGCATATCGTCCTTCCTGCTCATCGCTTGGACTATAACCATTGGAACCGTGCGGATTGGTATTATCACCCGTAGACAAATACAGATTACCCGCCTTATCCCATGCAATTGAACCGCCCGTGTGGCAGCACTCTTCGCGTTGGGTTGGAATATCCAAAAGGACCTTTTTTGAATCCATTACCAGTTCGTCACCTTTAAGCTCAAAACGAGCCAGTACATTTTTCGGTTCTTCGGGAACTGAATAATACAGGTAAATCCAATGATTCTGAGCGAAATTCGGATCTTTGTTAAGGCCTAAAAGCCCGTCTTCACCTGTCGATTCTTTGCCTTCTTTGTTCTTGTATTTCGTACTAACCGGGATTTTGGCAATGGTTTTAAGCTCTTTCGTTTTAATATTATAAAGCCGCACTTCTCCTTTGCGTTGAATGAACAAAACCCGCCCATCATTCAATACGCTAAGTTCCATAGGCTCATCCAGTTTTTCTTCCAAAATTACTTTTGAGAAACGGTTTTCTTCGGGTTTGGATTTGGAGAAATCGAGCGGTTTTGGTGTTTCTCCACCCACTGCATATTTTATTCCTGCCAAAAGGTGATTGAGAAAAAGGGGTTCCGAGAATGTTTCGTCCGTATGGCCCATCGCGGTGTAAAAAGAACGGCCACCATCAAATCCCTGATACCAGCTAATTGGATGAAAATCAGGATTTTTACCTCCTATATAACTCTTTTCGTCAATTTTCAATACGACATTTATTTTTGGAGAAATGTCTTTGAAACTATAAAACTCATCTTTGCGCTCGAATTCATCCGGCATTCCTTGTGTTGCCCAGTGATTCTTTTCAGTCACTATAAATTTCCCGTTTTGCACATTGCTTGGTGTGCTCGGATGATCCAAAAAATAAGCTCCTGCGAGCCTGCCGTACCAAGCCCAATCGTATTCCGTATCGGTAGCCGCGTGAATACCTACGTAACCTCCGCCTGCCTGAATATACCTTTCAAATGCAGTTTGCTGTTCGTTGGTAAGAACATCACCTGTCGTATTCAGGAATACAACGGCATTGTACATTTTAAGGTTTTTTTCGCTGAACTGCGTGGCATCTTCCGTGAAGCTCACTCCAAAGTTTTTCTCTTTTGAAAGCTTAGTCAGTGCTGTTTTCCCAGCCGCAATCGACTCATGCCTGAATGCGGCAGTTTTGCTGAAAACCAGAATTTTGATTGGGGGACTTTGGGCAAATGAAAAATGAACGGACAGAAAAAGGCCGAAATACATCAGCCTGATTAGGATCGGTTTTACTTGCATCTTGACAAACATTTTATAATGATGGTGAGACAAAGCTATAATTATTTTATTTATTGTCTTAAAATTAGACAATAAATATTTTTATGTTATAAATTTGTATTGTACAAGTAATCTTCATTTTAACGAAAATTATGTATTAAAAGCAATCAGATTAACTTGTTTCTCTCTGATCGCTTTATGTGCTCAAACCGAGCTGAGTGGGTATATTGCCGGTTTACAGACTGCCTTAGTAACTTTGTCCTGAAATGAAAAACACACAGAATTTAAAAGATATGCCCGAACAAACCTCTATTCATTATCCAAGCAGTAAAAATTATATAGAACAGCTTTCGATTGATTGCGTGATATTTGGATATCATGAGAAACAACTTAAAGTATTGGCCCCAAAGCTAAACTTCAAAGGCGATTTCTGGGCTGTCCCCGGCGGCTTTGTGTATCAGAATGAAGACATTGATATTGCCGCCAACAGGATCCTTCAGGAGCGGACCGGAATCAGCGAAATCTATCTCGATCAATTTTACGTTTTCGGTAAAGCAGGCCGCAACAACATCGAATTCATGGATAAACTGATTGCCCTTAATCCCGAAAGATTAAGCGAAAATGGCCTTTATAAAAAAGAGTACGACTGGTTCACGAGAAGGTTCGTTTCGATTGGATATTATGCGCTGGTGGATATTAATAAAGTAATTCCGCAAAAAACAGAATTGGATGAATCAATTCTCTGGTACAATATCAAAGATCTGCCAGAGATGATCATTGATCACAATGAGATTGTAAATAAGGCACTTGCTGCACTCCGTTTTAATCTTGACGAAAAGCTGATTGCATTTAATCTTCTTCCCGAAACTTTTACGATGAAGGAAGTGCAGGAACTTTACGAAGCTATTTTTGATAAACCATTTGCGCGGAATAATTTCCAGAAGAAAATACTGGACCTGAATGTGCTGGAAAGGTTGGAAAAGAAGTTTACAGGAGCAGCGAATAAGGCTCCGTTTTTGTATCGGATCAGGAAGGAATCGGTTATGTTATAAATGTTCTCATTGCTGAAAAAATCGACTTTTGGCTAGTTATTTCCGAAAGATTTAAAGGTTAAATGTAAGTTCTCCTATTGCTGAAACAAACAACTGAATCATATATTTCCAGGATTAGAAAAATAAAACATATGCTGATTTCATAGCTAAGATTGAGATTACTTTAATAATGAATGTGACAAGATTCGGGATTTGATTTAGATTCAAATCCAACTGCCTAAACCCGCCATTAAGTTAGTCTATCCTATTTGTATTCAAAGTACATAATATGTGATTTTTCATCCAAGTTAACCGTTCAGTAAGTATTAGAAAGGAGATTTTGAGCCCAAATAAATAATTTGCTCTTTTGATTATTACTGTGCAATATTTACGCAAATCAGCATCTCATCTCTTAAATGATATGCTAAATCAATGTGCGTCATGATCAATAAACAATTATTTTTCGCTCCTCATCCCGCACTTTGCCATATTGTGAATAATATCATGATAGGTCATACTGTCACAGATGATTCGCAAATCCACCTTTCCTTTCAGTTCCCACCATTACCGGAGCATTCTATTTTGTTCTATCCACATGATATTCCTATAGTACAAGATGTAATTACAAGTCAAGTTCAAACACTATATGCATGTACCGTGACCGGACCTCAATCAGAGCGAACTGTTCTTGCACTTGGACACAATCACCTGATGATTAAGATTGGGTTTCAGCCAGGAGTTTTATACAGATTACTGGGACAACCTATGCATTTGATGCTTCAGCAGGATTATGACGGTGAAGCTGTATTTGGAAGTGGAGTAAGGCTTACAATAGATGAATTAGCCAATGCCCAAGACTTTATGACGATGAAAAATATAGTTGAAAAATTTATGTTTTTCAATTTGACAAAAATTAAAAAACCTGTTTCCATTGACTATGTTATTCCCGAAATAATTAAACATGGAGGTATGCTGAAGATTGATACGCTCGTAAAGCAGGCAAATATGAGCAATCGTCAATTTGAAAGGGCATTTAAAGACAGGATGGGTGTTTCACCCAAATTTTACAGCAGGCTTGTGCGTTTTGGAAAAGCATGGTTATTGAAGGAAAATAACCCAGGGATTACATGGACGGAAGTAGCGTATGAATGCAATTATTTTGATCAGATGCATTTAATTCGTGATTTTAAAACGTTTACTAATACCAATCCGAAAGACATTTCAAATTCTTTTGAAAGGCAACCCTTTCTTCTTGTAAAAGGTATATTTCATTAACCTACAAACGTCGTATTTGTACTATTTTTAAAATGCTGATCAGAATAGTTTTGTGAAAATCAAAAAATAATTATCATGAAACATCTGCTCTTAATTTATGGTCTTGTTTTACTCCCAATCCCTTTATTTGCACAAGGCCACACCAATGATGAAATGGCGATTAAAAATGTAATTAGGCAACAAGAATCAGCATGGAACAAGCATGATTGGGACGAATTTAGTAATCATTTTACTGATGATGGCACTCTAATCAATTTTATCGGTCAATTTTGGAAGGACCGAAACGACATTACTGCACATTTCAAATTTCTCAGTGATTGCTGTCTGGCCCCTACTACGCTAAAATTCGAATTTGTAAGTGCGCGGTTCCTTACACCAGATGTCGTTATAGTTTATCTGCAAGAGACGCTCATTGCTGATAAGGATTATGAAGTACCTTTTCACAATTACAAAAAAGGGGAAACAGACTACAAAATGGTAACAAACGTTTTTGTCAAAACAAATAATGAATGGAAAATTACCGCAGCACAGCTTACCCTTATCAATCAGATAGTTTCACCTCATAATTCATCTGGTAAACAAAATTAAAGAAGGTATGAAACCTATAAATTTGTGTACTTCGCAATTTTTAACTTTTTATTGTTAATGTAAATTGTTCTGTTAGGTAATCATAATTTTTCTTAAAAATCATCGAAAGGTGATTTTTTGTGTTTACGGGTAAAAATTTAAATAACCAGATAGATCAGCAATAGCTATTCAACTCCAAATTTGTCCGTTTCAGTCATAAACTCCGCACAGAATCGTAACTTCCTGAGCTAAATTCAATTTATGAAATCTACTTTGCCATTTTCAAATCTTCACCGGATAACGCTTTTGATGGCCGTATGGATCAATTTGTTTGTTCTTGTACTCATTTTCAATAACCGGACTGCGGATCCATTCACTATTCAAAAGATTATTAAAAGCTTCATTATCATTTACATTCTGGGGCTTACAAATATCGCGGTTATCTATTTTGTCCAAAAAAAATATGCGCATAAAGTGAAGAAAGCAGACAGGTTAAGGTATTTCTTAAGTACCTGTTTAAGTCTGGCGGTATTTATGCTGTTAAGTTTTGTTCTCGAAAACATTGGCACGGATGGCAACGAACTGGTCGGCCAGGCGCGGGTCAATGCGCTCATTCTCGTTTTTGTTATTTTTCATATCCTGACTGTTGTCCTGCATGATCAGGTGATTTTGCAACATAGCAAAACACAGGCTGATTTGGAAAACATGCAGTTAAAGGCAACCGTCAGCGAAGCTTCAAACCTGCTGCTGCGGCAACAGATACATCCCCATTTCCTTTTTAATTCATTGACTATTTTAAAATCGCTCTACAAAAAAGATCCGGTAAAAGGCGAATTTTATTTAACCCGGCTGGCCAATTTCCTGAGAGCATCTATTTCTGATCACGCGTCCAAAATCACCAGTCTGCAAACAGAATTGCTGATGTGCCTGGATTACATGGAAATGCAGAAAATCAGGTTTGGAAACGCGCTGGAATATCATGTAAATGTTTCTGAGGAAGCCAAAACGAGGTTTGTTCCGTTTTTTTCTATTCAGGTGCTTCTGGAAAATGCCATTAAACATAATGCACTCACGGAAGCCAATCCATTGAAAATAAATGTCTATGATACCGGTGAAAACGTTACCGTGGAAAATAACCTTCAGGTCAAATTAAATAAGGAAATTTCGACTGGTCAAGGGCTTGCAAACCTCGCTGAAAGATACAGCCTGCTGTCGGATGACCGGATATCTATTATACAGGATTCGGAAATTTTTAAAGTAACGATCAAAATGTATGAAAATAGTAATTATTGAAGATGAAAAATGGACAGCGGAAGACCTGGCTGAAACCATCATTCAGGTAGAGCCTGAATCCCAGATAGTTGCCGTACTGCAATCGGTAAAAGAAGCAATTGCATATTTTAAAATTAACATTGCACCTGATGTAATTTTTAGTGATATACAACTTGGAGATGGCCTGAGCTTTGAAATCTTTTCAGGTATAAATATTACAACACCCGTAATTTTCTGTACTGCTTTTGACGAATATGCGCTGAATGCCTTCAAAGCGAACGGTATAGATTATTTATTAAAACCGTTCACCCAGGTTTCGGTACAGTCTGCTCTGAACAAATTTCATAATCTCACCAATTCACAGCCAGTAAAAAATGAAAATTATTTCCAGTCATTTATCCAGGAAATTACCTCTCAGTACCAGCCAAAACATTCTGCGATTCTGGTGTATTACAAAGATGTGATCATGCCCGTTAAAGTAGATGACATCGCTTTATTTTATGTTGAAAATGAAATTACGCATCTTCTTACCTTCGATAATAAAACCTATTATCCAAAAAGCAACCTGGACGAATTGGAAAAAACAGTTGGCAACCTCTTTTTCAGGGCAAACAGACAATGTCTTTTAAACAGGAAAAGCGTAGTGAATGCATCGAGCTACCTTTCCAGAAAATTGTCTGTAGCTGTTTCAGTTCCTTTCAATGATATTATTACGGTCAGCAAAGAAAAGACGCCGCAGTTTCTTGCGTGGTTGTCGGGGAGTTAAATGACGACAGTAAGATTGTTTTATAATTTCTACAGCCGTCCGTAATTCCAGCTCATTCCACCCTGCCAACCTAACCAGGCCTGTGTATTGTGGTTCACTTTGAAGCGAAAAAAACCTTTGTCATCAAAAGACTGATAATCAGATTTGAATTCATTTTGTTTGGAATAGAATAACGAAAATGATGGCCCTCCGTTCAGAGAAAACCGCTTGTTTAACCTAAGATCCAGGCCGGTTTGAAGTCGATAAAGGATAGGACGGATTTTCCAGGCTCCGAGATAAATACTTTGGTGGGTGATTTCGGTATTGAATTTCAGATTCCTGTTCAGGTCAAATTCCCGTCCAAAACCAAAGCCAAACACATAAGCTTTCCGCTCCTTATCCATCGAAGAACCCAGGATGAATATATTATACAATTTGCTGTTTCCTGATTTCCAGGCTACATTCAAGGGTACAAATTCATTGGCATAAACAGAAACAGAGCCATTTCCTTTTTTACAATATTGAGAAATCCAATACTATATCCCGAAGAAGTATCAGCAAGATTGATCATCCCAAACTGGACACCTTTCAGGTTTTTAGCATAGTTAAACAGCACTGCCAGTTGTAAACCTCTCATATTCCTGCCGCCGATATTACCTACGACACCCATTTGTACTCCTTCAACGCTGCCTTTCGTAATGTTTCCAACTCCGGAAATTTGAACTCCACGCATTTGTTTATTTACAAAGCCCCCAAATCCGGACATCTGTACACCATTCAGTGAATCCAGAATCTGGTTATAAATGCCTGATATCTGTAAACCGGTAAAATCGCCAGCAACGGCATTGAACGTAGTCGACATTTGTAAATACCTTGCATCTTTTTTAGAAATGTTAAAAAGGCCACCAATTTCAATTCCGTTTACACCCGCTGTATAACCACCATAAATGTTCAGTGAAAATTTGTTGATGATTTGCGGGCTTAACCTTCCATGTGTACTTAGCCCGGGGGTTAGTGAAGCCTGAAATGGCAGGGCTACAAAAAATTTGCTCAGGTTACGGCTTTGAGCGCGCAGGCGTGAGGAAACAAACAATCTTACCAGCCAGGAATTATTTTTCTCTGAATATTTTATGATCAGCGTATCCAGATCAATCGCTTTTGGATGTATAAAAACTTTTAAGCCGGATTCATTTTCAGTACGGATCACAAGTGAAGTATCAGCGTAACCAATTTTACTTAAAGTCAATGTCAGAGGGAAGCTCCGGTCGCGCAGACGAAGCCTGAAAAAACCAGAGTCATCGGTTAAATCGGATACCAGCTGTTGTCGGGAATAAACGCTCGCATAATCCACCTCCTTACCAGTTTCACTATCAAAAACCTGCCCTGTTATCTGGTAGTATTTCTCTTTCGGTGCTTTCTGGATAATAATATATTTACCTGTTTCTTTATACAAATACTTCCCCGTTAACAGCAAGTCCAAAACCTGCTTCACGGGGTTAGATTTAACAGAAAGTGTAACGAGACTGTCACCAGGGATGATATCACTATTATAGCTGAACGAAAATTCACCCTGGTCTCCAATTAGTTTTAAAACTTCCGAAACAGGTTTATTCCGGACCGAAACTGAAACAGCTTTACTCAGTAATTTTTGTGCATAACTAGCTGGCAACAGAAAAAATAATGCTATCAACGTAATTAGCCAAAATGAAAAACGGCCTGGAATCATATTAAAAGTGGACACATACCCTGAATCCGGTTTCCGTTTAAATAACATTCATATAAGTTAAAGAGGGATTCTCAATATATGATGAGAAATCCCTCTTTTGTGTAAATATAAATGTCAGTTCACAATAAACGAACTTCCTAAATTTCCGAAATAATATCCGGGGCACTTTCCCACTTAATTTCCGGATACCGGTTGTTGTCCAGTTTTTCGTGCCGGACACTGAACATACTGTGCATATACTGACTTTGCTGCCACCTGGGATATAGTTGGTTTTCACCATCCGGATTTGCAGCCCTTTCTTTTTTATTAAAAGCGGAAAGTTCGTCCAAAGCTCCCATTGGAATGATCTTAAATTCTTTTTCTTTAATTTTTTTGCCGAGGTCAAACATATCGTTCGCACTTACCTGAATACTTGCAATGTTCAGTTTGGCAGGAGTTTCATTGTCCAATGCGGCAGCGGCGGTATACTCGGCGGCATTGTCCTTTGTTGTGAAATCAGTTTTCCAATCCGGATCATCACCCCAGTAACCAATTGTTTGGTTTTTTTGGTTGAAAAATGGTGTATTGTAAGCAAGTATATCGGAAAAGGCGCCAATAAAAATAGAAGTTGAGGCTATATCAGCCTTATCCAGCTTTTTATGAAATTCTTTCCGAAGGTCAAAATTTCGATTTTCCCCTTCCGGAAGATTTGTAAAATCGGAGGAATAATCAGAAGGAATAAATCGGGGAACACCTGCTTTTACCGCCGCTTCAAGCAGGATAGATTGGGCGTCAACAATGACGTCTTGTAAACCTGCAAGTGCCGAAACAACACAGGAAACGCCGCTGCAAGCTTTGGCCAGATCATTAACGTCTGCCATATTCACTTCAATAACATTTGCACCCATAGAAATCAATTTCTCAATTTTTTGGGCTTCACTACTTGCACGGACAATCGCGACAACATCCGCACCTTTTGCTATTAAAGCTTTTACTATCCTTTCACCAAGATCACCGGTAGCTCCGGCCACTAAAATTTTTGCTCTCATTTTATATTTTGTTACTGAGTGTACTTAATTATGCTTCTATTTTTCACTATGCGTCCTCTACGCCACCAAAAAAATAGTAAAAGAGTTATTTTGAAATGTCCTTATCAGTGTCCTTAAAAAAAGCTTACCAGACGATAGACATTAATTTTAGTAGCCTAATTTCCAGTCCGAAAAGTTATAGGAAAACTACTGTATCCTACTGAAATATCTTAACAGTTTTAGAACACCAAGCCTAGGTCGTTTATAGAAACCAATTCCATCCATCAAATAGTATTAAACCTAGGGAACGCACAATACCCGTCTGGCTATCACCACTCCGGAAGGTGTTAACCTATTTAAAAGCCTTCAGGTGCGTGTACAGATGTAACTATCAACCGCTGATAATCCGTGGTAAGTAAATTGCCTTGATATCCTTGATTTATTGTGCATTAATAACTCTTAAATTAAGTATATCAAAGTATATTTAAATTTTATAACAAAATAGTTCAACTTTTATTCAATTTGATTAGTATTCCAGAAAAGTTTGTGCCTTTTGACTGGTAGCTGACGTACACTGTCATCTGCTTCTAAACCGGGTTGTACAGTAGCCGTTTATTACCTTTTAAATCCTTGCTGCCATGATCAGACAACTACTCATGCTTGCCGCAGCGATATTGGCAAGCACTCTCATGACCGCCTACGGTCAGCAATTCGAACTCGTTAAGGACATCAAACCCGGCACAATTATTAACGGACCTAGTCTTGAGTACGGTGTAACGTTCAAAGGACTGGTATTTTACAGGGCATACTCCAGACAACTGGCACGCACAGACGGTACGGAAGCAGGTACTTTAACGCTGACCGATCTGGCAGACTATGAGATCAATGAACTGGAGAATTTAGTGGCTGGAAAAAATTATGTGTACTTCCAGGCCATGTACGAGGATTATTACTGGCTATTTCGAAGTGATGGCACCATTGCCGGAACGATACCGCTCCATCCGGTATCATCGCTCTACCGGACCAATTCGATTGACATTAACGGGACGGTGTATTTTTCGGGCTCCACACAACCTGGCAAGCTTGAGCTCTGGAAGACCGATGGTACGGTGGCCGGCACGAGCCTTGTTAAATCTCTGGACAATAATCTAAATGACTACGAAGGCATTACCAGGACAGTAAACTTCAATGGTGTGTTGTATTTTATGGTGGAAAAAGGACTTGGTACCAATACTGTTACCGAATGGTGGAAAAGCGACGGGACTTTGGCCGGCACCACACCTGCACTTTCGTTCAGCCGCACGTTTGAGCCTGTCACCATGGGCAATTTTCTGTACTTTGCGGAAGATGGCGCATTAAAAAGAACAGATGGGACCAATGTAACGACTATCCGCCAGGGATTTACCAGTATCAACGGACTATCTGTACATGGAAGCACACTTTATTTTACTGCCAACGACGGCATTACAGGTGAGGAGCTCTGGAAGTCAGATGGTTCAACTGCCGGAACGACAATATTAAAGGATATCAATCCTGACAATACGATCAGTAACTACTATCTAAGTCTAAGAGCCAGTCTGAATGGGATTCTTTACTTCTGCTCGGTTACACCGGGAAAAGGCGTAGAGGTCTGGAAAACCGATGGTACAACTGCGGGTACGGTCAGGGTAACGGACATTAACGACGATCCGGCCAATTCGGGGCTTTATCAATTACAGGTGGCAGGCAACCAGATTATTTTTATTGTTGACGGGCCAAATATCCGTGGCCTCTGGAAAACCAACGGAACGGCCGCCGGGACTTCGCAGGTAACCACTTTTAGGGTCCGAAATGTCTATCCGGTTGGCAGCCATGTCATCTTCAATGGAGAAACCGCAAGCGGATTGGGTCTGTACAAAAGCGATCTGACAACAGCGGGAACAAATCTGATCACCCGGCCAGCCGGGCTGGCTTCCCGCCCATCGAAGATTACCAATGCCGGCGGGACCGCATTTTTTCTGGCAGATGATGGTGTACATGGAAATGATTTGTGGAAAAGTGACGGGACTGCTTCAGGCACTCAGCTGGTAAAAGAGGTTTTTCCTGGAACATCCTCTGTATCACTGGAATTTGAAGCGACCATTAACAATACCGTCTACTTTGTAACGAACCTGAACGTGCTCTGGCGATCAGACGGAACAGCCGGCGGTACGATCAAACTGAAAGATGTATCTGCCGGATCGTCAGGTACTAGCCGGATATTTGGGGTCACCGCAGTTAACAATATCATTTTCTTCGGTGTTCAGGATGGTGATGAAAATTCCCAGCTCTGGAAAACCGATGGAACCGTCGCAAATACAGTCATGGTGAAATCGCTGGTTGCAACATCCGAATTTGAGCCGGTAACATTCAATGGAAAATTGTATTTCGGAGCTTATAATGGCGTTGACGGCTATCAATTATGGAAAAGCGATGGTACTTCGTCCGGTACAGTACTTATAGGTAATCCTCCATCCAGCTCCGGCTATTACTTTTCCGGGGCTGGGATGATTGTAAACGGCAATTTCCTGTATTACATGGGCGTCGGCCAAAACGGACTCTGCCTCGTGCGGACCGACGGCACTGCTTCGGGCACAACGGAGATAAAAACCTTATCTGGTGATGTTTCCGACTTACACAGCGCCGGCGGGCTGGTTTATTTTACTATTGTTCAGACCGGTTCCGCCGAAAGCCTCTGGAGAAGCGATGGCACCACCGCCGGAACTTTTCATCTGGCTGACTTTGACGTTCACGAAGAAACAGGAGACCCCTTCTTTCGGCACTGGGACGATGCGAACGGAAAGCTGTTTTTCACCCCTTATGATAAAACACAGGGTGACCAGTTGTGGGTAAGTGACGGTACTGTTGCGGGTACGCGCCAGTTGACGCATATCCTCAAAAACCCGAAAAATTTTACCGCCCAGTTTTCTGCCATCGCTGGCAACATTTTCTATGGAACCCAGTATGATCCTGCAAACGGGCTCGAGCTTTGGAGGAGTGATGGCAGCGAGGCGGGAACTTATATCATAAGTGGATACAACAGAGCGCCAGGAGAATTAACTGACTTTACCGGAATGGCCACTGTCAATGGTATCCTCATGATGGGATTTCAGGGGGAGCTTTACCAATACAATCCGGCAGCGATTTCGACACAGGCGGTCAGGATCAACTCAGGTGGCGCGGCATTCAGTGCTTCTGACAATCGTATGTTCACCGCCGATCAGTATTTCAGCGGAACCACGCAGCTTTCCAATGCTGCCAGCGGCGATATCCTGGGGACCACAGACGACCAGCTGTACAAAGAACAACGCTTCGGTGATTCATTCAGTTACGCCCTTCCTGTTAAAAATGGTCAGGTGGAAGTCGTGCTGCATTTTGCAGAGATCTATTGGGGTGTACCTTCCCGAAGCGGCACGAACGGCACAAACCGAAGGAAGTTCAATGTCGATATAGAAAGCAGCCGCAAACTGACTAACTACGATATATTTACGGCAGCGGGCGGGGCTATGCGCGCCAGAACAGAAAGCTTTACGGTGACTGTGACGGATGGAATTTTAAATATAAATTTTCTGTCCGGTGCTGCTGACAAGCCCATTATTGCCGCGATTGAAGTAATACCTGATGGGCAGATTGTTCTTGAACCCGTGGCTGATGCTTACGTACGCAACACACCCAATCAGGAAACCAATTATGGCAAAGAAACTACCCTGGAAGTAAAAGCCGGCAGCCTCCCCAGCTACCAGCGGGAAACCTATCTGCGTTTTACGCTCAACGGCGTCAGCCAGGTCAGCTCGGCCAAACTGCGTATCTACGGCTCCAATGTACAAAGCAACGGGACTGCTTTATCCGTGTTTGGCGTGGACGATGACAACTGGCTGGAAACAGGCATTACCTGGAACAATGCACCCGAAAGTGAAGAAGTGGCAATGAGCAGCGTAACAGTAAGCAACACAAAAAAATATTATGAGCTGGATGTGTCGGCTTATGTCAAATCGCAGCTTTCAGGCAATGGAGCGGTCAGCCTGCTACTGGCCAACCCAGGTCAACAGAATGCACAGATCAGCTTCAACAGCCGGGAAAATGCAGCGAACCGGCCACAGCTGGTCATTCAGACCAGGCCTTCGCCTGATGCAAGAACTGGTTTAGAACAGGAAATAATACTTGCAGGGATCAAACCGGAATCATCAGCCATCTATCCGAACCCGGCAGCAAAACAATTCATAGTGGAGACCTCTAAAAATCATCAGGGAAAAATAAGGATGCAGCTGATCAACCTGTCAGGGAATATTTTTCAGATCCAGCCCCGGCCTGCCAATATACCTGGCAACCGGTATGAGGTAGATGTTTCCACTATGCAAATGCCAGAAGGAATCTATATCCTGAAAATCCAGTCCAAAGCGTTCACAGAAACATTAAAGGTGCTGCTGACTGAAAAGTAAAACTGCCATTAACAATTTAATTCTTTCAAAGGCGATTAATTGAATTAAGGTCTTTAAGTCAAATCGAAGTACCTGAATAATACGTGAGAATCGGATGAACCAGGCTTGTAGAAAAAAAGAAAATCGTATAAGTAGTCATAATAATTTGAGCGCTTGGCGGCATTGATCCGGGCGGGCAATCCGGTGAGCCGGAACTGTTTTCCTTCTAATTTAAACGTGCAATGGAGTTAGACCATATTTTCCTATTTACCCATCAGGCTGAAAAAGCTGCAAACGCATTACAGAAGTATGGACTGAGCGAAGGCACAGCAAATGTCCATGCCGGACAGGGAACCGCCTGCCGGCGCTTCTATTTTCAGAATGCATATCTGGAATTAGCCTGGGTGATTGATGAGGATGAAATCAAAAATCCAGTCATCGAAAGAACCAAACTTTGGGAAAGGTCCCAATACGAGCTCACTAAGTATTGTCCCTTTGGCATTTGTCTAAGAACCAAACAGCAATCAAGTGATTCGGTGGATTTAATTTTTGAGGATGGCTGGCGATACTACTCCATTTATCTACCCGACGGCCAATTTGCTAACATTGCGTCCAATGAGGATTTCACAAACGAACCGATGCTTTTTGAAATGCCTTTTTTTGGCATAGCACCAAAAGATTACCCGGTCGAAAAGCAGCAGCCATTGACGCATACAATGGGCTTTGGAGAAATCACAAAAGTAACCTTAACCCTGCCTGCACCCTCCAAAGGCTTATCATCGGCCATGAAAAAAGTTTGTCAGGATTCTAGTATACATATTTCGTGGGGAGAGCTTTATTCCGTCAATTTAGAATTTGATGATGGCCAGCATGGCCAAATGCACGATTTCACTTCCCTGATCCCATTAATTATTCATTGGTAGAGAAATTATAAGTTCCAAAACCACAAAACCCCGTGGTTGGTATTTACCGGTTAGATTTCCCATTCGAGTTTTTTCTACACAGGACTATTCTACGCGTATAATTGTGGCCTGCCGGGCAATTATGCCCCAGCTGTTATTTTCATATTTCCAAACATTGGTAAATCGCCTGGTCACCAGTTTTCCGGCATTGTCCTGCTGTCCCTGAGGTCTGATTTTCTCCTCTCCCATCACTATCGCCAAATTGTCATTGAAGGTCACTTTTTCAATAGCCCGTTCAAATGATAAATAATTTAATTTGCCCGTGCGCAGGAGCATTTTAGTGCCTTCAACCGTACCTACCCGATTAGCTGGCGCATGGATCACCATGTCCGCCGACCAAAGCTTGTTATATAATGCCGCAGAATCACTATTCAAGACCGCTACCCTTTCTTTATTTTCAAGGTTTCTTATTTCTGCTTCTTGATGCTGTTGGGCAAACGTTAGATGGGCTGTCAACACGAATGAAACCATGACAGCCAAAACAGCCAGGATTTTCTTTTTCATACTAATTTTTACCGTTGAAAAGATTAACAGAAGAAATATAATATTTTATCTGTCAAACATTTAACTATACTATTTGTAACGCAGAAAAACTTATTAACCGGTGAATGTGAACAACATAGGCGGTCAGTGAAATTGTATCTTCCTGGATTGCACGCAGGTTTAAACCAAAATACATTGAATTTACTTCTGTAAATTTTTAGTGCTGTAATGATTATTTTTGCTAAATAGGTCAAAAGAAAAGATATCCCTCACGGACATGTTTATCCTTCATCAATACACACTCTTAATAGTTGCACATGTCAATCTCCCTGATTTCCAGTATCTGTATTTTGATCTTTTCAGCAACATAATCATATTCATTTACATGGCACATAAGACCTGGATTTTTCTATCCTGTGAATTTAATGCAAGCCCCGAACTGCTGAGATTTGTGGCAAAAGTAAAAGCTTCCCTTCTGTGCCCCGGGGAAAGAAACCTATGCAGCTGTTCAATCTGTTAAGAAACAGGTTTCAGTTGAGACTCCTGCAAACTGCTGTATCAGGTTCAAAGGTGGAAGAAAATGTTTCATCCAGGCCACTACCACCTGTAATAAACCTAATGAGGGTTGAGTCCGCAGTTTTGACCGAAACGATCAAAGGATTATTAACTGATTAGTTAAAGGTTTAGAAAGCACCCTGCTTTGGACAGAAAACCTGACCTAACCAAGGTGTTTTATTGACATTATTTGTTTCTAAATAATGGAAGATACAGGTCAGATTATTTTAAACAGGTAAGATGGGTTCGATAAATATTTGAATATCTCACAGAATCAGCGCCACCATCTGAAACGCAGTTCCTTTAAGCACTAATTAATACCTCATGTATTTTTCCATTCATCTTTTACAAATTTGAAACCAATCAAGGCCTGTTAGCTGTCAAACCATTTTTTAAATGCAGGTGCTTTTTCTCTGCTGATGTCCAGTTCTATTTTTAAAGGGCTTCTGAGTGCTACGGTCAGTTTTTGATTTTCATGCAGCCGAATCCCATGAACCGCTTCAATATTGATGATAAACTGGCGGTTGGCCCTGAAAAACTTTTTGGGATCGAGCAGTTCTTCGATCTCCTCCATCGTCGTAAAGTCAATTACGTGACGGTCACCTTTCGAAGTGTACAGATAATGGATGGTATCTTTGGTAAAGCACGCAATATCATCCGTACTGACCGGGATCCATTGGTTTCGCAGGCAAATAAGGAATTTTTTCTTGTATTCTGTTTTGGCAGGATGCGTGATAGTATACAGCATCTGGTGCAGGTTGGCCTGCATGGAATAGTTGTTACCCAGCAGCGCACGGCACTTATCCGTTGCTTTCTTTAGCTCTGTTTCATCCACCGGTTTCAGCAGATAATCAACTCCGTTGACCTTAAAAGCGCGGATCGCGTATTCGTCATATGCGGTTGTGAAAATAATCGGACAATTAATCTTTACATGGTCCATCAGCTCAAAACTAACCCCGTCACCAAGCTGGATATCCATAAACATCAGATCAGGCTGTGGATTGTGGCTGAACCACGCAATCGCATCTTCAAGGCTGTAAAGCAGGCTTATAACCTCTATATCACTGGCAACGCTGGCGATTTTGCTCTGCAATTCACTGGCTACCAGGATTTCATCTTCAATGATTACCGCTTTCATCAGATTAAAGGAATTTTTACAATAAAGAATTTTTCATTTTCGATGATCTCGATCGTCTGATCGGTCAGGTAATGGTAAAGCGAGCTTAAATTGGTCAGTCCCTTGCCGTTGCTGGTTTCTACAAAGTTTTTACGCTGGAGCTTACTGCGTACTACAAGTTTGTCATTTTCTGTGAATATATGGATCACCAGCGGGCTGGCAATTGAAATCTTGTTGTGCTTGATCGCATTTTCAATCAGGTTTTGTAAAGTTACCGGTGCGATCTTCCTGTGCGTATGCTTTTGGTCTACATCGATATTTACTTCCAGGCCATCCTGAAAACGCGTTTTCTGAAGTCTGATGTAGGTCTGTGTAAACTGCATTTCGCTGGCCAGTGACACCAGTTCACTGTCCCGGTTTTTGAGTATGTAACGATAGGTACTGCTCAGACTTTGCAGAAACTCCCCGGCTTTAAGCTGGTCAATCCGGATCAGGCTGCTCAGTGAGGTCAGGGAATTGAATAAGAAATGCGGGTTAAGCTGCTGTTTCAAACTGTCGTACATGATCATCGCCTTTTCTTTTTCAAGCGAATTGGCCCTGCTTTCGAGCGCATAGATTTTTTGTTCCTGCCTGACTCGGTACCTGATAAACAGGTAAATAAGGCAGCCGGCCAATATAATCATGCTAAAACGGAACCACCACTTTTTGTAGAAAACGGTTTCAATATGTAACGGCAGGACCACAGCTGCTTCCTTCCAGTCCTCGTCCACACTACTGGCTTTGATCTTGAAAATATAATCCCCGCCGGGCAGGTTCGTATAGCTCGCATACCTGCGGCTGCCGCAGTTAACCCAGGTTTCGTCCAGTCCTTCCAGCATATAGGCATAATGCTGCTTCTCGGGCTGATCTAGGTCCAGGGCTGCAAATTCGAAGGACAATCTGTTTTCATCCGGCTGAAGGTTTATTGTTCCGTCCCGGCGGAATTGCTTTTCGAAATATTTTTCCTGATCATTGACTTTCAAAGAGGTCAGTAAAACAGGAACAGCCGGCCGTTTGAGTTGCAGGAAGGCAGGATCAAACTCATAATATCCCCTCGCCAGGCTAAACCGCATCGTATGGGTACCGGACCGCATGATCCGCTGCTCGGTGTCCGAGTACCGGATCCCGTCCGATGCCCCGAAACTGGTAATTGTGTGGTTTTCAGGCTTGACAACACAAAGAAACGAACTGGTCACGCACCAGATCTTTCCATAGTCATCGTCACATAAATCGTAGACAATATCTCCTCGAAGACCATGTTCGGCCGTGAGCATGCACGTGCGGACTGCTGCATTATGTTCAATCTCGAAGCTGAGCAAGCCAGCGTTAGTCCCGGCCCAGATCGTTCCATCACGGTCGGCGATCAATGCATGAATGTGATTTCCGGCTGCCTCTCCTAACGTTTTAGCAGAAATCCGTGTGAACTGATGCGTCTTTGCGCTAAAATAGGCCAGGTATCCGTTGATGCCTCCGATCCAGACATTGCCCTTGTGATCCATGGTAATGGCCTTGATATTCGATTCCGGGATATAGTTGCTGCCTTTTTCAAATGTAGCATAATGCCTGTAGTTCCCGGATTTTCTTTCGTAAACAAACACACCGTTGCGCCTGCTTGTGATCCAGATATCCCCCTGCTCGTCTTCACAGATCCTTTGAAAAAAGTTGGAAGTATTTTCGGTAGCTGAAAAACGGGGCGGCTGGACCGGCTTGCGAAGTGCTATCCGGTCCTGGTCGAGCTGGTAAATATAATCGCGGGTCACAATCCAGATCACGCCTTTACAATCCTCGATAATATCGTTGACGATCATCACTTTTTCATCAAGATCAAAATTGAAAACAAGCGTCTTATTTATGCCTTTTTGCTTGTCGTATATATGTATACCGTCAGCGAACATGGTCCCCTTGATCAGGAAACGTTTGTTTTCGAATATCTTGGAGATGATATAAAGCTCCCCGTTATCCGATCTGGTCACAGGGGTTTCAAAAAAAGAAAATTTCTTTTTGTCGATCTGCACTTTGTACAAACCGTTTTCATGGTTAAGCCAGAAATTTCCCGACCTGTCTTTCCAAAGCCCATAACAGCTACCTGGGGGCAATCCGGGAATATTTTTATAAAAATGAAATGTACCTCTGGATTTCAGGAAGTAGCCAAACCCACCCGCGGAGGCGGCCGCGATCCACAGGGTATCCCGGCCCTTGGCTACCATACCGTTGATAATGTTGGTAGTGCCGCTGATAATCCCAGGCTCATGTTTGAAATTCCCCCATTTTCCTGAACGTGGATGGTAAAATGAAATCCCCCCCGACCACGAACCCAGCCAGATCGTGTCCCTGTCATACTGCATAGATGTGAAAAGATCGCTTCTTATAAAGTTCTGGGGCTGAATCGGAAAAGGTATGGGCCTGCAGTTTCGCTGTTTTTTTATCAAAACGGTATAGCCCGTCTGCTGTTGCGATCCAGAACTTTCCTTTTTTTACCTCACTCATACCAGTGGCATAGTCATATAGTCTCCTTCTGCTGTCCAGCGGCGTGCCGGCAGGCAAGAGACTGTACCTGGTGCATTGCCCGCTTTCTTTATCAAGGCGCATAAAACCTTCCCTGTGAATGCTGACCCACACGTCATTTTCCATATCCACATGCAGCATGCGTATCTCGTGCGTTGGAAAACGTTTGTTGTTTTTATCGACCAGCGGATAATTCCTGAAACGCCCTGTCGCCGGATCATAGGAAGTTACGCCGCCCTGCTGGTATCCAATCCATATCAGCCCGTCCGGCCCTTCGGCCAGCGTAGTGACATAGTTGGAAGAAAGAGAATTGGCATCGCCGGATTTCTTACTGAACATTTTGAAGCGGTATCCGTCAAAACTGCTTAACCCTTCAATCGTGCCAAACCAGAGCATACCTTTTTTATCCTGGATCATACACCGGACATACTTGCTGGCCAGTCCTTCGGATTCGTCATAACCTGTAACAGTGAAAGCCATATCCTGAGCCTCCACAAAATATGAGGAAAAGACAAGAAGACATTGAAAAAGCAAGTAAGTAAAATGTTTTCCGGATAATGGCCACATAGAGGTGCAAGGAACACAGGAGATGTTGAGTAATCATTGTTAGCCTAAATTTCGCAAAAATCCGTACCAATTTTCATTTTTTTTTCGTGAGGTGTAGTCAATTGAAAATGAAGCGGGTGTTAAATGAAATGATCCGTCACTATAGTATTTTTCTTAAAAAACCACCCTAGATATACAGTCGTTCGACTGCATACCCTTCCTTTGGATTTCCCTACACTTCAGTCTGAAATGGCTACACCTGACTTCGTTATATCTTAAAACCAACAAGCATCCTGATACATTTGAAGAAAAAAAATGGAACTGTACATCATCGACGACTTTAAGAACTATTTTGAAAGCCTTGCACACACAGACGGGACAAGGATTGAAACATTTTACGCTGAGGATATACAGTTTCAGGATCCCGTCCGCAAGATCAGCGGATTGGAAAATCTGAGGTTATATCACGATCAATTCAGTAAAAACCTGGTTCAGGGCGGATTCAGGTACACCCAGCAAACGCTGCTGCACGACAAGGCCTACTTGTCCTGGAAGCTTGAGCTGGAATACAAAGTGCCCAAAAAGCGGGTGACCGTTTCAGGGATTACTGTTTTGCTGGTATCGGACAAAATTATCTCGCACCGCGATTATTACGATGCAGGGGCACTTTTTTACGAAAACCTGCCGATTGTCGGACCTGTAATCCGGGCGTTGAAAAGGCAGCTGTCAAGGAATTGCTAAAAAAAACAGGTAGTTCAGATAAATAATAATTAGTCAGGAACACAATTTAAATATCCTATCTATTAGTCATGGAAATTACGCTATTGTTGCATTCAAAATTCATTTTAACTCTTTTGGTTCTGTCAGGTACAATCCTCGCGCCGGTTACAGGTTCGGCGCAGTCCTACAACGTGACCGCTAATGAAAAAGGCGGCGTGATCTACAAGGATTTGGTCAGTAATAGGAATACCGTTTGCCGCATTACCTGTGATTGCGCTGGTCTGGCAGAAGGCAATTATTTAATACAACTATACGATAGCAAAGATTCTGAAGCCAAAATATTTATGGCCGGCCAGGATTCCTGGGAAATACCGATTGCCAAAACAGGATGAACTAAAGGCTGAACCGAATTTTGTGACTATTGAATATATCCGGTACAAATTGATTTTACATAACTATAACTATGATCAATGTTTTCAATACCAGCTAATTCGCCAATTTGTGTTCATTGGCTAAAATGGCCCCGATCTACGGTCAACACAAGGAAAAGTCTTCTGCAACGGATGACAACGGCATTCACTCGCAACGCATTATTTTACATCGAAGTTTGGTTTGCCAAAGGGCGTTGGGTACCGAAAACCAACCTTATCCGAAAAAAAGCATTCCAACGAGCCAGAAACCAACAGGCCTTCACCTGTTTCGCACCAGCACCACTAACCTGAGCCACACATGAAAACCTTGCAACACTAACCTGGTTTCATCCGGCTTTTTAAGCGGTTTGTTAAAATTTTGTTCCCTGTTGTGCCAGTCAAAATAGCCGGGATAGCAAGTATTTAATCTTACAAATTCAATAATTATATTCCAAAACAGAGCCTAAAAGTCTCTATAACTCAAACTCAACGTGATGAAAAAAAATTATTTATGGTTCATTGTACTATTCTTATTCTCACATGTGCTCAAAGCGCAGTCTATTGAACTTGTTAAGGATATTAATACAGCAGGCAGCTATCGTGGCCTGCGGACAAGGGAAGCTGCCACAGCCAACGGACTCTATTTCACATTGGCATATGATGAGATCAATAAGCTGGGCCTGTGGAGAAGCGATGGAACAGCCGCCGGAACCTTTTTGCTGTCATCGCTGCCAGATATCACCGATTACCCTGCCCAAAATCTGACTGCTGCCGGAAAATTTGTTTTTTTTGTATCGCTTTACGACGGGCACTACTGGCTCTTCCGCAGTGACGGCACCAAGGCAGGCACCTACCCTCTTCATCCCGTTTACAGCTCGGTATACAACAAGCTCGATATTTTCGAATACAACGGTGCTGTGTATTTTTCGGCTTATGATGGTACAACTGAAAACCTTTGGAAAACCGATGGCACGGTAGCAGGAACAGTGAAGTTGAAAAGTTTCCCCTCGCAGCCTTTCGGTTCAACCGGGCCTTATGACTTTTATCAGTTTAACGGGCTTATGTATTTTCTGGTCCAGACCGGATCTGGCTCGAATGTAACCTACCAGCTCTGGAAAAGTAACGGTACCAGTGCAGGAACTGTGCCTGGCCCGCTATTTTCCAGCAGTTTTAAGCCGGTTGCTGTCAATGGTTACATGTATTTTTCTGATGGAAAAAACTTTAAACGGACCGATGGAAATACTATAACAATCGTTAAAGGGGGCTTTGCCACCATAGGTAACCCGGTTTTGGTTGGCTCAACAATCTATTTTTCAGCTGGTCCACAGTATCCTGATATCGAATTGTGGAAGTCTGACGGTACCAATGTCGGCACTGTCCGTGTAAAGGATATCTATCCGGGTGCAAATCAGGGTTCTGAACCCCAGCTCCTGACCAACATCAACGGCACCCTGTTTTTTACGGCCAGAACCTCTGCCGGCGGGCATGACCTATGGAAAAGCAACGGTACAGACGCCGGAACAGTGCTTATCCGGGATATTGACCCTGCGGGCGAAGTTGAATTTGGGCGTATGTTTGCTGTGGGCACTCAGGCGGTTTTTTTAACAGGCTATGAGTCTGACCAGACACTTTGGAAAAGCAACGGAACCAGTGCAGGCACACAAAAAGTGGTGGACTATCCAGTAAGCAATGCAATTGGTATAGGCAAATCCGTATTTTTTAACGGTGTAAGTAACCTTGGCTCCCAGCTATACAAGTCGGATCTTACCGCCGGGGCACAAAGGATTACCGACCTGTTCCCTCCAGGCTCAAATCCGGACGGATTTACAGATTTTAATGGTACACGTTATATGGCGGCAGACAACGGCATAAACGGGCGCGAACTGTGGAAAACTGATGGAACTACTGCGGGCACAGTCCTGATAAAAGATGTAGCGCCCGGCCTGGCCAGCTCAAACCCTGAACAACTGACAAAGGTCAACGGAAATCTGTTTTTCGTAGCCAATGGTGGAGAAATCTGGAAAACTAATGGGAGCAATTCCGGCACTGTTCTTGTGAAGAGCGTAGTATCGGATGCAAGCGACCACATTGAAGGCCTTATTGATGTAAATGGAACACTATATTTCGGTGTAGTATCATCAGACGGGGCACTCAGGCTCTGGAAAAGTGATGGCACAACTGCGGGCACTATACAGGTAACCAGCTTTTCTTCTACGCCATCCTTCAAGCCGGCAGTGCTCAATGGCCAGCTATTTTTCCCGGCCTGGGACGGAACTGACAGTTACGAACTCTGGAAAACGAACGGGACGGCGGCCGGAACTTCAATCATTAAAAATATAGGCGGTGAGGATGGTGTAAATACACTGATACGCTTTGGTGCAACGGCACTCAACGGCTTTCTTTACTATGCGATCGAAAGTGCGGCCGGTTTGCATCTGGTCAGGACAGACGGAACTACGCCCGGAACGGTTATTGTAAAAACGCTGTACAGTATGTCAGATGCCTATGTGGGTGGTTTCAGAAAAGGCGGAGATTTACTGTATTTCAGTGCCTATGAAATTTATGATTCCCAGGAATATCTGTGGAGGACGGATGGAACGTCTGCCGGAACGGTTAAACTTGCCGCATTCGACAGTAACAACGACTCGGGTGATTATATATCCTTCGGGCCTTATGTGGACGGCTTATTTTATTTTGTGCCTTATGACCATGGAAACGGAGGGCAGCTTTGGGTGAGTAACGGGACTACGGCAGGGACACGACTGGTTAAAGATATCAGTACGCAAGCAGGGAACCAAGGAATCAGAAATCTTACGGCAGCCGGCGATATTGTTTACTTCACCGCCTCAGACCAGGCACATGGCAACGAGCTCTGGCAGACAGACGGTTCGGATGCAGGCACCCGTATAGTCCAGGATTTCAGTTTAAACGGAAGCTCCGTTTTTAACAGTGTAAACAACTATAACGGCACGCTGCTTTTGTCCGCAAATAACGGTTCGGCAGGTACAGAATTATATAAATACCAGGCCTTGCCACCAGCAGCATTGCGGATCAACTCGGCAGGTGCATCCTTTGTTGCATCTTCAAACCGCAGCTTTTCAGCCGACCAGTATTTTAGCGGAACCACGCAAATATCCACTGCGGGCAACGGTGATATTCTGGGTACCAATGATGACCAGCTTTATAAAGAACAGCGGTTTGGATCAGCATTTCAATATAATATTCCATTAGCTAACGGGCAGGTGAGCGTTGTGCTTCATTTTGCTGAACTTTTCTGGGGCGTACCCGGAAAGGGAGGCTCAGCCGGAACCGGCAAACGCAGGTTCCATGTCGATGTAGAAGGCAGCAGAAAACTGACCAATTATGATATTTTCACTACTGCGGGCGGGGCCATGCGTGCCAAAACAGAAACTTTTACAGTGAATGTGACAGATGGCGTGTTAAATATTAACTTTCTGACCGGTGCAGCTGACAAACCTATTATTGCCGCAATTGAAGTTGTGCCTACGCAGGTAATTTTAGGGCCGCTTGCCGATGCCACGGTACGTAATACGCCCAATAATGATACCAACTACGGCACGGCTGCAACCCTGGAAATCAAATCAGGTAGCCTGCCCAGTTATGAGCGGAATATTTATCTGAAATTCTCGCTGGAAGGCATCAGCCAGGTAGGGACAGCCAAACTACGGATGTATGGTTCCAATGTGCAAAGCAGCAGCAATGTCAGTCTGGCCGCTTATGGTGTACCCAGGGATGGATGGGCTGAAACCGATATTAACTGGTCGAATGCTCCGATCGCCCCGGGAGAGCCGCTGGGCTCAGTAAATGTTAACAATTCGGCTAAGTACTACGAAATCGATGTGACAGCTTTTGTAAAATCCCAGCTGGCAGAGGACAAAATAGTCGGTTTATTTATAACCAACCCGGCTAATCAAAACAGCCAGCTGACTTTCAACAGCCGCGAAAATGCAGCTAACCCGCCGCAGCTGATCATTAATGCTGTGTCACCTCCGGCTGCCAGGACAGGAGCAGAAGAAAACCTTGTCGAAATATTACCAAAGAAAGAGACAGAAACCGAATTCGCAGCATCCGCCATTTACCCTAATCCTGCCGGGAAACACTTCACAGTTCATTTGTCGGGCAAACATAAAGGAGAGGTAGATTTGCAGATGATCAACCTGACAGGAAATATTTTCCAGCTACAAACGAAACCTGCCAATACCAATTCGAACGTTGATGTAGATGTCTCCTCCATGCAATTATCAAAAGGAATGTATATCATGAAAGTCCAGTCCAAAACATTTACGGAGACCATTAAAGTGCTGCTGACAGAGTAGTTAAACAGGAATTAAACAGCTTTCCTTTTAAAGTACCTTTATTTTGAAAGGAAAGCTGTTATTTTAATTCATTCATGAAAGGTTCTGTTATGGATAAGCCAATGCTTAAAAATGCATTTGCATTGATCATAACAAACCACTCTATAGCCTTTGACGTTGTAATCCAGTTTTACATCAGGCAGCAAACCAACGCAGCCATTATAGTGGCAGGAGCTATCAGCCATTTTATTATTTACCTCCTTTAACAACTGCTTAGGGCATACAAAAAAATTTTGTGCCCCTTTTCAAGCCTTTTTATTTTTTATACAATTGCTTCGATGGAATCCCCCTGTACAAGCTACTAATTATGCATTGCTTAATTACGCAATATCTGCAATGAGGGGTTGATAACAATCATATCATTTTTTCATTTTACCTATTTCCATGAAAACAAACATAATCAGGTACTGGCAAGCCAGGACCGATAAAGTCCGACATTGCAGTGAAACAGTTTTTCGCCGACCAGGCGTTTATTTCCGCAGATTTTCATTTCCCCTGGTACTTTCTTGCTTTTTTCTGATGATCGTAGTTCATGGTCGCGGTCAGGGAAGTACGGATTCTCCGCCTGTGAGGAATCAATTCACAATTGGGCTGGGAGCCAGCTATATTAAGACGCTTGATCTTCTTTATTCGCCTATAATGTATAAATCGTTAAGAACCGACTTGCATCTGGGCTATTTATCCAAGTCAAAAAACGGAGTTTTCTCTACTGATCTCAATGTTTTTTTAGGGGCGTTAAAACCTAATTCCGGTGGTGCCGTCATCGTATATGCCAGCGAAACAGCAATAGACGGCGTTGAAACTACCGAAGATATGAGACTTGAAATGAGTCAGATAGGTTTCAACCTGCAACTGGGCTATTTACATAAACTGCAGAAATTACAAAGTCCATCCAAAGCATTTTACCTGGGAGCAAGTCTGGAAGAAAGTTTAACCTACACACCGGGATTTGTTAATGTCGGCGTAATCAATTATGGATCAGTAAATGCCAGAGCGAGATTTGAATATTTGCTAAAAAATGGTAAACCGGTCATTTTTGACATAACATTTCCTCTTGTGTCGGTAGTCACCCGGCTTCCCTATAACCAGTCCCCAGGGGAACCGGGCCAGTCGGGCCTGGGAGCATTTTTTACGGGCAACAACCAGGTTGAAACGCTCAATCACTTTCAAAATGCCCGGTTTTCAATCCAATACCCGTTTTTGATAAAAAAGCGCAGCGCTTTCAATATCAGGTATGAAGCCAGTTGGATGCATTACTACAACCCAAGGCACCTGACCCAGGCAGGCAATCAATTATCTCTTGGTTTCACTTTTTAATACAACTCTAATGAAAAAGCACATAATGATACATGCAGCCATTTTAATGGCAGTACTTTTTTCTTTCTCCTGCTGTCAGGAACTGATGGTTGGACCAGATGTCCAAAATTCGAATGAAAGCAATTTCCAGCAAATGTGGGAAAAATTTGACAGCCATTACGGCTTGTTCCTGGTTAAGAACATTGACTGGAACGAGGTGTATGCCAAACACCTACCCATGGCCAAAGCTGCCAGAACCGAGGCGGAATTGTTTGCTATCCTATCCTCTGCCGTGCATACTTTAGATGACAAACATATTAACATTTATACGAACAGTCCGCAGCTGACAGATTACAACAGCGGGGAAAATGGACATATACCAGCGCAGGTAGATTTTGATTTTCAGGCGGTCCGGGAAAACTACCTGACTGAGTACCATCAGCAAACAGAGGATTTCGGTTATGGCATGTTAACGTCAGAGATTGGTTATATATATGCCGGAGCGTTTAAGGACAAGCTTTCTGTTTTTGAAAAAGGTATGGACAATGCCCTCAATGCCTTGTCTTCCACCAAAGGAATCATATTTGATATCAGGGATCATACAGGTGGTTCTGATCAGGTGAGTCAGTACATAGCTGGCAGATTCGCCAGTTCAAAGAAATTGTTTATGACCTCAAAAAAAGAAATGGTCCACGTCACGACCAGTTTGGAGCCGTTTCAAACTGGTATGTAGAGCCTTCTGGCAAGACACAATATACAAAACCGGTAATCCTTCTGACCACATCCACTACGATAAGTGCCGCAGAAACCTTCACATTTGCCATGAGGGAAAATGACAATGTGCTTCACATGGGAACTAAGACCGCAGTCGCATTTTCAGATGTGATCGCCCATCAATTACCTAACGGCTGGATTATTACAGTGGGTGTAGGTGACTACCGCGGCTCAGATGGTAAAAGCTACGAAGGAATTGGGATTACGCCGAAAATTATCATTGCAAACAAAAAGTCAGACGTATTGGCAGGGGTCGATAAGGCACTCGAAATGGCCAGTGAAATGCTCAAATAAAAATTTAGGCGGGGAATATTGAGTCTGAGATTAACTATTTGGCATTACATAACTTTCCTGATAGATATGCTTGTTTGAATTTGTCAAATTTATTACAATTTAAATTATCCCTATTTGTCCGTCAATTCAGTAATTGAGCATTCCAAAAAAATCTTTACTATGAAGCCCGGCATTCTGCGCAGCCTTTCGTTGAAGTAAAATCTGCGGCTGCTGATGATCGGAAAACCGAATAAACCTGCCCGTTCACCTTTTGTGCACCTAAAATTGATCTGGGTAAACCTTTTGTATACTTATTACAATTGCTACCGGTTTTCATCTCCCCTACGTTTGTATCGCCTTCTTCACCATGTTTATTTCATGGAAAGGCTTAAAAAAACTATCCATTTTTTATTATCTTTTTTATCTATTATCATGAGACATCTTTTTTTGATTTGTATTTTCCTTGCCCTGACAAGTATGTTATCTGGTTGTAATGACAAGACGGCACCGCTACCGATTAGTGGCTCACAACAGCTGGCTGCCACACAAAATATAGCCGCCAGAACTAGTACGGCACATCTGACCGGCATTGAAGTCAATGCTCCTTATAAGTGGAAACTGGTTAAAACAGGGACTATAAATAAGGGCCAGAGCCTGGTGCTTCAAAGTCCGTTTCAAATCGGCGATTATGAGGTCAGGCATATGCGCTTCAATTGTTATGGAGCAACGCTTTCCTCGCTGGAACCACTTCAAGGCACCTCCTTTCTCAATTTGGGTGTAGTCAGTAAAAACGGCATTACACTTGAATACCTGAAGAACTATCCTTACATAACCGATAAAATATTTACCTCGCCGAAACCTGATGCTTTTTGGCCATTACATCTCTACAAGAATTCAATAATTGCTTGTAAGTCATTTAATAATGAAAATTTCCTGTTTCATGTAAAAAATATAAGACCCAACTCTAATATAGAATTTGATCTATATCAGGCCGTTAAACTAACCCTTTTAAATTAAACATGCCTCCGGGAGAATTCGCAAGCTACGCAGCCAGATATTGAATGGCCCTTGCCTTTGAATCAGAACCGCAACAGCCCGAATTCTCCAAAATGATAGCTAGTTACCAATAGATCTTTCCCATTGAACAAATAATTTCCTGATAGCTGGATTATATTTTCTCACAAAACCCTTTATTCCAAAAAATGTCCTGTTGTTTTTATTAACCGCATATCAATGGAATTTAGAATAAAAAGTAAAGACTTCCCTAACATAGCTGGCAATGAGTTGAGCATAAAAGTTAAGTTTTAGGCTTACAAGCGCGGTATTCCGGACAATCAAAATTTAAAAATAGGCGTAAAGCTATTTTTAAAGCATACACTTCGCACACATTTAAAAAACCGGGGGATATATCCTGCCGATGGCCGAATAACCATTGCCCAAAAGAATTTCAGGTTTTTTTTCATAGTTGGACATAGATACCTGTGTAGAAAACACCTTTGAAAAGTCAGTTGATTCCGGTTTGATCAGGGATATGATTAAAAAAGGCGGCCAGATTTGATATGAAGTTGGCTCAACCCTACATACTAGAGATTATGCTAGCTGGCTATCTGTGTATTATATCCATGGTCAATTGAATTATAATAAAAACATTCCGGGGCGGACAGGATTTGAAGTATTTCTTGATTTCAATCAATTTTTTTGTGGCATTTCCTGCGTTCCTTTGCAATTAAGCTAATCATTATATATGATTAGAGAATCAGGATGCATATAATGGCATTGATCCATAAGCCCTCCGGCTTACTTCTCATGCAAACATTATTTGAATAATAAATACGTCCTGGAGAAAATGCCAACAGGCACCATTCAGGAATCCAAAACCTTTTAACATGATCATAAAAACAAGCAGGGCCCTGATCCATAAAGTTTGATTTCAAAACTGGCAGAATAGGGCATATAATTAAATATCGTTACCTAAAATTCAATCGAAAATTTGACGCATTAGAAAGAGCCCTCCTTTATCAACCAGTATAAGAATTGTACTCAATGTTAAACCTATATATTAATAGATCACCCTTTTTATGAAAAAAATCTCCTTTCTTATCGTTTTTGGTTTTAGTCTGTTTGTTACAAGTTCCCTTTCTGCACAGCAATTGTTCCTAAAAGCTGGTACACTTACCCAACAAGGCAGTATTTATAAAGGCTTTGAAAATTATGTGCAAATTTCAGGTGTGCAGTATGGCGTGGAAGCCCTGACTTCCTACAAATCAACTGGTGCGGCGGTTGGCAAGGCAAACTTTGGTGAAATTGTCATAACTAAAAACGTTGACATTTTGACAAATGAACTATTAAGAAGTATTTCAAAAGGTACATTGTATGCACTTATGGAAATCGTTTCCACCAAAAATACTGCTGACGGGCAGAAAGTGTCTCACAAAATTGAGCTGAAGAATGTTTATGTGACGAATGTATCAAATTCCGCGGTTGAAGGATGCCCGGACGATTGTGCAGGCCTTGAAGAAAGCGTCAAATTTGTATATAAATCAATAAGAATTACGACTTATTCGACAAACGTGAAGACGGGTGTCCTGACGGCAAACCTAAATCCTTTCGTTTTCGATGTGACGACGATGAGCTCCACGTTTTGATTGGTTTAACCTTTAAACAAATCAAATATGAAACTCGTTTTTTACTCTATAGTTTGTATACTGTTTGTCAACACGCTTAAGGCGCAATCTTTTGTACTCAAGACGAAGACGCAGTTGGCTGCTGAAATTATTGTAGCTAAAACTAAGGCAGACTTTTTCAAGGCACGGTCGTTAAAACTGACCCCACGGAGCATTGAACGTCGTTCATTCTTGCCATGTGCTCAGACTGCATCCCCAGTTAAATCATTAACTTTCTCAGGTGAACGTATAGACGATGCCCATGTGGCGCTTTTCTGGGAAACCAGTCAGCTGGTCAATAACGATTATTTTCAGGTCGAGCGCACACTTAATCTTAATTCGGGATTTGATCCGGTAGCAACAGGAAAACTTTCTGAAAACTTAACATCGACAGGAAAATACGGCCTATCTGACCCAAACCGCAATACAGGTTATACTTATTACCGTTTCAAACAGGTCGATACCGATGGCGGCTTCCGGTACAGCTCTGTCATTGCAATAAAAGGAATATCGGTACCCTTGGGTATAATCCCGTATCCAAATCCCGGTCAGGGCAAAAACATTGCTTTCATTATCAATGGTTTGTTCGCAGCTCAGGCAATTAATATAGCCATTTATGATAATCGCGGTAAAATTGTCTATCAGGATAAAAGTTTTCCGGTCTCGCCAGAGATGCAGAAGATAAAAATAGATCTGCCAAATTTGGCTCTCGGGAAATATAGCATTAAAATCAAATCCGGGGATGATGATGCTTCAAATTCATTTATTATTATCCCATGATGACGCCCCGGAAATATTCATATTGGAAGGTTAATTAATATTCGGTATAGGTAAAAAGGTCTGTTTGATTTAAAATATCATTCAGACCTTTAAATGGTCACCCGGCATTATCTACTTTCCCCAAAGTCGTGTTATAAGGATTTTATTTCTAATATAGATTGTAAAAAGTAATATGTAAAAAGATATTTTGATTCTGTTTTGTAATTTTTGAATCGCTGCATCGGGCATTAACGGAGCATTTTTTTGGCACTGAAATTACCATTACATTTACTAATGGATACTTCACTGCTGATCAGCAAATTTCTCGAAATACAAAATTTTTCTCCACCTGACCTACAAAAACTGATCCCCTATTTTGAAGAAAAAATCGTTAAAAAAAATGAGTTTGTATTTCAGGCAGGAGATGTAGTCCAAAACACTTTCTTCGTTCATAAAGGCATTCTTCGTCAGTATTATGTTACACCCGAAAACAAGGAGCGGACTGTCTACTTCGCCCAGGAAGGGAAGTTTGCCGGAGAAATCATGAGTTTTTTGTATCAAATCCCATCGGAATTTCACTTTCAGGCTCTGGAAGATTCGGTGATACTGTGTTTGAACCGTCAAAAATGGGAAGCTGCCTTTACATCCATTCCTGCACTGGCCTTACATCAATTGAAATTACATGCCCGGTTCATTTACGATTTAAAACAGGAAATATCAAGCACCGGCAAAGAAACGCCAGATGTGAAGTATACAAGGTTGCTACGGGAAAATCCTGCTTTGTTTCAAAGGATCCCGCTCTTTCATATTGCAGCGTATCTGGGAGTAACGCCGGAAACTGTCAGCCGGATCAGAAAAAGAAATATGCATCTTTAAGTATTTATTGATCTGAATCAAGTAATTTCTCAAGCACTGTTGGTTTCTTTACTCCTATAACGTGTATAGTAGTTTTCGCTGGCTTAATGGCAGATTAATATTTTGTTGTTTGACGATGAGTACACCTTTAAGCAAGTTAACTAAGGAGTATAATTAATTATAATAAACCAGTAAAATCCATTAAGGATCCGTCGATTTAAATTACTCTTTTATTGTCTGTTACCAGATATTAATGATTTTACCTAAACCCAAATAACCTGCAATGACCCTGGAAGAAAACAAAAAATTCATGGATGACTTTATCGAGGAAGTAATCAATAAGAAAAATTTAAATGCGGCCAATAATCTTGTATGGGAAGATTTTATTGAACATCTCCCATTTCCCGGACAGGGACCTGGTAGAGAAGGACTGAAATTTGCACTGAATTCAATGTTTACCGGATTTCCTGATATGCATTGGACAGTGAATGAACAAATAGCAGAAGGCGAAAAGGTTGTAACCAGATTTACCTGGACAGGAACGCAAAAAGGTGAATTTATGGGCATACCTCCAACAAACAGGCAAGTTGAAGTCTGGGGCGTAGTCATTGATGTTGTCAGAGGTAAGTTATTTTCCGAAAGCAGGATCATTATGGATACCGTCGGATTATTACAGCAGCTAGGAGTGATGCCCGGACCAAAAGGGGATTAACTGCGAAGGTCTTCAAATATGTGTCGTGGTATTATCTGAAGATAAGCTCTCTGAATTGCATCATCCGGTTCAAGCAACCTATCTTGCTTAAAAAAAGCACTGCACACCTTTCTAGTTGTCAGCCTAAATAATTGTGTATTAGAAATGCATATTTTTAGGTTTCTTCCTGGCCTCTGCCCTGCCGGTATCCATGCAACATAACAAATTGAAAAAGATTATAATCCCGGCTTACGTAGCAAACCAGGATTAACATGCAAACCTGGTACCATACTATTGTCTGAGCAGATGTGTCCAGATTTAAGCAGGTATCTCAACCAGGTAAATTCAGTCATTGTATGAGATTTATTATCCCTTTTATGTTATCTATAGCCGAAACGTTCGTGATGGCTTATGGTTATGAAGATGCAGATGCTGAAAAAACCTGCTTTCCCTCATTCTGAAAACAACTTAAACACGGATCGAATAAAAATTACTGCTGCTCTTCATAAAAGATGGGCTTAAACCCGGTTTGGAGCAAATCTGGTCCTTATTAAAGTCCATGACTCTGCCTTGGACAGGCATCCGGTGAACCCGTTGGACATAGCTGTAAAACAAAAATTCAACTCTAAAAATAAAAATCAAATTTACAATTTACTTATTAGTAACATTTGGATACATAATGTAACTTAGCAAGTAAATTACTCATAACTAAGATCTACAAGTTAACCACTTAACCCAACGTATGAAGACAAATTTATTTTTACTGAGAACAGCCTTTCTGGTTGTTTTTGGCCTCTTTCATGTACCCATCACTTTTGCCCAGGACTGGCAGCAAACTGCTAAGGGTGTTGCCGGTGACAGGCTAAAAGTCACTTCGGGTACAACTGGTAAAATGTTTGGCCGGCATGTTGTCATAGAGGGGAATTATGCCTATGTGGCCTCTTCGGGTAGCAAAGATATCCTGCAGGTTTTTACAAGGAAAGATGGAATTTGGCAGCCTTATTCACAGGTAACCGCTATCGGGGCAGGAGAACCAGGCTCATTAATGGCGGCAGGTGGAGGAGCCGTTATTGTTGCCAATGGTAATACCGTGTGGGCATCCGGTGGGTCAAACCCCATATTTAGGTTTGACCCATCAGTACAAATTACCTCCGTTGCAATCGACAGTACATATGCTGTTATTGGTGTAAAAGATGATAATCTGGATGGATCGGGGCAAAATCCTGTGGCAAATGCCGGAGCTGCTTATCTCTTGCGCCGAAATGCAAGTGGCTGGCTGATACACAAAAAACTGACGGCACCGGTTCGTACAGCTATCAATTTTGGGACTACGGTAGCCATATCGGACTTTCAGTTAATTGTCGGTACCAATGAATCTGCCATGATTTTCAGAAGGGACAGAGGAGGGGCCGGAAATTTTGGGTTTGTACAAAGCCTTCCTGTGGTAAGTTCTGCAGTTGTTAAGGAACACCCGGTAGCCATGTTCGGTGATTATGCGGTGATCGGTGCGCCTTATGATAATCTGGGAGATGTTAACAAGCCCAATGCAGGCTCGGCATCAGTTTATAAAAAGACCCAGGACGGAACGGACAAATGGAATTTTGTTCAGAAAATCCAGCAGCCAAATCCGGTGGCTGGTGCTTTTTTTCGGATCAGCTTACCATGTACGGCGATTTCATTGTTGGTGTTTCGCCTTTTGATGGCAACGATGCCCGGGTTCATATCTTTAAAAAATCAGCACCCGCGGCTGATCAATGGAGTTCAGTTGCCGAGCTGCGTTCCCGGTCTGGAAGTAATAACGGTTTTGCCTCTTCCGTGGATATTACCGGTGATGCGATCATTGTAGGTGCAAAAGATGAGGCTTTTGCTGGTTACGCAGCAGATGGTTCAGGGGCAGCACTCATATATAGAAAAAATTTGGGTGGAACAGATGTATGGGGCAAAGAGCAAACCTTATATTCCATTCAGACAAACATGGACGATGAGTTTGGCAAAGCAGTTGCCATCAGCGGCAACTATGCAATTGTCGGTGCTATAAAAAATGATTATGATGCCAATGGCCAGGATTATGATACAGACGCCGGGGCTGCCTATATTCTTCATAACGACGGAAGCGGCTGGAAGACCATCAAAAAACTGGTAGCATCAGCCAGGGAAAACCGGCAGGCCATTGAAGATAAATTCGGTACTACTGTTGCCATTTTTGATACGCTGGCGGTGGTGGGTGTTCCGTTCGAGGGAAGAACTGTAAATTTTGGCGCAGTATATATTTACTCGAAAAATCAGGGTGGAACTAACAATTGGGGCCTGCTGACCAGACTTGTCCTGCCAGGTGTTTCTGACAATACGAAAGTAGAAGCACAGTTTGGTTACTCGGTATTTATCAACGGCCAGTATCTTGCAATAGGAGCGTTAAGCGATAAAGCTGAAGTAGGGCAGCCGGATCAATATCCCATGTCAGGTTCTGTTTATCTTTATGAAAGGAATACGGCTAACACTGCCAGCTGGAACCTTGTTAAAAAAATTATTCCTCCTACTCCTGCCATCGCTGATCACTTTGGTGCCAGTGTAACCATGAGCGGTGATTACCTGCTGATCGGATCACCGGATGATGATTATGATATTTCGGAGAAAAATTATCTGGCTAACTCAGGCAGTACTTTTTTATACAGTAAAAATACAGGCGGGCTAAATAACTGGGGGAAAATTAAAAAGATCACCAGCGATATCCGGGCTGCCAACGCACGTTTTGGATTGATTGTATCCATGAGCGAGGATTATGCACTTATTACCTCCCTCGAATACAATAATATTACCCGGACAGGAAATGGTTCGGCTACCATCTATAAGAAGGATATAGGCGGAACCGGTAACTGGGGTTTGGTGAAAAAACTCCTTACACCATCATCCAATACGCAGGATTCGTTCGGACTTTCAGGATCTATCAACGGTGACTATGCCGTGGTAGGTACATTGTCTCCTGCTGGAGCCGCCTATGTTTATGGCAAAAATGAAGGTGGTTCTGATATCTGGGGCCAGCAGCAGCTTCTTGCCCCGGCCGTAGCTGGATATGACGAACAGTTCGGATCTGTTGTTGCGATCGATGGCCGCAACATTATTGTTGGCGCCCCGTTTGATGATGAAGATGAAAATGAGGCAAACAGTGTGGTAGACGCTGGTTCAGTATTCATATTTCACAATGACACAGTAGAACCGGCAGCATCTATGCGTATCAATTCCGGTGGAAGTGCTTTTGCTGCTTCCGGTAACCGTCCGTTTAGCGCTGACCAGTATTTCAGCGGCACTTCTAAAATATCTTCTATTACATCAGGCGACATCCTGAACACCACGGATGACGAGCTCTATCGCAACGGCCGTGTCGGTGCTTCTTTTAGTTACGGCATTCCTGTAACAAACGGAACTGTAAGCGTGGTCCTGCATTTTGCTGAGCTTTTCTGGGGTGTACCCGGTAAGGGCGGCTCTACAGGAACCAGCAAACGCCGCTTCAACGTCAATATCGAAGGCAGCAGAAAGCTGACCAACTATGATATTTTTGCAGCAGCGGGCGGTGCCATGCGTGCCACACAGCAGGCATTTACGGTGACGGTAACAGACGGAGTTCTGAACATTGATTTTCTGGCTGGTGCGGCAGACAATCCCCTTATTTCCGCCATTGAGATCTTGCCTGTACAACAGGCAAGATTAAGTCCGGTTGCGGATGCAACTGTCCGTAATATACCTTATAACGCCACCAATTTTGGTTCAACTGCCACGTTGGAAATCAAATCAGGAAGCCTGCCAAGTTATCAGCGCAATGTATATCTTAAATTTCCCCTGGACAATGCAGGTCAGATCAGTTCAGCCAGACTGCGTTTTTATGGTTCAAATTCCCAGGATAATACAAGTATCAATGTATCAGCTTTTGGTATTGCCAATAACAGCTGGACCGAGAGCGGCATTACCTGGGACAATGCTCCGGCTGTTTCCGGCAGTGTATTAGGTTCGGTCCTGGTGGGTAATACTGCACAATATTATGAGATTGATGTAACAACATTTATCAATGCACAGGCCGCTGGGGATAAAACAGCCAGTATTTTCCTGACAAATCCGGCAAACCAGAACACCCAGCTGACTTTCAACGGCAGGGAAAATGCAGCCAGCCAGCCGCAGCTGGTTATTGAATATGGACCGGTTCCTGCACCTGTTTCCAGGATCAGCCAGGAGAATTTGGCAGTAGCAAAAGAAAACATCGTAGTTTCCAAAATCTATCCCAACCCTGCCAGCAAACTGTTTACGGTAGAAGTATCGGATCGTCATTCAGGAAAAGTCAGTCTGCAGTTAACCAGTTTGTCAGGCACGGCATATCCGATCAGACAGCGTGAAGCGCCGGAATTAGGTATGAAAGCGGAGATCGATATTTCTTCCCTGCGTTTGGCCGAAGGGATTTATGTACTAAAAATCCAGTCAGACGTTTTTACAGAAACGGTGAAGCTGCTGGTAACCAGGTAAGCTGCCGAAAAATGAAGATCTGATAAAATGGAGCATACTAAAAGGGTGTCTGCAACGGCACCCTTTTTACATACCCTCACCTTCCTTTCGGTAAGAACAAACATCTTAAAAAAGTAAGTAAAGCTAAACCGGGAACAATCAACAGACCTGTACTACGAAAAAATGTGCAGCAACTGAAAGTAATTTTTTTGTGCTGCAGTGGTATTCCGGTAGATCTGAATCATCTACCAAGCCCAGAATTATTGATTTGATCTCCTAAACAATTCCTATTTCGATATTATCCCTGAAAGTTTTTTGAAACAATTTTACATGTCGTATTTCGGACAACCAATCATAGTTTTTTTACTTGTTGCAAATATCCGCCATTAAAATCCGAGATTTTGTGAGATTTTTTTGATAAGTAATAATAAACGTGAGATACCTGAAGTCTTTTTTGGTATCGACGATATATATTACGAATTAAAAGTCATCTTTACCTTATCAACTGCCTTAGTTTTATTAAATCAGTTATTTATAACCCAATACTCTAACTGACAATGGATAATGGTATGATTTACCTCTTATGACCCTAACAGTATTTATCAAGATAACTGTTACTGTGAATAAAGCAATCAATTGGGGAAGTCCTGCGAAAAACAGGCAGGGAAGTAAAATGGCGAGCATACTTAACTGAAAATTAATAACATCTGCGCCATGGCGCTTAATATCTAAATCATGCTCTTTTTCGAAAAACCAGATAAGAAAAGCCGGCAGAAATAATATTGCGCTTAAATGTAGCCATACTAAAATGGATTTGTTCCTTTTGGGATCTTCCTGCTTATTTTCCGGAAGGTTCAGATCAAACAACTCTGATTCTTCTGTATTCATAGCTTTTGCAATGGTTTTAAGTGTATAACTTCGGGGTATTACTTCACCATTTTCAATTCGTTGAATTGTTCTCAGATCGACCCTTGCTTTCGAAGCTAATTCTTGTTGGGTCATACCAAGGCTGGTTCTGATTTCTTTAATTTTCTGTCCTGTTTGCATAGCTGTTGTTCTTTCCTGCAAGTTAAACCAAATCAAGTTTTTATGGTTTGAACATGATGCGGCATTTATACGGCATTTAGATGACATTGCTACAGAACGCACTGAATAAAGTGCAAAATTAGGTTATTCCATGATTCACAACAATCATACAAAACCCTGATTTATTGATATCGTAACACCGCATAGAAAGTCTCTCACATAAACCACCGTTTAGATTGACGTTTTATGGGACGGCAAAATAGGTGTCATAAGTATATTTCTCCATATGCTTCCTCTAAAACAATACAATCAATGCAATTTGTATGTTGTATTGAAAGTGCGTCAATCGAGAAGTTGATGGCAAGTTTAAAAAGACAGACGCCAAACAGAAAATATGGGAGCTTGGGGAGCAGCAATATCATCTAACGACACTTACGCAGACATTTACGGTGAGTTTTTCGACCTGTATAATGACGGACTTGACGTAGACGAAATTTCAAAGAAATTAGTTTTAGACAATAAAGAAATAATTGACGATACAGACGACAGCAACAACTTTTGGTTTGCGTTGGCAAAAGCACAGTGGGAATGCAAACAACTAGACAAAAGTGTTTTCGACAGAATAAAAAAAATTGTTGAAACAGGTGCCGACCTCGAAGTATGCCGACAACTTGAGGCAGACGAAAAAGACATTAAAAAGCGTAAAGTAGTTCTTGACAAGTTTCTTGCGGAGTTACAAACAGAAAGACTAAAAGGAAAGTCAAGAAAAAAGAAAATAATTCGCCAACCAGTTTTTGAAAAAGGAGATTGCCTAACTTTTAAACTTGAAAATGGAAATTATGGCGGAGCGGTTATTTTGGAAGCAATTAAGGATAATGAATATGGACATAATCTAATTGCAACAACACGAATAAACCAATCGAACAAACCGACAAAAAAAGACTTTGAAGATGCCGAAGTTCTTGTGATGAATTTTGCAAGTTGGGACAATAAACCAAATGTAAAATGGTATCTTCCAATTCGACACAAACATATACCTCATTTAATTGAAACAATTGATAGTTTAGAAGTTCAGAAAAATTATGACATAAATAGCTCAATGTTTGGTTTCGTAGCAGATTTTGACATCAACATAATTGAGGCGACTGACAAACAAATTAAATCAGAAGAAACAAAACCTCGTTCAAAAACTAAACAAACTATCAAGGAATTGATAAAGAACAAAAGTAGGTGGAAACTATGGTAACGTTGATTGACAGAAGTGCTACCTATAACAAGGTATTGCCAAAAACGGGGCAGAACAGCTTCGATTGGACATTTTTGCAAGGTTCAACTTCCGTTCTTCGATTGAACTTTTGTGCTAAAATCCCCGCCTTCGGCAATACCCAAAACGTCAGGCTGTGAAAAAACTAGCTTCGCTTAAAAAAATCACCCGAAGAACCGTTATTCCTGCTCATTTCCTGGCCTGTGCACGGTGCGGTTTTTAAGCAGCAAATGCCAGGCTATAAAATTTGAAGTGCTCTAAAAGGTTTATTATGTGGCGATTTTGATAAAACATGGCCCCCTTGGGATAGACCGGTTTCCAATGATTGAGCTTTTGCATGATTTCTTCAAATTTCAGGATATTCAATAACCTTTTCAGGTTGTAAACCGTCATCACCAGGGCCATTTCTCCATTGACTTTCTCTAAACCCCGAAGGTTGGTATGGTTATAGCCCCATTGTCGTTTAATGGTCCCGAATATATGCTCGTTTATCTCTTGCCGTTTTCGGTAAAGTGCTTTTCCTGCCCGGTAATTCTGGGCGTTGGCTTCTACCGCTTCGGCATATTCGGAGCGTTCGATCTCGCGACTGCCATCCTGACGACCCGTGCACTGGTCGCGCACCGGGCAACTTCGGCACGCCGGGCTCCGGTATTTCTTGAATTGATAGCCCACATTCAACTCCCGTTTCTTTTGATGCCAGGTGCCCTTGGTCTTCAATAACTCACCCTGTGGGCAGGTGTAGGTGTCCTGTACCGGATCGTAATGGAACTTGTCTACCAGGTAGTCCGGCTGGGTACCCGTACGATTGGTATTCACTAGTTCTGGTACGGAAACGATGGTCTCTATGCCCACTTTCTGGCAATTTTGCAGCTGCTTGCCGTTGTGATAACCCTTGTCGACCAGGATCGTCATAGCATCCGAACCGGTGGCATCCAGGGCCTGCTGCGCTATGTCGGTCAATGCGTTGCGGTCGTTGCGGTTGATCGTGTGCGTAGCCACTACCAGTTTGTGCTTAGCGTCAACTGCCGCTTGTTGGTTATAGCTTACTTCTACTACCTGCCCATGGATCAGAAGCGCCCGCGCATCTGCGTCGGTGGTACTGATCTGAGGCTCGATCGTTTCAGTAAGCTGCTTCTCCAAGGTCTCATACTTAATTCTGGCTGTCTTTAAACGCTCCATCTTTTCCCCGATATCGCTAACCTTTTCCGGTGATTGTTCTGCTGCATCATTCTGATCCAGCTCTTTCAAATATTGTCTGGTTTTCTCTTCGATATAGGCCAGGTGGCGTTCTATTTTCTTTTGATTGTAGGTATGCTTTTTGCTGTTACTGGCTCTGAACTTCGTCCCATCAATGGCTACAACACTCCCTCCTATCAAATCCAGGTCTTTCAAAAAAGCCACAAACAGCCGAAAGGTGTTCTTCAAAGCAACAGGATTATCTTTCCGAAAGTCCGCTATGGTATGGTAGTTGGGTTGCAGCCTGCCAAGCAGCCAGTGCAGCTCTACGTTACGGATAGCTTCTTTTTCAAGCCTGCGGCTACTACGGATACCATTCAGATAACCGTAAAAGTATAACTTCAACAATATCTTTGGATTGAATGAAGGCCGTCCTTCGGCTTTGCTTTCAGCAATTTGGAATTTGAGCTCAACCAGTTCCAGCTTGTCTACGAAGGCGTCTATAAAACGCACCGGATTGTCTTTTTCAATAAGCTCCTCCATACAGCCCAATACTAGCTGGTGCCGGTTAGCGGAAATTAATTCTGGCATATATCATTGATTATCAACAATCTAAAATACTCAAAATCAGCCTTCTTTCAAAGAAAGTTTATGTATATATTTGGTATTAATCAAACCGAAGTTTTTTCACAGACTGACGTTAGCAGCAATTGGAACATAGACCAAAATAATTCGTAATGGACAAACCTTCCGTATTTATCGGTTCTTCGACCGAAGGACTAAAAATTGCAAAAACTATACAGCTTCTTTTGGACAGAGTCTGTGAAGTGACTATATGGAGTCAAGGAGTTTTTGGGCTTAGCAAAGGTTATTTAGAAGAGTTAGTATCCTCATTAGAGAAATTTGATTTTGCAATTTTAGTTTTGACACCCGACGATATGACCATTTCTAGAGAAACAGAGTCAGATTCACCGAGAGACAATGTGATATTCGAATTAGGTTTGTTTGTTGGCGGTATTGGACGCAATAGAACTTACGTTGTGTATGACAGAACAAAAAAAATAAAAATTCCCTCAGACTTAGCAGGAATCTCAATGGCGACTTTTGAGTTACACTCTAATGGGAATTTAGAATCATCGCTGGGTGCATGTTGTACCCGGATTGAAAATGAAATAGAAAAAAATGGTCTTCGGGAAAATAAGAGATTTAATCAACTAGCTGACGCTACAAAAAATGTTGACAAAACTAACCAAAAATTTCAGACACTAATTAATCTTATGGCTCGTTCCAGAAAAGTTGAATTGGATGTTATTGCCAGTCAATTTGGAGCATTTATTAATACAGACCGTCTTAAGGAAATAAAAAAAGACTTAGACGATTTGAGTAAAGCTGTAAATGAATAACTGCTGCTAACAGTGCATTGGCAATATGGCGGGGCGACGAATATATTCTCAGCATTTCGTTACCTAATCAACTTCAGTTTTAGCGGACGAATAACCCCGAGCTATAGAATAAACTATGAGCTTTTGTATCTTTAATCATCATTGGTTTCGGGCTGGACGTTCAATGAATGCCGACACATCGCCAGTGCTTCAATGTTGATGGCAAGTTTAACAGACCGAAATAAAAACGGCAATAAAAAAAATACTTCTGAATTTTCAATATCAATATAGTAAACTATTTAATCTTGGACTTAATCGGAAAAAATTTGAAATAGTGAAAATTAATGAAAAGCTTTTGCAATGAATACTTCAAAAAAATACATTTATTGCTTTGTTATTTACATTATTTGCAAGCGTACACCTTTTTTCTGACTTAATCATTGCGACTACTTCGACTGACCAACTTGGCGTAGACTTTTAACATGGGGTTTGTGCAAGTCCGCCTTAGCAAACAAACATAGCCAGTTACAAATCCAGGCCAGGCTGGGCTGCCGGGGTCTTGTTCTGTGTTTAATCTGTTAACATAATAACGGTTATTATACATAGATGATTTCACAAAAATCTCTTGTGTGAGACATTCATATTATACTCAAATTCTATTGCGATTCTCAAAAAAAACCACCTTTTTACAGAAATTTCTTAAGTGCCAAATTAGAGTCGCTGGTAAAACTGATATCTGTCTCGAAAATTTCCAACTCAATAGCATCGTCTGATTTTTTTGTTCCCAAATTTATTTGGGCTGTTATCTGAATGTCTGCCGGATCCTTAAACTTTCGGTTGCCTGGAAGGATGATATTCTATAATTAATATTGATATTTGGCAAATTAAGACACTCTTTCTCATCAGTTTATCATTTCTTATGAAAAAAGGTTTAATACTTCTTTTGTGGCTTCACCCTTTAGTCAGCACGTTTTCACAATCCAAAATCCAGCCCACATTCAGCAATATTGAAATAGGTACCGATTTCAGAACAAATACGCGGCTAACCGGCCGGGAAATAAGTTTCGGAATGCCCGTATACCGCATTCACCGGCTGCCGGACGAATCGTTTGCAGTCATGCTCCGCAAGAAAAACCCGAATAAAGAAATGTGGACCTTTAAAGGTGAAGTGATGGCTTTCGATCCTGCCAGCGGACAGACTAAATGGCAAAAGAAATTTAAATATGCGCAAAGCCAGTTATTACTCGACGGCAACATAATGCTCCAGCAACGAGGCAACAAGATGGAAAGGCTTAATCCCCAGACTGGTATGCCGCTCTGGATATCAAAGGGTACTGCTTTCAAAATTTTCCCCGAACTTAACCGGGCTCTGTGCTATAATTTGCAGGGAGGCGGTTACAAAGTCATGCAGGGTATGGATCTTGAAAGCGGCAAACCGGTCTGGAGCCGGAATGTACCGGGTATTTATGGTTGGGAGAACCTGCAGATGCTGAATGATGAAACGGCGCTGATCAAGTCATCGGGCTTACATCTGGTAAATATCACTGATGGTGATGGCTGGGATATCGACCGGGTATCGCATGCTGAAAAAGTAGACATGAAGCAGGTCGGCTTGGCATTGTTGACTGGGGTTGCCATGGGTGCTGCCGGCGGCGGCGCATATTATGGTTATGGCGCAAATGGATATACAAATATGTTCCTTGAAATTTCCTCTAATCCGGTCTTTGATAAAGATTCGGTGTTCTTTGCTGCCAAAAACAAGATCAGCTGCCATTCGGTTGATGGAAAAACGCTTTGGTCCACCGAATTAAACGACAAGCTAACCAGCAAATCACATTTATTTAAGGAAGGCAACGTACTTTATATAGTCAATCACGGTTATGCGATGAAGTTTGGCCTTCCGGCCCGGTTCGGAACGCCATTTATTGCGGCATTCGATGCGGCTACTGGTCAGCAACTTTTTATGAAGGTTTGGGGTGAACGCAAAAATTATTTTACTGATTACATGGTTCAGGGCAACGAACTGTACCTGTTGTTTCGCGACAAACTTGAAATTCATGAATTTTCACCAGTGGGGCTTACAAAAATAAATACGGTTGATATGCAGGACGGCGACCGGATGCATTCATTTATTTCCGACGACCTGTTTTCTAAAAAAGATTCGGTCTGTTCCCAATTAAGCCTTGACCGTACGCATTACTATATACTTTCGGAAGCCGGTGACATTTTACAGTTCAACAATGATTTCACACACCAGGAGAAGTTGGAAAAAAATTCGATTTACAGGAAATACCTTGAAAATATCGGTTTCCTTTTTCTTGGCAATGGTAAGGAAACATTTATTGTAAGTAAAGCCGACAATCTGCCGGTAGCCCATTGTAAAATTCCAGCTACGGCTATACGTTTCGGGACGAAATTTTATTTTCGAAAGCCCAACCTGAATATGGTAGAGTTTGATTTACGCCCGTTCATGACTACAGCAGGCGATTCCGTTGGTAATATTCCCCAGAATCATTGATTTTACTAAATGTCTGGAAGATGTTTGTTGGGACTTAAGGCAGATATTGTCTAATATTTATCTTAATCCGACTTTTCGTAAGAGGTCTAAATAGGACTCATAAGTATATGCCCCAAGAGGATTCTTCTTCAATACAAAATGCGCTACGCATATTTTGTATTGAACATCCCTTAATCGCTGATTTATTAGTCATTCTTTCATACCATTTTGCGGGCATAAACCATATATAGACAACTAATGAAAGTGACTTATATAGTTATCAGAATTTTATTGGTTGGCGCATTTGTTTTCTACCTGACAAGTTGCAAAAACAAATCATCGTCTGACACAAAACAATCTTTAGAACCACAAACCCAGGATACAACTCGGTCTAACGTTAACCAAAAAAATAATTCATACACAGACTTACGTAATTTGGCTTTGAGTGCAACACCAGAACAAATCGGAATACAAATTCCTGCTGATCAAACAATAATTTATGGTGTAATTATGGATTGGGACGTTGGTGAAGGAACCGCTACACTTGTCTCCTTCATATCGGGTGATGCAAGTTTATATTTAAGTTCGGGCGGAGGTGTAATTGGCGGCAGTGGACACGATAATGTAAAACAAGCAGCAGCAGCATTTATTAACAAAGCAGAAAAATATCTAAGCAAGACAGTCAAAACATACAGCACACCACTTCCAGAAAAGAAAGGAGTGAAATTTTATTTCCTGACAAATAAAGGCAAGTTTGTTGGACAAGAACAAATTAAGAATTTTGACAACAACTCTTCCCTATGGTTGGACTTGTTTACAGAAGGGAATAAATTAATAACGGAAATTAGAATGACAACAGACAAAAAATAACGGCTTGCATGACGAAAGGCCTAATTTTCAGTATTATATACCTGTAAATATTAAGATATTTTTTGAGCCTGATCAGCTCACCAGAATTTTATGGTTTTTTGAATAATCTGATCATTCGAAAGGCAAAAAAATCCCGTAAATCAATAATTTACAGGATTTTAATGCTTTTTGTCACTGTTATCAGGGTGGAGAATATGGGATTCGAACCCATGACCTCTTGCATGCCATGCAAGCACTCTAGCCAACTGAGCTAATCCCCCGATCTAATGATCTGATATAAATCTATATTTAAACCAAATCTTCCCGATCGTTCAGGAATGAATGCAAAGATGAAACGGAGAATCCTGATAAACAAGTTTAACTGGTAAATTTTGCAAAACTATTGAAACTGGTCTCTCCCTGATTAAGTGGCATAAAAAAGGAGCTATCCGCCTGGATGCTCCATATTTCCATAAACAATTGTTCTATGTTAACTCTTACTGCCTCCGCCAAACATGCGCGATAGTGCCCAAATTACAAGAGCGATTACACCGATAACCAAAATAACTCCCGTCCAAACGCCTCCCTTAAAAATTCCGCCAGCTAATTCGCAACTTGAAAGACTGATAGTAACTAAAAAAACAAACAGGTAATTGAGAAACGCTTTCATAATAAGGACGATTTTTAGTTTAAAAAAGAATATCTCATTTTATTAAAAAATCATTCCAATGGGAAAACAACCACTATTATACTGAAAGGACAGTATCAACGGGTATTAATTTCTGCATATCATTTTGAAGAAGAAGTTCAAACAACTTAACCGTAGCAGCTGCATCGCCATGTGCACGGTGTCTGTTTTCAACCGAAATCTGCAAATTATCACATAAATTTCCGAGGCTATATGATTTAAATCCGGGAAATATTTTCCGGCTAAGCTGCACGGTGCAAAGTGTATCACGCTGAAAATGTTCTTCCATCTCGCCAAATGCCCTCTTGATAAAGCCGTAATCGAACTTCGCATTATGTGCAACAAACCACGCATCTTTGGTCAGCGCACGCACTGAATCCTGAATATCATAAAATGTAGGCGAATCCTGAACCATTGCATTGTCAATACCTGTCAGACGGGTAATAAATGAAGGAATATACATTTCTGGATTTACAAGTGAGTGAAAGAAATCCACAACCTGGCGGCCATCGTGCCGAAAAACCGCTATTTCTGTAATACGCGCATCCTTTCCTCCTCCGGTCGTTTCAATGTCAACTATGGCGTACATGAATGAACAAAATAGGTGTAAATAAATATCATTCTTATTGGTTTCTAAGTCTCATTTTTGTTAACACAAAAAAACAAAAAAATCCCCGCGTAAACGAGGATTTCTATAAATAATCAGTGCGGTTTTAAAAAATCAATTACACTAATTCATTTGAAACACGATAGGCATTGTAAACCGAACCCTAACCGGTATACCGCCTTGCTTCCCCGGTTTCCAGTCTTTCATAAGACCGATAACGCGTACTGCCTCTTCATCACAACCAAAACCTATTCCTTTTATGGCCTGTACATTTTCAACTTTACCATCAGAACCAACAGTAAACTGAACAAATACCCTACCCTGAATACCCGCTTGTGATGCAGCAGCGGGATATTTTAAATTTTTCCGTAAAAATTCTGCCATTGCTGCATTACCGCCAGCAAATTCCGGGTTCTGCTCAACATGAATGAATTCCTTAGCTTTTTCAGGAGCCAGCTCAATTGGGTCTGCTTTTCCTGATCCATTTTCTGCCGCAGGAGGTACAATGATATCCAACCCATCAACACCATCCACTGTTTGCTGGCCAGGTTTGGCATTTTCCAATTCATCTGTAGTGGGTGGTGTATATTCAACATCGACCTTTTCATCGGGCAAAACCTGAAATGCTGTACTCTTCACCATTTTTTCCAAAGGTTTTGGTATTTCCTTTACAGGTGGCGGCAATGGCTTTTCGTCGGCTACAATATTAACATCCTTAAATTCAAGCACATAGGCTATGTCCTCTTTCTTCGGTTCTGGCACCAGCTTGGCGTAGAGTTCCGGTAACATGACCATTAATAAAAATAAAGTTACTCCAAGCAAAACTGACCTTTGCATAGTTTGCCCATAACTTTTCCTTAACTGGTAAGCGCCGTAAAGCTTGTTTCTCCCTTCGAAAACAATGTCATTCAGTGATTTTTCCATGGCTAACAGATTTTGGTGATCAATACTTAAATTAAGGAGAGTTTGCGAATCAGCGGTTTCAATGATCCCATTGAAAGCCTGCTCAAACGAATTCCCATCCCAAAGCCGCTCTTCTGCTTCACAAGCGAGATGATCCAGGATTTCCGGTAATAATTCGGAATCGAGTTTTGTTGCTTGCAAATACTTACTTAATTCTTCTAATCTATTTTTTTGAAGGCGTTTCATCTGATTATCTGTTTAGCCAGTAGCCATGGAATAACTCTTATTCTGTGGTTAAAATTTTAGGTGCCAGCAATATTTTTATAGCATCTATAAATCGTTCCAAATCGTTTGTTTTATCACGTGCAGCTTCATTACCGGGTGTAGTCAGCGAATAATATTTCCTCAGCCTGCCATCCACTTCAACCGATTCCGTGATCAGCAAACCTTCCTGTTCCAGCTTATGAAGTACCGGATAAAGCGCTCCGAAAGTCAGTGCAATCGCTCCACCCGTCCGGTCTTTCACTTCCTGGGTTATTTCATAGCCATACATGCGGTCATGTTCTGCCAATAAATTTAATACGATGGTCTTCAAAGTTCCACGTACATATTCGTTACTTGTTGCGTTGTTCTCCATAATTCCGATTTGACTCATCAAATATATATAAGTTTTTTATATATACAATATGAATTTAAAATATTTATTTCAGTTTCTTTTTCCAGCTCCTTTTATTCATCCGTCAACGGAATAGATCTGTTTATTCTTTCTTCTAAAGAGATAAATGTTTCAGTCCTTTGTATTCCGCTAACTTTCTGAATTTTATCATGTAGTATCTCCCTGAGATGGCCGGTATCCCTGCAAACGATTTTTATAAAAATGCTGTATATACCGGTAGTATAATGGATATTGACCACCTCCGGGATACCTTCCAGCTCTGTGGCAACCTGTTCGTAAAGAGAACTTTTTTCCAGATAAATACCTAAGAAAGCGCTGATATCCCAGCCAAGTTTTGTAGGATCAATAACAAGCTGGGACCCTTTTACGATCCCCAGCTGTTCCAGTTTTTTCATCCGCACGTGTACTGTCCCTCCCGATACAAAAACGCGCTTGCCTATCTCTGTATATGGAAGTGCCGCGTTTTCTATCAATAAAGCCAGGATACGAAGATCAGTACCGTCAATGTCTGAATATTTTTGCATTTATATATTTTCCATTAGATATTTCGCAACAATTAACCACAATTTATGCCAAAATGATAAATTTTACGAATTTATTATGTAAAAATTTTATTATTAAAATCTTTACTACTAGTTTTGCAAAGTCAATTTAAGAAGCATTTATTGTTAAAGTGCCTGAATTGATAAAAATATCACATTGTAGGGTGATGAAACTGGCAGCCATGCCCTCCTGTCTCGGGGGTGGTGAATAAGGGATAAACGCAGCATAATGCCGACGCAAGTCGACTGGGGTGGACCACCAAATCAGTATTGTACCGTAGCTAACCGCACCGTGGGTGGTTCGAATCCCCCTCCTACAACAAAAAAACTTGACAAGCGATTATTTTCGTAGTAGTTTTATTTGGTTTTTAGTTTGTTGATGAAGTGTAATTTGACACGCGGGTTCATTTTGAAACCTGCGTGTTTTTCTTTTTATGCATAATCAACTGATTTAGTGAAGGTTATTTAAAATATTTCTGACATCCTGAACTGTTGTCTCAAATAAACTGCTAAACGTTACTTTTAACATATTGGAAAGTATCCGGGTGATTTGAAGTAACAGCCATATTTTATTGTAAGATTTCTTATCAGATATCAGAAAATTTAATAAATAAATCTTCCATTCTGTTAAAATCCCCAACAGCCTCGTAATTTTGTGCATCAATGACAAACCGTAAGTGGTTGTCGGCTTAATTTACTACATGAAGAAAATTCGTAATTTTTGTATTATCGCCCATATTGACCATGGGAAAAGCACACTGGCTGATCGTTTATTAGAATTCACTAAAACGGTAACGCAGCGTGAAATGCAGGCCCAGCTTTTGGACAATATGGATTTGGAACGCGAGCGCGGGATAACCATTAAGAGTCACGCCATCCAAATGACTTACCTCTACAAAGGAGAAGAATATACACTAAATCTTATTGATACTCCGGGACACGTCGATTTTTCATACGAAGTATCCCGTTCTATTGCAGCCTGTGAAGGTGCATTGCTATTAGTGGACGCGTCACAAGGAACAGAAGCGCAGACAATTTCCAATTTATACCTGGCGATCAATCATGACCTGATGATTATTCCGGTACTTAATAAAATAGATCTTCCAGGGGCAAGGCCTGAGGAAATAAAGGATGAAATGGTTGATCTTCTGGGTTGCACACGGTCGGATATTATCCCTGCAAGTGGCAAAGAAGGAATTGGAATTGAAGAAATCCTGAATGCCATTATAGAGCGCATTCCTGCACCGGTCGGTGACCCCGAAGCTCCTTTGCAGGCACTTATTTTTGATTCTGTTTTTAACTCTTACCGCGGTATTGAAGTTATTTTCCGTGTAAAGAACGGTAGTATAAAAAAAGGTGACCGTGTAAAATTCATGGCGACCGGTAAAGAATACAACGCAGACGAAATCGGAACATTAGGCTTGGTTCAAATTCCGAAGCAAGTCGTAGAATGCGGAGATGTAGGGTACCTGATCTCTGGTATCAAAGTAGCAAAGGAAGTGAAAGTAGGTGATACTTTCACGCATACTAACCGGCCTGCAAGTGAAGGAATTATTGGATTTTCGGAAGTAAAACCAATGGTTTTTGCGGGTATTTATCCTGTGGATACCACTGAATTTGAAGAGCTGCGCGAAGCTATGGAAAAACTTCAGCTGAACGACGCGGCCCTGGTTTGGGAACCGGAAACATCTGCTGCACTTGGCTTTGGATTCCGCTGCGGTTTCCTTGGCATGCTTCATATGGAAATTGTTCAGGAAAGGCTGGAACGGGAATTTGACATGACTGTGATCACAACGGTCCCGTCGGTTCAGTTCAGAATTCTGAACACAAAAAACCAGATGCTGAATATCAGTGCTCCGTCTGAAATGCCGGATTCTACGCATATCAAATCAATTGAAGAACCGTTTATCAATGCTCAGATCATTACCAAATCTGATTACATCGGCCCGATCCTCAACTTATGTATGGACAAGCGCGGAATCCTGAAAAACCAGGTTTATCTGACAGCAGACCGGGTAGAATTACAATTTAAAATGCCTTTGGCAGAAGTTGTATTTGACTTTTTTGATAAACTCAAAACCATTTCGCGGGGTTACGCTTCACTCGATTATGAGTTGGCAGGCTATCAGGAATCTGACATGGTGAAACTGGATGTGATGCTTAACGGCGAACCGGTAGATGCACTTTCTGCGATCGTTCACCGTTCCAAGTCATACGAATGGGGTAAAAAATTATGTGAGAAATTACGGGAATTAATTCCCCGCCAAATGTTTGAAATTGCAATTCAGGCAGCTATCGGACAAAAAATCATCGCACGTGAAACAGTTAAGGCCATGCGAAAGGATGTATTGGCAAAATGTTATGGCGGTGATATTTCCCGTAAACGTAAATTGCTCGAAAAGCAGAAAAAAGGAAAGAAACGCATGCGTCAGGTTGGGAACGTAGAGATTCCACAAGAGGCATTTATGGCTGTCTTGAAGATCAGTTAAGTTCCGGATATTACTGGCTCTGTTTCAGTCAACATCATTTGTCTTTTTGAAAATTACCCAAACACGCATGAGCGTTGCCTGATTACATTACGGATTTCCATAATGTTGTCATTATAGAATTTATACCAAAAGGAAGTGCTAAATTAGCCTTTTGTTGTAATTTTGACTGAAATCTTATTTTTAGACCGAGAAACTAAAATACCTTAACAAGCGATATGGCAGAAGTAATCCGTATGCCCAAGATGAGCGACACCATGGAAGAAGGTGTTATCGCAGAATGGCACAAAAAAGTTGGTGATAAAATCAAATCCGGTGAAATTATAGCTGAAGTCGAAACAGACAAAGCGACAATGGATCTTGAGTCATATTATGACGGTACGCTTCTATATATAGGCGTACAAAAAGGAGATGCAGTACCTATTGATGGTATTATGGCTGTTGTTGGCAACGAAGGAGAAGATTATAAGTCTTTACTGGAAGGTAGCAGCGAAAATGGTAAATCCAACGGCGCTCCGGAAGTAAAAGCAGAATCAGCTCCACCTGTTTCCACTGCCGCAGTGGAAACTGCCGCAGTGGAAACTGTAACGCCTGATAAAGAAGAGAAAAAACCTGCTCCGGCAGCACCTGCCAAATCAACCGAAAAGATAAATGCAACTGTCGTTCGTATGCCTAAAATGAGCGATACGATGGAAGAAGGAACTTTGGTGTCCTGGCAGAAAAAAGTTGGTGATAAGGTAAAATCAGGAGACATTCTGGCGGAAGTTGAAACCGACAAAGCCACAATGGAACTGGAAGCATATGAGGACGGAACGCTTCTGTATGTGGGTATAAAAGAAGGAGAAGCGGTACCGGTTGATGGTATCATAGCAGTAATAGGTGAAGAAGGAGCTAATGTAGAAGCATTGCTTGCACGTGAAAACGGAGAAGCAGAGCCAGAAGCAGCTGCGGCTACTGGCAGCAGTAATGGTGCTCCTGCACCGGATGCTTCAGCAGAAAAAGCGGTTTCTGTTGCAGATTCTGGTGACCGTATTAAAGCATCGCCTCTTGCCAAGAAACTTGCTGACGAAAAAGGAATTAATTTAAGCCAGGTAGAAGGAAGTGGTGACAACGGTCGTATCGTTAAACGCGATGTGGACGAGTTCAAACCTGCCGCAAAAGCAGAGGCTCCGGCAGCAGCTCCTGCAGCAGAGCAAAAACAAGCAGCTCCAGCAAGTGCACCTGCAGCCACTACACCGGCTACCGGCGACTTTACCGATACGCCGATTTCGCAAATGCGTAAAACCATAGCACGACGTTTGAGCGACAGTATATTTACTGCACCGCATTTCTATGTAACAATGGAAATTGTGATGGATAAAGCGATGGCTCTTCGTCCTCAGTTAAATGAAGTGAGCCCTGCTAAAATCTCTTTCAACGACTTTGTTATTAAAGCTTGTGCTGTTGCACTGAAACAACATCCTGCTGTAAACTCTGCATGGCTGGGCGATAAAATCAGAAGATACAATTACGTTAATATTGGTGTAGCCGTTGCCGTTGACGAAGGCTTGCTCGTTCCGGTAATCCGTGATGCCGACAAAAAAACGCTATCGACTATTTCAGCAGAAGTAAAAGATCTGGCTGGCAAAGCAAAAGATAAAAAATTACAGCCGAAGGACTGGGAAGGAAATACATTCTCCATCTCGAACCTGGGTATGTTTGGTGTGGACGAATTTACAGCCATCATCAATCCACCGGATTCTTGTATCCTTGCGATTGGAGGTATCAAAAAAGTAGCTGCTTTCAAAGAAGACGGAACAGTTTACCCAACAAATATCATGAAAGTAACGATTTCAGCTGATCATCGTGTTGTGGATGGAGCATTGGCTGCTGCTTTCCTGAATACGGTGAAGAAATTACTGGAAGAACCGATGAGTATGCTCGTTTAAAATTAAATTAAGAAGCAACACACACTATGAAATCAGGAGACCGCTTAGACCAGATTGAGCCATTAATAGTTGAAATGTTAATTAAGATCGATGCAACTTCTACGAAGGTTGATTCCCTTACAAGTGAAATATCACATCTTTCCGGGGAATTGTCACAACTTAAAGTAGTAACACATCGGACTATTGAGATGATCGACAAACAGAATGATAGTATATCATTTCTGCTTAAAAATCAATTAGAATTAAACGGCAAAATTGACAAGATTGATGGGAAGCTGGAATCTATGGATCATAAATTTGATTTAATTGATCATAAATTTGATTCAATCGATCATAAGTTTGATTCAATCGATCGCAAGTTTGATTCAATGGATTCCAGATTAGATAAAATGGAGATTACCCAGCAATCTATTCTGGCCATTTTGAGAAATAAAAACTAATATTTAATATTATCTTATCTCAAAATTCAAGAAATGTACAAAGTGTCAGGTTTTACGACCTGGCACTTTTGTTTTAAAGCTAGTTTCAGATTTAATTAAGAACCAATTCATGGAAAAAATACATGCAACTACCGTCCTTGGCGTACTTCATAACGGTACAGTATCACTAGGCGCGGACGGTCAGGCAACGATGGGAACTACTGTTGCAAAAGGAAATGTCAAAAAAATAAGGGTTTTAATGGGTGGTAAAATACTGGCAGGTTTTGCCGGATCTACAGCTGATGCATTTACGCTGATTGAACGCTTTGAAGAAAAACTGAATGCGTATGGTGGTAATATGAAAAGAGCGGCAATTGAGCTGGCAAAAGACTGGCGTACCGATCGTTACCTGCGAAAACTGGAAGCAATGATGATTACGGCTTCTAAAGACGAAATTTTGGTAATTTCAGGAACAGGTGATGTTCTGGAACCCGAAAACGGAATTGCGGCAATAGGATCCGGTGGGAATTTTGCTTTATCCGCAGCTCAGGCATTGAAAAAACATGCCCCGCATTTGTCAGCTGAAGATATGGTAAGGGAAAGTTTAACCGTTGCCGCAGACCTTTGTATTTATACCAATCACAATTTTGTTATTGAAAAAGTACAGCAGTAAAATCCTGACAGAAAAATGGCTGGAAGTTGTGTTTCCAGCCGTTTTTCTGTTTTCAGGGATTTATAAATTCTTTGCAATTTTGTAGTATTCGATTTCTTCCTTCATAAAAGAATCTGAGAACTTACTGAATCCAAATCTTTCATAAAATCCCAGGGCATTGGTCCGGGCGTCGCACCAGATTCTATTGTGCTGATGATCCCTGGAATAACTGATTACAAATTCCAGTAGTTTGGATCCTAATCCCTTATTCTGAAAAGCTGCCATTGTAGCAAATTTCCGGAAACGGACTCCTTCGTCAGTATCAGGAAACAAAGAAATAACAGAGACTAGCTCTTGATTGTAAAACATGCCAAAATGTAATCCGCTTTCATCCTCCGGTACTTTTACAAAATCCGGCGACTTCTGCGCCCAAAGCACCTGATGCCTTATCCCTAATATTTCACCGATTGTTACGCTCCGAATTTCTGTTGTCATATATTAAGCCTTAACTATCCGTCTGCCAAAATGATACATTTTCAATAATTGTTTTTTGATATTGAATTTTTGTATTCGCAGGCTGGAGAGAATCTGGTATTTTAAATTTAAAGTGACATTGATGTTATAATTTTCAAGAAGATAATTTAATGCGTTTTTTTCACTCAAATCATAATTATCTGCTTTGGAATAAGCCTGAATTCCCTGGCCGATCGGATTAAACATGGAGTGAATGGCATAATTTTCAAGTATAAAATGCTGAAACTGAAATCCGTCATTGACCATCTGATGAAACCAGCCTGTACCTAAATCTGCGGTAAATCCCCAGTTTCCGCCAAAACAAACATTTTTTGCAAAAGGCAATGTCGTTTTTCTGTAAATTTCCAGCCTGATCATACAGGCATATTCATTCAGCCTGCATTCAGGAAGTGGGTGCACCCTGCCCGTTTCGAGCACTTCAATATCCTTTGCTTTTCTAGGCGTATTATATTTTTCATGCAGAATGATCGCCTCCGCCTGATCAGGAACATATTCCTGAAATTTAAAACCATTACATAAATCAGCAAATGAGGCCGATGCCGGACATGACCAGCATTGTCCGATTGAACCGGTTCCTGCCAGCTTGTTATTCTGTCCGTATAGCGGAAACATCTCCCCTATCATATCACTATGAAAGACCATATCATTATGCATGATAAAAAGATATTCACCGGATGCGTTTTCCAAAGCATACTGATATGGAATGGACCAACGGTAATCCTTATCCGTTTTTACCCTTTCATAGTCCAGCGTATCCAGATCATAAAAATATTGGGGATAATACAGCTCAACCAGAATTAAAGGTTTGATGGCCTGAATTACTTTAAAAACATCTCCATATGTATCAAACGGCTGTTTTTTCTCAACAGTGATAAAAACTTTATTGATATGCTGACGGCTATATTTTAATAATGATAAAATAGAAATGATTGTCTGATAAGGTTTTCCAAAATAGATTACACAGATATCTGCCTTTTTCATAGTTCAGGTTGAGCAAACAATTAATCATTCGTTACTAAAAGTTAAATTATTACAAAAACTATAAATAATTTACAAAATCTTATTTTTCACAGTGCTGCCATCAAAGCCATTAACCTGACTAATTCTTCCGAAACAACACGGTTGCTGCCCGGCTGGTATTTATGTGCAATAATAGCAAAGCTCAAAAGCTCGCCTGAACGTGAAGTAACATAGCCTGCATAAGCACGGGTCCCTTCAATGGAACCGCTTTTAGCTCTCACATTACCGGAAGCTTTTGTTCCTTTGCCCAAATTACGCACTGTTCCTGTTTGCCCCAGAATTGCAATGCTTTTATAGAAATCATTAAAACTGGTTTCTTTGCTTACAGCACTTAAAATATCTGTCATGTTCTGAACGGTAACCGAACCTGACGGAGAAAGGCCGCTTCCATCCTTAATAAAAAAACCTCTTAAATCAGCCCTGCGTGTTATCCAGTAATCCGACATTGCTTTTGCGGAAGCATCGTATTCCGAATTTCCCGTCAGCCGTTTTCCTATTTGTTTTAGAAAAGTATCTGCATATAAATTAATGCTCCAGAGATTTGTTTGCAGGCATAATTCGCGTAACATGGGTGACTTATATTCGTCGAGAATTTTCCTTGGACTTAATAACGGAATGGGTGTGCCAGATAATTCATTTCCACCAACAACCGGAATCTGAAAACTTATCAGGGTTTCTTTTAAAGCAAAAGCTATATACTCCGATGGGTTCGGTATAGAACCTTTTACTGAAAATGTGGTAAAACCCAACGGAACAGTTCCGGTTAGCAAAACATTATTACCAAGAGGATCACTGTAAATGACAGTCTGATCACCCGAACCTTTTTCTCCCGTGGTTACCTGGTTTTTAAAAAACAAGTACGATATAGCCGGTTCAATTCCCAGATAAGCCGCAGGATCGCCCGGTTCAGTGCCCGGCTTGAATTTGACTTTATACTGATTTTCATTAAAATTTAGCCCCCGAACGCCCGCTCCATAGTAATTTCCCAAATCAGCCCATATCCAGCTGTCAGCTAAGGATTGTCTGTCGAAAAATGACGCATCACCAATAACCTGTCCTTTGATATATCGGATTCCGGCTTTCGAAACAGCCTCTGCCCACCTCTTTACCAATTCTGACGCGATTGGATACCCTTTAAAACGATCGCTTCCCAAAGACGGGTCTCCGGAACCACGAATATAAATATTGCCAGTTAAAGTGTCACCGCTGATCGTTCCGTCGTATTCAAGAAACGTTTGGAACCGGTAATCGCCTCCCAATACCGACAACACGGTTGCAGTGGAAACCAATTTTAAAATGGAAGCAGAAGGAAGGGAACGCTCCTGATTTAATGCAAAAACAGGTTTTCCTTCTTTAACAGTCTTTAAACTGACTGCCAGTGAACCGTTTCGGAATATTTCACTGTTTTGTAATTCTAAGACAGCGTCGCTAAAATTAGTTAGAGCCAGGCTATCAACAGATTGAGAAAAACCAGCATAACAAAAATGAATAAAAAACAGATTTAAAAGGAATTTCATATAAGAGTGAAATGGCAGGATTACCTGCTAAAATGAAAGATTCAGTTCTAAACTAATAAGTAATCACTTATACTCCGTCCCTTTTTTGATACTTTTGTACAAAATTAATAAGGATATATAAATAAGGACGTGTTAAATAATTGATAATATTCAGAATTTGACTTCCATCCATAATTAATTATTTGATTTTCCATTATTATAAACAAGATTTAAAAACAGTACAGATTTTTCCAGAAGAGAAAAATCAGGATATAGATATTCACCCCATTTAAAAGTATGAAATTGACATTTTGGGGAGCTGCACAACAAGTTACTGGTAGTATGTTCCTGTTGGAATCGGACGACTACCGTATTTTAATTGATTGCGGTTCAGATTTTGATTTAGATGAGATAGGTAAGAAAACCCGTTATGATGAACAAAAAAGTGTTTTTCCTTTCGATGCAAGTTTAATAAATACAGTACTGCTTACCCATGCCCATATTGACCATTCAGGCAATATTCCTAATTTATTCAAAGAAGGATTTGAAGGAAGAGTTGTTTGTACCGAACCTACTCTGGCACTTACTGCGCTACTATTAAAAGATGCAGCCAACTTACACCAAAAGCGGCTCAATGCCCGCAATGGAAGTAATAACAAGAAGAAAGGAAAAAAGAAAAAGGATCTTCCAAGAGATTACTTCGTTGAAAAAAATGTCATAGAAGCACTCGAAAATTTTGTACCTGTCTCTTTTGGACAGCGTTACAGGATAGCAGACCATGTGGCTATAACCTTTTACACAGCAGGGCATTTGCTTGGTGCCGCACATATTGTTGTAGAAATTACAGAAAACGGCGAGAAGAAAAAAATATGCTTTTCAGGAGATATAGGCCGTAGCAATTATCCGTTGCTAACAGACCCGCAGGACGTACCCCAGGTTGATTATCTGATCTGCGAGACCACCTATGGTAACCGGGTTCACGAAAACACAGATTCGCCTTCGGATGCACTGGCTGACGTAATTAAACGTACTTGTATTGATATTCCGGGACGGCTCATTATCCCGTCTTTCAGTGTGGGCCGGACACAGGCTTTGCTTTTCACACTTAACAAAATCTATACAGACCATTCTTTTCCAAATCTTAAAGTATTTTCGGATAGCCCTTTGGCACATAGCAGCACGAAAGTGTACCAGAAACATGTACGCCTGCTGAATAAGGAAGCGCGCACTTTTCAGGATGACAATGATATGCTTTTCGATTTTGATAACCTGATCTATCTGGAAAGCTCGGATGCAAGTAAGGCTATTTCAAATTACAATGAACCTTGTATCATCATTTCTTCTTCGGGAATGGTGCAGGGCGGCCGGGTTGAGCATCACGTTGAGGCTAATATTGGTAATCCCTATGCTACGATTCTCATGGTTGGGTATGCCTCAGAAGGAACGCTTGGATGGAGGCTTTTGAATGGACAAGATACCATTTCAATTCGTGGTAAACAGTTGCCTGTCTTGGCTAATATTGAAAAAATTGACGTATTTAGCGGCCACGGAGATCAGAATGATTTAATAAAATTTGTAAAAATGCAGGATCCGGACAAACTTAAAGGAGTTTTCCTGGTTCATGGAGAACAGCAAAGTATGGCTGATTTCCAGGGCAAAATTAATCAATTGGGCTATAATACGGTAGAAATACCATTGCGGGGACGCACTTACGAATTGTAACCCACAAAAATTAGCTCACAAACCAGAACCTAAAGATGAGAACATACCTGGATTTCGAAAAACCTATGGCCGAGCTCGAACGTAAGCTCGAAGAAATGAAAACATTAGCGTCTGAAAATAATGTGGATTTTTCAGGTGCCATTTCCTTATTGGAAAATAATATAACAGATCTTCGGAAAGATATATTTGAAAATCTTACCCGGTGGCAGCGTGTTCAATTATCGCGCCATCCAGACCGCCCTTATACTCTTGATTATATTGAGCGGATTTGTGATGAATTTATAGAATTGCACGGCGACCGCCAGGTCAGGGATGATCCGGCGGTTATCGGCGGACTTGCCAATGTTGGCGGACAGTCATTTATGCTCATTGGACAGCAAAAAGGACGTAATACGAAACAGCGCCAGCATCGTAACTTCGGAATGCCAAATCCGGAAGGTTACAGAAAAGCGTTACGGTTGATGAAACTTGCTGAAAAATTCAATAAACCTATCGTTACGCTGATTGATACACCGGGCGCGTTTCCTGGTATGGAAGCAGAAGAACGCGGACAGGGTGAAGCCATTGCTCGCAACCTGAAAGAAATGTTTATGCTGAAAGTACCTGTCATCTGCATCGTTATTGGTGAAGGTGCTTCTGGTGGTGCATTAGGCCTGGCTATCGGTGACCGTGTACTGATGTTGGAAAATACCTGGTACTCTGTAATTTCACCTGAAAACTGCTCGGCTATTCTTTGGCGCAGCTGGGATTTTAAAGAACAGGCAGCAGAGGCAATGAAAATGACTGCCAAAGACATGAAGGCCAATAAACTAATTGATGGAATTATTGCTGAGCCTCTTGGTGGCGCACATCTGGATCATGATTGGATGGCCGGTGAATTGAAACGTGTAATTCTTGAAAATATAAAAGAGCTTTCCAAAATGTCTGCTGACAAACGAGTGGATCAAAGAATTGAGAAATTCTGTGCAATGGGTGTTGTCGTAGAATAACGAAGGAGGGGAAAGGGAGGAAGGGTTAACGGGCTTTTGGAATTACGTTTTAAAGCTAAACGCCAAAAGCTAAAAGAGCTAAATATGAAAAACGACAAGATTAAAAATATCATTTTCGATTTAGGTGATGTAATCCTGAACATTGATGTTCCGGTTGCATCGCTTTCTTTTGCTAAGCTTAGCGGCAGGGAACAGCAGGAAATCCTTGATTTATTTAAAGAAAAAGATCTTTTCCGTCAGTTTGAAACCGGACAGCTTGATGAAAACGGGTTTAGAAATTATATCCGGGAAATACTGGTATTCCCTGACTGGACGGATGAAATGATTGATACCGCCTGGAATAGCCTGTTACTTGACATCCCAAGTGAAAGGATTGAATTACTCCAAAATTTAAGAAAGCATTACAAATTATTTTTACTCAGCAATACCAGTTCTATTCACATTACACAAGTAAACAAAATTCTGGAAGCGGCTACCGGGATTAAAAAACTGGATGAACTTTTTGACAAGGTCTATCTTTCCTACGAAATGGGATTGATGAAACCCGCCGCCGGCATTTACCAGCAGGTGTTGGACAAGGAAGGCCTTGTTGCTGAAGAAACACTTTTCCTGGACGATAATCTGGCAAATATTGAAGGAGCCGCCACTTTGGGTATAGAGACGATTCACGTCCGTAAGCCAACCACTATACTGGAATATCTAAAAGACTATGCAGTCTAATACAAGGACGTACGTAATTCAGGCCCTGCTTTTTATTGTAACAGTTATTACCACCACAATGGCAGGAGCCGAGTGGATGTACGGCAATATTTTCTCGTTTATTTTCGACTTCATTCAATTTCTTGGTGACGACAGGCCGGAAATTAAAGCGGCTTCTTTAAAAGCTATGGGCTGGCCACAATTTGTAAGCGGGTTTCAGTTTTCATTGCCTTTCCTGGCTATTCTAACCATTCATGAATTCGGTCATTATTTTGTTGCAAAAGCACATCAGGTTAAAGTTACTCTTCCCTATTATATTCCTCTCTGGTTTGGAATTTCGCAAAGTATAGGCACAATGGGTGCATTTATTCGGATTACATCGGTCGTACGTTCACGCTTAAAGTTCTTTGATATTGGAATTGCAGGTCCCCTAGCAGGCTTTATTGCAGCATTAGTTGTTTTATGGTACGGTTTTACACATTTACCACCACCCGAATATATCTTTTCTATTCATCCTGAATACGCCCGATACGGACTGAATTATCCACAGTTCGTGTATGAAAAAGCAGCAGGCAATATAACTTTGGGTGATAACATGCTATTCTGGTTCTTTAAAACATATGTTGCAGATCCGGCACGACTTCCTCATGCATATGAAATGATTCACTATCCTTTTATTTTTGCAGGATATCTGGCTCTTTTCTTTACATCGCTAAATCTGATCCCAATCGGCCAGCTTGATGGCGGGCACATTTTATACGGATTGATTGGCAAGAAAAAATTTGATGTTGCGGCTCCTGCGTTGTTTGGAATATTTGTTTTTTACGCCGGTCTTGGGCTTTTTAAAGCAGAGTCATTCGCTACCGGTGCAGATGAAATATTCTATAACCAGTTGCTTTATCTGGCTATTTACATTTACTTTTTGTACATCTGTTTTAGAAGAGCTTTCGAAACGCAAATGACTGCATTGATGGTGGCATTAATCATCGTTGTAGGCCAGTTTGCCGCATCTTACATCCGCCCGGACTTGGAAGGATACTCCGGCTTTTTGCCATTTATCTTTATCCTTGGCCGATTTTTAGGAGTCAAACATCCAGAAACGGAAGATAATACGCCACTTGACCTGCCACGTATTATTCTGGGGATTGCTGCGTTAATTATTTTTATTATATCATTTAGTCCGAAGCCATTTATTGAAATCTAGTCCGGCTTTTATTGTCAATATTATTTCATGTTAAGAGCAATTACCGCCTTTTTATTTCGCGCTGCCGGATGGAAAATCATAGGAAAGCCTCCTGTTGAAATCCGCAAAGCTGTTTGGGTCGGGGCTCCACATACTTCGAACTGGGATTTTATTGTTTGTCTGGGAGGGCGTGCTGACATGGAAATCAATATTGGATTTTTAGCTAAAAGCCAATTATTCAAATGGTATTCCGGTTGGCTTTTTCGAGCATTGGGCTGTTATCCGGTTTATAGAAATAAAGCCACTAATATGGTGGACACCGTTTCTGACATGTACAAGCAATATGATGAACTGCACATTGCCATTACACCCGAAGGAACCAGAAAAGATGTAGATAAAATTAAAACGGGTTTTTATCATATTGCCTTAAAAGCCAATGTGCCGCTCATTTTAATTGGTTTCGATTATGTCCGAAAAGCAGTAGTTGTCAGCGAGCCCATTTATCTCCAGAATGATTATCAGAAAGATATGAAGGTCATTTACGACTTCTATCTTACGATTGAGGGCAAGCGCAAAACCTGGATAAAAAATTACGAGGAAACGGGAATGATTGTTTGAAAAAATTGTTTTTTGAATGCGATATCCGTGGCACTGGGTTAATGGCAAATTCATGTATTGAACTTATCAAATTTCTTGCTCATGATCACTCGCCGGCAATTTCTTCAAACATGCATTGCCACTCCGTTAGCAACACAATTTTCCAATAATACTGGTGAAAAAATCTTCACTGTAAGTGGTATTATTAATCCAACCGATTTGGGAAAAACCTTGATCCATGAACACGTACTTGTAGATTTTATTGGTGCGGATAAAATCAGTCCTGATCGCTGGGAACACGACGCAGTTATCAAAAAAGCACTTCCATATCTTTTAGAAATTAAAGCCAGAGGGTTTAAGAGTGTTGTCGAATGTACGCCTGCTTATATTGGTCGTGATGTGAAGTTATTACAAAAACTTTCAGAACAGTCCGGACTACATATTCTTACAAATACCGGCTATTACGGCGCATCTGATAACAAATACCTGCCAAAATGGGCTTTCACAGAAAGCGCAGAACGATTGGCGGAACGGTGGATCAAGGAATTTAATAATGGTATTGATGGCACTTCTGTAAAACCAGGTTTTATAAAAACCGGCGTTAATCCCGGTACATTATCAGAATTACATCAAAAATTAATTAAAGCAGCCGCTGTTACACATTTACAAACCGGATTAACTATATGCTCTCACACCGGACCTGCCCTTCCTGCATATCAGCAACTGGACATATTGAAAGCAAACGGCGTTGATCCAGCTGCATTTGTTTGGGTGCATGCCAGCGGAAGTGATGAAGATTTTATAAAAATTACCAAATCGGGGTGCTGGATTAGTCTGGATGGAATTGGAGAAGATTCTATGGACAAAAATGAAAAGACCATTTCTCTTTTGAAATCTAATGGTTTATTGGATCAGATACTGATTTCACACGATGCAGGCTGGTATAAACCGGGAGAAAAAGATGGCGGTGAATTCAAGGGATTTACAACAATTCCCGACCAATTTGTTCCTTTACTAAAAACCAAAGGCTTTTCAGAAAATGAGATCAACCAGCTCCTCATTGAAAACCCTGCAAAAGCTTTTACAATTAAAGTCAGAGGAATTTAGATTTTTAGACTGAATTTTTTACGACAGGATTACAGGATTTGCAGGATATTAGTTATACAGTTGTTTTTTCTTAAATCCTGTTAATCCTGTAATCCTGTCAAAAAAAACGTTATCGTGGCAGCGGAACACTGCGCCAAACCGCACGGCTTACGCTCCCATAACTCTGCGTTTAAACCATTAAAACACAATAACAAACTCGGTCCAGCCGTCATCATTGGTTTTCAATGAAAAATGGAAGCCATGATTCAGTAATATTTCCCGGCTCAATGTCAGACCAATTCCTTGTCCATCTGGTTTACTGCTGTAAAACGGGTTAAAAAGCTGATTGGATTCTAGTTGAGAAATGGGTTTGCCGTTATTCCTGATTACTAACTGATTTTCAGAAATCACAAGTTTTACAAGATTACCTGGTTCACACGACTGAACCGCATTTTTTATCACGTTCACCAAAACCTGTTCTATCTGGCCGGAATCAGCCTGAATATTAATTTCAGACATGGTTTCCATTTGCAAACCAATTCCATTTTCCCAGGCTAACGATTGCATAAAAATAACTACATCATGAACCAGCTTATTGAGCTGAATACTTTCCAAATTAGGTAATGGCAGCCTGACAACATCTGCAAAATTCCTCATAAACTTTGTCAGCCTTAGATTCCTTTCCGAAGCAATACGAAGTGCATCATTTAAATCAGTATACTCATCTGCAACCAGATAACTACGTGTGGTCTGAAGTATGGAATCGGTTGCACCCAATGTGTTATTTACTTCGTGCGCCATCATTCTGATCACCTTTCCATACGCTTTTTTTCTGAATTGAGCATTTCAGCTGTCAGCTCTTCAATCATCAAAAATGCCCTCCGGAATCCTTTATCCATAAAATGGGACCGCTGCACTTTAAAAGTTTCAATTCCATCTGTTTTAACAATTCTTGATTCGCCATCCTGCATATTTCCTAATTCGATGAGCAATGACAAATTGGTTTCTGCTAACTTTTTCCCTTTTAATATTTCCGAATCCTGTTTAAACTGCTCCCTTGCTTTTATATTCATGGATTCAATTTTATCATCAAAATCCAGGATGATAATTGAGATCGGTGAAGCTGCAATGAGTTTTTCCAGAAAAAAATGCTGCTCATTAAGCTTTGTTCTTTCTTCGCGCAACTGGTCGATCATTAAATTATAAACCTCAATAAGGGAATCAACCTCCCCTTTTCCGGTCGGGACAAATTTGATGGTAAAGTCCTTATCCTTAATCGCTTCTATACCCGATCTTACAAATTCATTAGGTTGCATAAAATTCTGATATATTCTGATGGATGCAGCAATGGAAAGCAAAAGAAAAATTTCGGAAGAAATAAACAGTATTTTATCCTGAAACAGGATTTTGTAAACCAGAAAAATCAGCACCAGATGGAGCGCCAGAATATAGGTAATATATTTGCTTTTGGTAGACACCCTCATAGATCCTCCGATTCGTAAGATATGCCGTATTTTTCCAGTCGCCGGTACAGTGCAAATCGTGTGATCCCCAGGGAACGCGCTACTTTTGAAACTTTATTGTGATGAAAATCCATTGCACGCCGAATCATCTGGTATTCCATTTCTTCCAGCGTAATTGTTCCTACCTCAGGTAATGTTTTGGTTAGAGTTGGCGCATTATTCGCATTTAAGTTTTTTTGAAAATCAGCTACATCCAGAGTATCCTGGCCGGAAAGCAAAACAGTTCGTTCTACAATATTTTTCAGCTGACGGATATTTCCCTGCAAAGGCAAAGTCTTCAACCATTTCGAAGCTGTTTTACTTAATTGCAAATCAGGCCTTTGATAAATGACTTTTAAATTATTAATGAAAAATTCAGCCAGTAATGGTATGTCATCCGGACGCTCGCGTAAGGCAGGTAGTTTGACAGTAATAAGATTTATCCGGTAATACAAGTCCTCCCTGAAAGTCCCGGCTGCTACCATTTCTTCCAGATTACGGTTGGTTGCACAAATCACGCGCACATCTACTGTCCGGCTTTTACTGCTGCCTAGTGGCTCAAAAGTACGTTCCTGTAAAACCCTCAACAATTTAACCTGGCTCGAAAGATCCAGTTCACCAATTTCATCCAGAAAAATAGATCCGCGGTCTGCCATTTCAAACCTACCTGCACGATCTGTTTTTGCATCCGTGAATGCGCCCCGTACGTGCCCGAACAATTCACTTTCAAATAGTGTGGAAGAAATCCCACCCAGGTTTACTTTAACAAACGGTTTCGATTTCCTTTTACTATTTACATGAATCGCCTCGGCAATCAGTTCTTTGCCAGTCCCGCTTTCACCTGTTATCAGTACCGGAGCATCCGTAGACGAAACACGCCCGACAGTTTCCAGTATTTCAAGAAGTTTGGCATCTTTGCCCACAATATTTTCAAACTGGTATTGCTGTTCCAGTTTACGCCGGTTAGCAGCCTGCGGCGCTTGTTCTTCGAGATTTAGAATCGTTTTTACAGATTGCAGCAGATAATCGTTTTGCCAGGGTTTGGTAATAAAATCCTTGGCACCTTCTTTCATACCCTGGACAGCGAGATCAATTGTTCCCCAACCAGTAATCAGTATGATTGGAATTTTTGGATTAAACTGACGGATTTTTTTCAATAAATGCATTCCTTCCTCTCCCGAAGTTTCAATTGAAAAATTGAGATCCAGTAAGATCAGCTCCGGTATTTCCTTTTTTAGTATTCCAAACGTGTCCTCCGGCGAACCCGCACCTCTGACGCTAAACCCTTCCTTTTTAAGTAAAAGAGCCAGTGAAGTTCGTATGGCTAAATCGTCGTCAACTATGAGGAGCATTTTTTGTTTTGTTTGCTGTAATGAAGGATTTCACGCAAAGTAGAAGAGAAAGAGCAAAGAGACGAAGAAAATCGGGCAATGTTTGCTTTTTACCTTCTCCGCGACCCGTTCTTTTATTCTAAGTGAAATTTTAAACTTCCTGACTGAAAAATTCCTTAAACTCCAACAAATTCAATATTTGAATTTTAGGAAAATCAAGTTGTTTCACTATATTAAAATGATTGTCCTCGGTAACGATACAAAGAGCTCCTGCTGCAACATAACAATCCACGAATTTGTCATCATCGGGATCAGCTTTAACTGCTAACCAACGATAACAACGGGTGATGTGAACTATATTTGGCAGATTATCGAAAGTGCTTAATATCAATTCTGATACAGAATGGCCCAGTTTTCTGTCAATAATTTCGGCGTATTCATCCAATATTTCACTCGTTACGCACAACGTTAATTTCCCTTCAAGAATAGCTTTGAAAATCCAGTGAGAAGCAGAGCGGCTGGAAATCGAAACCCATAAAATATTAGTATCTATAACAACCTTCAAAACGTGGTCGATTTACGGTTGTGTTCCTGTGAAAGGCGTTCTGTATCCGTAGATTTCCAGCCATTTTCGTCCCAGGTTTTATCAGCCATTTTTATCGCTTTTTCAGCAAAATAGCTTGCGAGCATTTTTCGAATAGCCAGAACATCTTCATCTGCAATTTCTCGTGAAAATACTCGCAGTAATTCAAGTTGAAGATTTGAAAAAGATTGAATTTCCATGACTTTAAGATTGTTTTTCAGTAGCAAGTTACAAAAATCAGATTGAATTAGTAAGAAGGAAAAGTTTCTCGGGAGTGCCGCCGCGCAACGTTTGCAATAAAAGATAAAAAACAAAGAGAAAAAGCAGCGATCTCTGCGTTAAACTCTCTGCTCCTGTGAAACATCTTAAGCTCTTACTCCTCATGCAAAGCCAACGCCGGATGAATCCTTGAAGCCTGCCGGCTCGGGTACCATGCACAAAGAGTTACAATTAAGAAAATAATAACGATTGCTGCTAAAATTGCGGTGATATAAATTCCGCTCGCAATGTCAAAAACATTCATGATCGGAAACTGAATGGCAAATAACAAGCCAATAATTAAACTTAGTGTAGCCAAAACCCATATTTCTCCCAGGAACTGAATCGTCACTTTCCCTTCCGTAGCGCCCATTGCCCGGCGCAATCCAATTTCATTTCTCCTTCTGGCAATTCCAAGATTGAGGATTCCAAATAATCCCAACGCAACATTGGTCAATAAAAACCCGCTTACAATCAGGAAGATAAGCACGGGTACCAAAGTTAATTTATGCCTGTTTTCGCGGGATTCTTTCAAGTAGCTCACTTCAATTCCCCAGCCTGGCAGCATCAGTGCAATATTTTTAACCAGCTCTGCTTCAAAATTTGCGTCGGTACCCGGTTTTGTTTTTATCAATATATTCGAATTCCAGCCGTCGTCTTTTGCCATCATTTGAAACAATGCAGGATTATCTGCCATAAATTCTCCCTTTGCTTTAAATTTATCTACCACACCGACCACTTTAAAATAATTTTTCCCGTCTTGAACAACAACTTTTCCAATCGGGTTTTCATTGAGAAAGAGCTTTTCTTTCATTTTATTATTGATCACAACAGGAGTGAATTTAGAAACCCTGTCAGCTTCTGTGTACCATTTCCCTGTCAACATTGACAAACCAAGAGTCTTAATTAATTCGCTGTCTGAATGGTAAAAATCTGCTCCGACATTCACCTTGTTGTAGGTTACAGCGTTGCCCATCTGGTTGGCTGAAAACGGTGTATTGCTGCTCATTCGTGTGGCCGACTCTACTTCCTTACTGGCCCGGACCTGTTGCAGGACACGCTGTAATTTAGCAGCGACTTCAACAGTATCCTGATTGTTGGCCAGATCCAGATTCCAGACTTGCTCGTATTCAAAGCCAATGGGCTGCAAATAATTATTTAAGTTATAAACGATAAGTGAAAGCACTCCAAAAAGCACCATAAATGATGCCCATATTTCGATGATCAGTAAAGAGTGTGACCCCTTTTTATTCCAGATCAGTTTAAATAAATGACGTAACATAGTAGTGAATGTTAAATGTAAAGAAAGAAGTGGTCAGAGCAGAGGGAAGAGGCTTAGGGCATGGGGCAAAGAGGGATCCCTTTGCCCTAACAACTGTGCCCTACGCTTTCAAAGCGTCTACTATTTTTAATTTCGACATCCTGAAAGCAGGTAAAACACCCGATACAAGCCCGAAGACAAGACAAACCAGAATGCTTATCAGGAATACTGAAAAATTTATAGTAAGATCCGCATAAGCAATCCAACCACTGGAATTGATCATATTGATGATCAGAAATGACAAAGCCAAAGCGAATGCACCGCCAATAAATGTGATAAAAATGTTTTCGATTATAAACTGCCAGAGCAATGCTTTTGAAGGAGCACCAAATGCTTTTCTGACACCAATTTCAGAAGCACGTTCAAGAATCCGGCTTACATTTACATTTACCAGATTGATGGCAGGAAGCCCCATAAACATCGCGAGAACCAGTGCAGCAATCGTATAAGCAAAAATTTTCTGGCTGTTATCCCGGGCGAACGTATTCAGAAAATGGTCAAAATATTTTTCTGCTTTGACAATTAATACGGTGAAATTTTGTCCGTCCTGAATATCCGTTTTTGAAATGGTTGCTATTTTACTGTCAAATTCTGATTGGATTGCCGGAATATCAGATTCATTTTTAGCCAAAACAATAGCAACGTATCTTCCCCTCATTCCCTTATTTTCATAATTACTTTTTGGGGCAGTATAAGGGAAATAAATATCACTGTAAGTATAAACGCGCGTTGCAGGACTACCTTTTACAACACCGATGACCAGATAATTGATATTTTCAATTTCGATGTACTTACCTATAACCGTCCCGGCATCTTTCTCAAAATACTGGTCACGCAATGCATCCGTAATAACAGCCACATGATCTCCTTTTTTTACATTTTGATCATTATATGGCTTTCCTTCAAGAAACTCAAAATCAGTTACCTGCCAAAAATCAGAATCTGTGTATTTCGTATTGAGTTTAATCCTTTTCCCATTTACATAAGTATTGGAAAAACTGAAATTCGAAAGGATAGAAACCTTTTCAGGAGTTTTAAGCGATTTCGCATACTTTGTCAGGAAACCAAAAGTCGCCGGACCGGTAGACATAGAAGTACGTGAGGAGTCAGTTTGCATAACAGTAGCAATATACAATGAACGGTTTCGCTTCCCTTCGGGATAATGTGTACCAAACAGATGATCCAGAAAAGAAGTCAAAACCATTAAAACGGTCAGCGTGAGACTGATTCCGAACAAGGTAATGAATGTATAAAATGGATGGCGCAGTAATACCTTCCATGCGATTTTGATGTAGTTTATGAACATTTGGCGAATGGGGATTAGGGCATGGGTGGTTTTGGGTTCAGGACTTTCCGAAAGCTTGTAATCTTTCGGCTTATCTCATCCAGTTTATTAAAAATGGTTACTCTCATATCTTCTGTTATGTGATTACGTCGTTGTAAAATGATAATGATATTTGCGCATTCGTAAACGGATCTTCTGGCATAATTCAGAAATTGATCGAATTCCCTGTTGGATGTCGAACCTGATCCTTCTGCAATGTTGTTCGAAATACTAAGCCCAGCCCCACGAAGTTGCTCTGCAAAACGAAACAATTTTCTTGCTTCCAAGGAATCCGCAACATCAAATAAGGCATCTCCGATTTCTACACTTAACTTCCAGATTTCTAAATCTTCAAAACGAAACTTACGGGTTATGGGCATGGGGGTTTGAGTTAAGGGTAAGGGGGTAAGGGGCGAGAATTCCTGACATTTAGACTCACAAACCACGATGTAGTCTCAACAGTTTTCCTCCATCGACTCCCCTGCCCTTTTCCCCCTGCCCCTACCTAGAGCACCTGCGTTCCGTCGAATAGTCTAATCAGCCTGTGCGTTCTTTTGGCCATCGCGTCATCGTGCGTTACCATTACGATTGTTGTTCCGCCTTCATTTAATTTTTGAAGAATAGTCAGGATTTCGTTTCCCATGGCGCTGTCCAGATTTCCTGTCGGTTCATCAGCAAGAATAATTTCCGGCTTTCCTACAATCGCCCTTGCAATGGCTACACGCTGTTTTTGCCCACCAGACAATTGTTTGGGAAAATGCTTCATTCTGTTACTTAAACCGACTTTTTCAAGCGCTTCTTCTGCCAGTTCACGCCGCTGTTTGGCTGAACTTGTTCTGTAAAGCAAAGGGATTTCCACGTTGTCGATTACAGAAAGGTCATTGATCAGGTGAAAACTCTGGAAGATAAATCCCAGTTTCTGGTTCCGAAGATGGGCCAGATCCTTATCGCTGTATTTAATCACACGGCTTCCATCAATATCAATGGTTCCCTTTGATGGTTCATCAAGCAGTCCCATGATGTTTAGCAGGGTACTCTTCCCGCATCCGGAAGGACCCATAATGGATACAAATTCTCCCTTTTTTACATCCAGGTTGATGTTATTCAGGGCTAAGGTTTCTATCGAACTGGTGCGATAGACTTTTTCGACGTTCTGGAGTTTTATCATGGCTTTGTTCGCTTGGGTTTTGGGCATGGGGCGAGGGGAAATATGGCGAGGCCCTTTTCCCCATGCCCTCTGCTATTTAATTTTCTCGTTTTTTTCGAAATCGTATAACGTTAGCAATCTCAGACTGTAATAGGATTGCCAGTAATCTCTTAATGCAATGATATAATCTCTTTTTGCACGGTCTTTTTCCTGCATGGCAATTCCTAAATCCGTTACACTTAAATCACTTAAAATGAATCTGTCCTGTGCAATCTGGTATCGGTTGGCTGCAATGCCGTCAGTTATCTTGGTCAATTTTGCTTGTTTTTGCAGCATTTGTAAAAGCGTCACCTGCGTGAAAATCTGTTGCTCAAATGTAAGCTTGTCCTGTTCTACCGATTGTTGCGCAAATTCCTGATTAGCTCTGGCAATTTCGGTTGTAGCTTTATTACGTCCCCAGGTCATTATCGGTAAGGTAAATTGTAATTCTACAAATTCACGGTCCTGCGGTTTTACATATACATCACCCGGCCGTGCTCCTTGGTTGGACAAACCAAACGTTGCCTGTAAATTTGCATTCAGGCCATTATTCTTTCTGGCGCGTTGTAAGTCTCTTTCCGCTTCAAACAACCTGCGACGAAAACCGATGGCATCCGAACGGTTGGCAAATGCCTCTTCCAAAGCAAGTTGTGTATTTACCTCAAATTCTTTTGCTTCAATCGGTATTTCCAGTTCCAGCATTTTTTCATCTCGCGAACTGAGATACATTTTCAATTGTAAAGATGCCACCGCCGTTGCCTGTTGTGCCGAAGCCAGATCCTTTTGTGCAGTAAGCAAGCCCATTTGTAATTGTAAGAGATCATTTTGGGATATTTTACCCAATGCCAGTTTATGCTGTGCAATTTTGTAAAGCGTATCGTTATTGCTCCGGTTTTTCTCTGCAATCTGTAAATTAACCTGCGCCACGAGTAATTCGAAATAATAACCTGTGGCATTGAGCGCAACTTCTTCCAGAGCAGAAATAAATTGCTGGTTTCCTTCCTGAAATTTCAAAGGCTGGATTTTCCGCGTCCATTTCATTTCGTTGAACCTGAAAAGTGGCTGATTAATCCCGATCTCGAAGGGAACACCATTATAACTTTTAGTATTCCCGGCAAAATCGTCAAACCGTTGTAATTCCTGCTGAACAAATATGCTGCCACCAGTAAGCGCAATATTCTGGTTTAATGACAAATTCAACAGTGAGTTATTATACGATACGTTCCTGAATGAAATAGTACCATCCGGCTGTACAACCTGTATATAGGATCTGGTAAAACCCGGAACTGTACCGTTCAGGCTCAATTGCGGTTTGAAATCTGCCACGAACGAACGGTAAGTCCAGTAATTGGTTTTTTTTTGCGTGGTAGCCTGCTTGGACGCAATAGATTGTTCACGTGCAAGCTGGACCACTTCCGCCAAAGTATATTGCTGAACCTGTGCAACTGAATAGGTTCCTAACAAAATCAGATACAGTAAAAAGTATATTTTTTTCATTGACCGATCAGTTTTTGATTGAAATTTCTTCCAGGTGTTCATACTGATTCATGTCCGTAAGGATTACTTTCTCACCTGATGAGAGCCCTTTTTTTATTTCTACAAAATCAAAATTGGAAAGGCCTGTCTCAACCTCACGCCGCCGTGCAATATTGCCCTGCATTACATATACAGATTGTTTTCGTTTACCCGTAAAAGCGGGCCCGTTGGCAACGCGAAGGGTTTTTGAACTGCGATTGGTCACAACATACACTTCCACTTTCATATTGGGACGAAGCGATTCATTCTGTGCATTTTCCAGCTGAATCACAAAACCGATCACACCATCTTTCACCGCAGGTTTTACTTGTGTAATTATTCCTCTTAATACAGATTCATTTACCTTAATAATCACCGAAAGCCCGGCTTTCACTTGCTCAGCATACACATCTGAACACGAACCTTCTACACGAAAACTGCCCAGATCAGCAACACGAGCAAGCATTTCACCTTCGTTCACAGAAGAGCCGATATTTTCATTTACCCAGGTCAACACCCCCTTGCGGTCGGCAACGATATCAGCCATTTTGAGTTTATGCTGTAATTCTTTCAGATTTTTGCCTTCAATCTGTGCTCCAAGTTCTGTTTCCCGAAGGCTCGCCCCCATCGATTGCCGGTTATAAGATAAATCATTTTCAAGCTGTTTTTTTTCAAGCTCAGCTATTTTCAATTCATTTTCAGCTCTTGTAATATCTTCTTTTGTTCCTCCACCTACTTTTTCAAGCCGTTTTGCATCTTCCAGATCTGCCCTGAGTTTATTAATGTTCAGCAGTTTTATTTTATCACTGATCTCCGCATCATACAGATTTTTATCCAGTTTCATACGAAGCTGGTCAATACTGTTCTTCTTCAATTCAAGCTGATCCTGGTACCTTTCAAATTCAATCTGAGTGAGCGATTTGTCCAGTTCCACAATTGCCTGGCCCGGTACAACCTTTGTCCCTGGTGAAAGAAGTACGCTCTTGATACTGGCACGAATGGGACTGGTAATAATTTGTTCGTAAGCTGGAATCACTTCGCCAGTCGCAGAAAGTGTATTCTCTACATCGCCTGTTTGAACTACTCCCGTTCTGATACGCGAAGATTCAATCGAACTGCTTAATGATCTCTTAAAAAAGTATACGCCTGTAATTAGCAGGATAATTATGATGGTGCCTATAACCCACTTTCGGTTCCTTTCGTTTTTGACTAATTCCGGTGCGACTTCACGATCCATTGCTTTTCTGAATTGAGGCTTATTTTAATTTCATGGCTGATTGCCCATATATACCCCAACATTATGCCAATAATTAAACCACTTAAAATCAAGGTATTAGAAAATTCGAAAATAAAAAAAGCCGTGCGATAACGCACGGCAGGTGTCAATAAGAACAATAGACAAATGATGCCACCAAGGCACGAGGGCACAAATTCATTTATTTTTGGTGTCTTTGTGACTTGGTGGCAAAACACTAAGTTTTTAATTTTTTCTTCTTTGCGGCTGGGAATAATACATTGTTCAGGATCAACCGGTATCCTGCTGAATTTGGATGCAGGTTGAGATCAGTAGGCTCCTCACCTACCCTGTGCTGATAATCTTCCGGATCGTGCCCGCCGTAAAATGTAAAGAAACCCTTTCCATGCGTACTATGTATATAGCGCGCTTCCTGGGCCGATTTATTTTCCGCCAGCACAACCACTTCGGGCTTTACCAGGCGATTTTTAAAAGCAGTTGTTTGACCTAAAAAACCTTTGATGATAGTCTGGTGATTTTGTGTCAGCATACTTGGAACAGGATCCCACTTGGCCGAAAACTGGAAAAGAGAAAAATAATCATTCGATTCCACAACACCTACCCTTTCATCAGGCTGATTGTCAATGTCAGAAAATTCTATTTCGTAAGGATATGAGATCGTTTTAAAATCTTTAAAGGCAAATGTATTTTCGTAATGCAGCTTGCTGTTAGCCGTAGGATCTGCGGGCGTTCCATCGTACATGCTTTCTACGATATCGAGTCCATCTGCTGCGAGTGCTATATCAAAAGTATCCGTTGCATTACACATGGCAAACATATAACCGCCTCCTGATACAAATTCAGCAATCCTTTTAGCCACTGCCAGTTTCATCTGCGGAACATTGGCAAACTGGAATTTCTCTGCAATTCCTTCTGCTTCGTGCTTTTGCTCACGATACCAGGGGTAATCTTTATATTGGAAAAACTTACCGAATTGACCTGTAAAATCTTCATGATGCAAATGCAGCCAGTCGTATTCAGGAAGTTTGCTGCTTAATACTTCGTCGTCATAAACCACGTCATATGGTATTTCTGCATAGGTCAGCACCAGGGTTACTGCATCATCCCAGGGTAATTTTGACTTTGGGGAATAAACTGCGATTTTGGGCGCTTTCTGCAATTTTACCGCATCCATATTTACATTCGGTGAACTTATTTCACTAAGAATCTGACCGGCTTGTCCTTCTGAAATGACCTCAAAACTCACACCACGTACTGTCATTTCTGTAGCAAAAGTCTGGTTGAAAGGCACCATAAAGCTACCTCCGCGATAGTTAAGGAGCCAGTCCATTTCCATTTCGAAATTTTTCAGTATCCAATATGAAATCCCATAAGCTTTTAAATGGTTTTTCTGGGATTCGTCCATCGGAATAAGCAGGCGGTTTGACCAGCCATTGAAAGACATCGCTAAAAAAATGATGAGCGGAATAAAGAGGCGTGTCATTGGTTTGATTCTTTCACGTATCATTTGCAGCTTTACGGAATATATTTTGATTCAACAATTACGGTGAAATGGCAATCCCATTCTATTCATTTTCAGGAAAATTTACCAGGAACTAACTGATAAAGCTGCGATTGAACAGAATGCTAATTGTTCTAACGTAATATTACAAAATATGGTGCATAAGCTATAATTATACTATGAATATCCGTGAAAATGTAGATGAAGGCCTTCGCTCCATCCAGTCCAACCTGCTGCGAACTGTTCTGACCGCCTTAATTATTGCGATCGGGATTACCTCTTTAGTCGGGATCCTGACTGCGATAGAAGGAATCCAGAATTCGGTCAACAGCAGTTTTGCGGATTTGGGTGCTAATACTTTTACCGTTGAAAACCGCAATGATGACGGATTTCGTAACGGAGGCCGCCGTGAAAAACAATATCCTGTCATCAATTACCAGGAAGCTGGTGATTTTTCCAATCGATTCCGCAACGAATTTGACGCAACTGTCTCAATGTCAGCTAATATTGGTGGAGCCATTCAGGTAAATTACCTTTCAAAGAAGACAAACCCCAATATTAATATTGTAGGCGCTGATGAACAATTTATTGGTATAAAAGGATACAAAGTTGATTTTGGACGAAACCTCAATAAAAATGACCTTGAAAACTCGCTGAATGTTGCCATGCTTGGCCAGGAAGTAGCCCGGAACCTATTTGGCAATCTTGATCCCATCAGTAAAGAAATTACGTTTATGGGCTCCCGATATAAAGTAATTGGTATTTTACAAAAGAAAGGGTCTTTGGGAGGCGGAACAGATGCTGACAGGATAATCATTATTCCGCTTGATAATGGACGCGGATTGGCAGCAAACCGCTCACTTACTTACAACATTACGGCATCGGCACCCAATATTACGGACGGTGAATTCATATTGGAAGAAGCAAGAGGCCTTATGCGGCGTATCCGCGGCGATGAACTGGGAAAAGAAGACTCATTTTTGATTGAACGTGCAGATGCAATGGCCAAAGATTTTGAAGAAATATCCGGTTATCTACGTATTGGTGGTTTTGGAATTGGCATTATTACACTACTGGGTGCATCCATTGCATTAATGAATATTATGCTGGTGTCCGTAACAGAAAGAACCAGGGAAATTGGCATACGAAAATCATTGGGAGCAACACCAGCTGTGATTCGGTTCCAGTTTTTGATTGAAGCCATAGTGGTATGCATCATTGGTGGAGTTGCCGGGCTTTTACTTGGAATTTTGATTGGCAATGTGATTTCAACCTCCATCAGTTCAAATAGTTCGTTTGTAGTTCCATGGTTATGGATGGCGATGGGAATAATTGTTTGCGTCGTCGTGGGAGTAATTTCCGGAATATATCCTGCAATTAAAGCATCCAAACTGGATCCAATAGAAGCATTGCGTTATGAGTAAAAATGTAAGTAACAGATAATCAGATAATCAGAAGTTTTTATCTCCTTTTTTGTTTAAAACCCTTGCTTAATATCTTTTTCTGCCTACTTTTGCACTCCCAACAAGAAAGATCAATGCCCGGATGGCGGAATTGGTAGACGCGTTGGTCTCAAACACCAATGAGGTTACACTCGTGCCGGTTCGACTCCGGCTCCGGGTACATTTAAAGAGCGTAAGTAATTGTATATCAATTACTTACGCTCTTTTATTTTATTTTGGTTACGCATTTGGTTACGCATTCCCTTAAATCTCTAATTGCTATTGTTATATTTGAGTGTTCATCAAAAAAAACGAGCATTTATCCTTTATTTGGTAAGTGCTTTTTTATTTCTGTGCAAACAAGGCGCAATACATACTTTGCCAGTTGCTCGTTTCAAATATTTTAACTTGTCATTTGTCGTAAAGAAAAGCATAGGACAATTACTTTAAGGTTGCCCATGAATGAACTTAAAACTTGTAATATAAACATATAGTAACCAACTTAGCTATTTGTGATATGAGTCCATAATTCAATTTTTAAGATGCTTATCAAATAAAAACTTTCGCGGCTTAATTCCTAAATTTAAAATTTCAAAGGGTTCATTCAATCTTACTGTTGCTATTGAATCTCCTGCCTTTGATGCCTTTCTGTACCATAATTTCGCTTTATCTTTATCAATTACTACTCCTTTTCCGTATTGATATACCTCTCCTACTTTTCTCATACTTATTGCATTTCCCATTTCCGCAGATTTCCTATACCAGATTAATGCTTGGTGCCAATCCTGTTGAAAAGAATTGTATCCTTCAGCGTAAAGATTTCCAATATTTTTACAACTAGAAGGCGTGTTGCTTTCTTCATACCACTTATAAGCAATTTTAAAATTTTTTTGAACACCTAAGCCATGCTGATATAACCAACCAAGGTGATGGCTAGCATCAGCTAGAAAATAAGAATTAGTTGGAGCACCTTTTGAGATTGCTTTTTCAAAGTTGACAGCAGCTAAATTATATCGATTATTGTTGTAGTCATCTATTCCTGATTCATAGGCGGTGATTCCACTTATCTCTTCTATTCCCCTTTTATCCAGCTAAGTGTAAATTTACCACCATACCAAAGGCCAATACAGACTGCAACAACGAACAAAAAAAACACAAATATACTCATGCCCTCCTGAAAAGATGTCATGTCCTTTTGTTTCGATATAATTGTTCGCTCCTTTTGCGCGGGTGCAATTTTAAATGTTTCGATTTTTTCCTTATTAACTATTCCTTCAATTTGATTTAAGTTAGGTTTTGATTGTTCCTCGATATTGGGAAGATTTGGTCTTATTGGATCAAGATTAGATAACTTGCTTATATTCACCTCTACAAACGGATTACCATCAGCTACTATATCTAATTTTAATGCTACCATTAGTTTTGACAAACCAAAAGTATAATTACTAAATAGATCTATATATTGTAATCTGCGAATGCGAAACGGAATAGTGCAATTCTTGATAAGAACAGGTATAATTATTTTCCGCTCGTCTAATGCAAAAGAAATCTCATCTTGTACATTGATAGATGAAACTGAATCTTCAGAAAGAATTATCAACAAACCTTCACAATTATTCAATGCTTTTTCAATCGCAGAATCCCATAATACACCTGGTTCGAGATCACTGTCCAGCCAGAGTGATGCCTTGGCATCCCGAAGTTCCTTAACTAACTTTTTGACAAATTCGCTATCTTTTCTCGAGTAGCTCACAAAAAACTTCGGTATTGCCATGAAATTAATTACTTATATCATTTAATTTATGGATCTTATTTTATTAGTATATCTGACGCAATAATTGATAATACAAACATATCCTATATATCTTTGTTCTCTTTTACTGCTTCTAAATTACAAAAGTTATTATCCTGCATTTTACCGAATAATAAGTTTAAGACTCTTTTTTCTGTTATCAACTGGGCTTAATCTATCATACCTTTAACAACAGGTTTAAAGAAAAGGCCTTGGAACATTCAATTCATTATAATGTTATTTTAAATACTAAAATATATTTAACTATTGCCTTCATTAATGGCCAATAATTCCTGATAATCTAAGAATGCATTGTAAAAAGCAACAGTTAACTGTTTATTGCTAAATTCGTATTCTTCGTTCATACCCGTTTTTGAGGATAAACTGAGGTTGGTGTATTCGACAATGGGAATTTGATAATTATTTTTAAATCTTAGATCTGGACTTCCGTTTTTATTTACCTTAAACCATGTATACTCTAAAATTCTTGCATCTTTTGGTACAGGATCTTGTTCCACAAATCGAGTAAATTGGGCTTTTATAATAAACTCTTCTATGCCAATTATCCCAATTTCGCCTGATTGTGAACACATCACAATGAAACTTGGATAAATATAAATATCTGCACCATTAGCATTTTGAATCCACATAACATCTAAATCTGATTTAATGTCAGGAATAGACTTAATATTTAAGTCTATTTCAGTCCTGCTAATAGAAGCAGAATGTAGAGAACGTGTAGTTACTCGGTCATTGTATTCTGAGTTAGTAATATCCCACATCTTGATTGAGGCTCTTAATGCCTTGAATGCCTCAATCAGTTGAACATATTTAGACTTCACCTCAGCATCGAAATCGGCATCAAGCATTACATAACTTGACTGCATTTGTTTTTTCGTCTCAGAAATTGCCTCTAATTTTGAGCTGATATTTATCTCAATGTTCTCCTTAAATTTTTTAAATGCAAATCCATATAGAAAGATCTTACTAAAAAGTAAATTTCTTTTGCTACTAGATAGCGACGATTGTATGTCTTTTAAATCTTTGGCTAATTCGGCTCGTTGAGTTCTTGCAAGAAGTATTGCTTCTTTTATTCCCTGCTTATCGGCAGTTGTGATTTCATGTATGTCTACACTGAAAATATTACCCTTGATGTCTGCCTCACTGAGATTCTCTTGATCAGGTAAGACATGCAAAGGTTTAGAAGGGAGATAATCATACTTAGGCTTTTGGTCAGGAATGAAAACTCGATTCGAAAATCCAGATCCAGGAATACTTGCATTGAATGAAGTTCCTCGCTTACTAAACGTTACACTTCCTCCACGGCCACCAATAGATGTACTTATACCGTTTTTACTAAAATTTAAATGTAAGCCAGGAATTATTTTTACTCTTTTTCGGAATGACCAAGACATATTAATAATTTAGAGGGTTAAGTATGAAAGATAATAGATTTGTAGCTGAAATTTTACAGAGCTATAAAATATATTTATTTGCTACGGAACTGGATAAAATTCACAGCTTCCTTTTCTTAGAACTCAAACTAGAATCTCATTTTGCTAATTAAATGATTGATCAAAAGTGGTTATAGGGGTCTTAATTGTCGTATAATTCACTTTTAAGAAAGAATTACGTGGTATAATATAATCTCGATCAGGTCCTTTAATTTAACTTATAGTATACGTTTTAAATCTGGCTGGCAAGTATAATATGCAGCATAAGGCTTTGGAATATATTGAAGCCGGAAAGAAGATTCACTATTACGGCGGAGCCTTTGTTTTGTATGATCCGGTTAAGGCCTTAGAGAAGTGGGAAGGCAGGTTGAATAAATTGGAAGGAATTAAATATATAACTTAAATAGATTTTTTATGAGCGATAATTTTGATGTAAAATACGAAATCCGGGAATGCCTTACTACAATTCTAATGTTACGTGAAAAGTTAAATTATATATGCCAAAACAATTTAGACCTAAAAATACCTGAGGTGCACGAAGAAATTGAAATGAACAAAAAGGTACTTGAAAAATTTAAACAAGACAATCCTAAGTTCTATTCATAAATCTGAAATCTGAATAGGATTTATAAAGGTAAGATATAAAAAAAGCGAATACCGAACGAGGGTATTCGCTTTTGATGGACAAAAAATATCGACCTACATTACCATTTTCTTCTTTTCCTTTTTATCCTTCTCCTGATTCATTCTGCGATGGTAATCTTCGCGCTGCCGTTGTCAGATTTGTTTCTCAGTCATCGGTAAATACTCTTTGTCTCCCATGGCTTAATTTAATTAAATATCCGTTATCACAATAACCGTTTTCTGAGTAGTCTTACTTTCTGCCTTCACCTGGGTGTATTTGCGCTCTTTAATGATTTGCATTTTGTAATAAATGGCCCTGCCAGCGTTTAGCAGATACTGTTACTTGTAACCATATGAAGCTCTGACCTCCTTCACAGTATCAAATATGCTTATCCCGGTATCATCTGCTTTTATAACCAACGGCTTATTTAAAAAAGAGGGTTCAGTTGGCTTATTTAGGAATATTGCATTATTAATTGCTGCCCACCGAACCAAAGCTAGTACTTTTGAAAAATTATTTAATCGATCAAAATCCTCAAGTGATTTAGTTAGTAACGGCATTATATATTTGAACCCTTTGAATTCTGTATATGTGGTATCTTTTTCGCTAACAAAGTTAAAAAGTATACAACTTGCGTTCAAACGTAATTCCGAACTAGCTTTTAGCGGAGCTACGTTTATGAAATTTATATCAGAGCCTATGAACATTGGAGCATCAGTATATTTCCAACCATTAGATTCGTGACCAATTAGCCATTTATCCAAAATTGTGACCTCAGTCGGCGTTGGTCTGCTTATTAAAAGCTTGTTCTTCAAATATCTTCCAGTTCTTAACCACAAATCACACCTTTATCAAGCTCCTTCCCAATTCTAAATTCGCAATAGCTGGGTGCAAAACACATTTTTTATAGAAAAAAAATTCATATCCATGCCCATACCCATACAAAGAATCGTTCACATAGTCCCAGTCATAATTTTCCATGTAGTATTTTTCTGAATTTATTGGCTCATTTAGAAACTTTTTTCTAACCTTTATACTGGACGTATCAGTAATTAAGTAATTGGCACCTGCTAAACCAATTCCATCTCCTTGAAGATATTTTGATTTTCCGTTATCATCAAAAATTATTCTGTGAGCAGCATAAATATCTTCTAATAGTATGGAAGGAGTAACTTTGACGCTTCCATCAAAAAATTCAAATTCTAAACTACCATTGACCGATTCTCCTGGCTTGTCAGAAGCAGCTTCAATCCATTTAATATACTTTAATTTTTTATTTATGAGTGAAGCACTGGTAGAGACATTATTTCCAAATACCACACCACCATAGGTCTTGGTATCCATTTTCATATTTTGAAACTTTCGTGAGCTCTCTGTTTTGAAATGTCTTTCTTGGTAATTTTTATACTGATCTTCAATTCTAATCAATTGTTTATTTTCATTTAAAACAGTTCCTTGAGGCATTTTTTCAGAACTATAATACCTTGATATCTTATTCAATGCTGCATCAGTCTGCGCTGCCTGATATGACTTTTGTAGTTCTTTTACTATCTTTATAAGTCTGTCCCTTTGTGATGGTGGTATTGAAGCGCTGTTAATTCCCTTAATAAGAGCATCATAATTGTCTGAACTGCTTCTTAATATATCGTAGACCTTTTTATCTGTAAGATTAAAATAATTTTTTAAAATTCCTGTGGAACCGCCAAGTGCTCTTGCATCGCTATATTTAGTAATTGCCATTATAGGCTCTCTTACTGAGCTAGATATAGGTATGTTCGAAGATTCTATACTACTCAAATTCTTAAATAAAATTTTCTCTTCAGTATTGAAACTGAATTTGTCTAGTAAAGTTGTCAATGTGTGTTCATATCGGACCGATTCATATCTTTGGGCAAGATTATTTGCCAGTAATGCCAGCATACGCTCACCTGAGTTTCCGTCCACAGCCAAATATGCAGTTTCGATTTTGCGAACTGCAGGAAAACGATCCCATTTCAATTTTAAATTTTCTGGTGGGTTGAATCCTATCTCGGCTAGCAAACTGGCAGTTCTGTCAGATCCTAAATTAGTATATTTTGCTATTGACTCAATCGATGATTGAATGGGAATTGTCTGTCCTACCGAATATAATATCTGTGAAAAATATAAAGCTATTACTAATAAAACAGAAACATATTTATTAGTGATGAGTAATGGCCTTCCTGGTTTGATTATTCTAATAGACTTTTTCATATTTAACTGTTTTTAAGGTTCATTAAAGATTCGAGTAATTTCATTCTAGCAGACTTAGCTTTTGTGCTAAACTGATCGTAAGGAACCACTAAAAGTAAGGCTGCGAGCATTCGTGGTCCATTCAGCCTTGCTTCATGAAAAACGTCTTCCCAAAATTCAAATGGAGAAACCGTGTCTTCGGGTAATAGATAGTGGACTTGCTACCTTTAAGTGGACATTGAGTTAAGTGAAACTTTTATAACTTAACACTTATGTCTGGAGAAAGAAGAGTATTTGACAAGGAGTTCAAACTGATGAGCGTTGAACTAAGCAATAGCCGCACAGACCTTGCTGCACTGGCAAAAGAATTGGATGTTCCACCTGCTATGCTATACCGCTGGCGTAGAGAGTTTTCTGCGAAACAAAACGGTAGTTTTCCTGGCAACGGAAAGGTGATTTTAAGTGAAACGGAACAGGAATTGGCCCGGCTAAGGAAAGAACTCCGCGACACACAACTTGAACGAGATATCTTAAAAAAGGCTGTAGGCATTTTCTCCAGGAGCGATGGCAAATATTCGGGTTCATAAAGGATCACCGGAAAATATTTCCCATTGAGAAAATGTGCATGGTTTTTAAGGTAAGCAGAAGCAGGTTTTATACTTGGCTGAGCAATAAACTATCGGATACAGCTATTGAAAATCAGACCCTTATCGATAAAATAATTGTTATTCATGGGGATAGTAAACAAACGTACGGAAGCCCCAGGGTCACTCAGGAATTGTACAAACTGGGGGTGAAAGTGTCCCGTCCAAGGGTCGCCAGACTGATGAAGAAAGCAAAAATAAGAAGTATTGTCAAGAGAAAATTCCGTGTCACAACAGATTCTGAACATACATATCCGGTTGTAGCAAATAAGCTTAACAGGCAATTTAAAGTAGAAAAAATAGCTACTGCGTGGGTGTCTGACATCACATACATTAAAACGACGCAAGGTTGGCTATATCTCACCATAGTACTGGATTTAGCTGACAGGAGAGTAATTGGATGGGCGCTTAGTTCAACAATGAAAGCTATTGATACTGTGATACCTGCGTGGAAAATGGCTCTGAAAAATAGAAGCGTAACCTGTGAATTAATTTTCCATTCGGATAGGGGAATTCAATACGCCTGCAACGAATTTAAAAGTTTGCTGGACAAAAGCCCACTGGTAATAAGAAGCATGAGCAGAAAAGGAAATTGTTGGGATAATGCGGTTGCTGAAAGTTTTTTTAAGACCTTAAAAGCAGAATGTGTTTACCAAAATACTTTTATTAATAAACACCAGGCAGCAATAATTGTATTTGAATATATTGAAACCTGGTATAATAGAAAGAGGCTTCATTCTGCCCTCGGGTACATGTCACCAAAAGAATTTGAAGAACTTTTAAATATGCAGAAAATTGCGGCTTAACATTTTGTCCTCTTTATTGTTGCAATTCCAAATCCGATCCAAGTCCTATCGTTCTTGAATACCCTTCAAATTTCCCTGTCTGAATATACTCTACTTTAAATGAGGCACCACTTCCCGGAGTAATCTCATTTGCATCTTTTGAACAGGATAAAAACATAACGGGAATAACTAGAGCAAAAATAATCTTTCTCATAATTAGTTTATTTAAATAATCGATATACAAATTTATAATTAATAAATATAAATCAATAATATCTACTATTGAAACTTTAATTATGCATTAAAAGCTATCTTATGTAGCTTTATTAATGACTTTAGATTAACCTTACTCATAACAAGTCCCTTTATTTCGATATCCTTCTTTTTAGTTTGCGAATCTCTCTAATTACCTGTCCTTGATCACTAGATGCTCCGGCAAGTCTGAGGTTTATCTGACAAATGGGCGAAAAACGGCGCTAGAAAACTAGGTATTTAGTTTCTTAAAGTATTTTTTCATCATCCGCGACTACGATCCATTTGTAACGAAAACCATATGCTACTGAAATCGGTTGACACTTATCCGGTTTTTGCATATCCGGCTGGTATTGGACGTTTCCAAAACGTATTTTTTAGTACGGGTACCACTTAAGTGGCAGGGGGCCTGTCCGATGATGTGCCTGGTGAGGGGTCAGATAACCGATTGAAGCATGTGGCCGCATGGTGTTATAATTGTTGATGGCTTTCTCAACTGCCTCTCTTGCTGCTGAAAAAGAAACAAAACCATGCAGGCCAAAGTCTTCCTTTAGTGTCCGGAACACCCGTTCGGCCATGGCATTTTCGGTGGGATCGCCGCTCTGGGTCATGATGATGGTCACGCAGTTATCTCCCAGCCGATCAACATGTTTCCACGAGCAATACTGTACGCCCCGATCCGAATGGTGAATTAGGGGTTTGTCAGATTTTCCTCGTGACAAAAGTGCCATGTCCAGGGCCTGTACCGATCCTCTGGCCTGCATGGTTTTATCCAGATGCCAGCCGACGATTTTACGTGAATAAGCATCCATAATGACAGACCAATAAACAAAATTTGAACCCAGTGGGATATAAGTCATATCAGTGACCCATAGCATGTTAGGCCGGTTAGGCACTACATTTTTTGCCCGGTTCGGGTATTTGTAATAACAATGGTCAGAGTCAGTGGTCTTAACCCGTTTTCTTTTCTTGATTGACAATAAATTACTGTCCTTCAGTAGCTTATGCAATTTATCCCGTCCTAGTTTAAGCTGGTGCTTCCTGATAAGATCCTGTATAACCTCATGCAGTTTCGCAGTTCCAATACCTGGGATTTTGCGCCTGATCTGTCGGACTTCTTCCAGGATCAGATCCTTTTGAAAACATTTTTTCTCCTGACGCCCGGCAGCCGCATACCAGGCTTGTCTTGTCAACCCAAACAACTTACACAACTGCTTCATACCCGTAAGAGGGTAGCGACGGGTCAGTTTTTCGGTTGAACGGTCGGTCCGCCGATGCGGCCAGACTTTTTTAGGATCGGAATTTTAAACCGCGCTGGCGGCCCAGTCTTCTTCCGCAATCTGGATGGCAATCTCAAAGGCTTCGGCTTTAAGCCGCAGGAATTTGTTCTCTTTTTCAGATTCCAGAAGCCGCTTTTCAAGGACTTTCAGGTAAGATGCATCAGTTTTCTTTTTCATAGTCTGCTTAAAAAATGAATGGGAAGATAAATGACGTTTTAAACGGTGCCTGAAGTACCACCGGTTCAAGCGGCGGAGCTCCGTCGGTGAAATGTGCAGATTCTGATGGATCTCATGCTTGTCTGCTATTTCAGCACGATAAATTTCTACAACTTTTCTTTTAAAAGATATAGATTGCCTGCTTTTTTATTTCTTTGTAATACGTTAATATACAGGATGTTACGAGTTTAATGTACACTAAAACCAGTAGATATGATTTGTTGTATAACTTAGATTATGTTAAATAGAATTTATGAAGCGGTTATGATTTTAAAAAGCCCTGCTCACAAGAAATCAGTTAACCACCTTCCCTACTTTTGCTTTTTAAGGCCGCTCTACATAAATACTGCTCTCTGATTCTTTCCATCTGGCAAGAACATGATTGCGGCGCTGGCTTTTTTTCTGCCGGCCAGTTTCTTTGTCTAAAAAAGAGCCTGACATCAGCTTTTAGATTGCGAGAGTTAAATTTATTTGTCTGTCAGCACAAATATGCTGTCAAACAGGTTTGTTTTTGTGATGGTCAGCTGATCGAAAAAAGAGATCCCCTGATCATTTTTTCTTTCAATGTTTACCAAACCAAACCAGTGCGCAAAACTTTCAACAAAGCGGATGTCATAAACCAGATGAAAATCAGCTACGGCCGGGTTTTGTATGCCAGCCTGGTGGTTTTCCCATAGCTGCTTTTCAAAGGCCTGCATGAGTTTCAGACTGTAAAACTGACTGCTTCGGGGCTGATCTGCATACCTGGCTAATAATACTAGTGAGAACGCCCATCCCAGCTGCCCGTATCTTCCCTCATCCGGGTAATCGTAAAAGTTGCCCCAGTGAAATGTTGATCCAAAGAAAAGCAGCAGATTCTCAAAACGGTGGCTGTCACTTTGAATTCTGAATTTTTCACCTTTCTGGGTCAGTGAAAGGGTGTTGCCCCGTTTTTTTACAATCCCTTCACTAAGCAGGTAATGTTTCAGCGGCCATAGGTAAGGAATTTCCTCTTCCAGGATCCTTTTTGCATACGCCATGTACTTCCAGCTGATTAGATGCTGATTATAAAGAAGCTCACATACGCGGACAGGGAGGTTTCCTTTCGTTGTCAGTTTCAGACTACCTTCATGATAGATCTGACCTATCAGCAGGTCCGAAAGCCTCAGAAGCGGGACCTGACTAAAATGATTATTTACATGCTCTCTTATCTGTAATATACATCTGTCGGAAAGCGGCTGATTAAGTAAAACATCCATTTGAGAGGGACTTACGCTGTCAAAATCAGCGAGGGGCCGGTTATTGATCTGATTCTGATGTATGGCCATCAGTCGGTTCAGCTCGTCCAGGCTGAGCTGGCCGCTTTGCAGGTGCGGATGCAGCTTAAAAAATGAATGAATAAAGTCATCAGCTGCTCCCATTACCGTTAATTCAACTGTTAGTTTCTCAATTATAACCTGGTGTCAGACGAGTATAGTATACCTGAATCTCAAACCTAAATTACATCATTTTTTATTATTCTGATTTATAAGCATTTTGATACCGTCCATCAGGAATTTTTACTTTGATCATACTTTATACATCATTCTGCGCGAATAATTTTTATAAAGAATAATCTTCAACCTATATCTCTAAAAGTAAATCATTTTCAACCAGGGTTATTTTGATGCGCCAAAAATCATAATTAGCCTGTTTATAACTGATCCTGCCAATAAAGTCAGAGGATAAAACATGGAGCGTGTCCGCACAAATAACATTGGAATTACACCATTGTCAGACCGGCTACCAATCTCAGTCTGTATTGCCTGGAAATTAATCCTGATCTTCTGCCAGTCTGGTATATTAAAAAGGTTAAGGGTGCCCATATTAATGTAGCACCCTTAAATAGGTCAGGCTGTGAAGCCGCCTTAACAGGTCAGTCTTTTTAGGGACGCCTAGACAATAAAATTAAAAAACCGAAAATATAAATCAAAATAATTTATTCATTTTTTTAAATAAAAATTCAGGGTAAGATATGATATAATCATTTGTTATTGCAGCATATAATCCGGGGCTTTTCTCTTGACTGCCAGCCAAACCTAACAGCCTTGAGTTATAAGGCTATTTCTCCCTGATCAGCCAGGCATTTATCTTTCTTCGCAAAAGCAAGCAAAGCAAACATTTAGGATGAAGTTTATTCTTTTGATCAGTCGGCAGCTGGGGTAGGTTATCAAACCAGGTTCGCTCTTCCGGAGTCAGATAGTCTGACCCGTCCTAAAAAGCGTTGACCGTTAGTATGTCACTGAAATAAGTTGACAGTTTGGCCTACTCTACCCCGATATTTTCAACATAAAGCATCCAGTGCAACCCAGCCCCTATACGTTTCGTTTGACATAAAAACCTGTTATGAGAACAACTCATATGCTATTTTACGTGATTAACAAATGCTGCACGTACTTTAAAATTTTTCTTATAAAGTAGCAAACGGACCTGGAAGGATTTAGGCTACCAAGCTAACTATTGTGCTTAAAGACTGTAAATCTGTTTTAGCTGAATGAAAGACAGGAAGCAGTAACCTGGTCACTGCTTCCTAAAAAAGCTATTACAGCAGTCCCTCGTCTTCAAAGGAGATAAACCCTTCACTGCCCAGGATGATATGGTCCAAAAGCGGCAGGTCCAGCAGCTCCCCTGCCAGTTTCAGTCTTCTGGTAAAGGCCCGGTCTGCCTGGCTGGCTGTCAGGTTTCCCGAAGGGTGGTTGTGGGCAATGATAAATCCGCTGGCCCCTGCCTTCAAAGCGGCTGCAAAAATGAGCTTTACATCTACGATCGTACCCGACATGCCGCCGGATGAGATCTCACAGATGCCCAGTACTTTATTGGCCCGGTTTAAAAGCAGTATTTTACATTGCTCGATCAGATTGATTTTGCCCTGGTCCCAGGAGGCTATCAGTATATCGTACGCATCTTTCGAGCAGGTTACCTTCGGCATCTGTGAAGGTTTTACGGTGGTATGGTAAACGAGCTCGATTTCGGCTACCAGGCTGCAGAGTTGTTTGTCTGTGTTTTCCATCATCTTTTTTGTTAAAGTGAATGATGGTGCCCTTTCAGGGGAAGGCGGCAGTCCGGCACAAAAAGGAAATGGAATAAATCAAAGCCTTGTGCGTGTGGATCCGTGTTTATGCCGGACGCTTTTTGGCCCGGACTGCGCCACTCCCCTACCTTAGCAGCTTCATTCCCGCTCACAAAAAATGAGAGAAAATAACATATAACCAGACCCGGCCTGACCAAAAATGAAAGCGGGTGAATAACCACAATGGAAGATTACTGGTAGATAACTAAACTACCGCCTTTTAAAGAACTGTTCTTTTGATTTACCCATAACATGGCTGTACAACTGCTGTAAGAACAACTACCGATCTTTAGAGGAAAGTAATAGTTACCCCAGCATGGTTATCAATCGAAAATGAGCATTATAAATTAAGTAGCCCCGGATTTATTGGTGACTTTTTTTTAAAAGTGCGTCTTTTGCTAAAAAGAAATATGAAAGAAGAAATTTTAAAAGATCTTTCTACTGCAATCAAGACATACTGGCCGGAATCAGAATTATTGGTTCCTTTAAGTGGAAATTATACGTATGAAAGGTATATTTTTTTTATGTCAAAGATCCGGCATCGTTAGATTCCATCTGTCTATTTTTTAACAATGATAATGATGAATTTTCTTTGTCCAGTGTCGTTTGCCGATCAAAAGAATACATGGATTTCTTTAAACAACATTATCACGAAACCGGCGAAAATATCGGCATGAGCGCAAGTATAACCTTACAGTTATATATTACCCCGTATGGTCCCAATGACTATTGGCTTGAATGCATTTCTGATGATAGGGAGCTGGAGGCAGATATCAGAATTGATACTTTGGAACTGATTGACTGGATAGACAAGGGTTTTAAATAACCAACGATCTATCTAAAACAGATAGAACAATGCAGCACCTAAAAGCAGTCGGCTTAGATGAACCAGGATTGGTATTACTGATAGGGTAAGAATTCCCTATATAATTTCTTCTCATCAAGCTTTAAGGTAATATATTTAATCCGCTATTACCTGCCGGGAAAAATGCCGGATGTAAGGCAAAAGTCACTATGTAATCCGGAATTATGCCTGTCATGAAAGATAACAGATCCGAAATGAGAATGGTAGCCTGTTAAGCTGTTTCCGGCTGTCCGAAATACTACACCAGTAAAAAAGTGCAGTGAATACATGTATGTTGATTCCTTGCATCCTGATCGGAGCTGACACTTGTAATCAGACTTTATTTACAAAGCAGGTGCTGTATTGAAGAAATTGAATCAAGTCATTCCAGAATCTGATCAGGGCTTTGCTTTGAGCAGCAGGTATACTGTAAAGGCTTCTATTTAATACCGGACAGCTCCCACCTTTTTAGGATCTGTTCAAATCCTTGACTTACTGGTTATATGGCTGTACAGCTGCCGTAAAACCAGCTCCCGGCCTTCTGATGAAAGAGATAGAATATAGCTGCCCCAGTTGGCAGAATTGCCGTAGCGCTTGTCCTGAGCAGGAAGATTTGATAGTATAAGATCTTTTCGGCCGCCAATACCGTTATTATAAAAGTATTTGACCAATTCATGCAGCCAGGTGATGGTCATGGGTGCAGGGGCGAACAGGCTGAACATGGGATCAGCAGCCTGTTTGTCTTTATATTCTTTCAAGCCTTCTACCTGAATCCCCCAGGCCTCTAAGATGTCTGCCTGGATGGTATGGTCCAGGTTCAGATAGAAGTCACCAAAGTCATTATTTCTGCCTGCCCAGGAGTCGCACAAATGGTCAGCAATCCAGTCAGGGGAAATTACCCTTTTTATAAACCTTTCATTGGTTTCGATATCAGAATTTTCCATGTTCCGGTATTCATGGATAAAAAGAACCGCGTTATTGATATAAGATTCCATTTTGATCGTTTTGTCAGCTTTACAGGTTAATTTCGATGAGCTCTTTTAGCATTATATCTTTTGGATAGGCATATTTCAGTGCCTGCCAGGGGTATTTTATTGATTTCATACTGCCCTGCAGCTTTTAAGCCATCGGCAGCTACTGCCTGAATAATCGATATCATATTATTGATTACGCCAAGGGTTTTTCTGTCATTGTCAGTCGGAACAAACCTTATTTCTTTGTAAATAGCCCGGACCAGGCTTTGATGACGATCCGGAATCTTGTCTGCTTCAAGCTGGCTGATCAGCGCTTCGAGAAAAAGTTTGCTTAAATACACCATATCTTTTTTAAAAATATCCAGCAGCAGCACGGAATACAGCGTTTTCTTATGGACAAAAATGATGCATTTGCGTCCCGATACAAAAAACAAATGCGCCGACCAGTCATGCGATCTGCGCTCTGGCAGCTCACCCTTTGCAGTATTAAGAAATTTTCCCAGCTTTTGGGTGCAATAAATATGAACCATCAATAAGATATTTTGGCTTATACCGGTATGTAAAAGCGAATATAAACAAAAATCATTTACTGCTCTTTTTGTAGCTTTTCTGATTGGCAGCCTGGTAAATAGTGCTGTATTGCCATTCCAAGTTAAATTAATGGACAGAACAGCAGCTGGCATGCTATCTATTACGACGGCCGCGTATGCTTCTGTATTTTTTTAGCTGTAAAGAATAGCAGATTCAAAAAGCGGCCCTGCTTTCTATTAATTCTATGAAAGTACCTATAACTTTGCCTTTGAAATCACTGTATATGCCGGCTCTTGACAAATTAAATACAGCAGCGTTAGAAAGACTTTCAGGCATTGTCCTGCGCGTTACCTTCCATAGCGCGGAAACGGGTTTTTCTGTCCTGAAAGTCAGCAGCCTGCAAAGAGCTGGCCAGGAGCTTACCGTGGTAGTGCACCAGTCCAAAGTATTTGCGGGTGCCACGATGGATTTTTACGGCGAGTGGGTCACGCATCCCGGTCACGGCCTGCAGTTTAAAGCTGAGAAGGCCATTGAAAGAAAGCCGGCCACTACCAATGCGCTGGAAAAGTATCTGGGCTCGGGCCTGATCAAAGGGGTCGGTCCGGTGACAGCCAAAAGGATCGTAAAGCATTTCGGTGATAAAACCCTGGATGTCTTTGAAAGCAGTATCGGCCAGCTCACCCAGGTGGAAGGCATTGCAAGCCTGAAGCTGGACATGATCAGCAAAGCCTGGACAGAACACAAGGAAATCAGGAATGTGATGCTGTTTCTGCAGTCCCACAACATCTCTACACTGTTTGCAGTCAAAATTTACAAGACCTATGGCAATGAGGCGATTGAGGTGGTGCAGACCAATCCCTACCGGCTGGCTGAGGATATCTTTGGTATCGGCTTTCTGTCGGCTGACCAGGTGGCCATCAGTCTGGGCCTGGCAGCAGATTCTTCCCAGCGGATCCAGGCCGGTATCGGCCATGTGCTGCAAAGTGCCCGCCAGCAGGGACACTGCTATCTGACCCGCCAGCAGATCCTGCATGCGGTCGAGCAGCTGCTGGCGCTGCCTGGCAGTCCGGCCATTGAAAAGGTTTTGCAAGAGCAGCAGCAAAAAGAAGAGCTCAAAACCAGGCAGCTGCCCGGTGAGGATGGAGCAGAACAAACCTGCTACTATGCACACTCTCTGTACTTCGATGAGCTCTACATTGCCACCCGGGTCAAACAATTAATCAGCCTACCACTTAAAGCGGATCAAAAGTATCTGCACAAGGAGCTGGGCGCCTTCTGTCAGCAGCATCAGATCAGGCTGAGCGGGCAGCAAAGCCAGAGTGTGCTGCAGATTGCTGGCATGCGGCTTTCGATCCTGACCGGCGGACCGGGCTGCGGAAAGACCACAACGACCCGGGCCCTGGTCGGCGTACTTGAAAAGATGAACCGGAAAGTGATGCTGGCCGCTCCGACCGGACGTGCGGCCCAGCGCATGAGCGAGGTCATTGGCCTGGAAGCCAAAACCATCCACCGGCTGCTGGAATTTGATCCGGCCACAGGCGGCTTCAAGCGCAAGGAGGAAGATACTTTGCAGACTGATATTCTGATCATTGATGAGTGCTCGATGCTGGATGTGCACCTGACGGCTGCCCTGCTTCGGGCGCTGCCCATGCAGGCGCAGCTTGTGCTGATCGGTGATGCAGACCAGCTGCCCGCAGTAGGCGCCGGCAATGTGTTAAAGGATCTGATTCTCTCCGGCGCAGTTCCGTGCATGCGACTGACCCAGATATTCCGCCAGGCAAAGGAGTCACTGATTATATCATACGCCCATCAGATTAACCAGGGGGAAGTGCCCGCCATAGCCTCCCCTTTCCATACGCCTCAGGTCTGGCAGCAGAAAAAGGATTGTCTCTTTATCGATTCCGAAGAAGCGACGGCTGAGCAGCTACGGTTTATTTCCAGAGTGAAGCGCCTGGGCGGTGATACGGTGCAGACCAAAGATCCAGATGCTGACCCTTACCACCAGGATAACGGCCTGGTCATTCCGGCCAAATTCAGTCATGTGGACCTGGATGCGCTGCTGCAGGCCAACACCCATATTGACGAGCTGAAAGAAGTGACCGCACGTATCCATCCCTGGTCCTCGCTGCATTACGGCCTTTCGGCAGTGGGCATGGTCGAAAAACTCTACGAATCCATTATTCCCAAATATTACGGTAAACAGGCAGAGATACAGATTCTTTCCCCGATGACCCGTGGCAGTCTGGGAACGGCAAACCTGAACCAGGTGATCCAGGAAAAGATCAATCCTGCCGCTACCGGCAAAGCCCAGGTTACCGTCGGGGGAAAAACTTTCCGGCAGGGCGACCGCGTAATCCAGAAGCGCAACAACTATGATCTGAATGTCTTTAATGGCGACATTGGTCAGATCACCGCAGTTGACAATGAAGACATGGAAGTGATCGTGCAGTTTGGCGCGGGTCAGCAGCTCAGAGAAGTCATATATTCCAGAGAATCGCTGCTGGAACTGGACCTGGCTTACGCCATCACCATTCACAAATCACAGGGCAGCGAATTTGAAATTGTTATTATCCCCTTGGTCACCCAGCACTTTAACATGCTGTTCCGAAACCTGATCTATACCGGTATTACCCGGGCAAAGAAGCTGGTTGTATTTGTAGGGTCCGGAAAAGCGCTGGCCATGGCGGTCAACAAACAAAATACCGCTGTCAGGCAGACTGCCCTGGCCTATCTGCTCCAACAAGCGGATAAACACAAATCATGAAAGTAACAGACACCGGTTCTTTTTGCATAAGCAACACAGGTAATGTTTTACTTATATCATTTGGCTTTGTTCTCCTGGCGGGTCTGTGCTTGCCGACCTCAGAAAAACATACACCCTATTAAACATAAAAAAATTGCTATCCAATAAAATAATATTTGGTGCAAAGTTATAAAAAGCACTATTTTAGAGTTTATAGGTAAGTTTTATTTTGTTTTATAATTTAAGTTATGTTAAATAGAATTTTCTATTAGCTTGTCTTATTTTATTGTATCCCTCCTCTGCTTGTAGTTCTACTAAACTTGATGCACAATAGATCTGCTATGAAGTTATTGTAATTGGTTTAGCAAAGTTTATTTTCTATTATTAATCCAGGAGAGTGGCCGTCAATCACTAAAATTAAATATTCAATGGTGTGTTTTTAATCTTTGTATAGAGCCTTGTGCTTTATATCTATCTAATTTTTTTAATTCAATTAACAATTGTAGCTGCCTAAATAATACCAGTTTTTAACTAAATAAAATAGTAGGATAATCTAATATTAATTGTTACATTCAATGATTAATTTGAATAATAACAGGAATTTTAACCCTACGGCGAAATGATAAAACATCTACTATTCTCTGCCCTTTTTATCCTGGGGAGTATGTTACATCCTGCCTGGTCACAGCAGTTTGAGCTGATCAAGGATATTAATCCCAATTCCAGAAATTTTGCTCCGGATATCTCCAAAAACGTATCACTGAGAAATCTGCTGATCTATACAAATTCGGTAAATGTGTACAGTATGGATGGCACGAATGAAGGCATCAGGCTGACCAATCTTACATATAGTGAAAACAACACGGTTAGAGACCTGACGGCCGGCTCCAGGTACGTTTTTTTCAAGGCCTATTATGAGGGCAATCACTGGCTTTTCCGTACCGATGGAACAATTCTAGGAACACTTCCGCTTCACCAGATCTGGTCATCCAGGTCTGATGAAGGCGATATTCTCGACATCAACGGGACAGTGTATTTCTCAGGTGCCTTGGCCAGGGGCGCTCTGGAGCTGTGGAAGACCGACGGCACGGTGGCAGGAACTACACTGGTCAAAGCATTTTCTGTCGAGCCGGATTCTTCCCCACAAATTGTAGGATCTTACAATTTCAATGGTAAACTGGTTTTTCAGATAAAATCAGGATTTAATAGTAACGCTACCTTCCAGACCTGGACCAGTGATGGTACTGCGGCAGGCACCGTAGCCGGAGGCATCATTTATCCGGATATAGTTTATGTTACACTGGGCAGCTACCTGTACTATATTGAAGACAACGCATTGAAGCGCACGGATGGAATTACATCAGTTACGGTTCGGCAGGGCTTCACGTCTATATATGGATTAGTCACCGTTGGACCGCAGATCTTTTTTAGAGCGGATGATGGGATTTCAGGACCCGAAATATGGAAATCAGATGGCACAACAGCCGGGACTTTATTGGTGAAAGATCTCTTTCAAGGTACTTCTAACTTCTATGTTGGACCTCTTTATTGGATATCATACAAAGGTGGCTTATACTTTTTTGCGTCCAGTGATGCCGGCACGGAATTGTGGAAAACAGATGGCACGCCAGCCGGAACCGTACTGGTATCCGGCATCAGCGAAAATCCGGCCAGCTACATCATTTACCCTGTAGGAACTATTAATAATAATCAGCTGGCTTTTGTGGTTGATTTCGCAGGTTACCAGAGGCTCTGGAAGAGCGACGGAACCACTTCGGGCACTACTCAGGCAACGGATTTAGATATATCAAGCGTACCGTTTTTTGCTCTCAACAACGTATATTTTACGGTAGCGGCAGATGGCGGCTATCCGCTTTTTGTAAGTGATCTCACCGCAGACGGCACCAAACAGATATCCCGGCCGGTTAAGACCGGTTCTGACCCCAGTCAGCTCACAAATGCAGATGGCAGGGTATATTTCATTGCCGACCAGGGAACCGCAGGTGGGCAGGAACTATGGAAAACAGATGGGACCACGGCGGGAACCACCCTGATTAAAGACCTGCTTCCAACTTCCACCTACGGCAGCATTCAGCTCGCAGCAACCGTAAACAAAACCCTGTATATTATAACCAACCAGAACATGCTCTGGAGATCTGACGGCACAACGGCAGGTACCATTATGATCAAAGATGCCTCGTCAAACTACGGGGTAATAAACAGTTTCAAGATATTAAAGAATGTCTTGTATTTTGTAATTGATAACGAAACCAAACGTTCCATCTGGAAGACTGACGGCACAGTAGCCGGCACTTCACAAGTTAAACTTTTTGCTGGCGAACAATCTTATCATCTCAATCTGACTGTCTTCAAAGACGCACTGTATTTTGTTGCCTATGATGGCATAAACAGTTTTGAACTCTGGAAAAGTGATGGTACCACTGCGGGTACTGTTGTAGTGACCGATGACCCTCAGCCTAATGACTGGAAGCCTGTTTATGGGAATATGGTAGCAAACGGCAATTTTTTATATTACATGTTCTTTAAAGAGAATGGATTTAAGCTGATGAAATCTGACGGCACAGCCGCAGGTACCAGCCTTGTCAGAGACTTTCTTGATGGAAATTACGCTGACAGCGAATTTTCTGATTTTTATACAGCTGGTGGACTGACTTATTTCAGTTCTCTGGGTTTTGACAAGGAATACCTGTGGAGAAGCGACGGAACATCTGCCGGTACTTTTCAGCTGGCATCATTCGATGGAAATATTTTTCTGTCAGACCCTTACATCCGCCATTGGACGGATTTGGGCGGCAAGTTATCTTTTGTTCCGTATGATAAAGAGGAAGGCGACCAGCTCTGGGTAACTGACGGGACCATTGCAGGCACCCGCCAGCTAACCTTTATTGACAGGCCCCCTACCCTACGGTATGAAGACCAGTCCGAATACAGTATCAGATATTCCACAATGGCAGGCAGTATCCAGTATTTCGCATTATCGGATCCGGCAACAGGCAGAGAACTCTGGCGCAGCGACGGCACCCAGGCTGGCACCTTTATGGTTCTGGATTACCATCCTGAGCCCAGGACCGGCACGTCATTTACCGGTATGACCGATCTGAACGGAACGCTGATCCTGGGTGCAGACGGCGAGCTCTATAAAATCAAAACATCCGTACCTGCCGTATCGGCTATACGCATTAATTCCGGCGGAGCCATATTCAATGCCACTGCTGGCCGTCTCTTCAGTTCTGATGACTTTTTCAGCGGCATGACCAGCATTTCAAATGCTGTCAGCGGTGATATTCTCAATACCACCGACGATCAGCTGTATAAAGAGCAGCGTTTTGGCACTTCATTCAACTACGATATTCCTGTTAAAAACGGCAAAGTTGATATAATACTTCATTTTGCTGAAATCTACTGGGGTGTGCCTTCCAGAAGCGGCACAACAGGCACAAACAAAAGAAAGTTTAACGTCGACATAGAAGGCGTCCGCAAGCTGACCAACTACGATATTTTCACAGTAGCAGGCGGAGCCATGCGCGCCAGAACCGAGCGCTTTACCGTAAATATAACTGACGGCGTGCTTGATATCAGCTTTCTCTCCGGTACTGCCGACAAGCCCATTATTGCAGCCATTGAAGTGATCCCGGACGGGCAGTTTCTACTGGAACCCGTGGCTGACACTTATGTGCGCAACACGCCCAACCAGGAAATCAACTATGGTAAAGAAACCACCCTGGAAGTAAAAGCCGGGAGCCTGCCCAGTTATCAAAGGGATTCCTACCTTCGTTTTGCGCTTAACGGGATCAGCCAGCTCAGCTCAGCCAAACTGCGAATCTACGGCTCCAATGTGCAGAATACGACCAGTGCGTCTTTATCCGTGTTTGGCGTGGAAGATGATAACTGGCTGGAAACCGGTATTGCCTGGTATAATGCACCGGTAGGTACAGGCGGGTCGTTAAGCAGTGTAAATGTAAATAATACTGCCAAATATTATGAGCTGGATGTGACGGCTTATGTCAGATCGCAGCTTTCGGGCAACAGGGCAGTCAGCCTGCTTTTGACCAACCCGACCGCCCAGAATGCGCAGCTGAGCTTTAACAGCCGGGAGAATGCTGCAAACCGACCCCAGCTGGTCATTGAAACAGCGGCACCACCGGCAGCCAGGATGGGAGAAGAGCAGGAAATTGTACTTCTGGAAACCAGGCCCGAGGCATCCAGTATTTACCCTAACCCAGCGACAAAAAGCTTCTTCGTCCAAGTGTCCAAAGCGCATAAGGGAAACGTGGATTTGCAGCTGACCAATTTATCGGGAAACCCGGTTTGGGAACCCAAATTCGAGTCAGTCAGGCCAGCAACAAAGGTGGAAGTAGATCTTACTTCTCAGAAGCTTCCCTCAGGCATATATCTACTGAAAATCCGTTCTGCTGCCTTCAGCGAGACAATGAAAGTGCTGCTAACCGGCCAATAATAATCAAAAAAGGTAGGCTGCCAACGCTGTTTTCAATAAGCTTTGCGTCTTAAAATATTTTATATCAGATGAATAGTTATAATTAATTTTATTTAAAGGATAGCAGTATGAAAAGATACCTGCTTCTGTTCGCCTGCTGGCCGGTTATGTTTATGGCCGCAACTGTCTGTGCCCAACAGATCAGACTGGTTAAAGATATCAACGATGCACCCTCGCGCAGGGGACTTGACATTCAGGAAAGAGCAGTAGCCAATGGGCTGCTCTTTTTCTTTTCTGGTGATTTTAATGGTTATCAGTTGTGGAGAACTGACGGTACCCAGCAGGGGACGATCCGTCTGACCGAGCTTAATGAAGAAGAAGAACGCCCTAAAAACCTGACGAGTGCAAATGGATATGTTTTTTTTAAGGGTATTTATAAGGGAGGTGCCTGGCTTTTTCGCAGCGACGGCACCCGGGAAGGTACATTCCCTTTGCGAAGACTTTCGCACTTTTACAGTGAAAGAGACCTTTTGGAGCTTAACGGTATGCTTTATTTTTCAGGTTCGCAGAACTTCAACGAATCATTGCAGCTATGGAAAACCGATGGTAGCCAGGCAGGGACAACGAAAGTGAAGGATCTGGGCCCTGGTGCTTTCGAGGTCAGGGCCGACTTTTTTTCTAAAATGGACGGCAGGCTTTATTTCACAATAAATTCAGGGCCGGACAATCGATCTGTGCTCTGGAGCAGCGACGGAACAGAAGCCGGTACTACATCCGGTCCGCTGATTTACGGCTTTAATAATCCGGCTGCAGCAGGCGGTTACCAGTATTTCACCACTGACCACGAGCTGATGAAAACAGATGGCAAAAGCATCGTAACGGTCAGGTCCGGCCTGGAAAGGTTGGGTGAGCCGGTCGCAGCAGGCGGAACCATCTATTTTTCAGCGCTGGCAACTACCCAAAATACCGTACTCTGGAAATCCGATGGAACGCCGGAAGGAACAGTCATAGTCCAGGAATTTAGTCCGGGCAGTAACCCACCATATTCTCCAGAACTGCTCACAAATTTTCAGGACACCCTGTTCTTTTTCGCCATAAATGATGCCCGCGAGTATGAACTATGGAAAAGTGACGGCACTGCCGGCGGGACCGTTGAGATCAGTGACATTAATCTGGAAAATCATCAATCAGATTACTGGACAATGTTAGTAGCAGGCAACCAGCTGGTATTTGAAGGCAGTGACGGAATTCACAAACTCTGGAAAAGTGACGGGACCCGGCAGGGGACCCATGCCCTGACTGACTTTTCCATCTTGTTCCCTACACTTGTAGGGCAGGATGTGTTCTTTGCAGGATTTCCTGAATCGGGCTACCAGCTTTTCAAAACCAGTCTTACAACCGAGGAAACCCAGCCTATTACCGCGGTTACAACTGAAAGCTCTTTACCCCGGCATTTCACTGAGCTGAACGGAACAGGGTATTTTTCAGCAGCCATTCCGCAAGCCCGCAGAGGGCTTTGGAAAACAGACGGCACCGCTGCCGGAACAGTCCTGGTCAGGGAGATACCGGATGGTCTGGATTTGTTAATCCATACAAACCATTTACTCTTCTTTCAGTCTCGCAGGCAGCTATGGGCTTCTGACGGCACAGCCACCGGAACCATTCTGCTCAAAGATTTTGACATTCCTGATAAATATTACCATAGCATTGAAGGGTTTACCAGTATCGGAAATACGTTGTACTTTGGCATTTCCAGTTATATTGGCAGAATGGAGCTCTGGAAAAGTGACGGCACCCCGCAAGGAACCGTGCTGGTCAAAACCCTGGACAATACCGATTTTTTTACTGCGGCGGAATTTAACGGTGCGCTCTACTTTGGAGGTTGGAACGGGATCGACCGTCATGTACTCTGGAAAAGTGATGGCACCAATGCCGGAACATTGCCTGCCAGCGATATTTCCCTGGGAAACTTCCATTATGCCAACATGGCTATATCTGGTGGAAACCTTTTCTATCTGGCCTGGAAAAACGGAACATACAACCTGATCAAAACCGATGGAACCCCGCAAGGGACCCAAAAGGTCACTGCGCTGCCGTTTATTCCATCACGTTTGCTGGCTGCCGGAACCTACGTGTATACAGTAATCAGCAACTATGATACGGGCCAGAAGTTTCTATGGCGGACCGATGGCACAGCTTTGGGCACTATGGAGCTGGCAGCCATCAGCACGGCTGACGAAGAAAACAACCGGCGCTCTGTTGAATTTACTAATGTGAACGGCAAACTGTTTTTTATGCTCCCGGACTCCGCTACCGGGGTGCAGCTATGGGTAAGTGACGGCACGGTTTCAGGCACCAAACGCGTTACTTCCATGGATCAGACCCCTCTGCGTTTTCGTATAAGAACATTTGCGGGTATGGGAAACCTGCTTTATTTCAACTTCTATAAGCCGGCAACAGGCAATGAGCTGTGGAGAAGCGATGGAACGCCGGAAGGCACCTTTATGGTGGAGGACCTCACATCAGACGAAAATACGGGTATTGAAGAAATGGCCAATATCAATAACACCCTGCTGATCAGTGCCAATACATCTGAATATGGCTATGAGCTCTACAAATATGAACCTGTACCGGTTAACACACAGCAAATGCGTATCAATGCGGGCGGCAAGGCTTTTGAAGCATCCGGCAGCCGGGTTTTTACAGAAGATCAGTATTTTAGCGGTACAACGCAGATATCCCGTCCTCTTCAGGCTGATATTGCCGGTACGACCGATGACCAGCTTTACTTAGAGCAGCGCTTTGGCCGGGCTTTTAATTACAGCATACCCATTGCCAATGGAGAAAAAAAGATCGTCCTGCATTTTGCCGAGACGTTCTGGGGCGTGCCCGGCCGGGGCGGCCGGAAGGGTGCAAATAAACGCCGCTTCCATGTAGAGATCGAAGGCAGCAGAAAGCTGACAGACTACGATATTTTTGAAGCGGCAGGTGGAGCCTTACATGCCAGAACGGAGACGTTTGTTGTGGATGTAACGGATGGTATACTGGATATTGATTTCCTTACCGGTGCAGCTGACAACCCCATCATTGCCGCCATTGAAGTGCTTCCGACACAGCTGGTCCTGGAACCGGTTGCCGACACATACGTGCGTGGTGAACCTTATCAGCATACCAGTTTCGGCGCGGAAGGCGCACTTTTGGTAAAATCGGCACCAGGTCCGGGTGATCACCATCATCATACCTATCTGAAATTTCCACTGACCAATGTAAAAAAGGTAGGATCTGCCAAACTACGTTTATATGGTTCCAATATAGAAAGCAGCGCGAACATCACTTTGTCTGCCTACCGGGTTCCGGATGACTCATGGCCGGAAATGGGCACGAGCTACTCGTCAGCGCCTGCGGGCTTAGGAGGGGATCTGGGTTCGGTTTATGTTAATGATACTGTACGGTACTATGAAATTGATGTGACCCCATTTGTTAGAGCCCAGCTGAACGGGGATAAAACAGCCAGTTTCCTGCTGATCCAGCCGGATTTAAAAAATGCGATGCTCAGCTTTAACTCCAGAGAGAATCTGGCCAACAGACCTCAGCTGGTGATTGAAGCCACCACCCCGCCAGCTGCCAGGACAGCGGCAGAGGAAGATTTCGTGCTGCAGGTGCCTAAACCGGAAGTATCTAGTATTTATCCTAATCCAGCAGCAAAGCGCTTTGCAGTGTATGTGTCAGCCAAACATCAGGGACAGGTAGTTATGCAGCTGGTTAACCTGTCAGGGAATACTTTTCAGATACAATCGCAGCAATCAGCCGCACCGGCCAGACTGCATGAAGTAAATGTTTCGTCCATGCAGCTGCCAAAAGGGACTTACATCATGAAAATTCAGTCCAAGACGTTAACAGAGACAATTAAAGTACTATTGAACGAATAATGGACCAGCTGAAAGCTGCTTGGTTCCAGAATACACCTATTCTGAAATGAAGCTGAAATTTTAAGACATCTGACTGAACCACTACCTGTTCCAGAATTTATGGATTAGTACTTTAAATAATGTAAAGTTGCACCATCCTACCATTGCAGTGATCACAGTACCCATCCGGGTCATATTCTAAAATCCAGGTTATGATAATCTGATTTTAAACCCAGGCTGTGCTAACTTTTCAGACAGATTAAAATTATGTTACCGGTATTAATCCTAAAATGATCAGGTACATCCACCAGAAGATTTCAACAGTATCGGGCACTCTCCTACTTTTCAAATTTGTTTATAGAGAAACATGGGTTTGTAATTAGTGCTTATATGATCAAAGCAAAACAGTAAAATATCAAAGCGTTAAGAATTGATTTTGCCTTCTGATTTAAGAATAAATGATCTGAGCAGTTCTTATTGAATATTTTAAGTGATCCTGCCTGGATATTGAATTTTATATTTCAACTTGAAAAGTAAATTGCCTACCATTTGTCATAGCATAGCAAAGCTGTTCACTGGTAAAAGAAATTCATTTCAGAATAGGCCGAAATAAAAAGTAGTTTTTTAATAAAATCTCATTTTCAATAGATTAATAATTTTTTATGTCATCAATTATAATTGATAAACCAAAAATCAGAAAGGGATACAGTTATGTTCTTCAGTCTTCTGTTTTACAAAAGGCGATTGCTGATAGTAAACTTTATACTAGTGTACATCTGAAATACTGGACTCCTAACAACAACGAAAATGTTGACTGGCTTTTGATCAGGGGCGAATACTGGTTTCCTAACCAACAGGTAAGTTACCCACGGTTTTTTATAGAAATTGCAGCTGTACCTGTTAATCTCAAGCAGCAGGCAGCATTTGTTGTACAAACTGCTGTTATCTCTAAATTGATTAACTGGATGGTTCAACAAGAACAACTCGAATTACGATCAACAATCCTTGAACCCTACTTCAGGGCTGTTTTAACAAATGGCAGTTTAATTATAACCTGATTATCTAAAGTATTTGATTTTAAAATACTTATACAGAAACAATATTGAAATTACTAAAGATATGGTCAGCCTATTTTAGTTTAATACAAAATGAAGACCTTATCAATCTTTTTTCATTTTACCGGTTAGCTTAACGGTTACGCCGGCCGGATTGATTGCCCCTACTTCCTGCTGGGTAATTACATACAGTTCCCCTTCTTCATCCTGGCCGAAGCTATTAATCCAAAAGGGAAAAACATTTTCTTTTTTTCCCTCAAAATGGCATGCTTTCATCATCCATTTCTGGTTTTGCTTTTAAAGATAAAAGATTTTAAAGGCCCAATTTGCAAAAATGTATTTACCTGTCTTGGCCGGGTGATCCTGGGGTTCTTTTAGTAAATGGACAAAGAATAACTCTAAGAAAATACGACGTTTATTCTAGCTGACTATCAGCATTTTACAAAATTTAATATTTCCATGTAAAATACAAAAAATGTTAGACTGATAAAAATATGGTCTTAGAACTTTTACTGAAGCCTATGCTTACTTTCAAAATATCGCATTTTTACGGCCAAATGATTACCAAATACAGGTGAAAAATGAATAGCGCTATTCTTTGTCTAAATACTAAAAGAACCCCGAAAACTGCCTCGAATTTATTTTATGGTTGTTCTTTTACCGAAATTTGTAACACGCTATTCTCTGCTATACATTTTAAGTTGAAATAAAAAACCATTGGATAATCCCATCAAGTATAGATGTCGGATGTAATAAATTAAATTTTATTGTCTGAAATATTATCAAGGAAAGCTTTAAGATTTGAATACCATAGACATTTCAAGAAAAGAACCTTTGTGTTAAACCTGTAGGATTTTCCTATAGCCGATGCTCTGCTCTTATTTGATTTACTCCTGTTTAAGCTTACTTTTATATGACTACGATAATACTATGATTGATTTCTAATATTGGGGTAAACTAAAGAAAGGGAGAAAAACCGTCACGACTTTTGCATAGGATTATGATCTAACTATAATGCAGTACATTCAATTCTCAGCGAATATAAAATGTATACAAATGGCCAATGATCTCCATTCGGTTGTCCGGAATGCTACATCAACAAAAAATCAAAAATGTTTATCGTATTATTGCAATGAATAAAATAATTTCTACCTTTGGCACATGGGAGTTACAAAGACACAAGTTTTTACGGACAAGCAGAACCGTATCGCTGATTTGGCCAAGGCACTGGCGCACCCGGCAAGGGTTGCGATTATCCAGCATTTGTTGAAGGTGAACTCATGCGTTTGCGGAGATCTGGTAGAAGTGCTACCCTTGGCCCAAGCCACGGTATCCCAGCATTTAAAGGAGCTTAAAAATATTGGTATCCTGCATGGAGAAATCAATCCACCCCGTGTTTGCTATTGCATCAATGAAACGGTATGGCAAGAAGCAAAAGCTATATTTGGAGAAATCTTTGAATCAGATATTGAAGTAGCTTGCTGCAAATAAGTATGTGGACAAATAATTTATTTAACTTTATTTAATCGTAACATAGCAATGAATAACTTAAATCCAATGAACTGGCAAGCCTTCAAAAGCACACTTTTGGACAATCCGGATAAAATCCTTCAATTCCAATATGCAAAAGGTGAGTATGTAGATGCATCCTATCATATTACCGAGATCAAACAGGCTCCTATTGTATCTGTCGATTGTGGTGGGGTAATGAACAGCTGGACGGAAATCATTGTGCAGCTTTGGGAGCCGTCGGTAGCAGAGACTGAACGTGCCATGAAAGTAAGCAAAGCGCTTTCCATCATCAGCCTGGTAGAAAAATCGCTTCCACTTAATCCGCTAGGCGTGGTCAAAATAGAATTTGGTAATTCAAAGTTTGACACCCGCCAGATGTACCCTTCTGAATTTATAGCTGAAGGTGATTCCTTTACTATTAACCTGGCCGCAGATTTTACCCAGTGCAAGGCAATAACCAGGGGACAAAGCTGTGGTACTACACCTTCCGGTGAAGAATGCTGCACACCTTCCAGCAAAAAGGAAACGGATGTTAAACAAGTGCAGGTACTTGAAATGGTTGGTGCTGAAACTCAAAGTTGCACGCCAGGCGGGGGATGCTGTTAATAATCTAATCTGCTAAATATGATCACGATACGAAATTTAGAACCTGGTGACTGGCCAGCAGTCCGTGAAATTTATGAACAAGGTATAGCTACCGGCGATGCCACCCTTGAAACCAGTGCGCCCGAGTGGTCGGTTTGGGATCAGTCCCATGTAGCCCAGCACCGTTTTGTGGCAATTTCAGACAGCGGTGAAATTGCCGGGTGGGCAGTCCTGACACCGGTGTCCGGAAGATGTGTCTACGCCGGAGTAGCCGAAGTGAGTGTTTATATCGGTAGCCGCTTCCGGGGACAAAAAATAGGTGACGCACTTTTAAAGCACCTGATCCTGGAAAGTGAAAAAGGAGGCTACTGGACTCTTCAGGCAGGCATATTTGCCGAAAATGTTCCAAGTATCAAACTGCACGAGAAGAATGGTTTCCGTCTAATTGGATACCGTGAAAATATTGGAAAGATGAAGGGGATCTGGCGAAGCGTCAACCTTTTGGAAAGAAGAAGCAAAGTAACAGGAATAGATTAAGCAAAATGAAAAAAATATTAGTGCTTTGCACCGGTAACAGCTGCCGGAGCCAGATAGCCGAAGACTACCTCAGAAAATTTGCAAGTGAGAAAGCCACCGTATATAGTGCAGGGGTGGAAACCCATGGAGTGAACCCCAAAGCTATTTCCATTATGGCAGAAGACGGAATTGATATCTCTGGACATACTTCTAACAACATCGATGAATACCAAGACATTGACTTTGATTTTGTGATCACGGTCTGTGATAATGCAAAAGAGCGGTGTCCGTATTTCCCGACTAATGCGAAAAAATTCCATCATAACTTTCCGGATCCTGGAAAAGCAACCGGAAGTGAAGAGCAAATAACGGAGCAGTTTCGTACTGTACGCGAAATGGTCAAAACATACTCAGAAAATTTTGTCAATGAGAACCTTTAAAAATAATTATGTCTGCTACTAATTGTGCCCCGGCCGCTAACCGTAAAAAGCTGGGCTTCCTGGACCGTTACTTAACGTTATGGATTTTCCTGGCCATGGCAATTGGCGTAGGCCTTGGCAATTTTGTTCCCTCATTGCCGGATTACATCAACAATTTTTCAAGTGGTACAACCAATATTCCGCTTGCTATTGGCCTGATCCTGATGATGTACCCGCCACTGGCCAAGGTGAAATACAACAAAATGGGCGAAGTGTTCCGCAATACCAAAGTAATGACCGCTTCTCTGGTACTAAACTGGATCATCGGGCCGGCACTTATGTTTATACTGGCCATTATCTTTCTTCCGAATCATCCGGATTATATGATCGGGTTAATTCTGATTGGTCTGGCGCGGTGTATTGCCATGGTTCTGGTCTGGAATGAGCTGGCGGAAGGCAGCCGTGAATATGCTGCCGGACTTGTGGCACTAAACAGTGTGTTTCAGGTACTGCTTTACAGCTTTTATGCTTACTTCTTTATTACGGTACTCCCCCCATTGGTGGGATTAAAAGGACTGAATGTAAATATTACGATTGCTGAAATTGCTAAAAGTGTAGGCATCTACCTGGGTATCCCTTTTGCTGCCGGCATGATCAGCCGTTTTGGGCTGACTGCATTGAAAGGGGAAGACTGGTATGAGAAAAAATTTATCCTCATGATATCACCTGTTACTTTGGTTGCGCTTTTAGCTACGATCATGCTGATGTTCAGCCTGAAAGGCGAGTTGATTGTTCAGCTGCCGGATGATGTGCTTTTAATTGCTATTCCACTGGTCATTTACTTTGCGATCATGTTTTTGGTCAGCTTCTTTATGGCAAAATCCCTGGGGGCAGACTACTCACAAAATGCTTCGATTGCTTTCACAGCGGCAGGTAACAATTTTGAACTTGCTATTGCAGTCGCTATCGGGGTATTCGGGATTAACTCTGGTCAGGCCTTTGTTGGTGTAATAGGTCCGCTGGTAGAAGTGCCGGCATTGATTGCCCTGGTGAATGTGGCTTTTTGGCTGCGCAATAAATATTACAAAATTGAAACTTCCAATTTATGAAGATTGCCCTTTTTTCGGATATCCATGCTAATCTTCCCGCTTTTGAAGCAGTCCTCGAAGACCTTGAAAATCAGAAACCAGATGCAATTTACTGTCTGGGTGATTTAATCGGTTATAATGTGTGGCCAAACCAGGTAATTGGGCTAATCCGTAAACAAGGGATTGCTACCATTGCAGGCAACCATGATCTAAAAGTCTCTAAAATTTTATCATCTCAAGATGAGTGCAGCGTCCAGGAAAGCAGTGAGTATGCATATAAGTTGGTTGGTAACCAGGAACGGGATTATCTGCTTACACTTCCCCGACATTTAAAGCTGGAATTTCAGATCAATAACGATAATTTGAATATGCTTATGGTACATGGTAGTCCACGCAGCATCAATGAATATCTTTTGAAGGAACTTCCGGAACAATATATGTTGGATTTGGTTACGGAGTTTAATGCCGATATCCTGTGCTTTGGCCATTCACACAAGCCTTACCACAGGATCATTAACTCCGGAAAAAACGGTAATGACCATTATCATCACCTGATCAATACCGGATCTGTGGGTAAACCCAAAGATGGCGATGTAAGGGCATGTTACGTGATGCTTACCATTGATCATCACGCATCTTTTACAAATCCTAAAAGTATTGAAACTGAATTTATTCGGGTTAAATATGATGTTGAAAGGGCTGCGCAAGCAGTAGAACTTAGCATGCTACCAGATATATTTGCAGATAATCTTAGAAAAGCATACTGAACCAGCAATTCACGGATTTTCTAAGTCGATTAATATTTCTTTATGTACGATACAAGTTCAGATCTTACTATTAATTTGGACACCGCGGTGTCGTAGATACTTATAAAGTGTCATTTTTGAGATTTCCAGATCTGCAGCAATTTCGTTCACCCCTAACTTTCGTTCATTATATAAGGTCTGGGCAAGCATCGCTTTTTTTCAGCTTCTTTGGAAAGTCCGCGGCTGCGCCCACCTTTTCGGCCACGTGCACGGGCGGCTTCCAAACCTGATTTTGTCCGTTCCCTAATCAGGTCTCTTTCAAATTCTGCCAAAGAAGCAAAAATATTAAAGATGAGCCTGCCCTGGGCAGTAGTTGTATCGATGGAATCATTAATTGAGACCAGACCGATTCCCCGCTTTTCAAAATCGGAGGTCATTTCGAGTAGGTGTTTTAATGAACGCCCCAACCGATCCAATTTGTAAATGTAGATAACATCTCCTTCGCGAAGGATCTGCTGCATGGCAGCCAGCTGCGGCCTGTCTGATTTTATTCCGGAAGCTTTTTCCTGAAATACTTTTTCACAGCCAACCTTTTGCAAGGCATCCAGCTGCATTTCCAAATTCTGGTCCTGGGTCGATACCCGAGCATATCCTATTTTCACCTTCTGTCTACTTTAATGCATCTCATACATCAAATTTAATGTACTTAGATTGGTATACAAGTTTATTTTACTAATTTGATGAAATATGCCTGGTTTCAGGTCAATCTTTAGGCTCCAAAGGGTACGATAAGTTTGTACATTCTGAGCAACGTTTTTTTATACAAACAAATCGTCTCATGCCTAGAAAAGAATACCTGAATTCTGAAGCCCGGCAACGATTTGACAATCCTCCTGTTTTAAGTGCTGACCAGAAAGTGATTTTCTTAGAGGCTCCACAATGGGCCGCTGAATATGTCAAGACCTTGCAGACACCTTCCAATAAAGTAGGTTTTCTTTTGCAGGTCGGATACTTCCGGATTGTCAGCCGGTTTTTTGGATCGAACCGTTTTCATCAAAGTGACGTGGATTACGTAGCAGAAAGAATTTCGGTTGATATCAATGCGGTTCAGATAAGTGACTACGAAGGACGGACATCACTCCGGCACCGGGAAGATATTCTTGGATATTTCGGTTTTGCACCTTTTGAAAAATCTTCGATTGAAACATTGATCCAGGAAACACAGAGACTAGCTCATGTACAGACCAGGCCATACTTGATATTTGAAGGTATGGTAGATTTTCTCCAATCACATCATATTGAAATTCCAACCTACCAAAGCCTGAAAACGATTTTGGACAAAGCGCTTGCCAGTTTCGAACAAAATTTAGAGTCTATTTTAAATAAGTACCTGACTGCTGCTGATATTTCACTTTTAGAGCAGCTTCTGGTCGAACATACTTCTTATCAGCAGGACAGCAGGAAGCATTTAAAAGTAAAACGTTATGAGATTACATTTTTCAAACGGGTCTCTCAATCCATGGAGACAAAACAGATCCGTGAGCGTGTGGCAAACTTCCAAAGTTTGAAGATCATGTATTTGCAGTTACTACCGGTAGCCAGGCGCTTAAAACTATCTGATGCCACCATTCAGTTCTACGCTGAATATGTCATCAATAATCAGGTAACACAAATAACTACACGCAGCACGAACCGTTATCTGCTTTTAATTTCCTTTATCATCCACCAGTACTATATGTTAGGAGATGCACTTATCCTGACTTTGAATAGCGCGGTCACCAACTATGTCAACGTTTGTGAGAACTTAGTAAAACAAGAGCTTTATCAGGAGTGCATCAAAAAGTGTGGGGCAATTGATTCTTTGATAACTTGAGAAAGATTTGAAAGTCTTCTCATGAAAACAAAAAATGTTGTACAGCCAGTTGCCGTAGATCCTCGAACTGCCGTGTATCATTTGAAGGTACATATTCTGAATATTTCGCCGATGATCTACCGGCGCTTTATCATTGACGGAAATACTCACATTGCAGAGCTGCATCATTTGATACAGATGATGTTGGGGTGGGAAAACCAGCATTTACACGTTTTTCATATTTGGGGAGTGGATTATGGAATTGCCTATGAAGGAGGCACCTACTATCGTGATGACCCCAGTGAGATTCTTATCGGAGATTTAGGTTTGAGGGCTGGTGATAAGTTTTCATATGTTTATGATTTTGGCGACTACTGGAAACACGAAATTCGTATCGAGAAGGTTGAGAATGCCAGGCCCGGGTATCACCATCCAATTTGCACTGCTGGTCGAAGGGCTTGCCCTCCGGAAGATGTCGGCGGACCTTATGCATATCAGGATGCTTTGATCGGTCAGTTCAGCTGGATCCAGGAAACCTTATCAAACGTCTTCGAAAGTATTGAGAACCGAGAAGTTCCGGACCTTGATCTGGATAGTGCCCCCTGGTGGTATCTTAAACACCGCAGTGAAGTGTTCGACAAGAAAAAAATGAACCAGGCCTTGGCCAAACTGTATCAAAAAAAGGGTGATGGTAAATTCTGGAGAACCCTGGGCGGTTACGATGCTTATTTTGATGTTTAAGGATAGCACTTTCTGTATCAATAAAACCTAGTGGTTAATTTGATTATAGTTTGTAACTTGGTGTGATGGAAAAGGGAGTGATTTTTGTCCGGGTATCAAAAAGAGAACAGGACTACCAACGGCAGATAGAAGACCTACGGGTGGTGGCTCAAACCCAAAGCCTACGGATTGTTGCAGAAATAGCTGAGAAGGTAAGCGGTGCAAAGTATAATCAGGAGCGTGATGGTCTGCAGGAGCTACTGGCCATGGCGCGTAAACGCGAGATCAATAAGGTCTTGGTTCAGGAAGTTTCGCGTTTGGGGCGCTCGACCGTTGAAGTCTTAAATGTATTGGAAGAGCTGACCAAACTTCAAATCAGTGTTTACGTACAGAATTTTGGTATCGAAACCTTAAAAAATGGTAAGAGAAACCCTATTGCTCAATTTATGTTTACCCTGCTGGCCGAATTTGCACGGATGGAACGGGAAACATTACGGGAACGCATCCTTTCGGGAATGGACGAAGCACGCAGGAAAGGTAAACATCTAGGTCGGCCTGGTGGATCAAGCGAGGATAAGGAGGCTTTCTTAAAAAAGTATCCCTCGGTGGTTCGGAATCTACGTTTGGGTATCAGTGCGCGTAAAACCGCTAAAATTTGTGATACCTCTATCAATACGGTAAGAAAAGTTAAAGATTACATTTCCTGATAACCTTAATAATCATGAAATTCAAACTCCAATTAGTATGTGAACCTGGGGAAAATGAAACTACTTGCACTGACGAAATTTTCACCTTTGAAAAGACATTTGACACTTTTGAAAACATTGGATTGAACCTTTGTGAATCAAAGCAGCTATTGAAAAACCTACAGCAATCCATCGTTGAAAGGCAACTGGAAGCCTTTATCAAAAGCAAAAGGCTACAAAGGCTTCGTAAAAAAGGAAATTATACCATTAAACTCAAAACACTTTTCGGTAATATCACTTTTCAAAGCCCCAGATACTATGGCGAAGGCAAAAAGACTTTCAGCCCTCTGAATGAATTACTTACAAATCATACTACCCCTGAGCTTTTGTTTCTTGAAACAAAATGGGCCTGTTTAATCCCTTTTGAAAAGACGGCAAATTTATTAAAAGAAGTCCTGCCAGTAGCGGAAACGATTAATGCGACAACGATCCAGAACCATCTTTATGATTTGGCCTTAGCCCAGGAGCAAGAGATTGGAGAAGAACAGTGGATGTACGATTGTGGCAGCATAAACCAGCGGCAGGCGTTACCAAGGCCGGAAAGAACCATGGTTGTGGGTATTGATGGTGGTTATGTCCGGGACTGGAAAGATAAAAAGAGCATTTTTGAAGTAATAGCTGGCAAGTCGGTTCCGGCTGAAAAACCTGCCAAATGTTTTGCATTCGTCGGATCCTATGATTTAAAATCCAAACGCCGGTTTTATAACCATCTTGTATCACAAGGAATGCAGCCCCACCAACAGCTCGAATTTTTTTCGGATGGTGCTGATAATCTGCGAAATCTACAAACCTACCTTAATGCGGAATCCACACACATTCTGGATTGGTTTCATATTACCATGAAATTGACAGTTCTGCACCAGTGTACTTTAGGACTAATAAAAGTCGATGAAAAACGAGGGAAAGCTTTTCAACATTTATTGACCCGTATTAAATGGAATTTATGGCATGGTAATGCTGTAAGAGCTATTGAGCATTGTGAGGATCTTGACTTCTACCTTACTGATCATTTGGAAGACGAAGGCCAAAAGAAAAAATATGACAAGATTAAACCCTTCCAGACATACGTTACCGATTTCGACAAATACATTACAAACAATCAAAATTTTATTGTCAATTACGCCGAGCGGTATAATTACGGTGAAGTTATTTCAACCAGCTTTGTGGAATCCACTGTCAATTATGTAATTTCTAAACGGTTTTCTAAAAAACAGTCCATGCAGTGGACCAAAAAAGGCGCACACTTACTGCTTCAAGTCCGGACAAAAGTTTTAAACAACGAATGGGAAGATAGTTTTCGGAAAATGTATCCGGATTTCAGGCCAATCAAATTGGTGAAGGATCCTGATATCATACAGGAAGCGGCATGATCTCCCACACTTTTTGATGCTCTCAAGGCCCAACCATAAAGGCCGTGCGGCACTGCCCTCGCATTTACCCGTCGAAGAAATCGAGATTTACCCTACAGGTGATCTTTCTGAAATGATATGCATCGGCAAGGAAGTTACCGAAGATCGGACCGCCGACGCGGCTCGATTATGAACCTGCCCGCTTTTTGATCAAAAGATATATACGCTATAAATATGCGCCTAAAAATGGGGAAGGGGTAAAAATCGGTCAGCTTCCAGAGCGTGTAATTGATAAGGGAATACCATCAGCTGGACTTCTTGCCAGCATTTTAACCGATAAATACGTAGATCATCTCCCGCTTTACCGACAAAAACAGCGCTTTGCCCGGGAAGATATCCAGATCGCATCTTCAACGCTTGAAGGCTGGACTAAAGAAGCCCTAATCAAGCTCGAACCGCTTTACGAACAACTGGTCTTCGATATGAAATCGAAGGGTTATTGGCAGGTAGATGAAAGTCCAATCAAAGTACTGGAAAGTGACAAGAAAGGTGCTTGTCACCAGGGATATTATTGGGTCTATCACAGCCCTTTGGATGGCATGGTTCTCTTTGATTACCAACCCACAAGAGGATCTGCAGGAGCGAAAACGATGTTAGAAAGCTTCAAAGGCTATCTGCAGACGGATGGGTACGCAGTTTACGAAAAGCATGGAAAACGGAAAGATGTTATTCATCTGGCTTGCTGGGCGCATGCCCGCAGGGAATTTGAACGAGCTCTGGATAATGACAAAACAAGAGCGCAAAAAGCGCTATCGATGATCCAGCAGCTGTATGCTGTGGAGCGGAGGGCCAGCCAACAGATGATGGATGCTGCCGAAATCAAAGAGCTGCGGCTGGCAGAATCCCTTCCGGTTATCAATGAGTTGGGAAAATGGATCTTTGAACAAATTAAAAGTACACTCCCGAAAAGCCAGATTGGGAAAGCGATGCTGTACAGTTATGGCCGCTGGGATGCGCTAAGTGCATATTTATATGACGGAATTCTGCTGATTGATAATAATCAAATTGAAAATTCCATACGCCCGTTGGCCCTGGGCCGGAAAAATTACCTTTTTGCCGGATCACACGAAGCCGCACAGCGGGCTGCCATGATCTACTCCTTCTTTGCTATATGCAAAAAACACAACGTCAATCCTTACAACTGGCTAAAAAACAGCCTGCTAAACATCTCTACGATCAATCATAAAAACATCACCGACCTGTACCCGCAAAACTTTAACAATATTCAGCAGTTAACAAAGATGTAGTTGGTAGGCCGGATACGGTATAAAGTCCTTTAAAGCAAAATTAAGCTCCGTAAAAGTCAACTTTGGTTTAGAAAGAGGTTTGCCATTCTGGCTATAACCAGGTAGGCTTGCTAGAAGCGTGTCATTCAATGTTCTAAAAAACCGTTCAATTTTACCGCGGCTTTGTGGACGGCCCACAGCTGATTTGAAGTGACGAATCTTTAAACTTACACATACCTGTTGAATATGTACAGACATGAAATCAGTGCCATGGTCAGTGTAAAGAATCTGTGGTATTCCACAAATCTGCCAGCGTGGTTCCTCTTTTCTGGAAATTGCCTGTCTTAATGCCAAAGCGGTATTAATAGAGCTTGGATCCTCTACTGATAATAGAAATCCTGCAATCGCCCGGCTATAATTATCCATTATAATAGTAAGCCAGACTTTTATTTCCTTTCCATCACTATCTAGGACATAAATGTCAAGCTCTGTGTGATCACATTGCCATATTTCATTGGGGGCCTTGCACTCTCGACGATAAATGAGTTCAAATTTTTGTCGGTAAGCTCTAACACCTTCATGAGATAGCGTCAACAATGCCGGCTTGATCTTGCGTACAACATTATATAATGTTGTATAGGAAGGGGGCGTTTGATTGGACTGCTCAGCTAACAAAACAATTTTTTGATAGATAGCCCTAATTTTCAGTTTGGGTTTGAGTAAAGCGAATCCGCCGACCAGTTCTTGCATTTGCTGTGACATACACCTTCGCGTTCCCTTATCCTTTCTTTTTAAATGATGCAGTCCGGGAAGACCCAAGTTTATGAATTTTTTCTTCCAGTCACGCAGAGTTCGCACCGGTATATTATGAGTCCGGGATATTTCTTTTATAGAAACATCCTGACTGAGTGATGGCAGAATAAGTTGATACTTATCCCATGGGGTTCGCTTTGCCATAACAATTGGGGAGAAAGTAGCAGCAAAAATATTATAAAATAAACGTTCATTTAAATGATAAGAATAATTTAATGAAAAGATCTTAATATTTCTAAGGTACTCCTCATTTTCTAATACACTTTTACTACTGTAAGTTACTTCTTAATTATTGCCTGTAACATGTTTTAGTTTGTCTGGCTATCTTTGATTCTTAAAGGGAGATCGGATCAAAAGAAATTACAACAAACACAGAAAATTAAAGTATGAGTTTAGATAGTAGCCAAATACAGTTTATTGCCGAGATTAAGGAAAAGGTTAGAACAGCTCAGTACGAAGCTCTTAAAGCAGTTAATATACAATTGCTCTTTCCGCTTAAAAACTGGACTAGTTACGCAGCGATTTGAAAGTTAAAATATTCTTTTGGTGTTTTCATTTTTAAAGCTGAATGAGGAGCAAAATTATTATATTCATCTACCCATTTTTGTATTTGTGACATCACAACTGTTGGATTATCGAGACAATTTTCAAAGACGTAATCTCTTTTAAAAGTGCCATTCAGTGCCTCACACATGCCATTTGATTGTGGTGAATATGTCGGTGTATTACAATCTTCAATATTCCATTGTTTAAGACTTTTTCTTAGATTTTTCTCTATGTATTCAGGTCCGTTATCATGTAGTAGTTGAAGCTGCCCTTTTGGCGGTAAACTTTCACCGAATCTTTCAAATAGGGCATTCTGTACTAATAATTCGATATCACATCCTTGAATATGCGTGCCTGCTTTCCAGCTAATAATTGATCTGTCACAACAGTCGATCACAAAGGCCAGTCGAAGTTTTTGACCATTCCAACACTTAATAGACGTTATGTCGCTAGCCCATCTTGTATTGGATTTAACAACGGCTATTTTTCCAGTATGAATCCTACTATTTCCTCTGGTTCGAAATCGTTTTAATAGTAAACCTTCCTCTTTCATAAAGCGGTGAACCATATATTTGGATAATGTAACACCATAATCCCTTTGTAAAATAGCTCGCACACGAGGTGTTCCATAGGTTGACTTCATGCTTGATATTGATCGAATATTAGCCTTAGCCGCATCTGACAGGTATTTTTTTACAATTTTCTTTCTCTTGGGATAAGGCCTGGCTTGGTAATAGATGCTAGATTTGGCAACTCCCAATATTTTGATGATTCGGTTGATACTTAATCCGAATTCCCTGGATAGCGATTCAACTGCCGGTTTCGTAGTTGATCCATCTCCAGCTTTTTTTAGAACCTTAATATCAAGTGTGGCCTCTCCCAGAGCCCTCTTAAGTTCATCATTTTCTCTTCGCAAGACCTCTAACTCCGTTTTAGAGTGTAGCTGGCCATCATTTTTTATACTCATAACTGCTCCTGATTTTGCATCCTTACGCCATTTATATAGCTGGCTTGATATTAGACCGTGTCGACGACAAAACTCGGGACAAGACAAGCCAGATAAATCCCATTCTTCCACTAAGTAAGCCTTTTGTTGCGAGGTAAGCAATTTTCTTCCTGATGAACTTAGGCGTGCATTCTTAATCATCTCTAATACCATTTCTGTTTCTCGTTTGAGGCTACAAACTGGTCCAATGATTCAAACGGTTAGGAACACAATTATTGAATCTATACTGGGAGTTAGGTAAGGCAATTTCTGAAAAACAGGCTAGCGGTTGGGGAAAATCTATTGTAACAACCTTGTCAAACGAACTGCAAAGTGAATTTCCGGCTATGAGCGGATTTTCAGTAGCCAATTTATGGCTTATCAGTCAATTTTACACAGAATATGCACTTGATGAGAATCTCGTACCACTGGTACGAGAAATTAGCTGGACCAAACATATCGTGATTTTAAAGAAGTGTAAAAATAGTCAACAGCGTCAGTTTTACATTTTGGCAACTAAAAAGTTTGGCTGGACCAAAGATGTATTATCCCACCAAATAGCAAATAAAACGTACGAAAAATACCTTCTCAATCAAACCAATTTTGATGAAGTACTGCCAGAAAACCTGAAAAAACAAGCTTATTTAGCTGTAAAAGACAATTACACATTTGACTTTTTAAATCTTGCAGACCAGCACTCAGAAAATGACCTTGAACAAGCGCTAATCAAAAACATCCGTCAATTCCTGCTTGAAATGGGCTCAGATTTCACCTTTATTGGCAATCAATACAAATTATGGGTTGACAAAAGAGAGTTCAAAATCGATTTGTTACTATTTCATAGAAAGTTACAAAGCCTTATTGCGATTGATTTGAAAATTGGAGAATTTGAACCAGAGCACAAGGGTAAAATGGAGTTTTACCTTTCGGTACTCAACGACAAGATTAAACTGCCTCACGAAAATCCGGCCATCGGAATTATCATTTGTAAAAGTAAAAACCGCACAATCGTAGAATATTCTCTTAAATCTGCAACGCTGCCAATCGGTGTTGCAACTTATCAAACAACCAGCTCATTACCAGTTGAGTATCAGGCCCTGCTGCCTTCTGCAAATGTTATCAGTCAAAAATTAATGCAATTTCTTCAGGAAGCACAGGATTGATTTTAACAAGTCATTTTGTTAACAAAAAGGCTACATTTTGTTAACAAAACTTTATTATGGTTTTATAATCATCTTGCAGCTATAACGGATAATCAAAATAGTTGACATTTGGATTAGTATCTGACTATAACTAGTTTTATAAGAATTTTGTTTGTCCCTCTTCCATGAATAACTTCTCCAATTTTACTTTCCTCAAAAAGGAATTCCCGATTCTATATAACATTGGAATATCCGCTGAATATTACCTGCATCAGGATGCAGCAGCTTCATTATGGAAAATCAGAAACTTTGGTGAAAAGATTACAGAGATTCTTTTGAAGGAACATGCACTGCAATTTCCTGCCGACAACTCTTTTGCAAACCGGTTGCGATTATTGAATTTAGAGAATATTCTCCCTCAGGCTATAAAGGATCTGTTTTATTACGTCAGAGTCAGAGGAAACAAAGCTACACACGATCAGGTAGGTACCTTTCAGGAAGCAAAAGAAGAACTGATCTCTGCATTCAAAATTTCTAAATGGTTTTATGAGACTTACTCAGCAGAAAACCTGGATATTTTCAGGCTTACTTTTGCAGAACCGGCCAATCTGGATGCTCATCATGCTTTACACTTACTTGAAACAGACTATAAGGATCTGGAAGCTAAGTACAAACAATTACTTACAGAACGTGACGTCAATGGATTAACAACTGAAAAACAACAGGTTATCCAGCAACGCTCGGAAAAAGCTGCCAAAAAAATAGAATGGTCGGAGGCTGAAACGCGTGACCTGATCGACGAACAACTCAGAAAAGCAGGTTGGGAAGCGGATACCAGAATCCTTAATTACAAAACCATTAAAACGTTACCTCAGAAAGGAAAAAATATCGCTATTGCTGAATGGCCGGCTGGTTCTGGCTGGGCCGACTATGCCCTTTTTATCGGAATGGAATTGTATGGCATTGTTGAAGCAAAAAAATATGCACAGGATATTTCAACAGATCTGGGACAATCCAGAATTTATTCTCAAAAAATACGGCCATTGGCAGAAATCGTTATTTTAGATGAATGGGACGGTTACAAAGTTCCTTTTCTTTTTTCGACCAATGGAAGGCAATATTTCGAACAGATTAAAACAAAAAGTGGTGTATGGTTCTTAGATGTCCGTCAAAAAAATAATCACGCCAAAGCATTACATGGCTGGTATTCACCGGATGGACTGGTAAAGTTAAGAAACCGGGACATTGAAGAATCCAATAAAAAACTGGTGGAAACACCCCTGGAATTTCTAACGAAAAAAAGTGGATTGGGTTTACGGGAATACCAGATCAAGGCAATTTACGCAGTTGAAAGCAAAATCATCAACAATCCAGCCGACAGAAAAGCTTTGCTGGCTATGGCAACCGGCACCGGAAAAACGCGTACGATCATCGGACTTTGCTACCATTTAATACAAACCAACCGGTTTAACCGTATCCTTTTTCTGGTCGACCGCACACTTTTGGGGACTCAGGCGCTGGATGCATTTAAGGATAATAAAGTATACGGACTCAATACTTTTACTGAAATATACAAGATTACCGGCTTAAAGGATACGCTGCCGGATGCTGATACAAGATTGCACTTTGCCACCGTGCAGAGTATGGTTAAACGTGTCTATGACAATGAAAATGAGGCAAATATACCATCAGTAGATCAATACGACTGTATCATTATTGATGAAGCGCACCGTGGTTATATTCTTGACAAAGAAATGGACGAAAGCGATCTTGATTTTAAAAATCAGATGGATTACGTGAGCAAATACCGTATGGTGCTTGATTACTTTGATGCTTACGTGATTGGACTTACTGCTACACCTGCCTTGCATACAACTGAAATTTTTGGTAAACCTGTTTACACATATTCTTATCGTGAAGCTGTTATTGATGGTTTTCTGATTGACCATGACCCTCCTATTCTTATCAAAACAAAACTGAGTGAAGAAGGAATTGAATGGAAAAAAGGTGAAAAGCCTATGTCTTACGACAAAGAAACCAATACGGTCATTGAGCTGGACGAACTGGAAGACGAATTACAGATTGATGTATCCGGTTTCAATAAAAAGGTCATTACAGAAAGTTTTAACCGGACTGTAATACAGCAGCTGGTAAAAGAATTTGATCCTGACTTAGACGAAAAAACGCTGGTTTTTGCTGCTACAAACGATCATGCTGACATGGTTGTTTCTTTGTTTAAAGAAGAATTCCGAAACCTTAATATCAGTTTTCCGGATAATGCTATCATGAAAATTACCGGAAAAGTGTATGATCCGCAATCAGAAGTTACCAAATTCAAAAATGAAAAGTACCCCAATATCGTCGTAACGGTCGATTTGCTGACGACCGGAATTGACGTTCCTGCAATCTGTAATATTGTATTTTTGAGACGTGTAAAATCCCGCATACTTTTTGAACAAATGCTGGGACGCGCCACCAGGCGGTGTGACAGTATCGGCAAGAAAATATTCCGTATCTACGATGCCGTCAAAATTTATGATACACTGGAACAATACACACAAATGAAACCTGTGGTAGTAAATCCAACGGTAAGCTTTGCAAAACTGGCTGAGGAAATAGGTCAGATCGATAACGAAGGACGTGCGTGGCAGCAGATAGAACAGATCGTTGCCAAACTTCAGCGTAAGAAAAACCAGATGACCAGCCAGCATCGTGATATGTTTACGTACAGGGCGGGGAGTGTAAATATAGACGATCTGATAAAAGGATTACAGAAAAATCCACTGCCTGAAAGTCTGGAAAAGATTCAGCAATTAACTAAACTTTGGAAGTTCCTCGATGAACCGATTTCTTCTGGTCAGAGAACTTATTTTTCAGATCATGAAGATCAGTACCTTCGTACAGAAATCGGGTATGGAAATGCCAAAAGACCAGAAGATTACCTGGAAAGTTTTACCACGTTTATCAAGGAAAACCAGAATAAAATAACGGCTCTGCAAATAGTTTGCACACGTCCCGAACAACTGGACCGACGTTCGTTAAAGGATTTATTGATAGCTTTGGCAGATGGCGGATTTGAAACCAGTAAAGTCAAAGCCGCCTGGAAGCAGGCCAAAAATGAAGATATGGGAGCCGATATTATTTCATTTATCCGGACACTTGCTATGGGAAGCGCATTGGAAAGCCACGAGGACCGGATCAAAAAAGCAGTAAATAAAGTAAGAAGCATGCAGAGCTGGAACCGGGTTCAGCAAAAATGGATCGACCGTTTTGAAAAACAGCTGATCAAAGAAACCGTTTTGCAAATAGAAGATCTTAATCAATCACCATTTATAGAGGACGGTGGTTTTCAACAGGTAAACAAAATATTTGATCAGCAGCTTGAACAGGTCATTAAAAACATTAATCAAAATTTATATCAGATAACAGCATAATATGTTTTCTGTTTCTATCAATCAATAATAGATAACAATGAGTGCGGAAGAAATTGCTAATAAACTCTGGGGACTTTGTAATGTATTGCGGGATGATGGTGTGACTTATCACCAGTATCTTAATGAATTAACGTATATTTTATTTTTACGTCTATCAGAAACTAAAGGTTTTGAAAAAGATATTCCGGAAGAATACCATTGGTCTGCGTTAAAAGGAATTACGGACAATGTAACGCTATTTGATACATACCGTGAGTTGCTGGCTACCATCAGTACCAAGTCGGCCAATGCGGCGGTACAAGAAATATATACCAACGCTTCCACTACCCTTCGCAAGCCGGTAAACCTGAAAACACTGATCACGACGATTGATGCGATCAACTGGTTTGATGAACATGAGCAGGATAAAATTGCGACGATCTACGAAGAACTTTTAGAGAAAAACGCGGGAGAGAAGAAAAGTGGTGCAGGGCAATATTTTACGCCACGGCCACTGATCAACGTGATGGTGGAACTGATAGCGCCAAGACTGGGTGAACGCTGGAATGATCCTGCTGCGGGTACATTTGGTTTTATGATTGCTGCCGATCAGTATCTGAGAAACAAACATGATAATTATTTCGATTCGGCTGCTGACCGTACTTTCCAGGAAAATGAAGCATTCAGTGGTTGTGAGCTGGTACAGGATGCCCACAGGCTTGCTTTGATGAACGCGAAACTGCACGGACTGGAAAGCCGTATAGAACTGGGCGATACTTTGTCAGAACTTGGAAAAACTTTCAGGGACTTTGACGGTGTGCTGGCCAATCCGCCTTTTGGGACCAAACAAGGAGGCGAACGCCCTTCGCGGGACGACCTTACGTATTTGTCGGGGAACAAGCAGCTTAACTTTTTGCAGCATATTTACCGTTCCTTACACAAAAAAGGCGGAGCACGGGCGGCGGTGGTATTACCGGATAATGCCCTATTTGAAGATGGTGACGGACGTAAGATCCGCCGTGATTTGATGGACAAATGTAACCTACATACGATTCTGAGACTGCCAACCGGAATTTTTTATGCGGCGGGTGTATCGTCCTGAAAAAACCTTACAGTTTTTTGTGATAGTCCTGATTAAACTTTACGTTTCTTTTTTGTTAATACTGCAATTAGCTTACACCTGATTTTCTTAATACTGGAATTACTTTACAAGTATAGTATAAGCCTTTTTCTAATCTAAATTTTGCGGCTGTAATTTGCTACTGGCTTTGAACATTATTTCTTGTAATCCCCCTCATTAAAATGGGGGTTATAAGAAACAATGTGGAGATCGAACTGCCATATCATACTTCGATAGGCTCAGATGGACTTTTCTTTTTTCGATGGTATCGTTTCCAACGCTTTGATAATAACCCTTCATGAGCATGCGCCTGGTCAGGTGTTAAGTAATCGATACTTGCGTGGGGCCGTTTGCTGTTATAAATCTGAATAATCTTTGTGATAGCCTTCAATGCTTCTTTATGATTTTGGTAAATCCGTTTTGGATAAAATTCATTCTTTATAATTCCGTTTACCCGTTCTGCAAGTGCATTGTCATAGGGACTACCACTTTGAGTCATACTGATTGCAATATTTTCATCCTCTAAAATCTTCACATATTCTGCTGAGCAATACTGTATTCCTCTGTCGGAATGGTGGATCAGGAAATATGGTGAATCACGTTTTAATCCCTCAACAGCCATCTTTAAAGCGTTAACACAGCCCACTGCTTCTAAGGTATGATAAAGACAGTATCCTACAATTTTCCTTGAAAATGCATCTGTTATTAGACTTAGGTAACTAAATCCCTCCAAGGTTCTGATATATGTTATATCGCTCACCCACAGTTGATTCGCTCCGGTTACTTCCAGCCCTTTAATCAAATTAGGGTACTTTTTTAACCAGTGATGGGAATCTGTTGTCTTTACAAACCGCCTCCTTCTGCGGATTAAGAGGCCATGAAATCGCAACAATTCGAACAACTGATCTCTTCCAATTTTAATACCGTGTTGCTCCAAGTCAGGCATTAATAGAAAAAGTAGTTTTCTGGTTCCCATCAGTGGAATATCGATCCGGTACTCTCTGACTAACGTCAAAACCAGCATGTGAGCTATGGATGTTTTCTTTTCATGCGCTGCTGCATCGTAGTAAGCCTGACGTGTAACACCAAACAGTTCACAGAGACTTCCAAGGCTTTCCTGTGGATGTTTCTGTCTCATTTTCTTTACTGTCTGGTACCAGGCTTTTTTCTGATCTTAATGTGAAGTTCTTGTTCGCTGACTTCGATCATGGTCTGCAATCCGCTAATTTTAAGGTTAGCTTTTTCAAGTTGCTTCGTTAAATCCTGCACCTGTTTGGCAAGAATCCTTGTCTTTGAACTTTCAGTCATATCGCTGATGGCCTCTTCTGCCACCTCCTGTGGCTTTATATTAAACGAAGAAAAATCAGTTATCCATGCACTAAGAGTGTTTCGACTCAGACCGTATTTTTTTGCACAAGCTCTCTGACCAATTAATCCCGAATTTACTTCATGGACAATCTTCCTTTTTTCCCTCTCGCTTAAACGCTCGTAAGGTTTTCGATTTTTGACCGTAACTTTCTTCCCATTTGTTTTCATCCTTTTCTGCTTTAGTGTAAAGCTATATCAGGACAATACAATCTTCCCGATCCGGATAAAAAAATGGCGATCTACGAAACCGGACGAAACGTACTCGAACTTGCGGGCTACCAGGATATCGGCATGGATCATTTCGCCCTGAAAACAGACGAACTATATAAAGCGCAGCAGGAACAGCGGCTTCACCGGAATTTCATGGGCTATACCGACACCCGCACCAAACTGCTGATCGGCCTGGGCGCTTCGGCGATCAGTGACAGCTGGTCGGGCTATATCCAGAATGAGAAGAAAGTAGAGGATTACTATGCACGGATCGAATCCGGAGAGCTACCGATTACCCGCGGGCATGTTCTGACGCGGGAAGACCTTGTCATCCGCCAGCATATTTTAAGGTTCATGACACAGTTTGAGACTTCGTGGCCCAAAGCCGGTGAAGTATGCATCGATCTTTTTAAATCCATCGAGCGTCTTTCTGAAATGGAATTTGATGAACTCATCGAATTCAAGCCGTTTGGTGTCCGTGTAACTGAGAAAGGCAAACCGTTTGTCCGGAATATCTGCATGGCGTTCGACGCACGTTTGTGGGAAAAACAGCCTGAGGTACAACTGTTCAGTCAGACAATCTGATGCGTCTTATTTTGTCTATTCACCGATGTAATGTACCTTTCTATGTTTGATAGTGATATTTTAATACATACAAAGGTGATGACACGGCATATTGAAATGCTCGATGCCCTCTTTAAACATGCAACAGAAGGTATTGTTGTGGTCAATAAAGCGGGGACTATCGTCATGCTGAATCCAAAAGCGAAAGAACTCTTTGGTTATTCCGATATGGAACTGATCGGCAAAAAAATTGAAATGCTGATCCCGCAACGTTTTGCCGGAAATCACGTGCACTACCGGGATAATTACCTGGAAGCGCCGCGTGCGCGCGGCATGGGGCATTTAATGGATCTGTTTGCAAGAAGATTTGATGGCAGCGAGTTCCCGGTTGAGGTAAGTCTGAGTCCATTCAAAACGAGCGACGGAGAGTTTGTCGTGAGTTTTGTTATTGACATTACTGAGCGAAAAAAACAGGATACCCGAATCCGGGAAGCCAATCTTGAAATACAGAAATTAAATGCAGAGCTCGAAGAGCGTGTGGAACAGCGTACCCGCGAGCTTGCAGAAGCGGTAAAAAAGGTAGAGGAATCCCAGGAGGAAGTGATCCGCGCGCTGAAAAAGGAAAAAGAGCTGAATAATATGAAAAGCCAGTTCGTGACGATTGCTTCGCATGAATTCCGGACACCGCTGGCTACAATATTATCTTCCGCTTCGCTGATCGGCAGATATGTGACAACGGAAGATGAAGAAAAAAGACATAAGCATGTACATCGTATTAAATCCGCGGTAAACAACCTTACTGAAATACTGAACGACTTTCTTTCGATTGGAAAACTGGAAGAAGGCCGGATTCACAGCGTCCCGGTACAGGTAGATTTGCCCCTGTTCTGTAAAAGTCTGATTGAAGAAATTCAGGGACTTTGCAAGGAAGGCCAGGAGATTCGTTTTGATTATTCAGGGACTGAGGATGTATGGCTTGACAAGCAATTGCTCAGGAACATCCTGTTTAACCTGCTTTCTAACGGCATTAAATATTCAGACAACGGAAAACAGATCTTTCTGACCATACAGGCTGACCCGAAAATGATACATCTGAATGTACGTGACCAAGGTATCGGAATACCAGATGCAGACCAGGTAAATGTGTTCGACCGGTTTTTCCGTGCGCACAATGCGGGCAATACGCAAGGGGACCGGGCTGGGCCTCAACATCGTCAGTAACTATGTTGAACTTATGGGTGGATCGGTTACATTTACAAGCGAGGTGGGTTCGGGGACTACATTTTTCGTCGACCTGCCCAACCTAATTCCGTCGACTGGCAGACCGGAGTAAAATAGTGCATACAATCAACTACCTACTTTACAAAAAATGACAACCTTGGAAGCTAAAAAAATATTATTGATTGAAGATAATCCTGAAATGAGGGAAAATACGGCTGAAATCCTGGAACTGGCCAACTATAAAGTGATGACCGCTCAGAACGGCAAAGAAGGTGTGCACCTCACCATCGAGTTCAACCCCGACCTGATCATTTGTGACATTATGATGCCTGAGCTCGACGGGTACGGAGTCTTGCATTTGCTTGGAAAGAATGAGCAAACTGCCAGCATTCCATTTGTTTTTCTTACCGCCAAGGCAGAAAAAGAGGATTACAGAAAAGGAATGACGATGGGCGCGGACGATTATCTGACCAAACCTTATGATGACGTCGAGCTATTGAATATCGTAGAAATGCGGCTTAAAAAGAGTGAGCGGATGAAACGTCAATTTGATCGCTCTGCAAAAGGACTGGACCAGTTTATTGAGGAAGCCAAATCATTTGATCTGATTGCGAAACTGGCCGAGGATAAAAAAGTAAAAACCCTTAAAAAGAAGGAAACGATTTATACGGAAGGGAGCTATCCGTCTAATGTATTTTTTTTACAAAAAGGCAAAGTAAAGGCCTATAAATCAAACACAAGCGGAAAAGAATACATTACCGACCTGTATAAAGAAGGAGATTTTTTCGGGTACCTTGATCTGCTTCAGGGAGAACCGTATCAGGAAACGACGATCGCGCTGGAAGAAGCAGAAGTGTCGATGATCCCAAAAGATGATTTTTTTAATTTGCTGCAAGGAAACCGCGAAGTGTCCTCGAAATTTATCAGGATGCTATCCAATGAGATCAAAGACCGGGAGGAGCGTTTGCTGCATTTAGCTTACAATTCCGTGCGTAAAAGGGTGGCGCAGGCATTGGTAACGCTGGTACAACGTTATCAGGAAGATAAAGCAAAACCATTCTCCATGTCAATCACCCGGGAAGACATTGCTTCCATGGTCGGCACCGCAACTGAAACAGTGATCCGGACACTTTCAGATTTCAAAGACGAAAAACTCATCGATATGAAAGGCAGCCTGATCACTGTTTTTGAATATGAAAAGTTGGTCAGGATGCGAAACTGACCAGCCCGTTTTCGATGGTTTCCAGTTGTATCAACAAATTCTTCTGACTGTTTCCGGCTTCACCCATCAGTTTGGGAGCCAGTTCTTTATAGTACCGGATGCCCGCCAGCAACTGATCTCTGAACTTTACCAGGTACTTATCCTTTTTCTCACTGAAACTGATCGCATTCTCCGTCATTGCTTTCCGGTAGTGTTCCACATACAGATTCAGTTCGTTGATGAACATATTTGGCCTGGCCACGCCTGCCAGCAGGTCTACCCTGCCATAAATGTGGTCCACCATCTCACCGAGCGAATACACTTTTGAGAACCACGCGAGGTTAGGACCTGGACAAATAGAAACGGCGTGATTCTCATTTGGCCTCAACAGTCGATGCTTGATCAATGTCGCGGTGCTTAACCCTTCACACAGGCATAGTTTTTCGGTCACCGCATTCACCTGCCGCTCGCATTGCTCCGGAGTAAGTCCCAAAGATTCGATCTGCTTTATTTTCAGGTTTTGATATTCACGCGAAGCGGTACAAATGGGTTCGGCAGTAAATTCCGTGTTGGATACCAGGTATTTTTTCTTGCATGGACTACCCGGCTGACCTTTTGCTATCCGTTCCAGCCGCTGCTTTTCAGCGGTACTTCTTCGGAAATTATTGAACAGGACACCAAGCGGCGAGGAGTTGCTGACATAATAGTCGCTGCTGCCGGCTTCCGTGAGATCTTTCAGCGTCTGATCGTCCACGTTGGTTACCTCGGGCACAAGCAGGAACGGGCTCCCCCACCCTGTCGCGTCCACATGGTAGTAATCGATCAGAAATTGATGCTCTTCACTGGTTCCGATGCCGCCCTGTACGGTAATGCCTAATGTCGGCATTTTGGAAATGGCAATGGATTTTGCATTCAATGCATTTTGGTATAAGCCAAACAATTCTTCCAGCATCTCCTGCTTTTTAGTTTTAAATTCCTCTAAAATCGGTCCCAGCAGGTAACCATCGGTGGCAAATGCATGGCCGCCGCAGTTCAACCCCGACTCGATCCTGAATTCGGAAACCCATATTCCCTTTTTCGCCAGGTATTTGGCCTGAATGAATGCAGAACGAAAGTCACTCACTTTTAGAATGATCTTCTTTTTCAGCCTTTCATTTTTGTCTGGATAGAAATCTTTGAAGTTCTCAAGATAATTATACAACCTCGGGTTCATTCCGGCGGAAAGAACCAGTGAGGAATTTAAAGTACTTTTAGCAAATCCACGCAAAGCAGCCGAAGCATCAGAGAATTCATCTCCCAGGTCCTGACCATACACATCTTTATTCAACTTGTCCACCTTTGACATGATGTTCACATCGATTGCACCTTTTCGCATTTCCCATCGCAGATCTGTCTCCATTAGTGCCTTCTCTTCCGGAGGTTCTGCCGCCAGCATCCGGAGGTATTTCTGTTTCAGTTGAGACGCTTCGGGTAAAAGCCGGAAATACCTGGTCAAATCGGATGCTTCCGTAAAAGGTTGTTTTTTTAATAACTCGAAGTTCTTATTTACAATTCGGTCCATCAGGTCCAAATAAGCAGTAATGCGCCTGCTACGAAAATCGGGTTCCCGGTTGCGGATAGGAATATAGGTCTCACCGCTTTCCAGCGTATGGTGCATTCTCATTTTCTCAATCATCTCGTCGTCAACAATGGACGCGACCGACGATATGCCAAAATGAGAAACTTTAATTGGCGTATCGACAGAATAGCCTAGTCCTAATACAGGAATATGAAAAGTATGAAGCATTAGAAGTTTATGAATGATTTATTTTCAAAACTACTTTGGCGAACCAGAAACTTAATTGATCAGGATTGGCGAGGGAGATGATAAATGTCATAGGTTGGCTACGATACTATGAACTTCAAAATTGTTTTGCACAGATATTTAAGAATTGTTTTATGCTAAGGCTATCCAACGATGCTATCAAACTTGCAAATAAATACCTGATTACCAGGCACATCCCGAAAAAGACAAAATATCTATTAGGAAATCCGATACATTAATTCTGAAGTTTAAACATAAGGGAAGAAAGATGGAAGAGTTCCAGAGTACGATTATATTACAGAATAATTTGTCAGCCAACAGTAGTTGCATGATTGTGTTGGCGACCATATTATATTGTTCTGGAAATCAATTTTACTCCGTCAATCCAGTTGAACAAAACAACGAGATTAAAACAAGACAAAGCATGAATTATGACAATTACCAAAAACTCGTACAAGCCGAGCAGATCCGGTTTGCCAATGGCGAAAGCTCGCTGTTCCTTATCAACAGCCGTGAAAACAAAGCCCTTGAGGCACGGGAAAAATTGATTGAGCTTAAAACCAAATACTTTCAAACTGCCTATTCCTTACAATGGAGCGCGGGTTTGCTGAATTAAATTGTATTGGTTGAATCGCCAGGGAGGGATTAATATTAACTGATTTGCATATTCAGCCTTTGAAGGAAAAGAGTATGAAGAGGAAAGCAAAGTGAGATCCAAACCCATCATCCGGATACTTGGGTGCCCAGGATACAATAACTAATCAATCTCAGGACAGGCAATGACCTTGGTCATTCTCGTTTGCAATTACATTTTCCAAATTTGTACAAGCAACAATTCTACGCTGTTTTAACAAACCTTTGATCATGAAAACGATTCTGGTACCCATAGATTTTTCCAAAAACGCCGACAAAGCGCTGGAAGCGGCTAAACAAATTGCAGGCAAATCAGGCGCAAAGTTGTTAATCATGTATTCTTACCAGCCGTATATAGCAGATTACAGCATTCCTGAATCCATAGCCAGTTTGCCGATCTACAAAGAAATGGAAGATGATTACAGAACAAAACTGCATGATCGTGTTTCTCAGGCATTACTGGAAGGATACCACGCAGACGCGGTATGGGAAACAGATGGTGTTGAAACTGCCGTTTTGAGACAGGCAAATAAGGCATCAGCCGACTTAATCGTTGTGGGCAGAACGGGCTCAGGAAAGTTCTGGGACAAGCTAATCGGCAGTTCTGCGACTGGCATTGCATTGAACGCTTCCTGCCCGGTGCTCATAATCCCTCCGAATCATAAGGCTTCCCGATTTGAAAATATTGTTTATGCCACCCAATTAGAATTCGACGAGAACGATATACTTCGTGAGGTGATCGATCTCGTAAAACAATTGGAAGGCAAACTCAAGCTGGTAAAGGTGAACTCAGACTGGGAACCGGATATCCAACCCGACAGGCAGTATATTGAACAAATAGAGAATGAGCTTGCTATTAATCAGAAAGATATAGTGATACTAAATGGCAATCAGGTGATGCATACGCTTGAAGATTACTCAGATAAAATCTCGGCGGACCTTCTAATTGTCTCTACCCGTCAACGTGGATTTTTCGACAAGTTGCTTGAACCGGGAATGACTAAAAAGTTAACTGTGGACACCCACGTGCCGCTTTTGGTCTATCACCAAAAATCTCATAAAAATCAATATAAGGCTCCGATGGTAATATTATAATGTTATTTAATGCGGTAAATTCTCTCTGTACCGTCCGTAAACCCACGTTCCTGCAATTGCACTAAGCAATGTAACCGTCACAACGGTTGCACCCATACCGATTTGCGCGAATAATGGACCCGGACAAGCACCGGTCAATCCCCAGCCCAACCCAAAAAGTAATCCGCCATAAACTTGTCCCTGGCTGAATTTCTTATTGGTAAATGAAATCTTGTCACCGGAAATGGTTCTTATGTCAAAACGCTTGATAAGCCAAATTGAAATCACCCCGACCAGAACAGCGCTTCCTATAACACCGTACACGTGAAAAGATTGCAGCCGAAACATCTCCTGTATCCGAAACCAGCTGATCACTTCTGCTTTTACAAATAGTACACCGAAAAGCAGCCCGACCAGCAAGTATTTCAGGTTGTAATACCAATTGTGCTCTTTCTGGCTTTCGTTGATACAAATTGAATCCGTAGCCCGGATGTCGTGCTCACGCTGCTGAATAAAATTAACCTGATTTGACTTTTCCATTTGTTGAATTACAATGATAATATGAAAGGTAATATCCAGTTGGCCATTGCAAATCCACCGATCATAAAGCAGACAGTCGCCACCAGTGATGGCCATTGTAATGTAGAAAGCCCCATGATTGTATGCCCGCTTGTACATCCGCCGGCATAACGTGCACCAAATCCTACCAGAAAACCTCCACCGACCATCATGATGAATCCCGGAAGTGTTAAAAGCTTATCCCAACGCATCTGATCAGCAGGTACCATCGAAGAAAAATCAGTTATACCATATCCGGCAAGTTCCTTCACCAGCGTCGGGTTCAATTGCATTGGACCGGGATTGGCAAGGAAACGCACAGCGATTATTCCTCCAAGAAATATACCAGACACAAAAAACAAATTCCATTTTTCCTTCTTCCAGTTGTAGTGAAAGAAAGGAATTTTCCCGGGTATGCAGATGGCGCAAACATGCCGGAGCGATGATGAAATTCCAAAAGATTTGTTGCCCATTATCAACAAGGCAGGCACGGTCAAACCGATCAGCGGCCCGGCCACATACCATGGCCAGGGCTGTTTTATAACTTCGAGCATATTTTTGTAAGTGACCTTTTAAAGAATTTTTTGTTTGAGAGTACCCCAGCTTCCGCCGTTGTAAGCCTCTATCCCCGACGCTTTCAGAGATACCTGTGCTATACCGCTTCTGGTACCGCTCCGGCAGCAGGTAATCACCGGTTTTCCTTTGCTTTTCAAAAATGATAGCTGGGAGTTGATCGATTCCAAAGGAATATTCAAGCTTCCCTCAATGTGGCCGGATGCAAATTCCTGCGGGCTGCGGACATCGACGATCAGTGCGCCATTACCAACCAGATCTTTCAGATCCGTTTGACTATTTCCGAATATTGCTGAAAAAATTCCCATGACATTGTTTTATAAAAGTGTGCTCGGACAAACATAATTACTCACTTGTAAATCGGCCGATTCCTTGATCGCCTTGAATCCTCCCTGCACATCGATCAGATTATCATAACCTCTTGCTTTCAGGATTGAATTAAACATCATCGACCGGTAACCACCTGCACAGTGTACAAAGTATGTTTTGTTTTTATCGATTTGTGCAAAATGGTCATTGATGTAATCAAGCGGAATATTTTCGGCCCCGATGACATGCTCTGAATCGTACTCACTGGCTTTCCTTACATCCAGCAAAACCGCAGATGGATCGCTTTGCAGGCGCTTGCTTAATTGGTCAGCTTGCACGGATTCGATACGATCAACCTGCTTACCAGCCTTAATCCAGGCATCTATTCCGCCCTTTAAATACCCGATCGTATGGTCGTAACCTACACGTGCCAGGCGTGTGACGACTTCCTCTTCCCTATCCTGATCAGTGATCAGCAGAATCCTTTGTTTGATATCCGGTATCAGTGTGCCTACCCAGGGAGCAAAACTTCCATTGATCCCGATATTAATTGAGTTGGGAATAAATGCTTTTGCAAAAATTTCTGCATCTCTTGTATCGATCATCACGGCGTCCGTTTCATTGGCCGCTGCTTCAAAAGCTGCCGGATCCAGTGCGTGATCCGCCCTTTCGAGGACAGTGTCAATGCTTTCATATCCCCGGATATTCATCATGACATTTTCAGGAAAGTATGCCGGAGGCGGCATTAACCCTGCCGTAATTTCTTTTACGAACTCTTCCTTCGTCATATTTGCCCGCAACGCATAGTTGAACTTTTTCTGGTTGCCCAATGTGTCGGTGGTTTCCTTGCTCATATTTTTTCCGCATGCACTGCCTGCTCCGTGAGCCGGATACACGATAAGGTCATCAGCCAGAGGCATAATTTTATCCCGTAAAGAATCAAAAAGATGTTCGGCCAGCTTTTGCTGTGTCAGCTCGGCTACTACCTTTTGCGCCAGATCCGGGCGTCCGACATCACCAATAAATAGTGTATCTCCCGTAAAAATACCAACCTGTTTTCCCTGCTCATCTTTTAACAGATAACAGCTGCTTTCCATCGTGTGCCCTGGTGTATGGAGTACCGTAAGCGTAATATCTCCCACTTTCAGCTCCTCGCCATCCCTGGCTACGTGCGCTTCAAATCCTGGTTTGGCTGTTGGACCGAACACAATCTGAGCACCTGTTTTTTCGGCAAGGTCAATATGGCCTGATACAAAGTCGGCATGAAAGTGCGTTTCGAGCACATACTTTATTTTGGCACCATCCTTTTCTGCCCGGCTGATATAAGGGTCTACTTCACGAAGCGGGTCGATAACCACGGCTTCTCCATTACTCTCGATATAATACGCACCTTGGGCAAGACAGCCCGTATAGATTTGTTCGATTCTCATATCCTGTATGTTTAAATTTTATGCGTTTCTTATTGAGTTAACTATGCAAAGTTCGGTATGCCCCGGCAGGCGGTCAGTGATATTTATCACGTAGGAATAAAACATCGATAACATTTTTCCATTTAGGCAGAAACCTTCCGGTTTGCAGGCGGTATTGCTTGTAATCCGGATATGCAGTGAGAAGCATCCGCTCTTCATAGATGGATTTAAAATAAAACAGCACAGCAAGCAGCACCACAATGGTGAGTCGACCTGTATGGATGCTGTATAATCCATAACCAAACAGACCAGCGATGATACCCGTGTAAAGCGGATGCCGAATAAAACGGTAGATACCATTTGTGACCAGATGACCGTCGGACCGAACCGATGGAAATGGGGTCAGGCTTTTTCTCAGCTGGAATAAACCGGCCAGAAAAATACCGGTTCCAACAATAAGCAAGGCAAGCCCGACTATTCTGGTAATCTGATTTACCGCGACGTTTACGGGAGCCGGTACGAATAAGTAGCTAATAAATAACAGCACTTGAATGCCGACATAAATCAGATCTTTCTTTTTTCTGCTGCACATCATTCGGTTCTGTTTTGTTTAAAGCGGCACATTTATTGAAGGTGCAGCAGCTCGGTTGAAATAATGTAAATTCCCATTACCAGAACAAACCACCCAAAAGCCTTTTTTAAAGATGTTGCATCAATGCGTTTTGCTATTACGCCTCCAATCAGTATTCCTGCCATGGCGATGGCTGTAATTTTTAGCAGAAAAATCCAGTCAATCACAAAATGACCGAAGTCTCCTGCAAAGCCGATCAGCGAATTGAGGGCAATGATCAGAAGTGACGTACCAACCGCCTCTTTCATGGGCATGCCCAGCACCAGTACCAATGTTGGAATCAGCAGAAACCCTCCGCCGGCCCCTAAAATTCCGGTAGTTAAGCCAATCCCGACGCCGCTGAGCAGCATTTTAATTATATTTCCTTTCAAGTCGCATTCAAGACAGCCCTGTTTCCTTTCCTTGCTTCTGATCATTCCTACGGATGCAATCACCATCAAAACGGCAAAAAGAATCATGGTCAGCAAAGGCTCAGTAATCTGTAATTGTCCTATTGTAAAAAGCTCTCTGGGAATTAATGGAATGAGAAATTTGCGGGTTAAAAAAACCGTAGTAATTGACGTACTGCCAAACAGCAGCGCGGTTTTGATCTTCACCGCTCCTTTGCGATAATTATTATAAGCTCCGACAAGGCTGGTTGACCCGACAATGAAAAGTGAATAGGATGTGGATACGAGCGGGCTTATTCCAAACAAATACACCAATACCGGGACGGTCAGTATGGAACCGCCTCCTCCGATCAGACCCAGTGAAATACCAATAAATACAGATGCTAAGTAAGCTGCAATTTCCATTTTTGTGACTATTATGACACAAAATTCGGAAGCATTGTTTGCCTGAAAAGTGAGAAAAGTCACATAGACTGAAGAATATTATAATGTACTTTACAGAAAGAGAATATCACCTGTTCGGGGACTTTCGCCAAGCGGGAACCTTTCAAAATCAGTTCTTTATTTATGATTATGCACTTGCTATATCTGCCCCATTATGACTGAAAGTATTTCCTATTATCTCGACACTGTTTTTCCTGATTTTGAACCTGAGTTAAAACAGCATTTGCAAAGGGATTGCATTGTGAAAGCTATTCCTGCGGGAGAAGTGATCATGCGGACCGGCCAGTATATAAAACATACATTGCTCATCGGAAGCGGCAGAGTGAAATTGTACCGCCAGGGTGACGACGGTGAAGAAGCCTTTATTTATGATCTGGAACCCGGCAATGCCTGTGCTCTGTCTATGATCTGCAATACAAAACAGGAAGCCAGTGAAATTATGGCCAAGACAGTGGAAGACACCGTGGCGATCATGATCCCTATCCAGTTGATGGACGAGCTCATGCAGAAATACAAGACCTGGTATTACTTCGTCATTGCCAACTACCGCGCCCGTTTTGAGGAACTGCTTGTTGTATTTGACAATGTGGTCTTCAAAGGCATGGACGAAAGACTGGAATTCTACCTTAAAAACCAGTTTGAAAGTAGTAAAATCCAAACTCTGACCATTACCCACCAGGAAATTGCTAACGACCTGAATACTTCCCGGGAGGTAATTTCAAGACTGCTGAAAAAGATGGAGCAGGACAAAAAAATCAGGCTGCTGAGAAATAATATTGAATGGCTTTCCTGAATAAAATCTAAGATCCGCCGCCTCAACCCGTTTGCGTTACCTGTGTAATAACTGATCAAAGTCAGTCTGATAAATACCGGAGATCATAAAGTTCAATGATCCATGTGGATAGATTTGCATAAAACATCTAGTCTGATTCAAATGGAAAAATCTTTTTTAAAGGGACAACAATCACTTCGATTCTGGTGGATCTTTCTATTTTCGGGAGTGGCGCTACTTTCCCTGGGAGTGTCCGTTTTCATACATCCAACAATGATGCTGGCAGCATTCAGCCTGTATTTCGCTGTGGCCTTTTTTGTAAACGGACTTTTAGAGGTGTTTTTCACGCTTACTAATCACAAAATAATTCGTGACTGGAAATGGTTTCTTTTGGGCGGTGCTTTCGATTTACTTATTTGCAGCAGCTTTGTAACCAATCCGATCCTTTCTGCCGCTTACCTTCCTTTAATAGTCGGAGTCTGGCTGTTATGTAGAAGTATGGCTGTAATAGGCCGGGCTCATTACCTAAAACAATGGGCCATTATTAACTGGAAGTGGGCGTTGTTTTTTGGCATTGCCGGACTATTTTTCTCCTGGATCAACATATACAGTCCGCTGTTTGCAATAAAAATTACTGTTACCTGGACTGGCATCGCCCTTTTAACGTCTGGCGTTTTTTATATTTATTATAGTATCACCCTCAAAACTCTTGCGCACAGAATTCTTACACATTAATCCAGATCAAAACCATGAAACCTCAACAACAACAGCTCTCATCACCTGTATTCAACATTCTCGAATCAAATCCAGGACATGAAAATAAAACCAAGGCCAGTAAAAAATTAGCAAAGGAAATTACCAAAACGCTCAGCGAGCTCAGTGAAGATATTGATGCCATTGTGAAAAAGCGGATAACTAAGGAAGACAGAAAAATGGTAAAAGAGCTCAAACATCAGCAGAAAAAACTCAGAAAGGAAAGACGCGCTGCGGCAGTCGCCGAACTCTTGAAAGGTTATAAGTATACTTTCTGAAGAGTTAAATATGTCCCCCGACCATCCGATAACATCTATTCGAGAAATTGACCTCTCGCCTAAACCGGGAAAAACCTACTGGAAAAACGGGATCAGGGAATGGCGGGAAGAATTTATTTATTTTTTGCTAGTAGACCGCTTTCATGACGACCTGGAACGTAATCCGCTTCTGGTTTCCAATCATTCAAGCGGTTTTGGAAATCCCGATCAGTTGCGAACAACCTGCGGCGGGACTTTAAAAGGAATTGAAAAACATCTGGATTATATAAAAGACCTGGGTTGTACGGCGCTCTGGCTAAGTCCCGTTTTTGAAAACAATCCGGCTTCCTACCATGGTTACGCCATACAGAATTACCTAAAAATTGACCCCAGATTTGGCACAAAAGACGACCTGGAATCATTGGTAGATGCGGCACATAAACTGGAAATCTGTGTGTTTCTCGACATTGTGCTGCATCATTCCGGCGACAACTGGGCATATCCTGCCGATCAACCTTACTACTATTACCAGGGTGCCACATTCCCTTTCGAAGCCTGGCGAAACGAAGATACGCCGGTTCCGACCGAGCTCAGAAATTCGGAATTATATTGGAAGAAAGGAAGGATTCGCAATTTTGATACCTTTCCTGAAACGCGTGAGGGAGATTTCCATGCCCTTAAAACTTTTAAAAATGATGCCTCTCCCGAGGCACTATTGGTCCAGCAAATTCTGACAAAGGTGCATTGTTACTGGATGCGCGAAACCGATATTGACGGTTTCAGGATTGACGCCGTGAAGCACATGGGAGAGGAAACGGTAAGCCAGTTCTGTTCACACGTTCGTGAATATGCATACAAACTGGGCAAACGCAATTTTTTTCTGTTCGGCGAGCTGGTTGGTCCCGAGGAAATGTATAATAAATATATTGGCCCAAAAACCTCGGTTGTGGTGGAGGACAAGGCAATTTATTTTGGACTGAACTCTGTTCTTGACTTCCCTTTATACCACATTCTGTCGGACGTCATTCATGGAAAGGCCACACCTGAAAAGCTGGTGAAGCGCTATGAATCGCTGCGCAAAAATGCGATGAACAGAGGTGAATTCGGTGAATTTTTGGTAACTTTTATTGACAACCACGACCAGGTCGGGCAGAATTTGAAACAGCGTTTTGGCAGTGAAGCGACAGAAGAGCAGATCATTGCCGGAATTGGTTTTCTTTTGTGTGCTCTGGGAACACCTTGCATTTACTACGGCACAGAACAAGGTTTCAACGGATCAGGAAACGAAGACTCAGGCATCCGGGAAGCAATGTTCAGTCTGGACGATCCGACGCGCAACGCTCTGAATAAATCCTGTCATATTTACCTTGAAATTTCAAAACTAGCTTCGGTCAGGAAAAGCAGTGCAGTCCTTAAATTTGGCCGCATGTATATGAGAAAGCTTTCCGAAGATGGCAAAAACTTTCACCTGCCGACTTTCCCCAATTGCCTTCTAGCCTTTTCAAGGGTGTTATACGACGAAGAATTTGTGATCGCATACAATAGTTCCTTAACAGAATCCGACGAAGAGTACATCCTGGTAGACAGGCTGTTGAATCCGGCCGGAAGTATATTTAGATTTATTTACGGTCAATCCGGACAGGTTAACGTTCTCCTGAACGAAAAGGGAGATCTGCATTTTATCAAATTAAAACTAGCTCCTGCCCAGTTTGTGATTCTGAGCAATAACATGTCGGATGTTTAAGGAATAAATCTACCGGTACGGCAGACCGATGATGATTAGAGAACTGATCATCGTCATGATTTATAGCGACCGGTGTCAGTTCTAATCCAGACGCTTATGTGGTAATTGAACCCATAATCTGCATGGATATGGACAGCAAGCCTTTACACCGGATGACACCCGGGGAAATTTACGATTATTTAAGCGTTGACCCTTTTAATGGGCTCAGTACCACAGAAGCGATAAAAAGATTCGTACGTTACGGCCCCAACGTATCAAGTAAGCAGGTACCTGAAAATGCGTGGACCATTATGTTACGCCAATTCAGGGGTGCGATGGTTTTGATACTTGCAGTGGCTGCCGTCGCTTCTTTTGCCATTGGTGATACCATTGAAGGTTTCAGTGTGGCAGCAATTATTTTCATTAATGCGTCGATAGGTTTTGCGCTGGAATGGAATGCACGAAAATCTATGGAGGCCCTTGACAAACTGGATCAGATTCCTGCAAGAGTAATCCGCGATGGTGTGGTCGTTGAAATCCCTTCTGAAAATGTTACCAAAGGCGATATTCTGGTTATTGAGGCCGGTGATATAGTCCCCGCTGATGCGAGTATCATCGAAGCCAACCAGCTGGAAGTAGATGAATCAGCGCTGACAGGTGAATCTATCGGAGTTACCAAAGACACGCAGCTATCATCACAAGACGCAGCTTTGGCTGATCAACATAACCGGTTATTTAAGGGAACTGCTGTAAATAATGGGAATGGAAAGGCAATCGTGACAGATATCGGGAATTCCACGGAAGTTGGTAAGATATCCACGATGGTTCGCAACGCAGAACGCACTGCTACTCCGTTGGAAGCAAAACTGGAAGGGCTTGGCCAAGTTCTCATTTGGGTTACCGCCGGGCTTGCCAGTTTGTATTTAGTTGTTGGTGTAATTCGCGGAGAAGAACTTAGGCAGCTACTTGAAACTGCCGTTGCACTTTCGATTGCCGCAATTCCGGAAGGAATGACTGTCGTAGCAACAATTGCACTCGCGAATGGCGTGCTCCGGCTGGCAAAACAAAAGGTAATTGTAAAACGCTTGTCAGCCGTCGAAACTTTGGGAAATACCAATATAATCTTTACTGATAAAACCGGCACGCTTACACAGAATAAAATAGAAGTCGATACCATTCATTTACAAAAGGCGGGCTTAACTGCCAGAATAAACGAAGACAAAACAAACACAAAGAACGCTCTGCAACGCTCAGATTGTGCAGAATTTGACCTGCTTTTGCGCGTTTGCGCTCTTGCCAATAATGCCCAGATAAAAGAAGAAACCGGAAACAAAAATACCGGAGACCCATTGGAAATCGCACTCCTGACTTTTTGCAAAAGATTTGACTTCGACCTAAAAAAGTTAAAGCATGATTATATAAAAGTGGCTGAAAACACCTTCAACTCCAATACCAGAATGATGTCCACATTGCATCAATCCGGTTCCAAATATTTCATTTCTGTAAAAGGAGCAGTTGAGGAAGTTATGGAAAAGTGTGTTTGGGAGAATGAGAAAGCCAGACAACAGGAATACGATCTCTCGGAAAAAATGGCTGGTGATGGACTGAGAACGCTGGCATTTGCCTATCGCGAAACGGATGAAAATCCTGGCTCTGACTTCACTAATGACGATAAACTTATCTATTTGGGTCTGATAGGCTTTATTGACCCTCCCATCACTGCTGTTACTTCTGCCTTAAAAGCCTGTCGCGACGCGGGAATTAAGGTAGTGATGCTGACAGGCGATCATCCGGCGACTTCTCTCAATATCGCCATGCAGATCAGACTTGTATCTGATGATAATCAAAATGTAATCACAGGAAAAGATCTGCTCAACATGGATCCAAACGGTGAAGCTGACGAACAAAAACTCCTGAATTGTAACGTTTTCGCACGTGTAAACCCGGCTCAAAAGCTGGATATGATTAAGTTTTATCAGAACCGGGGAAGTATAGTTGGGATGACCGGCGATGGCGTAAACGACGCACCTGCTCTTAAGCAGGCAGATATAGGGATTGCGATGGGACTCAGAGGTTCGGCAGTTGCATCCGAGGCGGCTGATCTCGTGTTAAAAGACGACTCGTTCGTATCCATTGTCCATGCGATAAGCCAGGGAAGAGTGATTTTTGAAAATATCAGGAAGTTTGTCATCTTTTTACTTTCCTGCAATCTGACAGAAATTTTTGTGGTTACTTTCGCAGGATTCCTGAATGCAGGAAACCCTTTGCTTCCCCTGCAAATCCTGTTCATCAACATCGTCACTGATGTGTTTCCGGCTCTGGCATTGGGGGTGGGCAAAGAGAATAACCACCTTATGAAAAAGCTCCCGCGTGATCCCAAAAAATCGATCATCGAAAAAAGCGACTGGCGTAAAATTTTATATTATGCGTTGGTCATGACAGCGTCGGTTTTGGTAGTTTATTGGCTTGCAATCAATCATTTTGGGCTTAGCCAAAAGGAAGGCAATACCATCACATTTTTTGCACTTTCACTTTCGCAACTGCTTCATGTTTTCAATCTATATTCCGGGAAAGGCCGGTTTTATTCTAATGAAATCACGGCTAACAAGTTTGTCTGGCTGGCTACGGCATTGTGCATCCTGCTTTTATTGGGAACGTATTACATCCCTTTTTTAAGAATGATACTCAATTTGCAGCTTCTAAATGCCCGCGCATTCGGACTGATTCTGCTTGCAGGAACTATACCCATCTTAGTGATCCAGACTGTCAGATTTGCTTCATATAGGTTCACAAGAACGCATTAGCCGGCCGTTTTGAAGCTTGTCCCAATTTGCGAATCCAGGCCTTTACTGACTACACATTTTCTCTTTAAATAACTCAATTACAATCATTTTCAAGGATGAGAAGCATCATACTTACGGTTCTTAATGTGATCTATTTTTGATAAACAAAATAGATTCCACTTAAAAACTTTTAGAGATGAAAACGGATCTGGAAATTCAAAAAGACGTAATGGAACAGTTGAGATGGCAACCTATACTGGAAGCAACCGAAATTGGCGTTTCTGTAAAAAACGGAATAGCGACTTTGTCTGGTCAGCTAAATTCTTATCCCAAGAAACTGGCAGCGGAGAAGGCCGTAAAAAAGGTTAGCGGCGTAAAAGCTGTGATTGAAGACATCCGCGTTGTACTCCATCCTGGTCATGAGAAAACTGATCTGGAGATTGCAGAAGCGGTGGTAAATGTTCTAAAATGGAACTCAGCCGTTGCGGAAGAAAACATCAAAATCAATGTTGAAAATGGTTTTGTAACGCTCAGCGGGCAGGTGGAATGGGCACATGAACGCGCAATGGCCGAAATTGCTGTTGAAACCATAAAAGGTGTCAGGCTTGTGGTAAATCAAATCACGATCAAACCAAAACCTGTCTTGGAAAATATCAAACGAAAAATTGATTCGGCATTTCAGCGTCATGCATCCATTGACTCGGGAAAAATAAAGATAAACGTTGTCGGTAATACCGTTATTCTTAGTGGAACTGTCAGGGCTTACAGTGAAAAAGAGGACGCCGAAGATGCAGCCTGGGATGCACCGGGAGTCAACCGGGTCGAGAACCAAATTGAAGTAGCAGAAGACGAATTCGCATTTGACTAACACGTTCCAGGCATTGGCTATGGCAAAAAGAGGAACTGGCTATACCGGTTCCTTTTTGCATTCAGACAAAAACGAGAACAGAATCGCAGATCTTTTACCCCATATACAACACAGCCGCACCTTGTATTTTGCTTTGTGAAGATTATCGAGCGCCTGATTAGCGTCTTTTAGGGGGAATAATTGTATTTCTGTCTTCACAGGAACTTGTGGAGTAATTCTGATTAATTTTACCGTTTTGGGATACCATTATTGTGATGTTTTCTTATCAGTGTAATATTAGGTCGGTTTTCAGACGTAAAATTGTCAATATCAAACCGCTAACACTTTCCTCAATTTACTAGGCGTGGTGCCGGCATTTTTCTTAAAAAATTTGATAAAATGGGACAGGTCTTCAAAACCAAGACACCATGCTACTTCTCCAATATTCCATTCCGTATTCTGCAACAAACTTTTTGCTTCCAGAAAAATACGGTCTGCAATTACCTGAGAAGTTGTTTTTTCTGTAACTTCTTTTAGGGAACGATTAAGATGATTGACGTGAACGAATAGCGCGTCAGCGAACTCTGCCGGGTGCCTCAGGTGCATTTTATGTGACGGGCTCTGGATTGGGAATTGGCCTTCAAGCAGCTCCTGAAAATAGCTGCTAAGTCGCATGGAACTGTTGGATTCTATGAATTTCAAATCGGCATTAGGCCGTAGTCTGAGCGTATCCAGTATCAATTGGATTACCAGGACCCTAACCGCATCATACTTGTAATCAAAATCAGTTTCCATCTCGTGTTCCATTTTCTCAAACAGCTTTAAAAAGGAATCCATTTCTACATCTGTTATATCAATTAATGGCGAAGCACCCGGTTTGAACAGCGGATAATCGTTGATATTCATAAACCGATCAAAAAAACTTTCAGTGAAAACACAGAGGTAGCCCGGATGCTGCTGCTCCAACGGCTCAAAACGGTAAATCATATTGGGCCGGGAAAACAAAATAGCCTGCTTCTTTATCTCCACCATTTTGTCCGCATAATAAATCCGGTTAGCACCGTGATGAATACTGATTTTAAAAAGACCTTTCCTGTTATAGGGCGAACAGCTAAATTGTTGATCTTCAGAAGGAATGCGTATTACCTTAAAATCTTCACTTGTGTTTGACTTTTCACAAACCCTCCTCCGGTAATTACGCGCAGGTTCTGGGCGTCCTAAAAACTCTGTAACCATGGCGACTCAGTAATTATTACCATTTACAAATCAATAACTATAACCTCCAACGTTTCCAGTAACGCCTCCCCATATACCGAAGCCGGTGATTGAAAGCCAGCCTTGCAAAACCCGTTTAATATACGGGAAGCAACCTCGACCGCTGCCGTAACAGTCGGCATATAGCCAGCCCGCATAATTGCCATCGATCTCACAACAGATCCATCTGCCCCGGTCACCTCCGCCAAAATTCTGCTAGGCTCTTCCACCTTATCTGGATTTATTTCTCCACCCTGAACTGTTGAATGGTCTGACTCCTCGCTAGCAGGAAGGGCCATCTGAAAAAATTCTTCTATGTTGGGGATGCCTGTTGATTTGTAGCAAAGTACAACAGCGCCCAGTGGCGTTGGAAAACATTGCTGCGGCCCAGCACCGAAATCAAATTCAGAAGACTCTGCTTCGGTTAATTTTTCGATCAACCCGTTTCGTCTTATAAGAATACCGGCGTTAATAATATTGGCACTGCTGGCAATAGAACCTGGTGTAAATCCTCCACTGTACTGAAAAGCCGCTCTTAAAGCGACAGGATTTTTTACCCGTCTGGCAGTATGGACCACAAGCGGGTCATAGGTTGAAAATAGCCCGGCACCAGACAAGATCATAATGCCAGCAGCTTCCGCTGACAGGTTTTTGGACTCAGCCAACCGGTAAATTTCGACTTCGGCTGTAATGTCAACATAATGTACCTGGTGGCTGATACAGGCCTGCATGGCAAGTTCGGCGGTTTGACTGAATGGGCCCGCACTATTGAGAAGACACGTTTTTCCGCGAAGACTTTTTTCCCAGCTGGCCCGGTCATTCACATCAAAAACATGATAGGGAACACGTAGCTGCTGTGCTAACTCCGAAAGCTTGTGCTGATTTCTGCCAGCAATCTCAAAATCCAGTCCGCGTCTGGCAGCCTCATGGCAAATCAAGGTTCCGGTATATCCTGTTGCGCCATAAATAAGGAGCTTGCCTTCAGCTGTTTTTTTTATCGTCGTCATATTATTTTTTTAAAAGGTTTTCAGTCCTGGATAGAAAGCCCGCCAGCGCCGTTTGAATATCTATATCCATACGGTCGGCCAAAACAATCAGCCACCAGATACACTCGCCTAACTTATGATCCAGTTCCGAGGCCGCATTATCTCCCTTTGGCCAGCGTCCCTGCTGAGACATCGTCAGGCGGCCTACCAATCCTGCATCCGTAAGAAACGCAAGGGCGTCTTCTTCAACAGACCATTCACTGCCATGGTATTTCAATTCTAATTCACGGTACAGTTCTCGTAACTTCAAAGACCGGTTTACTGCATCATTTAAGGTTAATTCTTTCATATTGATATACTGGTTTGATTATTTAATACATGCTATAAACGTGTGTGAACATCTAATTTTTAAGAAAGGAGAAATAAGTATAACACAGGTTTCCCACATCATACCGCTCACAGTGCTGATGACCAGTCGGCAATTGTGTGTGCGGTCCGATGATTTTTAGTTCCTTCATATATTCGCTGGTTATCAGTACGTAGGTACTCGACGGAACGCTGTTTTTGAGCAACCTATGCGCATCCACCAGCGGTCTTCCGAATAGTTTAAAAAAACGGCCGATCTCGTAGATGCTCATACGCCCGTAATGAACAATAACCTTAATGCTCAGATCGGTTACCTCAGGAAATAAAATTCTCAGCTGGTTTACCTGTGCGTTGAAAGAAGCCAGCATTTTTTCAAACTGAGCCAATATTTTTTTCACCGCAATTGGTTTGCCAAACTGATAAAACAAAATGGCATCGCCCTCTATTTCAGAAATTTGCAAGAACAAGCAGTTTGCCTTGAGGATGGAAGTAAATAACTTTTTGATAATCCTTGTGCCATCAGCATTGTTTGTCTCCTTAATGAACCTGGTGTAACCACTTATGTCCACAATAAAAACGGTGCCTTTTGTGCCTTCTTTCATAACATATCTTTGTTTTCTTGCTGGCAAAGTTCACACAAACCAGAGACGTGTTTGTTGCCAAAGCTGCAAGAGTTGTATCCAACTCGGGGAGTTTTCCAATGTTCAAAAATGCGGTGCTTCTATCCTATTTTAAAACAATCGTTTCAGATTAGGATAAAAGAATTATCTCGAAATCTGGGTGATCAGATATTTTGCCATTTTTTTTATCCTTGCAGCATCCTGATGCAAGATATACGACTCGTGCCATCCTGTAAAGGAATTGACGATATAATCTGCCATCATTTCAGCATCAGTAGCCGGGTCAATCTCTTTTTCTTCAAGTGCTCGCCTGACCAGTGATAGAAAAAAATCATAAGTAAGATCGCTTTCATTTTTCAAAATTGCTTGTACATCCTTATCCGTCACAGCGAGTTCAAAAGTTGTTTTGATGGCCAGACAGCTGTTACTGGCGTATAAAATCGAATTTACAGACTCGTTAATAATACTAACAAGCGCTTTTAAAGGAGATTTAAAATTTGCTGCATGTTTTTTCACCGCCTGAATCCGCCCTTGGGTGTAATCATGGATACACCTGATAAAAAGCTGACGCTTATCTCCAATTGTATTGTACAAACTGCTTGGATTGATCTGCATCGCATCGGTCAGATCGCGCATGGAAGCTCCATTATATCCTTTCTTCCAAAAGACCTCCATTGCCTTTCGGACTGCTTCCTCCTGATTGAATTCTACGTTTCTCGCCATAACTGGCTACAAATATACGAATATTTAAAACAGTTGTTCCAGAATGGCAAAATTTTTTTGCTTCGCTATTTTGGATACACAATTTACCAAAACGGAAACACTGGACAGACAACACAGCCGGATCTTTGTATCGAACAATAAATCAAAATCATGCAAACAATATTCATCACCGGCGCTTCGTCCGGATTAGGAAAGACAACCGCCAGATTATTTCAAGCAAACGGCTGGAAGGTAATTGCTACTATGCGTAATCCTGAAAAAGAAACAGAACTTGGTCTGCTAGAAAATGTCACCTTGTTGCCCATGGATGTTACCAACCCCGACCAGGTGACGCAAACAGTTCAGAAAGCAGTTACACTTGGCGTTGACGTGGTGTTAAACAATGCCGGATACGGACTTGTCGGCGGGTTTGAAGCCTACACAGATCAGCAGATCAGAAAACAGCTTGAGACCAATTTACTTGGTGTTTTGCGGGTTTCTCAGCCGTTTATAACTTATTTCAGAGAACAAAAAAAGGGGGGATATTCCTTACCATCACTTCTGCTGCCGGCATTGCAGCAAATCCGTTGGCTTCTGTTTACAGCGCCACAAAATTTGCATTGGAAGGTTGGAGCGAGGCGATGAATTATGAAACCAATCAATTTGGTATACGTTTTAAAACCATCGCACCCGGAGCCATGAATACCGACTATGTTGGAAGGTCCCTGACCTATGTTGCCAATGAGGCGTATACTCCACTTTGGAATAAAATGATGTCAGGTTTCGAAGACGGAAGTACAAATGTTGTTTTTTCGGAGCCCGAACAGATTGCAGCTATCATCTACGAAGCAGCGACGGACAACAAAACACAGCTTCGTTACCTGGCTGGCCCGGACGCCGTCCACGCATCACAAACGCGTCAGAAACTTGGCATACAGGCGCACAGCGAACAGATCAATGAACTTTACAAATTCAACTGATTTTGTAAAAAATATTTAAGTGGGATTTGGGTGGCATTCACTTAAACAAACTTTTATCAGGAAAGTAACTGTTTAATCAATTACCCTCATATTATTAAAACGAACACGACAATGTCAGATATAACTAAACCAGGTGGTCTGGAAATGACGACCTTTAAATTGGAAAAAGGAAAGACATATAAGAATTTTATAGCGGCCAATGCAGATGTAGATTCCTGGTTAAAAAAACAACCGGGTTTCCAGTCCAGACAAATCGCACAGCAGCCTGACGGCACCATCATCGATGTACTCATCTGGGATTCGCAGGAGGATGGGACCGATGCGATGCACCGCCTGATGGATGAACTTTCCGATTCACCTGTTCATGATCTCATCGATCAGCGAACCGTATCCTGGAATATATATCCGGTTTATCACAAGATCTAATTCGCTAGCCAATGAAGAAGGAAAATACTCCGCAAGTCATCCAAAGTGTATCCGAACTACTCCGGATGTTGGAACTTCCAAGACCTATGCACCCACTTGTAGCACTGGTTGACTATAAAGATATCCGGGCAGACACCACGCATCTTGGAAAAGGATACGTGCTGAATTTTTACAAGATATCCTTTAAAAAACATTTTGCAGGCCAAATACGGTACGGACAGGGGTATTATGATTTTGAAGAAGGGGGTCTTTCCTTTACAGCACCGAATCAGTTAATTACAGCGGCAGAAGAAGAAAAAGATTACAGCGGCTACACCTTGTTGTTCCATCCTGATTTTATCCGCAGTTATCCAATCGGAAAGAACATTGTCAATTATGGCTTCTTTTCTTATTCAGTGGCAGAAGCCCTGTACTTATCCGATAAGGAAAAGAAGGTTATATTTTCGGTATTCGATGCGATCGCGATTGAACTCGAGAACAATATTGACCATTTTAGCCAGGATGTGCTCATCACACAAATAGAGCTTCTGCTCAATTACAGTAACCGTTTTTACAACCGGCAATTCATCACCCGGAAAACAGTTCATAACGATCTGATCGGGGAAATGGAGTCGTACCTGACCGAATTCTTTGAAACGGAAAAATCACTGTTTGAAGGACCGCCGACGGTGCAGCAGCTCGCAGATCACCTCAAAGTTTCACCCCGTTACCTGAGCGACATGCTTCGGTCTCTTACCGGACAAACGACCCAACAGCATATTCATAACAAACTGATTAACCAAGCCAAGGATATTCTCAGCACAACCAATCTGACCATTGCTGAAATTGCTTATCAACTTGGTTTCGAGTACCCGCAATCCTTCAATAAACTTTTTAAAAGTAAAACCAAAATATCCCCTCTTGAATACCGCCAGGCATTTAACAACTAAAAAATAATCTGCGGCAGGAAAACCTGAAGGCTGGTTTATCCCGAAAGCCGGGCAAACATACCTGTAATACTTTCAATCACCTTTCGGCAGCCAATGCATACCGATTTTTGAGTAAAGATGAAACGAAAATCATCTGGTTAAAGTGTTGTGCCCATCGCCAAGAGTATTTATACCTAACAAATTAACGATTAGAAATTATGGATAGCAGTTTAAAACCAGGAATAAATCACATTGAATTCTGGGTATCGGATCTCGGCCAAACCATGAGATTCTACAATAGTTTCCTCCCTTTGATCGGCTGGAAACAGATTAGCGATGTCTCCTTTTCAAATGGAAGTATGGTCATCTATTTCAAAGAGATGAGAGATCTCGTAAAAAACAGGTCTCTTGGAGTCAGACACCTCTGTTTTCAAGCTGTCGAAAAACAGCAGGTTGATCAGGTATATCAGGCACTAACAGGTCAAAACACATCGTTCATTCGCGGCCCATTGGCAATGCCATATTCGAAAGATTACTACACAATTGACTTCTATGACCCGGATGGCCAGGTAACAGAGGTCGCGCACACGCCATAACAAATTGTGCGGAGACAGTTCCTTGGGGTTACGAATGAAACGCAACAAAATAATTAATTACCTCAATATTTTAATCACCAGATCATAAAATTAACATGGAGAAGAAAATTCTGATTACCGGGGCTACTGGAAATTTGGGCGGACTTGTACTTGAATCATTATTAAATAAAACGGCAGCTAAAAACATAGCGGTGATGCTAAGGAGTGAACTTCATGCCGAAATATTTGAAAGCAAGGGGATTGAAATTCGCATTGGAAATTACGATGATAGTGAATCAATGATCAACGCTTTTGAAGGCATCGGCATACTATATTTTGTTTCCGGCCCGGATCTTGAAGGCCGTTTGGTTCAACATGAAAATGTAGTAGCGGCTGCAATACAGGCAAAGGTTGGTCATGTGGTGTATACCAGTTTTTCCAGAAAAGATGGTCACGAAAATCACCCTCTATTAACACTCGCTCAGGGCCACATTATTGCAGAAGACGCCATCAGGGCATCGGCAATACCGTACACAATTTTACTGAATAACTATTACATGGAAGTTATCCCGCTCTTTGTCGGGGAAAATATACTTACAGCCAAAACCATATTCTTTCCGGCATCACAGGGAAAAAGTGGATTCATTGCCCGCAGAGACATTGCAGAACTATCTGCCGAAATCCTGACAACTCCGGGCCACGAAAACAAAGTCTATGAAGCAAGTGGCGAGGTAGCCTACACCTTTGAAGAAGTGGCACAACTAATTACAGAGGTAAGCGGAACAAAGATCGACTATGTTTCGCCAACAGAAATAGATTTCGAGAATACATTAAAAAATTATGGAGTACCACAAACTGGAATCGAAATTAGCACTTTGTCTGCCAGAGCCATTGTGGAAGGAGAATTCGAAAAAACATCTGACACTTTCAGGCGTATCACAGGCAAAGAGCCTGTAAGTTTACCGGACTTTTTGAAAGAATTATATGGGGCAAAGATTAAATAAGCTGTTCATTGTCAGTTGGTATAAGTTCAATAATGTTTTACAACAAAAATGCGACGGTGTTAGACCGTCGCATTTTTGTTAAACTGTCCAGCGATATAGATATCTAACCGATAATGAACGTTTTAGATTCCTGTAAGAACGCCAGGATCGCCCGTACGCCAGATATTATCAATTGTGACGATCTGAATAACCCATACTTCGCCCTGCCTCACAAGTTCAACGTCGTACCGATTTTTCATTAAATAGTGCCGCGTATGGTCGCTGGAAGGCACGTGTTGCGCTTCGACGAGTGCGTCCAAAACGGCCTTATCTCCGTCGATTGTTACCCTCGGATTGCTTACCGAATACGTGGTATCGATTTGACTGAGTGACCCCATCAGCGCGGCGACAATGTTTTCCCTGCCTTCCAGCACCGGATATTCAAAGCCAGCTTTTTTTCCTGCCGGCCTGAAATCGGATGTAGCATCCGTTGCAAAAGCAGATGCAAGAAGGTCGTTATCCCGCAGGTCCAGTCCCGCAGCAAAGCGGTACAGCGTCTCAATTACGGCAAATTTATCTGAGGTTTCCTGAAAAGTGATCATGTCAATTTGTTTTGAATTAATTTAAAAGTTAACTCCACAAATTTCCGGGTTATCAAACAGGTAAAACAGGCATAATCAAACCGATAACTTGCAAAATCAAACAACCAGGTCATGCAGAAAGTCATTTGCCTTTCTTTTGGACAGATAATCTTTTTTATACGAATCGTGTCAGAAAAGGCCGTTGCTTCCGCAAGAGCGCTGATATCAGGATAAATTTTATTTGCTTATTTCAAGTTGTTTTTCCGGAATGGTGAAAATAGTAATGATAGCACCCGTAATCGAAATACCTGCAGCGATTAAGAATGCGGCATTAAACCCGGACGAAAAATCCTCAGGAAGCAGATTTGCCGTATAAATAGAAATGATAGCAGCTATCCCAATAGCACCACCAATCTGTTGACTGATCTGTAAGACCCCGGATAATATTCCAGCCTCCTGATCATCAACGCCATCCAGAATGACAATGCTTCCTGGTACAAACACCAATGCAATACCTAAGCTGTGAACAAATAAAGGCAGAAGCACATCTCCCATGTAAGTGCTCGTGCTGGTTAATTGTGAAAAACCGACGAAACTTACCGCCACCAGCATACTTCCGGTTATTAAAAGAAAGCGGACTCCAAATTTAGCAACAAGGCGTGGGACGAACTGAGACACGATTGAAACGACCGTTGTCAGAGGCAGATAAGCGCATCCTGCCAACAATGGATTGTAACCCAAGACTTCTTGAAAATATTGAAGGATTAAAAACAATGCTGCAAAATGCATCCCAACAATCACCGCCATTACAGCCAAGCCCCCACGTCGTTGTTTTGAGTTTAGGATACTCAGATCTAAAAGCGGTTCTGCAACTTTCGATTCTATCCAGACAAAAAGTAAAAGCAGGATCACCGCGCTGACGAAACTAGCAATAGTGATATCCGACGTCCAGCTATTTTCACCTGCGCTAATGAAGCCGAACACGAGCACAGTAAAGCCCAAAGCTCCCGTTAAAGCGCCAAAAAAATCTAGTTTTCCCTTTACCTTTATAGTTTCCGGGACAAGAAAAGCAATCACTGCAAATGCAAATGCTCCGATGGGTACATTAATAAGCAGCGACCAACGCCAGGACATGTATTCTGTTAAGGCTCCACCCAAAATCAGTCCCAACGATGCCCCGGTGGAAGATACGGCAATAAAAAGAGACAGTCCGCGATTTTTTTCGGCTTCATTTTCAGCCAAAATGGTAATCAAAGCCAGAACACTCGGAGCAGCCAATGCTGAGCCTATACCTTGAAAGACACGAGCTAAGATCAATATGGGAGGTGACAATGCCAGGCCTCCTGCAAGGGAAGCAAGCACAAAAATTGCTACCCCGATCCGAAAGGCTTTTACCTGTCCGATCATATCACCTAGCCGGCCTCCTAAAAGCAGCAATCCTCCAAACGCCAGACCGAAAGCATTCGGTATCCATGATAAATCGGTTGAAGTAAAACCCAGGTCAGCCTGAATGTCTTTTAATGAAATGACAACGATCAGAAAGTCCATCGCCAGCATGAGCTGAACGGTAAGTATAACGGCTAAGGCAGTTTTTTTATGAATTATAGTAGTTGGCATGTATTTATTTGAAACATTGATTTGATGGCTTCTGAGTCATCAAAGAAAAATTAGTTTTAGCGCTTCTATTAAAAATGAAAGCAGAATCACTTCATTCATAACCAGCTTAATTTGTTATAATAAAAAATGGTTTTGCTGGCATTATCATGCTGGCAAAACCATTTTTCTTCTTGCAGATTTTACCTGAAATTCTTAAAGTAATGTCGATCCTCCATCAATAATATGATCAGAACCGGTAATGAATGACGCCTCATCACTCGATAGGAAAGCAACGAGCTGACCTATTTCGCTCGGTTTTCCGATACGGCCCAAAGGCGTTAAGCCTATCAGGTAGTCGGTCATGCCATTTAAGGTTTCATCATCCATACCCATTTTGCTGAATAATTCAGTGTCAATTGCACCCGGACTAATTGAATTCACCCTGATTTTTCTTGATGCAAGTTCCAATGCGGCTGTTTTTACGATAGAATTAACTGCTGCTTTGCTTGCGCTGTAAACACTTAATCCCGCACCCACTGTGGAAGCCAGGACTGAGGAAAGAACCACAACAGATGCACCGTCATTAAGATAAGGAATGAATTTACTCAAAGTAAAGTAAACTCCCTTGTAATTGACGTCGTTGATCTTGTCGAAGTTTTCCGGTGTTTCAAGTTCAATGGAGGATGTTCCCGATATGCCCGCATTGATATAGAGAATGTCAACCTTTCCGAATTTTTCCGTCACCTCCTTTACCAGACTATCAATGTCTTCAAGCTTTGCCTGATCTGATAAAATCGCCGTAACTCCCAGTTCCTGGGCGGCCTGGTCAAGAGCCTCTTTTCTTCTACCTGTAATGATAACGGTGGCACCCAAATCTTTAAGAACTTTTGCTGTTCCGAAACCCATGCCACTGTTTCCGCCTGTAATGACTGCTATCTTATTTTCAAATTTTTTCATCACCATATTTTATTCTAAAAAATCATTTACTCAAAGGTAAAATCTCTTAACTTTACTTTTGATACGGGTTTCCAAAAGTAAAGTGGGTTCCCTTGGTAAACCTTTGTAATTATGGAGAAAATTAAATCAATGGTTGAAGAGCAGGTTGATTGTTCGAAGATACTTTTTGCAATACAGGACGCGCTTGATCTGATAAGCGGTAAATGGAAGATCAAGGTGATCAGCGTTCTGCTTTATGGTAAAAAGAATTTTACAGATTTACAGAAACAGATTGACGGTCTTGGGTCCAAAATGCTTTCAAAAGAGCTGCAAGACCTAGAAATTAACGGGCTTATCACACGGACCGTTAACATCACCAAGCCCATTACTGTAAGTTACGAATTGACAGCCTACGGCCACACATTGGAGCCGATCATCAAAGTGCTTGCAGATTGGGGAACAGAGCACCGGCATAAGATTAAGGTGGGTGATCTCTGAAAATTGATGATTGTTTTGATTAACGGCCAGCTATTAATATATAATTGAAACGCCAATCCTGAACACAGGACTGGCGTTTTGCAATTGCCTTCGGATACAACATTTCGATTATCAGGACTAGACTGAAAAAGTTTGACCTCCGTCTACACGAACGATCGATCCCGTAATGTTATCAGCGTACGGGCTCATCAGATAAGCTACCGCGCCTGCCACTTCTTCTGGCCTACCAAATCTTCCCGTATCATTTTGCAAGAATTGGGCTGCTGCATTTTTTTCAATTTCATCCCAGTTATCTCCCCAATTATTTTGTTTTGCCATGCCAAGGATCAGTTTTTTTACGGATTCTACCAACATTGCTCCCGGCGCAACCGTATTAGAAGTAATGCCTGAACCTTTCAGCTCCCTGGCAAGTGATACCGTCAGGTTATGCCTTGCCGCCATTGCCGCATTATAGTCCGGCTGAATTGCCATAGGCTGGATCGCCGTTATACCGCCGATCTGAACTACCCTTCCCCAACCAAGTTTACGCATTTGAGGAAGCAAACGCTGAGTCATTCTTATACCTGATACCACGTTGATATTGTAAGTATCCAGCCATTCTTTCGGTGTCACATCCAACCAGGGCTGCCCACGGTAAACCCCTGCATTGTTGATCAGAATATCGACCTGTCCATTGGCCAAAGCTGCGGCTACCACACGATCAGCGCCGTCTTCGGTTGTCAGGTCTCCTATCGCGTATTCGGCCTTTCCACCAAATTTATTAATCTTATCTGTAACCGATTTGGTCCTCTCTTCATCACGACCATGAATAATCACCTCAGCGCCTTCGCTCGCCAGCATACTAGCAATTGCTTCTCCCAGACCAGAACTTGATCCGGTAATTAATGCTCTTTTTCCTTTAATTTTTAAGTCCATTTTATTTTGTAATTATCAATTACTTACTTTTGGTAAGTCAAAGGTATTTGGTAAGTAAGACTCAAACAAGAACGTACCAGAATCTCAGTCACTTACCGCCATGTTTGTTATATTGAAAACTAAGAGGTTATGATTCGAAAAGAAATAAAAAAAGATTTTGACATGGCTGATTGCGGTATCCGTAATCTCCTTGACCGTGTTGGGGACAAATGGTCTTTGATGATTATGGACATTTTGGGAAGCGACGGAACACTGCGTTTTAGTGAACTGGATCACAAAATAGAAAGCATATCACAAAAGATGCTCACTGTAACACTGAAAAGTCTGGAAACGGACGGGCTTATCAACCGAAAGATGTATCCCCAGATTCCGCCCAAGGTTGAATATTCGCTTACTGATCTTGGCAGAACACTACTGCCTGCCATTACTATGCTGAAAAACTGGGCAGTAGAAAGTATGCCGGCTATTTTGGAAGCAAGAAGCAGAATGGAATCGAAGAAAAATATATAGCTAACCGCAATTCAGAGCTTAACTACTCTATTGACTTACTTTTTCCCAGTGTAATTTCAGCACCTGAATTGTCACGTCTGGAAAAGCAACTTCCATCTTTTTACGAGGTTAAAATTACTTTTCCGAACGACTCTATATCAAAAGGATTTTAAAGAGCTGCGGGCAAAATTGTACGTTTAAGTACTTGCCCATATTTGCATAAAAACTGTCAAGCGGAAACCAATATTGTTCATAAGCTACCGTAACTTAGCGTACCCGCCGTCCACCGTATAGCCTGTAAAAAGGGCGTTTTCGCAAAGATTCTCCTGATTTCGCTCACAATATTTGCAGTATCCGCAGGTATATCTGAGCCAGGGAATGCCGACAAAATCGCCAACTTATGCCTGGAAACTTCACTTCCCGATTGCACCACTTGCCCGACAATTTCGTGCCCCGGAATAAGGTCTGGCTTTGGATCTGCTAGTTCCCCGTCCACAATATGGAGGTCGGTTCTGCAAATCCCACAGGCGATCACCTTTACGAGTATCTGATTTTCCTGAGGAACCGGTATTGGTACTTTTGAAAAGGCCAATGGCTTTCCCGGTGAATGGAAATCATAGCGTTCATGGTATCCGGCAGATTCATAACGATTGGGCTCGGCTTGACTGCAACAACCTAACCATCAGAAGATCAATAGATTCGAGTTACACTTTACTGTTCACGAAAAGTGACAGTTGGATCAATATCTCCTTTCGATTCAGGAAAATTTTGAAAAATTTTTGCTACTGCTGATCTGATCAGGATATCCGTGTCTTTGGTGTCGTAAAGCACTACTTCCATGGCGGCAACCGCCCATCCGCGCCAGACCAGATTTTGGTTTTTTGTACTCATGAAGTCAATGATCAAAGTTCCTTCGCGGTAGCTGAATACGTCGGATCTGGGACGCATGAAGTAATCGCCATACATATAGCCGTAAGGATCCGGAGTCAGCATTGAGCGCTCTTCCATTACAATGTGATAGTGCAGCGTGAGGTCAGGATTCTGGTCGGTACGGACATACCCTTTTGCCTGCATCAGGTCGCTGGCGGCTGCTCTTATCCGTTTATCGTTCAATTCGCTGTAATATAACGGATTGCCTTTTTTCTCCGTTTGACTTGCCCCCTCCCAGGTGAAGGTCTTATAATTTTGGACGTTATCCGCCTTGTCGTAATCATAATATGCGCGAATCGCAGGACTACAACCGTATAAACCGATCAACAAAACCATGCATAGCTTTTTCATGACGTTTTGATTTAGCTTTCTTCAATATCTAGTTCAGCTCAAATTTATCCGGATGGATTTTGGCAAAATATGTTCTCCTGCATGATTTAAGCTGATATTACTCATGAATTGTGCTTTTGAAATTCAGAAAACAAGACCCCACAACCTCCTCTCCCGAATATGGGCGAGTCATGACCAAAGTCAGGTTTCATGCCAATGAACATCATTCTAATCTTTTTTGATAATCAATAGTTTAGCATCGTCAATCAACAATTTGATGACACGCCAAACCATTAATCGAACAACCATGAAAAAGATCCTCGTGCCCTGCGACTTCTCAGATTCTGCAAGACAAGCTTACAAGTTTGCTATTGATCTTGCTGCTGCCAATGGCGGCGAGGTAATTTTGGTAAAGATTATAGATCTCACACCTGTATATGTTGAAAGCCTGGATTCGAATCCTTATTATTTGCATGTGACGTCTGTGTTAAAAGAACTGGAAGTGGATGCCTGGGATGATTTTGAGGTTTTTACAAAAGCAATAGATGCTAAAAATGTGAAAGTAACTTTTGTAACTGAGCAAGGCACGGTATGCCAGACATTACTGAACCAGATCCACAAACAAGAAGCAGACCTTGTGGTGATGGGCACACGCGGCGTACATGGATTGAAAGAATTCTTATTAGGCTCCAATACTGAAAAAATTGTTCAATGTGCACCTGTTCCGGTATTTGTCATTCACCATGCGCAAAGTTTTTCCAGGATCAAAAACATCATTTTTCCTACTGAAATTGATCTGACTCAAAATGCAATAGTCGAAAAAATTAAAGCACTGCAGGCCTTTTTCAATGCAACCCTTCATTTATTATATATTAAAACACCAGTCAATGATGAAAAAATTGAGGAACTGGAAATGAGTCTGGGAAACATGGCCCGCTTCTACGATCTGACCAATTATACAATCAATGTCCGGGAACATAACAATGAGGAAGATGGTATACTAAAATTCTCAACTGCTTTAAGTAACTCCATTATAGCAATGGGCACGCACGGGAATAAGGGACTTAAGCACTTCATGGCCGGTAGCATTGCTGAAAGTGTTGCGAACCATTCAAAGGAAACGATCTGGACGTATTCAATTGGGGCTCAGCAGTGATGCCGCGTAGATCCAACATTACAAAGGCTTTATTTATATGAAAAAGATCCTTGTGCCGTGCGATTTCTCACCCTGCTGTGAAAATGCGTTGAGATTTGCCATAGAACTGGCAGGCAAATGCCATGCTGAGGTGATCATTCTAACCATTTTGAAACTCCCGGAGAAACTCTCCGATGCTAAGGATCTTGATTTATACAGAAAACTGGCCAGAGTTGGTTTTGAAAAAATTAAAAAGACTTACCGGCTTCCCATCAGGATCAGGCACGAAATTACCGTGGGAAAAATATTACCGGAGATACTCGGATGTATAAACAGGAAGAACATTGACCTGGTTGTGATGGGAACGAAAGGCTCCCGAGGTTGGGAACAGATATTCATGGGTTCGAATACTGAAAAAGTGGTTAGGGCCTCGCCAGTTCCGGTGTTGTCGATTAAGGGACTAACTGCGGTTGGTTCAATAAAAAATATCGTTCTTCCCTGCGATCTGAGACATCACCAATTTGAATTCATAGAGCAATTAAAATTCCTCCAAAAAACTTTTCAGGCTAAACTTCACTTGCTGCGTATAAACACGGACGTCAGGGTCGAAAATAGCTCGCTCGAATCCCGGCTGCGGGAATACATCATTCATTATGGACTTGACGATACGACCTGCAACGTCAGGTTTGACGATGATGAGCGGGCGGGAATCGTCCACTTCGCAAAGGAAATGAATGCAGATATGATCGCTATGTCAACACACGGCAATCTTGATGCCGGGCATTTGTTTGCCACCAGCATTGCAGCAGATGTAGTGAATCATGCCAATATGCCTGTCTGGACTTGTGCTGTAAACAAGAGACTTGCCGAGCCTAAGCCGCCAATAACCGAAAAACGTGCCTCGACCCATAAACCACTAAGTTCAAAATTAACCATACCATGACCTACAAACCTACCACCCAGCAAATGAGTTTTGTTCTGCCATTGTATTTCACAAAGGCCGAAGTAGTATTTACGAAAGGCAGTGGAAGCCTTGAAAATATCAGCTTTCAGATACTTGAAAAAACTGAACCAAGGCATGTGGTGTCGACAGAAAAACTTGAAAAAGGATTTTGGCTGGCTCAGCTTGTCTGGTCTATGGGAAGATCCCAATACTGTACCGAAAAGTTAATTGAAATCGCTTAAACAAAAAATTACTTTATGAAAACCATTGTCCTAGCCACCGATTTTTCAAAAGAATCAGCATCCGCCTCCGAGTTCGCAGTAAAAATCGCGGGGATTTTAAAGTCACGTCTGCTGATTTTGCACGTTTATAAGTCATCATTCCATATTCCAACCTGGACGGATCTGCCTGTTCCAGAAGAAGACAAAGCGAAGCTCAAAAGTATGCGCCAGTTGTACCACCTTCGGAAACGGCTTAGGGAATTTTCCGGAAAGTCAGTAGAGATAATCCTGTCCGCAAGGGAAGGCGACGCCATCGACACTATTAAAGAAGTAACAAGCGAGCAACATGTCGACTTGCTTATCATGGGCACTGCTGGTGCAAAATCTCCGGGCTATACTTATTTTGGCAGCAAGGCTACCGAGCTGATTTTACAGATTACGGTGCCTCTACTCCTGGTTCCGCCAAAAGCACACTTCTCTCAATTTGAAAAAATGGTACTGGCTGCCGATCTGAGACACCCTGTCAATGCAGCCGCACTGGAAAATGTGATACATTTTTGCAAAGAGTTCGGGGCGACCTTAGACGTCGTATGCATCAGCGAGGAGCCTTCCGACCCGAAAACCCTTGAAACCGGCCAGCATATCCGTAATCTTATGTTATCTATCCCTCATACAATGAGTATTGTTTCGGGACATAATGCGACTGCGAAAATAATGGACTTTGCCACAGACAACCATGCCGACCTGCTCATTATGCTTCCCAGACAACACAACAAGCTTTTATATGCAGTGCTGGAAAGCAATACACAACAGATTGCCAGACAGGCTGATATATCTGTAATGGCAGTGATGTAAGAAGTTGTTTTGTGCATCAATCAAAAGAAAGACCGCCTGGAATTTATGCTCCCGACGGTCTTCTTTTTATTTAGCTTAGGTTAAAAATCTTTCAGGAAGCCAGGTAACCTCCGTCTACGGGATAGTAGCACCCTGTAATAAAAGAAGCCTTATCCGAACAAAGGAATAGAACAAATTCTGCGACCTCATCAGGGGTTCCTATTCGTCCAATCGGGTGCTTACCGGCAAGCCAGTTCATTGTATCTTCGTCAAAATCTTTCAGCAAAGGCGTTTTGATAAAAGCCGGCCCAACGGCAATCGCCCTTATATTTTTAGGACCATATTCGAGCGCTATATTTTTAGTGAGACCAACCACACCATGTTTTGCAGCAACATAAGCAGGGCTGTTTGCAAAACCAACTTGTCCCAGAATAGAAGCCATGTTGACAATGACACCACCACCTGATTTTAGCATTTCGGGAATCTGGTAACGCATACCATAAAAAACGCCGGATAAATTAACAGCAATAACCTTGTCCCAGCCGTCTATGGGGTACTCGCCTGTTGGTGCTGACGGCCCTCCTATTCCTGCATTGTTACATGCAAAATCCAATCGGCCAAATTTTTCGATTGTTTTCAAAACCAGCTGCTCATTATCTGCCGCGTTACCTGAATCTGCACGGACAAAGAAGGCTTCACCTCCCTTTTCATGGATCATTGAAACCGTTTCATTTCCTTCGTTTTCGTTTATATCCGAAACCGTCACGTTAACGCCTTCGCGTGCAAAAAGCAATGCGATACTTCGCCCAATACCAGAACCTGCCCCGGTAACAATGGCCGTTTTTCCTTCAAGTGAATACATGATATTTTTCGTATTAATGAATTAATATTAAATCGATATAAAAATAAATTAGTGGGAAGCATGCGCCAGGTGTGGCTTTTTGTGCTCATCATGTTTTCTCTCCCACAGGTATAGATTATCGTTTTTCTTTTGAAGTAAATACAAGGCAATGGCCATAAAGACGGTTGCAGGAAAAGCAGCATAAGTTCCAAGTGGAGCGACTGCCAAGCCGAAAACAATCCCTCCCCAGCAGCCAATTTGGAATAGCTTGCCTTTGAGCAGCATAGCGATGGCAATTAAAGCCTGACAAATGGCAATTACCAATACCATGGGCGTTATGATGGCTTCAAAAGTCCCCAGAATGAACTGTTTATAAAGTGGAATCGCACTTTCAGCATAGTCCTGATATACCCACGGCGAATCCAAAGCCATGGAAGAATTGATCCAGCACGCCCAGCCGAAAAGCATTAGAAAAAACAAGCGTGCAAATTTCGGAAACCTGATCGAGGCAAAAATAGAGAGCAGCGCCAGTACATTGGAAGTAATGTAGGCCAGCACAAAAAAGAACGGAGTAAAAGGCAGGTGGTCCATGATGATTGTGTTTAGTGATTGTGAATTACATTTTGACTTTTTGCCAGCCATAAACATCCGGATAAAAATGGAGCTGGTTATCTTCATCCAGGTCAACGAGTTGATAGGTGATGATAATCGGAATCGCCGCTGGCAGGGCAAATATCTTTGAGGGGACATTCGTCTTTTCCGTGGTTAAGAAAGAGGTTGTAAAAGTCTCTTTTTGCAAAACCAGATTAGCTAATTCAACAGGCTTGGCAAGTCTGATACAGCCATGACTTAAAAAAAGATTTTCCGCTTCAAAAAGCTCCCGGTGATTGGTATCGTGCAGGTAGACATCATAGGGACTGTTCAGATCAAACTTAATGACACCCAATGCGTTATCACATCCGGTTGACTGCCGCAAACGGTAAGGAAAGTTTCTGGCCGACAGCGATTTCCAGTCGATCACACCCGGATCTACAATTTTTCCCTGGCTATCAAGCACCTGCATTTTCAGATTATCGAGGGTAGCAGCCGGATTACGTTTTATTTTTGGAAGCAATTCTTTTGTTGCAATTGACCTTGGGACATTCCAATAAGGAAAAGTAATAATACGAGTTAGGTAGGCTCCGAAAAGTGGAGTTGGTGTATGACGCTGACCAAGGATTACCTTCGAATAAAGTAATTGGCAACCATTTTTAGTAACGACTCTTAATGTTGAAGATGGGATATTGACTATGATTAAAGCGTCAGACGGAATCCTGTTTAACCAACGGTATTCATTTAATGCAGAACAAACTATGTCGAAACCTTCATTGCTATCCGCTCCATCGGCATGCGACGAATCCAGGTAGGACTTCAAATATTTGTAGGGAAGGAAACCTGGTTCGAGTGATTTCCATTGATCTATCCATCCCTCCTTCTGCCCGATTACTGCGTCTGTGACTATTTTAAGTCGGGCCGAATCAACTTTTTGCGGAATTTTCCAATGGCCAAGATGGTATGGCCGGGATCCATAACTAACAAGTCCTGACACGCGATTGATCGAAACAGTGTCCCCGCTAATTCCGACCGTATCTACACCTGATTTGTATACCATCTCTTTCCAGACCGACAGATCCTGTCCAACGCCTGCAACTTTGACAAGGCATAAATAAAGGATCAACGCGGCGTTCAGGTTCATAATAATAGCGAAGTCACTAATATATTGTCATTCAAAACTAGCGTCTCACTTTATAAAAAAAACTGACGCAATTAGCTATAAGAACTGATAAAAATCATAAATGGGGTATCGTTAATTGATGTACTTGCCTGAACAAAAATATCTGACAATCAAATAGTACACCCAATCTATAATTAACCGACTATTCACCTGCACGCTTATGAAAACAATATGTTTACTCAAATCAATAACTGTTAGCGCTCTGCTGGTTACCGCATCTTTCCTGGCCTGCACCGACCATGTGATTCCAGATCCTGAGTCAAATTGTACTCTTTTGAATGGGTCAGCCAGATTATATTCCTGCGAATTTGAAATCACCAAAGCAGAGTTTTGCAAGGGTCTGGCAATTAACGACGTTTTTGGAACCGTAACACCGGAGCATCCGGAAATAACCTTACCGCTTGAGAACGCATGGTTCAATTTCAGCGCCGTACCAAATGCGAAAAATGTCACTTACAAGGTGAAGCTTCACATCAAACGGATCGCAAATCCATCAGTAAATGCATCAGAGGGTTATATTGTTGACAAACCAAAAGGAACTCCTGCAAACATTTTAAATAGTACTGCCGGTGAATTTCCATTGCCAGTACTTCATCCACAGGTCCCAACGGATCTTCAATCCTTACCAGTTGGGAACAGCACCGTTTTTATCACGGATGCAGAATATCACATTGAGGTTTCATATCTGGTCCCATTTAACACGCCGGTCTATTCCGATTTTACTGGTAATGTATTGTTTCTTCTACACAATATAGCTACTTCAAAAATGCTGCTGGTACCTCCGCACAATTACAAATTGCGAATTGACCTGGCGGAGGCACATATATTGGTCAGGCCTACTTTCGTAGACTAAAACATGCTGATCCGGTTTATGAAGACTTACTATACCAGTCAGCGCCAGAATTCCGTCAAATAACGCACAACAATAAACGTCCTTCAAATTCGACATAGTCAGGCCGATTTTGAAGGACGTCAGATTTTCTTCCGATGAGACCGTATTAAAAAGCAATCCCTGCGTAATGTTCCTGATGTGCATATTTAAGAATGATCGCCAGTTGGCCTCCATGATGCGCTGTGTGAGAAATGATCCTGCCCAGAGATTCCGCCTTGGTTTTCTTTCCAAATTCTTTGGTAACCACTTCTGTTTCCCAGTCCTCTGCACCTTGCTTACTGATAATGGCTTCAAGCGTTTTCGCCGAATAGGCCACGTATTCGATTAATTCTTCCAAATTCGTCCACTCACCGGTATCATGCTGGGCAATAAGCGTTTTAGCACTCACTTTCACATCACTTCCAAACACATTTTTAGCAAACAAAAGCTCTACATCACCCACATGCCGTATCAGAAAGCCTACGCTGTTTTGGGTAAGTGGCAACTTTTTGGTCAGGTCCTGAGGAGTGAGGATCGATAGCTGATTGGAAAAGCGGGTTCTTGCTTCCTTCCATAGTTCCAGCAGAATTTCGGATTTTGTTTTTGTTTCCATTTTACGTTCTACGATTATGTTTTTTTGATTTAAATAAAAGACTTGCCCAAAACAATACTGATTTTCAAAGGCCTTTCAATCTCTGAAAATGTATTTCATTTCCTTGCCGGCTGCTGCAATAATTGCGACAGTAACAATAATCACATTGGCGATGGTACCAAACTTGGCATCGCTCCAAAACATAAATATCAATACCTGGGAAACTATACCAGCTAATATTGTGGCCAAAAGCCACGCGTCGTGCTTTAGCAAGAACAAAATGGAAGCCAGTACAAATAGAAAACTGGCGATCAACCATAATATGCCGTTAGCCCGGGATATATGGTTCGTAGTAAGGTTCAGCCCGCCATAACCAAATGCCATGACAAATCCTGTCAGGTGGATAAGGCCATGAATAAACATTGCGGTAAAAAACAGGTATCTGAGCATTGGGATGAAAGTTATATGATGAATTCCCAGGTTTTTATTGATGTAAAAAAAGGAAAACAATCCGGATGCAGCGCTGACGAATCTCATGCTCAGTTATGACTTTTATCGTAGCAGTGAAAACACTACGCCGATACCGCAAGCATTTCCAGCCACATGCCTACGATCAGTTTGAAATGTGACTGTTATCATATGGAACAGCAATACTTGCTTCTAATTTTATTTCAGTAATTAATTAGGATTGAATGTTTTACGATCGATAATCAAAAAAACAATGACTACATCTTCAATTATCCCGGAAGTGCCGCCGATACCCGAACCACCGGAATTTGTTCCTACTCCGCCGATGCCCGAAAATCCGCGTTTCCCTGAAATCACGCCCGAAAACGACCCAACGCCGCTTACCTTTCCACAGGAAACACCGCCTGGAAAGTTCGCAACCTTATACTTACATATTAACCAAGTCTCCAATGCTGTATGAAAAATATTTTGATTGCAATCAACGCCGAAAAGTTAAATATTTCAGACATTGACTTAGGCTGCTACCTCGCTAAAACGAGTGGATCGAGACTAACCGGCGTGTTTCTTGAAAACCAGCTTTTGAGTGAAACACCAGCTTTAAAAACCGTTCTGGGAATGCCTTATGTTGAGACAATCGTTGCCAGCGACCTCCCGGACTACTATGAAAAACTGAAGATTTTTGACGAAAACGTCCGGATCTTTAACGAGATATGCACCAGATGCGGAGTTCAGCACTCGGTTCACCTCGACAAAACAATTCCGCTGCACGAGTTACTCTCAGAAAGTCGCTTTGGTGATCTTCTGATCATTAACCCGGCCATCAATTTTGATGATGCATCAGATGATGACTACTCAACTTTCACAACCGATGTATTAGCCAAGTCGGAATGTCCGGTACTGGTTACCCCTGTGAAGTTCGACGGCATTGATGAAATTGTTTTTACCTATGACGGTGGCGCGGCTGCGGCATTCGCCATCAGGCAATTTGCAAACATATTTCCAGAGCTTGACGAAGAAAGAATAAGCGTTGTGCAGGTCAATAAGCAAGAGGGGTCAGGTGACGAACATAATTTGAAACAGTATCTCCGTATGCATTATGCCAATGCAAGCTTCCACGAGCTGAACGGTGATCCGAATCAGGAACTTTTCAAATTTTTGTTCCAGCGAAAAAAGGCACTTGTCGTAATGGGTGCATACAGTCGTTCCAAGCTTTCCAGAAATTTCTTTCCAAGCGCTGCTGAAAAGCTGATTAAATCCCTTTCAATCCCAGTTTTTATAGCTCATCCCTAACTTCCTTTATTATGAAAAAGATCATTGTTGCGATTGACGGATTAAAATTTTCAAGAAGTGCGGCAGAATATGCAGCCCTCGTCACCCGGGAAACCAACGGCCATTTGGTCGGCGTTTTTCTGGAAGACTTTACGTATCACAGCTTTTCCATGTATAGCGCAATTCCTGACCAGGGCTTATACGACGATATTATAAGTAAGAGCGAAGAAGAAGATAAGAAAGCAAGAGCCCAGGCAATTACAGATTTCCAGGAAATATGCCGGCTTGCAAAAATCGAATACAGCGTTCACAGAGAGGAGAATTTCGCACGTAAGCAGTTGTTGCATGAAAGCATCTACGCAGACCTCCTGGTAATTGATAAAACGGAAACGATGTCGAACAATGAGGAAGAAGTTCCTTCGGATTTTATGAGAGAGCTTTTGATAAACGTGGAATGTCCGATCATGGTTGTTCCCAGGCATTTTGAGGAATTTGAAAGGGTCGTATTGCTATATGATGGGGAACCTTCGTCTGTTTTTGCGATCAAAATGTTCAGCAGCGTATTTCAGTATCTTCACAAACCCGTGGAAGTGTTGTCCGTCAAATCTTCCGAAGAAAACCTGCACCTTCCTGATAACAGGTTAATGAAAGAGTTTATGAAACGACATTATCCCAAAGCAACTTACACCGTATTACACGGCGAGCCCGAATTTGAAATTGTGGAACATCTTAAAAACAAACATCAGGATGCCCTTATCGTTTTAGGCGCTTATCGTAGAAACATCGTATCCAGATGGTTTCGCAGCAGTATGGCTGACATGCTGATGCGTGAATTAAAATCTCCACTTTTCATCGCCCATAAATAAGATTTATCATGAAAGGACTCGTGTTATACAAAGGAAAATACGGAGCAACCAAGCAGTATGCCAATTGGGTTGGAGAAAAACTTGATGCGACCGTCGTTGAAGCAGCCGCTTTATCAAGCCTTCTTTTGCAGAACTATGATTACCTGGTGATCGGCAGTTCGGTGTACATGGAAAAACTGGTTCTTGCAGACTGGCTCAAAAAAAATGGCGATCTTTTCAAAAACCGAAAGCTGTTTTTGTTTGTCGTATGTGCTACTCCGTCAACCGACAAAGTAACACAAGACAGAATTATCAGTAAAAATATTCCGGAAGCAATTTTGGCCAACTGCTCAATTTTTTTCCTGCCCGGCCGGTTGGATTTAAAAGCGTTAAACTGGCTTGATTGGCTACTGGTGAAATTTGCAGGGCGGTTCGAAAAAGACCCTATGAAGAGAAAAGTGCTTCTTAATGGCATAAATGAAGTAAAAAAAGAAAATATTACAACTTTGATAAAGGAGATAGAGGCTTTTGCACTCACTGATAAACTCCTCTAACAATTTAATTCAATGCCGTGTTTCGGAAGACTTAAATAGTCTTGCCGGAAGCGTTGCTTTTACGCTTACACTGTTGTCAGTAATTCCAGACCAGCAGGGTTAAGCGTTCTCTTTAAAAATCCTGCACTATACTCACACTTGGCACAACTGGTAATTCTCAGGTAAAGTCATTTGTTAAATCTTACGACTTGTAAAGTGCAATCAGGTCAGCTACCTGAGCAGCAAATGTAATCTTCCCAAAGTCAGATTCTGATAACAGTTGCTCAAATTCAGGTTGCTCGGAGGCAGCTACCACCACAAGATCAATTTTGTGTTCACAAATTATTTTTAGCAAACAATTCCTGGAAGGGCCTACTTCCAGTAGAAAGGCCACCTTATTATCCGCGATGCCAATTCTGCTCATTAGCCTTTCGAAGTCATTTTCTGCTTTCTCCATCAGCTCACTCAGCATGGTAATCTGTTCTTTATACGCCTTGTCCGACACCGAAGCCCGAACCGCAAAGTCTATGTTTATGATTTTGGCAACATGGACCTTGTCACCAGCGTGCGATGCCAGCGCTATTGCAAATCTGCATGCATGGTCTGCGGCCCATGAAACATTCCATGGAACTAGTATATTTTTCATTACCTGATTTGATATAGAGTATCCCTTTTTATTCACTACCAAATTATTCAGTTACCCGTTGTTATCTCAGGACTTGTACCACGTTAAGAAGTGATTGATGTCATACCTTTACACAATCGTAGTTAAAGCCTCAAAACACAGGTAGTCAAACAAATGAATCACTGCTAGGAAAAGTCGACCGGGAACGGTCTGTCATTGACCAATATCATATTCTGAATAGGTGGATAGTCATTTAGTGGTAGAAATGAATACTTTAAATTTGAAGTAGCAAAGTAAAAGTGCCATAAGATGTCAGGGACACAGCGTTTATTGTCCAAAAATCAATCACAATAGGCCTTACAGAATATGAAAAACATTGAAACATATCAGGAAAGCGATACGATTGGTACGGATTCTTTGAGCGATGCTAAAAACGTCGATTTTGGACTAAGAAAAAAAGTGTGTCTAGCATTGCAAGATGACTGCATGGTTAACATTGAGAAAATCACAGTGCGGGTACTTGGGCGTACGGTGTATCTGGAAGGAACAGTTGGTTCAGAAAAAGAACGGAACCTCGTCTACGAAGATGTGATGAATATTTTTGGCGTGAGGAATGTGGTAAACTACCTTACTTTTCCTTGTCCGTACCTGGTAAGAAATATCGCTTGTACTCCTGCATAATGAATGACGCAATTCAAAGAGACCAGATTAATCCTCATGTCCGATCGCATAAGTCCACACCTGCGCTTTTGCATGATTCACCACATCCTCAGCGATGCTTCCAAATAGCAAGTGAGTGATCCCTTTATTTCCATGGGTCGCCATCGCAATGATTGAATGTTCTAAACCCTTCGCAAATGCTAATATACCATGCTGCTCATGATGGTGATGATAGATATTAAGTTTGTAGTCATGCAGACTATAAAACTTTGCAAAGTTTTCCAGGTTGACCATCGCTTCCTTATCGGAAAACGGGCTCGCCGGTGTGCTCACATACAGCAGATACAATTCGGCATTAAGAGAATTTTGAAGCGCTTTTATACCATTAACCAGGGCATGCTGATCCAGATCAAAAGTTGTGGGAAAAACAATTTTTTTTATGGCTGAAAGTGGTTGTGCTTTATGGACAGCTAACACAGGAACCGAAGAGAAACGAACGATTTTTTCAGTATTTGATCCTATTAAAAACTCCTTCATTCCGCTGGCACCAGTCGTGCCCATGACAACAAGATCAATTTCTTTTTCTTGAATTGTTCTTAAAATTGTATCAGTTATATCTCCGGATTCGACAGAGAAGTATACCGGTACCAACGGCTTGTCAAAACTTTCCTTTATCTCGTCGAATTCCTTACTTAAATCCTCCGTCAATTCACCAGAATATAAAACCGGATCCGGATAAGAATAAGGCTGACCAGGCATGCCGTTACCATAAACTATCGCTGGCTCAATAACCTTAAGTACCAATATTTCGCCTGAATTAGCAACAGCAATATCCAGCGCAAATTTATACGCTTCTCTGGCCGAGAAGGAAAAATCGAAGGGAACCAGGATCTTTTTCATCACTTAAAATTTGAGGTACATTCATTTTATTCCACCAAGGTACTTCCGTCCAGGCCAGGGAGAAATGATATTTGTTACCGGGCAGTATGACATTTCTCATGCAACGCCGGAAGTGCAAAAAAAGGAGTCGGCGTTTTGTGCCCGTTCAGTTTTAACAGATTGCAATGACTATTAAACAAGACTTTGCAAAGCGGGCCTGATCAATAGTTTAAAAGAGAAAAAGTGCTGTCTTCATTGGAAAAGGATAATCATTTCTAATAATGACTTCTGTCATTTACCGTGCATTGGTGTCTATCTAAATTTACAAACCGACCAGACTATCAGTCGGTAGCAATGTTATTTCCATTTTCACCAATCATAAATTTCCTATGAAAACTGACATTCAAATTCAACAAGATGTAATGGAACAAATTAAATGGCAATCTCTCCTTAATGCTGCCGAAATAGGCGTTTCGGTTAAAGACGGGATTGTTACGCTATCCGGCCACGTGGACACTTATGCAAAAAAGACAGCCGCGGAAAAAGCAGCAAAAAAAGTGAAAGGTGTAAAAGCCATCGCAGAGGAAATTTGTGTTGGAATTTCGACCTCTGATAAAAAAAATGATGGTGAAATTGCGGAAGCTGTGGCGAATGCGCTCAAATGGAACAGCGCCGTAAAAGATGAGAAGATTAAAATAAAGGTGGAAGATGGATTCGTAACGCTTACAGGCGAAGTGGAATGGGATATTGAAAGAACAAACGCAACAGATGCAATTAAAAATTTGACCGGTGTTGTCATGGTGTTCAATCTGGTTACGATAAAACCTAAGCCATTGGCAGAAAATGTCAGCCAGAAAATACAAGCTGCTTTTGCACGGCATGCTTCCATTGATGCTTCCAAAATCAAGGTCGAAATCGTGGGTAACAAAGCAATTTTGACAGGATATGTGAGGTCTTTCGTGGAAAGCGAAGATGCCGAAGCCGCCGCATGGGCAGCTCCTGGTGTAAATGCCGTAGAAAATAAACTCGAAATCGGAGAAGAGGAATTTGCATACAATTAAGCGGTTATCGAATCATTGTAACAAGAAGTTTGCTGCTCTGGCAAACTTCTTGCCGTTTTTGTGAAAGCAGTAAATAATAAATTCTTTAACTGTTCCGGATTATGATAGTTATCGTATCAGGATTGCCCGGATCGGGCAAGTCGTTTTTTGCGGAAAAACTCTCAAAAGCGCTGGGGGCTGAATATATAAGCAGTGACCGCATCCGGAAGGGCTTGAATGCGTCAGGTCTATACACGTTTTCGGATAAACTTGCCATATATCTCGCCATGGCTGAGAAAACCCGTAAAGCTGTAAAGGGAAATAGAACTGTCGTTGTGGATGCGACCTTTTACCACCATACCATGCGTGACTATTTCAAACAGCTTGCAGAGGAAGAAACTGTTCCAATATATTTCATCCTGGTCAAAACCACCGAGCAGATTGCCAAAAAACGTTTGAGTGAACCCAGGGCAGATAGCGAAGCAGACTATGGTGTGTATGTGAGTATCAAAAATCAGTTTGAGAAGTATACCTTCCCTCACCTGACCCTGTTTTCCACCAATGACAATATCGAAGAAATGCTAAGTAAGACAACCGAACAGCTCTCTAAACGCCATGAACGAAAAGCAGATAAATCAATTGGCGACAGAAGGATTTTTTAGCGGTAAACCATTAGAAGGGGCGCTGGAAGAAACACATATTTCCTGGGTGATCCTTAGCAAAAAATTCGTTTTTAAGATCAAAAAACCAGTTAATTTGTCCTTCCTGGATTTTTCTACACTTCCCAAAAGAAAAGAACTTTGTGAAAAAGAATTGCTCCTGAACAAACGATTCTCGTCCATTTATTTGTCAGTCGTACCAATCCGTTGTGTGCATAATCGCTGGACAATTGGAGAAGGTGAAGGAGAAATAGTGGACTATGCCGTAATGATGAAGCGGCTGGATCCCGCCAAAAGGATGGACAAGCTTCTCGTAAAAAACCGAATACCTGCATCTTCTGTTTCTGCGTTGGCCCGCAATGTTGCGCGTTTTCATCTAAGAGCCAGGGTAATCAAAGCTCCATTTATTTTAAATGAGGCCATCTCAACCTATAACGACATACTGAGCATCAGCAAATTTGTCCGGGATAATTTGGGAGAAAATTATGTGCGTATCATTGAAAAAAGTATTGCATGGAGCGGAGAAATGCTTATTAAACTTAAAACCAGAATAGACGACAGAGTCTGCCTTGGATTCAAAAGAGACGTACATGGAGATCTGCATGCCGGAAATATATTCGCATATAAGCAGCCCATTGTCTTTGATTGTATCGAATTTAACGACTCGTACCGGCAAATAGACGTAATGAGCGAGATCGCATTTCTGTGTATGGATTTGGAAGCATATAACCGGAGAGATCTGGAACAAACATTTATCACAACGTACAAAAAAGCATTCGACTGTTTCACTGAACCGGAAGACGATGAGATTTTCAATTATTACAAATGTCTTCGTGCCAATATCAGGGCGAAAGTTCACGCGATCAATTGCGAACAGGCGGAAAATGAATTCGATCGCGAATTTCATTTGGGAAGAGTCAAAAGTTATTTGAGATTAATTGCAGAATACGCTGATATTGGATGAGCGGGATCAGTTTTTTAGATGACTTTAATCAGATCTAAAAATTCTAAATCTTTCTAACTTGACAGAGCGTACAATAACATTTCAAAACCCTCCAAATAATCATGACAAGCTTTTTAATGGTAAGGATGCTAAAAGACTCTTGTAAAATTCACACCATTTACCAAAAACAAATGTATGTCTCCTTACCCAAACAGCAGAAGAATAGAATTCCTTGCCACTTTGGTGACAGATCATATAACAGCCATGATCGCCTATTGGGATCAGGACCTGATTTGCCGGTTCGCCAACGCCTCCTATCTGAAATGGTTTGGGAAAAGAAGTGAAGATATGGTCGACAAAATAACACTGAGGGAGTTACTAGGGCCATTATACGAAAAAAATCTTCCATACATAGAGGGTGCACTACGTGGTGATGCACAAACTTTTGAACGGGAGATCCCCTTGCCCACGGGCGAACTCAGGTATTCGCTGGCCAACTATTTCCCTGACATTGAAGACGGAAAAGTCATGGGTTTCTTTGCTCATGTGGCCGATGTGCACGAAATGAAACTTCTTGAAAAAGAGCTGACCAGATCCAATCAGGTAATTACAGAGCAAAACAAACAGCTCAAAAATTTTGCTAACATCGTTTCGCACAATCTTAGGTCCTACTCCGGAAACCTGGACTCGCTGCTCCAGCTGCTGGATTTGGTTGAAACAGAGGATGAGAAAGCAATTATCCTCAATTATCTTCGCGATCTATCCAGAGGCTTCTCTGCTACTGTAAATCACCTTACGGAAATTGTGAATTTTCAAAACCAGCAGGAGAGACATCATGTAAGTTGTAATTTACTGCAGTTCGTTAACGAAACAATTACCATACTTAAACTTCAAATTGACAGTTGTAGCGCGATTATTCGGGTTAAAGTAGAATCCAAATTAGTTCTTACGACAAATCCGGCATACCTGGAAAGCATTCTGCATAACCTGATTACAAACGCGTTAAAATATCGACATCCGCAACGGCGGCCGGACATTACAATTCAAGCCTGGAAAACGGACGACGGTATCGTGCTGGACATCCGTGACAATGGTTTAGGGATTGATTTGAATAAACATGGGAAATCACTTTTTGGTATGAATCAAACATTTCATGGAAATGCTGATGCCCATGGTATTGGATTGTATATTACCAAATATCAGGTTGACTCTCTTGGTGGGGCAATTGTCGTGGAAAGTGAAGTAGACTTGGGAAGTACTTTTCGTGTAACCTTTAATTAAAAGCCGGGCTTACGTTTGTGTTAACCTCAAAAAAGCGACGCGTGTTGTAACATCATGACATTTCTCATATTATTTTGGCTACAACAATCATAGATTCCTGAAAATCAAGCCGCTAAATTTATAAAGAAATAAAACCGGCAGTAATTCAGACATTTTGATGGGTCGGTATATTTCAGTTTGAGGCTGTAAACCATAACGACATCCGAAAGATTATGAAAACCATCCATGAGCCACTGGCGCCTAAAAAAGAACTCCCTGCAAAGTCACAGCAACACTCTTCGATCATCGCTACCATTTTGTTGCTGATTATTATTGTAGCTGTCACTGCCCCTCTGACCGGCGAATTTTTTCTATCTGCTCAATTTAAAGACGAAGTTCGCCGGCTGTATTTAAACCGTGAAAAAGTATCCGCAAAGCGATTTTCGTACCAGCAGCTGGATGGGTTACCGGTGCCTGTACAAAAATACTTTAAACATGTTTTGCCAGAAGGGCAGCCAGCGATACAATCGGTTAGGATGCTCCAAAAAGGACAGTTCAAAACAGGCTTAAAAAAGGACTGGATCAATATTGACGGGGAACAATATGTAACCACCCAAAAACCAGGATTCGTCTGGAAAGGGAAAACGTATATGTTTTCAGCCAGGGATATGTATCTGAATGGTAAGGGAAAACTTGTTGTGGATCTTTTCAGTATTTACAGGTTGCAAAAAGGTGAAGGCCCAAAATATGATGAAGGAGAACTGCTTCGCTGGCTGGGTGAAAGTGTAGTATATCCAACCAACTTACTTCCCGGCGACAATCTGCTTTGGTTTCCCATCGATGACAAATCTGCACAGCTAATCTACTATTACAAAGGCATTTCGCTTTCTTACAATGTTTTTTTTAACAATAAATATGAAATTGAGCGGATGGAAACGCAGCGCTATATGGGTGATACGAATAAGGAAAAGTGGGTTAACAAACTGTCTAACTACCAGTTGCGAAATGGAATTCTGATACCTATCGACCTGGAAGCGGGATGGCAGTTGAAGGAAGGTTATTTCCCTTATGCCAAGTTTCAAATTACAAATATTGAGTACAATAAATTCGAGATGTTCTGATGTTGACAAGACTAGTCGCCTTTATTATTCTTACCGGGTCATGCGTTTCGTGTCGCAAAACTGAGGAAACAACCCGGCCAATAACAGGAATGATAACCGAGTCTGTGTACGCTTCGGGCGTTATAAAAGGTGAGAACCAGTATCAGGTGTATTCGACGGTAAACGGACTTGTGGACAAAGTTCTGGTCTCTGAGGGAGATTTGGTAAAAAAGGGAACTCCCGTTATCCAGCTTGTGAGCAGTATAGCAAGAATGAACGCGGAAAATGCGGGCATTACTGCCACCTATTCTTCGGTTTCTTCAAATGCCGAACGGCTTAACGAGCTTGAAAACAACATTTCGTTTGCCCGGCTAAAATTAGAAAACGACGCTTCGCTTCTCGAAAGACAGAAAAATCTTTGGGCACAAAAAATAGGCACACGTATTGCGTTTGAACAACGTGAGCTTGAATACCGCAACTCGTTGAATGCTTATGAAACGGCAAAACTACGACACGCCGAAACGCTGAAGCAACTGCGCTTTCAGGAACAGCAGTCCCGAAAGAATCTCCAGATCGTTCAGACGTCTGCCAATGACTATATTATTAAAAGTGAGGGAGACGGCCAAGTCTACGACATTCTGAAAAAAGCGGGAGAAATGGTGACGCCTCAGACGGCAGTTGCCATAATAGGCGATGCAGACAGATTTCTGATAGAACTGCAAATAGACGAGTACGACATCGCCAAGGTGAAAACCGGACAAAAAATCATGGTTAATATGGATAGTTATCGTGGCAAAACATTTGAAGCGAAAGTCACCAGGATTATACCGTATATGAACGAACGTTCGAAGTCCTTTACTATCGAAGCCGTGTTTGTGAAAGCGCCACCAACCCTTTATGCAAATCTGACTTGCGAAGCAAATATTGTTATAAGCCAAAAGGACAAGGCGCTCACCATTCCAAGAGATTACCTGCTGGACGGCGATTATGTGCTTTTGCAAAAGGATAAAAAACAAAAGGTATCGACCGGATTAATGGACTACAAACGCGTTGAAATTCTGGGAGGTTTAAAAGGGAACGAAAATTTGATAAAACCGCAATGACAGCCAAACTGGTATTTGAGATTTCTCGGGCTTTGCTCATCGCCAGGTGGAAACAAACGCTCGTTGCAGCGGTGGGAGTTACATTCAGCATTGCCATGTTCATTTCTTTGCTGGGTTTTATGACAGGGCTTAATGTACTGCTTGACGGACTGATATTAAACAGAGTACCTCATATCCGGCTATACAATGCCATCAGGCCCAATCCAGAACAACCTGTTATGCGTGACGACGCCTACAAAAATGCCTATCATTTTATCAGCTCTGTTAAAGCAGTGAACGGCAGGCAGGAAATCCGCAACAGCACCGCCATCATTGACTATCTTAAAAGTAACAACAACGTTATCGGTGTTACACCACGAATAACAACGCAGGTCTTTTTCAATGATGGAAATATTGATCTGAACGGAATGGTACAAGGCATTGATCCCGAGCAAGAAAACAGACTTTTTCACTTTGATGACTACATCATTGCAGGTAGCGGATCGGATCTTGCCAAAATTCCTAACAGCATCATTTTGGGCAAAACGCTCGCAGACCTTCTACTAGCCGATGTAGGGGAAGTGATCCAGCTAACGACAACGAAAGGTGAGATTTTCCAGCTGAAAGTGGTCGGTCTGTTTCAATCGGGAATTCAGGAATATGATAAAGTCCAAAGTTACGCTTCAATCAGTTTGGTGCAGAAACTGCTGGGAAAAACGGGTAGCTATGTTACAGATATACAGATCAAACTGACAAACATCAGTGACGCTCCGGCTACGGCCAAAAGCTATGCAAGAATTTTCAATACAGATGCAGAAGACATTCAGACCGCCAATGCGCAATTCGAAACAGGCAGCTTCATCCGGACCTTAATTTCCTACGCGGTCGGCATCACGGTCCTGATAGTGGCCGGATTCGGCATTTACAATATTCTCAACATGATGATCTATGAAAAAATGGACACCATCGCGATACTCAAAGCGACTGGTTTCTCAGGAAAAGACGTTCAAAAAATATTCCTGCTCATTGCACTTGTCATCGGGTTTTTCGGCGGAATTGTGGGATTACTGCTGGGTTTCGGACTTTCACTGATCATCGATCAGATCCCTTTTGTAACCCCTTCCCTACCCACCATTACCACTTATCCGGTTAACTACGATCCATGGTTTTACGGCATCGGGATTGCTTTTTCATTGGTTACCACTTTTATGGCAGGCTGGTTCCCGTCAAGGAAAGCCAGTAAAGTGGATCCGGTCGCTATTATCAGAGGGAAATAATGGGAAAGATCATTCTCGAGGCGCGACATATCAACAAGGATTTCAACGATCCGATACGTGTGCGGATTCTTTCCGACATCAGCTTTTCGATCACAGAAGGCGAGTTCGTTTCAGTTACGGGAAAATCGGGTTGCGGTAAATCGACCTTGCTCTATATTCTTTCAACAATGGATACCGATTACGAAGGGGAACTTTGGATTGACGGTGAATCCATGACAAGTAGAAAAGAGGAACAGCTCGCCAGGATACGGAATGAAAAAATTGGTTTCGTTTTCCAGTTTCATTATTTGTTAAAAGAATTTACGGTGCTGCAAAATGTGATGTTACCGGGTTTGAAGCTTAACAAATTCTCTGCCATTCAAATAGAACATCATGCGATGGACAAGTTAAAAATGCTTGGAATCGGGCACCTTGCACTGAAAAATGCCAATCAGATATCGGGCGGGGAAAAGCAGCGTGTTGCCATTGCGAGAGCATTAATAAATGACCCAATGATGATCATGGGCGACGAACCGACTGGAAATCTCGATAAAAAGAACAGTGAAATCGTGTTCGATACTTTCAAAAGACTGGCCGAAGAGTTCAACCAAACCATGCTTATTGTAACGCACGACGTAAATTTTGCCCAAAAAACGCACCGGAATATCGAAATGGAGGACGGCAGGATTATTCAGGATAAGCAGCTGGAAAAACTTTTAAAAGATTAAGGAAATGAAAATATACATTCTTCTTGCGCATCCCGATAAGGAAAGCTTTAACGGTCAAATCGCAGACAGCTATTTACAGCAAGCGCTCAAAAAAGGGCATGACGTAAGGATTCAGAGACTGGGAGATATGCAATTCGATCCCATACTTTGGAAGGGATACAAAGTTCCGCAAGATTTAGAACCGGATCTGGTGCTTGCCCAGGAAAATATACTTTGGTGTCAGAAATGGGTCATCATATATCCGATGTGGTGGGGATCTGTTCCCGCACTATTTAAGGGCTTTCTGGATCGCACGCTCAGTTCCGGATTTGCTTTTAAGTACCACGAAAATGATCCGTTTTGGGACAAACTGCTAAAAGGCAGAGCAGGCGAACTTATCGTAACGTCGGATTCGCCCTGGTGGTGGATTTGGCTGCAATACCGCAATAGCGATATCAATTCCATTAAGCGCGCGACGCTGCAATTTTGTGGCATTACGCCAGTCAAGACCACACGAATACCAAACATCCGTTTTTTGAAAGACGCCGACCGTCAAAAAATGCTGGCCAAAATCATTAGTGCTATTCCGTCTGCTTGAATCTGATCAGAATCATTCAGGATTATGCGTGGCATCATTCCCGGAGAGTCGTTCACCGGCTAATTTTAGAATGTTAAAAATTAATCTTTCACCTAAACAACAACGCTATGTCACTTGTAAAAAGAAACGGAAGCTTGTTTCCAAGACTCCTTTTAAATGACTTTTTCGATAACAACGCACTGACTACTCCATCGATGTTTAATCTGGATGACACATTTCAAAGGTTAGGTTATGCAGCCAAAGTGCCATCAGTGAACATCACAGAAAACAATGAGGAATATTCAATCCAGCTGGCGGCTCCGGGTTTGGAGAAAAAGGACTTCAAGATTGAAGTAGAGAACGACATGCTAACGATCAGCTCCCAAAAAGAACAGGAAACAAATGAAGAAAAAGACAATTATCGCAGAAGAGAATTTTCTTACCAAAGCTTTTCCCGCTCGTTTCAATTGCCGCAGAATTCGCAAACTGATAAAATTGATGCGCATTATCAGGAAGGCCTTCCTAAATTGACACTTCCCAAAAAAGAGTTGATGTTTTTTGAAACAATCATAACCTGTGGGTCGGCTTATCATTTTTAGAGTAAAAGTGGCCACAGATGGAAAGTTAAGTTGCAAAGTCTGCATCCTGATTTCAAGGTCGGACAAAGTCAAAAAATTTACTACGACCTGTTTTTAACTACACTTTCATAAAGATTAATCCATTCTGAAGGTGTCATTTTCGAGGCAAGTTTTCCAATGAATTCCAAAGGAATATTGTCAATTTTTTTAAAACGAATGCAACTTTTACCCATATCCAGTTTGGTTTTGGAATAACCAGGATATTCACTTATAAACCACTTCAACAGTTCGGTATCAGCATACAAACCCATATGGTACATAGCGATAAAATTTTTCTGAGAAATCACGCTTATAAATGGCAATGGCGACGTGGGATTACAATGATACCCGTCAGGATAAACGGTATGCGGAACGACGTAAGCCAAACTTTCCCCGCTTATAACCTCGCTGAATCCTGGCGGCAAATGATGAAGCAAAACATTTCGCAATTCGGTTACAGGCTTCCTTCTTTCAAGTGGAAGAGAATCAAGATAGTGATGAAACGGGTCTAGTTCTGACGTCATAACAAATTGAAAGTTTGATGTTTACTAAAATAGGGAGTTTTAGCTTTTCAACAAATACAAGACTTGAGGTAATTTATTTCACACCAAACCATGACCGCGGAAACAACACTTAAAGCGATAAAAGCCATTCACACGATGATATGGTTGTTCTTCAATGTCGTTATTTTTTATATGCTTTACGCTGTGGTTTCAGGAAAGATTGACATCTGGCTTTGGGTAGGATTTGGACTTGTATTTTTAGAAGGATTAACCTTACTAATTTTCAAGTGGTATTGTCCGCTGACACTGCTGGCTAAAAGATATTCGACTTCAGACAAAGACAATTTCGACATTTACCTTCCAAACTGGCTGGCAAAAAACACTAAAACCATCTACACAAGTTTGTTTGTTATCATCGTGATCATCACAATTGTCCGGCTTTGAAATACATAAATTGCTGATCTCATATGCAGACTAATCAAACAAAGATTCACAGCGGTCTGACAGATCAGCAAGTAACAGCGGCCAGAAACCGCTTTGGAAAAAATCAGGTTGAAGGTAAAAATAGAGACGGTATCCTTGGCACCATTATCGACTTGATAAAAGAACCGATGCTTATCTTGCTCGTTGTTGCAGCGGGCATTTATTTCATAACCGGTTCCCAGGGAGAAGGTGTTTTCATGCTTGGCGCCATCGTGCTGATCTCCGCCATTTCCATTTATCAGGAAAACAAAAGCCGCAACGCGCTCGCCGAACTGAAAACACTGACTCAACCGAAATGCCAGGTGATACGAGGTGGTCTTCTGGTAGAAATTTTGCTTGAAGACCTTGTTGTGGGCGACGTGCTGATTCTGGAAGAAGGAGACAAAATCCCAGCCGACGGAATCATTCTCGAATCACACGATTTTTCAGTCAACGAATCCATCCTGACGGGCGAATCCCTTTCACTGCCAAAAAGTGAAAACGACGAAGATAATAACATATATCAGGGAACACTTGTGGCTTCGGGAAGGGCAGTTTGCGAAGTAACGCGAACAGGATCCAAAACCAGACTGGCTCAAATCGGAGAGAGCCTTGATTCTATCGATCTGGAAAAAAGTCCGCTACAAATTCAGATTTCCAGTTTTGTTAGGAATATGGCCATTGTCGGAGCGGTCGTATTTCTCATCGTTTGGGGTATTAATTTTTTCCGTTCAGGAAATTTTGTAGACAGCCTTCTAAAAGCGCTCACATTGGCAATGAGCATATTACCGGAAGAAATTCCCGTGGCTTTTACCACATTCATGGCACTTGGCGCGTGGCGGCTGATGAAAATGGGAATCATCGTAAAGCGCACCCAAACGATTGAAACCCTTGGAAGTGCAACGGTTATTTGTACGGATAAAACAGGCACGATTACGCAAAACAACATGTCTCTGGCTGCATTATATGTTGGAGCAAGTAACACCATAATGAAGCCGGATGGGAACATATCAGACGATGCAGAAAAACTATTGTCTTACGCCATGTGGTCCAGCGAGCCGGTTCCATTTGATCCTATGGAAAAAGCTTTACACAAGGCCTATACAAAATTTGCGCCTCTTGATGAACGCCCGGAATTCCAGCTAATCCATGAGTATCCGCTGGAAGGAAAACCACCGATGATGACGCATGTTTTTGCCTCTAAAAATGAAAGAATAATAGCTGCAAAAGGAGCGTCGGAAGCGATTATGTCGGTATCGACGATGACTGAATCTGAGAAAAATTTTGTTCAAAATGCCATTGACACCTTTACCAAAGACGGCTACCGGGTATTGGGCGTGGCTGAAAGTACGTTTTCAAACGAGACTTTCCCGGATAAGCAACAGCAACTTCCGTTTCATTTTCTGGGACTGGTCGCATTTTACGATCCTCCGAAATCAAACATCAAATCAGTACTGGAATCCTTTTACCAGGCGGGGATTAACGTTAAAATCATTACCGGCGATAACGCTGCAACGACGCAAAACATTGCAAGGCAGGTAGGTTTCAAGGGTTCAGACCAAGTTTTGAACGGTGAAGATCTTGTGAAGCTCGATCAAAAAACTTTGCAGGAAAAAGTAAGCCAGGTTCAGATTTTTGCAAGAATGTTCCCCGAAGCGAAACTCCGTGTCATAAAAGCCCTCAAAGCAAATGGTGAAATCGTGGGCATGATCGGCGACGGGGTGAACGATGGTCCGGCATTGAAAGCGGCACATATCGGAATAGCCATGGGCAGGAAAGGAACGGAAATAGCCAAGCAGGCATCTTCACTCATTCTGGCAGACGATGACCTGGCGCTAATGATCGATGCAGTGGCGATGGGCAGAAAAATTTACACCAACCTCAAAAACGCGATCAGGTATATTATCTCCATCCACATCCCGATTATTCTGACTGTTTTTATTCCGTTGGTACTGGGTTGGAAATACCCGAATATTTTCACACCCGTCCATATCATATTTTTCGAATTGATTATGGGTCCGACGTGCTCTATTATATATGAAAATGAACCGGTACAGAGCAATCTGCTGCTACAAAAACCCAGGCGGTTCACTTCTTCATTTTTTAGCGTCAACGAGCTCTTTGTCAGTATTCTACAAGGCTTGGTAATTACAGCAGGAATGCTGTTTATCTATCAGTATGGCGTTGCAAATTCCTATAATGAACCACTTATCAGAGCCATGGTTTTCATTGGCCTGTTATCCGCAAATGTATCCCTAACACTCGTTAACCGCTCATTTCACGACTCGTTAATTACAACCTTGGCATATAAAAATAATCTGGTTTTACTCATCATTTCAATCACTGTTCTGTTATCTGCATTCATATTTTTGATACCTCAGGCAGCACAATTTTTCAGGCTTGAAACACCGGATTTTAACCAGCTCTTTTTAAGTTTTTTTATAGGAATGGGATCTACGATCTGGTTTGAAGGGGTAAAATTTTATACCAGGAGCGGGCCAATTAAGTCTTGATGCCACTGCCTTCACAACGAAACAGACAGGTATTTTTCATTCCAGAAATATATACAGTACGTGCACAAATGATAAAATGTAGCGTTTTACCTGCTCCTAAAAAAATGATAAAGTCAAAATCGATTGCACGTATTGTCGGGCCTACTCTCACAGTGATGGTGATATCGGAAATGAAAGTCTGGAATCCTGACCTTTACAACTCCCAGATCGCACCGCTAGTTTACCTTTCGGGTGTCCTTATTTTTATCGCCGGCCTATCTATTGTTAGCACGCATAACATTTGGGTTGTTGACTGGCGAATTTGTCTAACCTGCATAGGATGGCTTGCTGTAATCTTAGGACTTATTCGTATGTTTTTTCCACAGTATTGTTTACAGAGCTTTCAAAATGGACTTTCTGCATCAATTATCGAAATCTTACTTATCCTTACGGGCATTTTTTTAACATATAAAGCTTATTGGTCTGAGAAGAATTAATGTGTATCGTTTTTGTAGTTGCTTACATCGGTATACCTTCAAATTTGTGTTATTTCATTATTTGAAGATGATTTTTTAATATTCTTATTGAAATATGCATCTATCAAAAATCAGTTTATATGGGTAAGGCAAAGCCGAAAAAATCCTTTTCATCAGGTTTGCAAATATGCCTGTGCAGCGGCCTTCTGTTTCAATTACCAAAAAGTCTTTTGACGCAGAACTAATTTTCTACTTAATTCCGTGCTGTTACTACCATTTTTGCAAGCCGAATCATAGTAAACGATGAAGAACGCTTTTAAAAGAGGCACCTTACTTTTGTGAAAAAGAGTACCTGCCGTTGGTGATTCCAGGTATTTGCAACTTATACACTGCCGGTCATACTTACTGATACCCGCTCAATGTTTTTCGTGTCCACACTTAGGGCATTTATAGCCTTTCCACCATTTCAAATTGGTCAAATATGCACGCCCGGCGGCGGCCTACATTTATCCTCGTCGGAGAATTGGGTCTGAAACTTAAATAACGGTAAGCTTTTGAATATATTTTCTATATAAAATGCTTATTATCAACCAATTTAAGCATTTTTATGCATTTAGCAAGTTCCTAATTCAATTAATATTTTCAGGCAATAAGCAGAAGAATATGGCCATAGACTACTAATTGTAATGCATGATCCGGGTTTTGCAACTAAAAAAACACCTAAACGTAATAGAGGAAGACGGACAAATCATTAACGATAGAGTTTCAGATCTTCAAACAATTAGAAATATATAACGATACAAATTCAACAGAGTAAAAAAACAGGTCGTTTTGCTATTTAATAACGACCTGTTTTTTATTCCAGAGTGCTTATCTACTCTGTAATCAGCAGTTTGAAGAACTCATTCCAGACAGCTGAACGGATATTCAGGATGTACATGCCCTGCGGCAGATGCAGTTGCATCAGGTCTGCTTGCAATACCATCCTTTCCCTGAAAGCACCGAGCGGATAGCTCCTTCCTGACAAATTCGTCAGCTGAAGGTCTACCGCCCCCTGATGGTTAGGTGAAATCTGCACTGTCAGCTGCCCACTGGACGGGTTAGGATAAACTACCGAAGGTGCGGCATTGTCGGCAAGTACTTTTTTATCCGGCAGTCCTGTCCGTGCAGCAGTCGGTGCTGCCGGAACTATTATCAGCTCAGGTGGGTTTGCTGTATTTTCCCGGCTGTTAAAGCTCAGCCGGCTATTCTGATTAGTAGGATTGACCACTAAAAAGCTTACAGTGCCATCACCTGATGCCTGCGAACGTACAAAAGAAGTTACATCAATTTCGTAATACTTAATACTGCTGTTCACATTCACGCTACCCAGGATGCTGCCGGAAGCGGCAGGAGCATTGACCCAGGTAATACCCGTCTCAGTCCAGCTGTCATTGTCCATACCATAAGCAACCATGTTCACACTGGTATTATCCTGGATGTTGGAGCCGTAAAGCCTTAGTTTCGCAGAGCCAACAGGTGGAATACCGGTCAGCCGGAATCTCAGGTATGTTTTGCGCTGGTAACTGGGCAGGCTCCCAGCCTTCACTTCCAGCGTACTGGAAGTCCCGTAATTGACGACATCATTGGGAACATTACGTACGGTCGCATCAGCCACGGGATTTACGTTTATATGTGTTGAAACTACTTCAATGGCGGCAATTATGGGGTTGTCTGCTGCTCCGGATAAAAAGTTGATATCCAGTATCCCGTCACTGACATCAACAGTAAATGATTCTATCCTGGCACGTGATGCGCCGCCCGCTTCTGCAAAAATGTTGTAATCTGTGAGCTTGCGGCTACCCTCGATATCGACATGGAACCGGCGTTTATCAGATCCGCCGGCACCGCCTCTGCCGGGCACACCCCAGTATATCTCTGCAAAATGAAGTACCACTTCCGTACTGCCGTTATGGACCGGGATATGGTAGCTGAAAGATTGCCCCCAGCGCTGGTCCCTGTAAAGCCCATCGTCCAATGTCCCGGCAATTTCACCAGTGATTGCCGACGTGCGGCTAATACCATCATAGTTCTGGTCTTTGATAAATAACTGATCCTGGGAACTGGTAAAATCTTCGCCCCCGCAGTTGATCCGAAACGTGAGCGGCCGGACAACCGGCACATCTGACAGGCCAAAGCCGCAACTGCCCGCAAACCCATTCCGAAAAACAGCCGTATAACTAAAGTCCTGGTTCAGCTCCGAGCTGCTTACAGCTTCGGCAACAGACGTAGAAGGCAGATTGTCTGCACCGATCCCGCCCCGGCTGCGGCCCATAGATCCCACTTTGGAAAGTCCTGCCAGTTCAGCTGAGGTGTAATACAGGGTAAGCTCATACTCTCCTTCCGGATCGTCCCGGGAAGGGGTGACCTTGAAGGTTTTGTTGGAAATATGGTAAGGGCTGAACCAGTCTGTCTGACCTGCCCCTGCACGGTCGATGGACACTGCTGTACAGCCGTAATCATGGCTGGTCAGGTTTTTGATCCTGGCTATCAGCTTTTCGCTGACCGGATCATAGAAATAAGCCGTTGCGTTCGGGCCCAGCTGCTGCGTATCGGTCGTGACAGCTGCTGCCGCCTCGCTGGTCACCGTGCCTGTTACCAGCACATTGTCGATCGCCCACGAGCCAGTATATAAGGCTTTGAGCCGGAACCTGAGCTTCATGCTGCGGCTGGCGTAAGCGGCCGGGATCGAAATCTGTCTCCGGTAGGAACTATTTTCTGGGTTCCCAGGACCTGACTGCGAGGTCAGTGTCAGGACATTGTGCCACTGCTTTCCGTCCCATACGTCAAGGTATCCGCGGCCGTTCCAGGCATTGGGATCAAAGGCCTCATTATAGGCCAGGCTGATGGTCGACATGCCAAAGGAATCAAATACGGGTGATTCAACCGCCTTTTCCAGCGTATCTATCGGGCCCTCTTCCCCCCAGAAATCCCAGTAAGCCCATAAAAATGGCGTATTATCACCCAACCCATAATACCATAAGTTGTTATTTATTCTCCAATGATGTACAGAATCTTCACTGGGAGACCGGCTCCAGTTAGGAGGCAGCGGCGGGCCTCCTAGTGGTCGAGCAAATGCCAGTCTGTACTGGTTGAAACCTTCGGAGAACAGCACGGTATCTCTGACACCAGGCGTAAAGTCATCGTCACGGATCAACACCGTATGCTGCTGGTTGTAGTTCTCCCGGAAGGCGTTGCCGCCGGAAGCACTGCTTAAAGTATAGCCCAGCGTGATCGTTTCATTGCCTTCCACGTATGCATCGTTGTTGATGCGCACTTTAACATCCTGCGAAGGTTTGCCTGCTTCCAAAGTGAAGCTTGCTGGGGTGATGCTGTAATCGTCTCTGCTGCCGCGCGTAGCCGTCCCGGCTGTCGTCATTGTAATGGTTACCGGCTGGGAAGGCGCGGCATTGATTTTAACTGTAACGGTTTTCTCTGCATACTTTATACATACTTTCGGTTCAGGCCTGGCAATGTCCGCTTCTCTCTCACTGACAATGGTTGAATCCAGAGCGAACTGCACCGAAGGAGCAACCGCACAGGTATATACGCGCACATCGTCAATATACCAGCCCTGACGCCCCTTACAGCCCTCGTCCGTGCCCATCTCCCAGCGCAGCCGGATCGTCTGGCCGGCTTTCAGTCCGAGTGCTGACAGGTCAATGCGGCTTTGGCCCCAGCCACTGCCGGTGCTTTCACGGTGCGGGTTGGTAAAAACAGGCTGCGTAAATAAGGGATTCACGACAAACTCGTCTATCATGATGTTCATGATGTAGCCGTTATCCGTAAAGGCAGATGCCGGCAGCAGCTTCCAGTCGCCGTTATTGATCTGGTATTTTAGGTTGCCCCCATCAGTATTGCTTTCCAGGTCAAAGAAATGTTCAAAGGCCATCAGAAAAGTACCTTGTGCTGCCGGCGGTATTGTAATGGCAGGACTGGTAAGCCTCATTGCACCCGCTGACCAAGCAAAGTCACTGCACGCTTCTCTTGTCGGGTTGACTGCAAATGCCGCCTTGCCCGTTCTTGCCGGAACAGTAGAACTAACGACCCAGTCCCGGGGCAGCCAATGATCCCCACTTACCGGACCATTACTTACATTGGAGACAGTCCATGCACCCAGACCGGATTCGAAGTTCTCATAAAAAATAGCATGTTCGGAGGATGCACCATAGCAGAGCGGGGGTACCGGCTGAAAAACAGGAGCGGCAACAGCTTGGACAGACAAAACAGGGGCATTCTGGGCAAAACATGTCGCACCGGCAAGGAAAAGAAAAATAAACGGTTTGAGTACGTCTTTCAGCTGATACGCCGAAATAACGGAGAAAAAAGTAACATTTTCCATCATTGTGCAGTTTATGGTAAATAATTCAAAATGGAAGAAATAAAAGCTTGATCATATCCGACATTGCTGCATCAATTTATTGCTGCGGTTATGCTATACCAATCACTCCGCTATCAGCAGTTTTACGGCTTCGTCCAGTGTAACCGAATGGATATTGAGGGTATATATACCTGGCGGAAGACGCAGCAGGGACATATCTGCCTGTAGTATATTTTCTTCACCAACAGCACTGACAGAATAAGTATTGCCCGAAAGGCTTGTCAGCCGAAGGCTTACTTTGCCCTGATGGCGGGCAGAGACTTCAACCGTCAGCTGCTTGGAAACCGGGTTAGGGTAAACGGTGGAAGACCCCGGGACTTCTGCAGCCACCTGCTCTTGCTGACCAATCCTTGCAGCGGGTGCCGGTGTAGGCAATATCACCAGCTCGGGCGGGTTTACCGCATTTTGGCGGCTGTTAAAGCTCAGCAGGCTGTTTTGTCCGGTTGGGTTGGTCAAAAGAAAATTCACCGTACCGTCACCGGCCAGCTGCGACTGCACATAAGAGGTCACATCAATCTCATAGTATTTGACTGTATTGTTCACACTGACCGAGCCCAAAGCGCTGCCGGAACCTGCCGGGGCATTCGCCCACGTAATGCCCGTTTCACTCCAGTCGTCATTCTCTACACCGTAAGCGGCCATACTGACACTGGTACTGTTCTGGATGTTTGATCCGTATAAACGGAGTTTCGCCGAACCTGCCTGCGTGATGCCGGAAAGCGGGAATTTTAGGTACGTTTTGCGTTGGTAGCTCGGCAGGCTGCCTGCCTTGACTTCCAGCGTGCCGGCAGTGCCGTAATTGGTGGTATTGTTTGGCACATTGCGCACCGTGGCATCAGCAACCGGGTTCCGGGTTAGCTGTGTGGGCAATACTTCTATGGCTGCAACAATCGGGTTGTCAGCTGCTCCGGATAGAAAGTCAATATTTAATGTCCCGTCACTTACATCAACGGTAAAAATTTCGGTCCTGGCACGCAGCGCTCCACCGGTTTTGGTGAAAATATCATAGTCGGTCAGCTTGCGGCTGCCTTCTATATTGACATGGAATTTGCGTTTACCCGCTCCGGCCACACCGCCCCGGCTGACAATACCCCAGTAAGTTTCAGCAAAATAAAGCACGACTTGCATTTGCCCATTGCTGACAGGGATGCTGTAATTGAAAGAAGACCCGTAACGCTGGTTTAGATAAAGTCCGTCATCGTCCGTATTGAGAATATCCACACTGGTAATGACAGAATTCCGGTTAACACCGCTATAAAACTGGTCAGCCGAAAACCACCGTCCGCCAGATGCTTCAAATGCGGGCCCGGCCGAGTTGAGCCTGATTGCTTCCGGCCGAAGCGGCGGTGCGTCCGAGAGGCCAAAGCCGGAAGTGCCCGAAAACCCGTTATGGAAAACCGCACTGAATGCGAAGCTGGAATTCAGCGGTAAGCTGCTCACAGCTTCGGCCACCGAAGTGGAAGGCAAGTTTTCCACGCCAATGCCGCCCTGGCTGCGTCCCATTGATAACACCTCGGCAAAACCTGAGAGCTCAGTGCCCGTATAATACAGCGTCATTTCATACTTACCGGCAGGATCATCATAGGCAGGTGTTATCTTAAAGGTTTTTTCCGAGATATGGTGGCCACCAAACCACTCTGTCTGATGCGGACCGGCCCGGTCAATGGATACTGCAGTGCATCCGTAATCATGGCTGGTCAGGTTTTTGATGCTGGCTATGAGTTTTTCAGTGGCCGGGTCGTAGAAATAAGCTGTTGCATTCGGGCCCAGCTGCTGGGTATCGGTTGTCGCCGTCATTGCCGCCTCACTGGTAACTGTGCCTGTCACCAGCACATTGTCAATCGACCAGCCACCGAAAAGTAACAACCCGTCAGTATATAAAGCTTTGACACGGAACCTGAGCTTCATGCTCCGGCTGGCATAATCGGCAGGGATTGTGACCTGCCTGCGAAATGATTCATACCATGGAGGTCCAGGGTTTGTTGATCCGCTCACTGTATGTATCGTATGCCAATGTGCCCCGTCCCACACATCTATATGTCCTCCATCCTTCATAATCAGGTCAAGGTTTTCATTATAGGCCAGGGTGATGGCCGACATGCCGAAAGAGTCAAACACAGGGCTTTCCACTATTTTTTCCAGCGTATCCGCATTCATAACTATATCCTCCAGCTGAACCCCGATAACCCATAAAAAGGGGGTATTATCGCCCATACCATAATAATATAACATATTATTTAAAATCCAGTTGCTGCCCGAACCGTCTTTGGGGTCCCAGTTCCAGCCCGGTGGAAGAGCAGGTGCATCTTCTTGCAGCCTGTATTCGTTGAAACTTTCGGAGAACAATACCGTATTTCTGACACCGGGTACAAAATCATCGTCCTGAATCAGCACGGTATGCTGCTGGTTATAATTCTCCCGAAAGGCATTTCCACCGGCCGGGCTGCTCAAAGTGTAAGCCAAAGTAATTGTTTCATTGCCTTCCACATAAGCATCGTTGTTGATACGTACCTTTACATCCTGGGTGAGTTTGCCCTCCTGCAGAGTGAAGCTTGCCGGGGTAATCGTGTAATCCGTGGTTCTGCCGCGTGTGGCGGTCCCTGCTGTCGTAAGTGTAACAGTAACCGGCTGGGAAGGGGCGGCATTAATTCTGACCGTAACGGTCTTTTCTGCATACTTTATGCAGGCATCCGGTGCAGGTCTGGCAATATTTGCTTTTCCTTCATTGGCAATAGTCGAATCCAGTGCGAACTGTACAGTCGGGGCAACCGAGCACGTATATACGCGTACATCGTCCACATACCATCCCAACGTGCCTCTGCATCCTTCATCCGAACCCATGTCCCAGCGCAAGCGGAGCGACTGTCCAGCTTTAAGTCCCAAAGCTGTCAGATCAATACGACTCTGGCCCCATGTATTATTACTGGAACCAGTAAAAACCGGCTGACCAAATAACTGGTTTCGGTTAAATTCACTGCTCATGATATTCATAATATAGCCGTTGTCTGTAAAGGCGGAATCAGGTACCAGCTTCCAATCCCCGCTATTAATCTGGTATTTCAGGTTGCCTCCATCTACGTTACTTTCCAGGTCATAAAAGTGGTCAAAGGTCAAAGTGAAAGGTCCGGACACACCGGCAGGTATGGCTATGACAGGGCTGGTTAAATACATCACCATGGGTCCCCAGAGATCATAACAGTCTTCTGAAGGAGGATTAACAGCAAATACCGCCTTACCTGTTCGTCCGGCAGGAATATTTGACGAAACTACCCAGTCCCTGGGCAACCAGGGTTCTTCAAATCCTCCGTTTGGCCTGGGGGCATTGGAAACGGTCCATGCGCCTAAACCGGATTCAAAGTTTTCATAAAAAATAGCATGTTCGGCGGATGCGCCATAGCAAAGAGGGGGAACCGGCTGGAAGACAGATTCCGCAGCGGTTCTGGCGGAGCTCAAAGAAACAGAAGCAATCTGTGCAAAACAGGTGGCGCAGGCAAGAAAAAAGAAAATTAAAGGTTTTAGCGCCTTCTTCAACCAATGCGCCGGAAGTGAAGCGATAAAAGTGATATTTTTCATCTTTGAGCAGTTTATGATAAATATTCCAGAAGGAAAAAATTACAAGCATAAAAGTATCCGGCATGAGCACGAATAAACGTCTGCTGCCATGCCGGATACTCACTCGGTAACCATCAGTTTTACGGCTTCCTCCAGTGCAGCCGAATGGATGCCAAGGATATATATACCCGCAGGCAAGTTCAGCGGGGACAGGTCTGTCTGCACGACAGCTTTATCCCCAACAGTAGCGAGCGGATAAGTCCTGCCTGACAAACTTGTCAGCTGAAGGCTTACCTTGCCCTGATGACGGGCGGAGACTTCTACCATTAGCTGCTTTGAGGCCGGATTAGGATATACTTTGGAGGCGCCGGGCTCCATTATCACCACTTCTTCAGATAACCCGATCCGTGCAGCGGCTGGCGGAGCAGATCTGATCACCAGCTGCGGCTGTTTCGAAATCACGTTTTCACGGCTGTTAAAGCTCAGCTGGCTATTCTGATTACCTGGATTGGCTAATAAAAAGCTTACAATACCATCACCCGAAAGCTGAGACTTCACGTAAGACGTTACATCGATCTCATAATATTTAAGCGTTTTATTTACACTGACCTGACCCACGGCGTTGCCCGAGCTCGCAGGGGCATTCGCCCAGGTAATGCCTGTTTCGCTCCAGTCGTCATTATCCACACCATAAGCGGCCATAATGACATCGGTGATGTTCTGGATGTTAGACCCGTAAAGCTGCAGTTTGGCCGAACCCACCTGTGCGATGCCGGTTAGCGGGAATTTCAGGTACATTTTGCGCTGGTAGCTTGGCAGGCTGCCGGCTTTAATTTCCAGCGTGCCGGCAGTCCCATAATTGACAGAGTCATTGGGGACATTGCGAACTGTCGCATCTGCCACCGGATCCAGGATTAGCTGTGTAGGCAGTACCTCTATAGCTGCAATAATCGGGTTGTCTGCTGCACCTGAAAGAAAGTCGATATTCAACGTACCGTCACTAACATCAACGGCAAATGTTTCAGTCTTTGCACGTAACGCACCGCCCGTCCTGGTAAAAATATCATAATCCGTCAGCTTGCGGTCGGCTTCCATATTGACATGGAACTGACGTTTGCCTGTACCTGCAGCACCACCTCTGCCGGGCACACCCCAATAGGTTTCAGCAAAATGTAGTATCACCTTCATTGGCCCATTGCTGACAGGGATACTGTAACTAAAGGAAGACCCATAACGCTGATTTAGATAAAGCCCATCGTCTTCTGTATTAAGTATATCTACATTGGCAATAACAGAATTCCTGTTATTGCTGCTATAATAATACTGATCCACAGAGAAACGTCGTCCATCAGATGCTTCAAATGCGGGCCCGGCCGAGTTGAGCCTGATTGCTGCCGGCCGAAGCGGAGGTGCGTCCGAGAGGCCAAATCCGGATGTGCCTAAAAACCCGTTATGGAAAACAGCGCTAAAACCGAAGCTCAAATTCAGCGGCGAGCTGCTCACAGTTTCGGCAACAGAAGTGGATGGCAGGTTATCTGTATTAATGCCACCCGGGCTTTGACCTATTGATTTAATATCGGTACCGTTAAAGTTAGGAAGTTCAGAGTTTTTGTAATACAACGTAAGCTCATATAATCCATTTGGATCATCACTCGACGGAGTCACTTTAAATGTTTTTTTTGTGATATGATAAAAGGTGTCAAACCAGTCCGTTTCATCTGTACCCGCCCTGTCAATAGACATGGTCGTACAGCCGTAGTCATGGCTGGTCAGGTTCTTAATTCTGGCCATCAGCTTTTCGCTGACCGGATCATAAAAATAGGCTGTTGCGTTCGGGCCAAGCTGCTGCACGTCAGAAGTAACGGCCGTCGCCGCATCGCTGACAACAGTACCTGTGACCTTGACATTGTCAATCGCCCAGGCACCCCGCGACGGGGTGAGCCAGAACCTTATCTTCATGGCCCGGTTGGCATAAGCAGCCGGAATATAAATGTTCCTTATGGTAGAATCATAGTATGGATAATCCGGGTTTGTTGATGCGATTTGCGTGAGCACATTATGCCACTGCGTCCCGTCCCATACATCTACCTTTCCCCAGCTGTTTTGACCCTGATAAAAGGTTTCATCATAGGAAAGGTTGATAGCAGACATGCCAAAGGAATCAAAAGAAGGCGACTCTATTATTTTATCGCTTGCATTACCTGGATCAAATTCCCAGTTTGCAAAAAGAAATGGAGAAAAATCTTGCATTGTATATAAGGTCAGGGCATAATAAACCCGCCAGTCCGATGAAGTTCCGGTGGGGTTAACTGCTGTCCATCCCTTAGGTAAAAAATTTCTGTCAGGATTCTGCTCTAGCCAATGTTCATTAAACTGTTCAGAAAACAGTATTGTATTTCTGATGCCTGGTGTAAAATCATCATCCTCAATTAGTACCGTATGCTGCTGGTTATTGTACTCCCGAAATGCATTTCCTCCTGCAGGGCTGCTCAAAGTATAACCTAGCGAGATCGTCTCATTGCCTTCTACATACGAATCGTTGTTGATACGTACCTTGACGTCCTGAGAAAGTTTGCCTTCCTGAAGGGTAAAACTGGCTGGGGTAATGGTGTAATCGGCTGTAGCCCCCCTTGTAGCTGTCCCGTCCGTGGTTAGTGTAATGGTAACTGGCTGGGACGGGGCAGCATTGATTTTGACCTTAATGGTTTTTTCGGCATATCTCAGACACGCATCCGGAACCGGTCTGGCCGTACCCGCTTCGCCCTCACCAACAATAGTCGAATCCAGGGCAAACTGCACAGTTGGAGCAACGGAACAGGTATATATGCGTACATTATCAATGTACCAGCCCTGCCGCCCTTCGCAGCCTTCATCCGTACCCATCTCCCAGCGCAAGCGGAGCGTCTGGCCGGCTTTCAGTCCCAGTGCGGACAGATCAATTCGACTCTGGCCCCAGCCACTGCCATTGCTTTCCTGGTCAGGGTTGGTAAAAACGGGCTGGCCAAATAAAAAATTACGCGAAGTCTCATTATAATCTATCTTCATGACATATCCGTTGTCTGTAAAGACAGATGCCGGTACCAAACTCCATTCCCCATTGCCTATCTGGTATTTAAGGTTTCCACCATCGACATTGCTTTTCAAGTCAAAGAAATGATCAAAGGCCATCAATAAAACGCCCTGGACTGTTTCAGGGATAGTAATGGCGGGACTGGTAAGTCGCATAATACCCTGGCCTGAGTGCATGTCAGCACATTCCTCGCTCGTAGGGTTAACTGCAAATGCAGCTTTACCCGTCCTTCCGGCAGGGATACTGTCCGTAACAACCCAGTCACGGGGTTTCCACAGATTGGCATCGTTCTGCGGAGGGTAGCCATAATTGAAAACGGCCCATTGCCCCAGGCCTGATTCAAAATTTTCAAAAAAAATAGCCTGCTGTGCTGATGCACCATAGCAAAGCGGAGAAACTGGCTGAAAGGAGAAATCCTTAGTAGTTGCAACTGTCCTTACCTGAGAAGAATCATTTTGTGCAAAACAGAAGGTACACGCTACGTTTGCGAGGATAAAAATCCTGACAAATTGAATTAAAACAGTCGTTGAAAAGATAAAAGTAACATTTTTCATCGGTCAGCAGATTATGATAAATATTCTGATATGGAAAATTTGCAAGCATAAAATCATCCGGCATTGCAGCAGGTAATATAACCGCGGCAATGCCGGACAACTCACTCGGTAATCAGCAGTTTAACACCTTCGTCCTGCGCAGCAGAATGGATATTAAGTATATATATGCCCGGCGGAAGATGAAGCGGAGAAAGATCTGCCCGAAGTATATTTTCTTCAACAACAGCATTGACAGGATAGGAATTGCCTGACAAACCTGTTAGACAAAGGCTTACTTTACCATGGTGGAGCACCGAAACTTCTACTGTCAGCTGCTTTGAGGCAGGATTAGGATAAACCATCGAAGATACCAATCCATCTGCCACCACTTTATCTTCCTGTATTCCCGTCCGTGCAGCAGGTGCCGCTACCGGAAGTATGACCAGCTCAGGCGGATTTACTGTATTTTCACGGCTGTTAAAGCTCAGCAGACTGTTCTGGCTGGTGGCGTTGGTCAATAAAAAACTAACCGTTCGGTCACCTGCCAGCTGTGACTGTACAAAAGATGTCACATCTATTTCGTAATATTTAGCCGTATTGTCTGCATTGAACTGGCCCAGATTGCTGCCTGATCCTGCGGGTGCATTTGCCCAGGTAATGGCTGTCTCACTCCAGTCATCGTTTTCTACACCAAAAACTGCTACATTTACTTTGTTTGTATTCTGTACATTATGCCCGTATAGACGCAGTTTGGCAGAACCCACCGGCATGATACCGGCCAGTGGAAACTTCAAATACGTTTTGCGCTGGTAGCTAGGCAGACTTCCAGCCTTAACTTCCAGCGTGCTGGCAGCTCCATAGTTGAAAGATTCATTAGGGATGTTGCGCACTGTAGCATCGGCAACTGGATTCTCATTTAACTGCATAGAAACCACTTCTATGGCCGCAATGATCGGGTTATCGGCAGCACCTGAAAAGAAATCAATATCAAGTGCTCCGTCACTTACATCAACAGTAAAAGTTTCGGTTCTGGCTCTAAGAGCTCCTCCGCTTGAACTGTATATATCGTAATTTGTCAGCTTGGGGCTATCCTCTATATTGACATTAAACTGGCGCCTTCCTTTTCCTTGCCTCCCTGACAAGCCCCAATAAATCTCAGCAAAATGTAAAACCACTTTCATTCTTCCATTATGGACGGGAATCCGGTAACTGAAAGCATAATCCCAGATCACACCGGGTCCCCAACGCTGGCTGCGGTACAACCCGTCATCAACTGTACCAGCAATATCCCCTTTGATCACCGTTGTATGCGGGTCTCGATCATTGAAGTAATAATAGTGCTGGTCTTTTACAAACAAGCGGTTTTGGGAATCTGTGAAATCCTGACCTCCACAGTTGATCCGTAGTGTGACTGGCCGGAAAATCAGCGTATCTGAAAGGCCAAAACCTGAACCGCCATAAAACCCTTTATTGAATACAGCTGTAAAACTATAATCAGAATTCATAGGCTTACCGCTTACAGCTTCTGTAATGGAATTCGAAGGCAGGCTTCCAGCACCGATACCTCCCCGGCTTCGGCCCATTGATGCCACTTTGGCAAGGCCTGAAAGTTCAGCTTCCGTATAATAAAGTGTCATTTCATATACACCTTCCGGATCGTCGTTGGCAGGCGATACCTCAAATGTTTTTTCAGAAATATGGTAACCATTAAACCAGTTTTTCAAATGTTTGCCAGCCCTGTTAATGGATACGGTCGTGCAGCCATAGTCATGGCCGGTCAGGTTTTTAATTCTGGCAATCAGCTTACCACTAGCTGGGTCATAAAAATAAGCTGTTGCGTTCGGACCCAGCTGCTGCCAGTCAGACGTAACATCCGTTGCCGCTTCGCTGGTCAAAGTTCCTGTAACCAACACATTGTCGATTGACCAGGAGCCGGCATACAAGGCTTTTAACCGAAACCTGAGCTTCATGCTGTGGCTGGCATAAGCGGCGGGAATAGAAACTTCTCTTTTATACGACTCATAAGAGGGATATCCATTGCCCGACTGCGAGGTCAGTGTCATCACGTTGTGCCACTCCTTGCCGTCCCAAACATCAAGGTAACCGCTGCCGTTCCAGGCATAAGGATCGAAGGTCTCATCATAGGCAAGGTTGATGGCAGACATGCCGAAAGAATCGAACACAGGGGTTTCTACTGTTTTCTCAAGGGTATCCAAATGGGTTTGATCTCCCCAGAAGTTCCAGTAGGCCCAAAGAAACGGTGTGTTATCGCCCATACCAACAGCCCATAACTGGTTGTTAATTATCCAGTTATAGTCAGAATCATTCTCCGGGACCCAGTTCCAACCCTGGGGAATAGGCCGTCCTGGTTGTTCAGGTCCATTGAAATCTTCAGAGAATAATTTAATGCTTCTGGCTCCCGGTGTAAAATCATCGTCCTGGATCAGCACCGTATGCTGCTGGTTGTAATTCTCCCGCAGTGCATTGCCTCCTGCCGGACTGCTCAAAGTATAACCCAATGTAATTGTCTCATTCCCCTCCACATATGCATCGTTATTAATGCGCACTTTGATGTCCTCTGAGAGTTTGCCTTCTTCCAGTGTAAAACTGGCCGGCGTAATGGTGTAATCGGCCTTGCTGCCGCGTGTGGCTGTACCAGCTGTTGTCAGCGTCACAGTAACCGGCTGGGATGGCGGCGCATTGATTTTGACTGTAATTGTTTTTTCTGCATAATGAATGCACCTTTCCCATCCCGATCTGGCGATATTCGCTTCTTTCTCATTGACAGTGGAAGAATCCAAAGCAAACTGCACAGAAGGAACAACCGAACATGTATATACGCGCACATCATCTACAAACCAGCCTTGTCTTCCTTTACAACCTTCATCAGTTCCCATATCCCAGCGGAACCGGATCGTCTGGCCGGCATCCAGCCCTAGTGCAGTCAGGTTGATCCGGCTCTGGCCCCAGCCGCTGCCTTCACCTTCCGGGTTGGTAAAAGCAGGCTGTCCAAATAAGGGGTTCAGGTTAAACTCATCGCTCATGATACTCATGATATATCCATTGTCGGTAAAGGCTGAGGCTGGCAACAGATTCCAGCCTCCGTTATTGATCTGGTATTTCAGGTTGCCTCCATCTACATTACTTTGAAGGTCATAAAAGTGCTCAAAGGCCAAAGTGAAAGGACCGGACGCACCGGCAGGAATGGCAATGACAGGACTGGTTAAATACATCACAACTGGCCCGCGGCGGGTGCCGCAGTTTTCTGATGCAGGGTTTACAGCAAACGCTGCTTTACCTGTCCTTCCGGCAGGGATAATGTCGGTAACTACCCAGTTACGGGTCAGCCACGGATCTTCATTCCCTCCGTTAGGCCTGGTGGCATTAGATACTGTCCATGCACCAAGCCCGGATTCAAAATCTTCGTAAAAAATGGCATGTTCGGCAGATGCACCGAAGCAAAGCGGAGGAACCGGCTGGAAGAAAGGATTGGCGGCAACCCTTAGTTTAATTAAAGTAGCAGGACCACTCTGGGCAAAACAGGCTGTTCCAGTAAGAAAAGAGAATATTAGCCAGTTGGATATGTGCCTCAACCGAAATAGTAAAAAGACGGAGAAAAAAGTAGAATTTTCCATTGTTAAGCGGTTTTAATGAAATACTATTTCTGATAAATGGTATACGATTAAATATTAATCCTGATGACCGGTCACATAGGTCCATATCGGTTCATAAGCGTGGTTGGTAACATCTTCTGCTATGCTTCCCACAAACAAATGGGTAAGTCCCTGATGGCCTTCGGTAGACATGGCAATCATGCAGTGGTCAAATTCAGATGCAAATTTTAAAATCCCTTGCTGAATATTCGGATTCTGACGAACATTAACCGTGAATTTATCCAGCTGATAAAATTTTGCAAGATTATCCAGTGCAATTCTCGTTTCATCGTCAGCAGTCGTTTCATCAGAAGTCTGAATAAAAAGCAAATGTACCGTTGCCCCGAAAATTGCCTGGAAGCGTTTTTAGCTTCCCGATCAGCACACTTTGTTTTAAATCAAGACTGGTCGGGAATATAATGTCCTTTATTCTGGAAACCGGCATGGCCTGATGAATCGTAAAAACCGGAACGGGTGCAGTACGGACAATTTTTTCAGTATTTGACCCGATGAGCAGTTCTCTAAGGCTCGCAGCACCTTTAGTTCCCATTACCACCAGGTCAATATTATTTTCTTCTATCGTTTTTAATATCGTCTGGTGCAGTTCACCCTGCTCAATCAAAAGCTTTACCGGAACGCTTTGCGGATAGTCCTGAATCAAAGCATTAAAATCATTTTTTGTATCTTCTGTCAGATCTGCCAGTGTGGCTCCAGGGTCAACATAATAAGGCTGCGCATAGATACTGCTGTCAAAAAAAGTGTCAGGTCAACTACATGTAAAACGATCAGTTCTCCATCGTTCGCAGAAGCAATATCCCAGGCAAATTTGTAAGCCTGCATGGCTTCATCTGAAAAATCACAGGGTACCAGTATCTTTTTCATGATCATTGAAATTTTATAGTCGACAATACTGTAATAGTATATTCAATTTAATACACTAAATTACTTGTAATAAAATCATAATATAATGATAGTCTTTGCTCAAAAAAATGACTTTTGTCATAAGACACAATTCTGTTTGATGGACTTTTAAAGCAGGTAAATAACATACCAACAACGCATTCAATAATTCCAGGCATCGATTGATAAAGTCAATTGTATTTAAGCAGGTAATCATTTCATGGCGGGTTTTATCAAGTAGACTTACAGTCTTCGCATGGTTGTAAATGTCGCAACTACAAAAACTAGGTAACGCTTTTATTCTTTTGAGTGGGGACTACTTATAAGAATGCAGGTAACGACTTAATGAAAAAGTAGTGAAAGGAGAAACTTATACTCAGCTGGTGTTTTCACGGGTTATCTTCGTGTTTTTATTTCCACGCGTTGAAAATAGTCTCTATTTCCCCGGGTTTCAGCATTAGGGGACGAATGGAAGTAGGGACAATTATTATGTTTTATATTCTGCTTACCATCAGCGGAAGGCTGATAATGGTAGGGTTAGCACACAATTAATAGCTCATCACAAGCATGAACTTGTTTGTACAGCTGTTCTTAATTTTTTTTATAGAGCTTCAAAAAAAGTCATGCAGATTAACAAAAAGCATACCGATTGATGTAGCGTTAACGGTCATTCCAAATGCCGTAATGGTCCAAATGAAAATTGCATAAATACAATGGATTGTAATATCATACCACTAGCCATTTTATCAAAACGAATCAGTTTGTTAACAAGAGTTTTGTTTAAATTAACGTGTGTACTCTCGTATTAAGTGTAATTTAAAATTGCCTCCTAAACAGGAAAAGGCTTTTTGATCATAAATATCATAAACTTATGGAGTACAGAAATACCACCGATTTTTACGAGCATCAAATGCGATAGAGAAATCTATTAAGACAGGTAGCTACATATTTATACGCGATCTCTGTGCCAGTATTACTAGCCAAAAACGTACAAATGGTGTTCGATAGCGAACATCAGGGATCTATAAATCAGCATTTGCAAGCCATCAATGTTATGGCATTATATTTGTTTAACAAACAACAATGATATAAATCTTCAAGCAAAGGTTAAATGGCAAGAGCTTATCTGGGAGAATTTGAGGAGCTCGTTCTCCTGACTGTTGCAGTGCTTGATTCAGACGCGTACGGCGTAACCATTGCAGCTGAACTAAACCGGCGAACCGAAAGACCTGTAAGCTTAGGCGGAGTCCACGTAGCACTATATAGGTTAGAAGAAAAAGCTTTTGTCAGTTCGGAGTTAGGTAACCCCACAGCCGCCCGTGGGGGAAGGCGAAAGCGCATATTTACTGTCACTACACTTGGCAAACACATGTTATCGGATATGCGTGAGCTTAGAAATCAACTCTGGGAGTCAATCCCTTTACCATTTATTTCTTGATCATGGCCGACCATCTTTCAGAGCCTACCCCTCCCAACTGGGCTGATTCCTTTTTGAAATGGACATGCCCTTCGGAGCAACACGAAGAAATCATAGGTGATTTACACGAACAGTATACAATTGATGCATCGGAATTTGGAAATGCTGTCGCCAGAAGACGGTACCTTATACAAGTGTTAAAATTCTCACGGCCTTACTTTCTAAAACGCAAGATCAATGCACTGAGTGAAACGGCCACATACCCAGCACCATTTTTTGTTAATCCGAATATGATCAAAAATTACTTCAAAATTGCCTTCAGGAGCTTTGGAAAAAACAAAGCTTATACGCTTATCAACGTTTTAGGACTGTCATTGGGATTAACCATAACCATGCTGATTTCATTATGGGTTTGGGATGAGTGGATGTACAATAAAGCCGGTAGAAACCATCAATATGTAGGACGTGTCATTTCTCATGCCGCTCAAAACGGCATCATCGTCAGTTCCCCCAATATGCCATTTCCCTTGGCTGCCGAGCTTCGAGAAAACTTTCCGACGGATTTTCAAAACGTAGCGATCTCATGGGACACACAAGATTACAGCTTACTCTCGGGCGAAAACAAATTCAGAAAAAAGGGCCGGTTTATGGAGCCCGATGGCGCAAAGATTCTTCCTCTTGAAATGATCGAGGGAAGCAAAGCGGCCCTAACAAATCCGTCCCATCTATTGCTATCAGAATCTGCCGCATTATCAATTTTCGGCACAAGTCAGCCAATTGGTCAGATTTTGAAGATTGATAATGAACTGGAGGGAATGGTAGCTGGCATTTACAAAGATTTCCCTCAAAATTCAGACTACTATGATTTGTCGTTTATAGCCCCCTGGAAGCTGTTTGCATCTGGCAAAAGGATGCAGTGGGTCAATGATCTGAAAGATAACTGGAATGTAAATACTTTCGAAATTCTCGTTCAGACACAGCAAAACAGTTCTATTAAAAGGGCATCTGAAAAGATAAGGCATGTTTTACGCAGGCACATAAAGGAGAGTAAGCATACCGGCTCGATACCGACATTATCCCTGCACCCGATGGACAAATGGCATTTGTATTCCACCTGGGAAAACGGCCAGAATACCGAGGGTCAGATCTATTATGTCAAATTATTTGCTTCCATAGCGATTTTCATCTTGCTGCTGGCCTGCATTAATTTTATAAACCTGAGCACAGCCCGCTCGGGCCAGCGGGTAAGGGAAGTCGGCGTTCGAAAAGCAATCGGGTCAAAGCGCGGCCAACTTATAGTCCAATTCATTGCTGAGTCATTTATACTGGTTGCGTTTTCCATGCTGGTTGCGTTGCTGTTAGTACAATTGACCCTACCCCAGTTCAACGCAATTGCCGATAAGAAAATCGGCTCTCTTTTAATAAATGGAGCTGCATTCAACATACACCTACTATTTATTAGTGCAGCATTCTGTATTTTGGTAAGCCTGGTTGCCGGGGGCTATCCCGCGCTCTACTTATCCTCTTTCAAACCAGTTAATATCCTGAAATCCGGCTCAGCAAGCACTGCGAGGGTTTCTTCTCTGCCAAGAAAAATACTTGTCGTTTTACAATTTACAATTTCCATTTCGCTCATCATTGGTACTGTAGGGGTATTCCGCCAGATTCAGTTTGGGCAAAACAGAGCAACAGGCTACGATCGGAATGGGCTAATGTATGTAAAGATTCCGCCTGCTACTAAATCTTTAGAAGCACTAAAAAATGACCTGCTTCAATCCGGCATGATTGCATCGGTAGCACAATCCTCCGGTCCCGTGACCGATATACTATCTAATTCGAGAGGATTTTCTTGGCAGGGAAAGTCGGCCGGTGACCGGGACGACTTTGCAGTAATCGCAGCTTCACATCGATATGGCGAAACGGTTGGCTGGCGGATTCTTCAGGGAAGAGACTTTTCGACCGACTTTGTTTCTGATTCTTCCGCCATCATTATCAATCAGTCGGCTGTTAAATATATGGGGCTTGACAATCCTGTTGGCAAAACAATCAGGTGGAAAGACGGCACTTTCAATGATTCGGAATACCATATTGTAGGCGTGGTACAAGATATGATCATGAAATCGCCCTACGAACCCGTAAAGCAGGCCATTTATTTCATGGCCTACGCACCTAATTACTTATATATCAAATTAGGCCCTGGGGTAAGTATAACCAATGCTTTTGCAAAAATACGTCCTCTATTTGATCAACATATACCTGGTACCTTGTTGGATTTCCAGCTTGCTGACCAGCAATACGATACAAAGTTCAAGGTTGAAAACCGTGTGGCTAAATTGAGCTTTCTTTTCGCTGTCGTGGCCATTTGTATTTCGTGTCTTGGCATATTTGGTCTGGCCGCCTTTACTGCCGAGCAAAGGCGAAGTGAAATCGGCATACGCAAAGTACTGGGCGCTTCCATTGCAAGTGTGTGGAAATTGATTTCGAAGGACTTTGTGTACCTGACTTTGATTGCCATTGCCATTGCAACACCGGTAAGCTATTATTTCTTGGCCCAGTTGTTGGCGAAGTATCATTATCATTCCACTATTCCCTGGTGGATCTTTGGCGGATCAGGATTGGCCGCGCTCACACTTACAATTTTCACCGTGAGTTATCAGGCAATAAAAGCAGCACTTACAGATCCGGTAAAAGCGCTCCGTTCTGAGTAATGTTTCTACTCAATTTTCTCAGAGACTTCATGAAGTTAAAGCCGGTTTAACCCTCTTTCGCAATATGTTTATAATGCACAACTACTTTAAAACTTTCCGGCTCAGTTGGATTGCGGCGACTTCAATTTTAAGGAGTCCATTATCGTGGACTTTATTTTTGATCAATATTTTTGTCTGTTTTGCGGGTTGGTCGCAAAAAACCAACCCTATCACCCAAAAAATTGATAGCATCACAAATGTTTACCGTCCAGATGGACCAGGTGGTCAATTATCGGTTAGTAAAAACGGCGAATTAATTTACTCCAAAGCATGGGGGCTTGCCGAACTCGAACATCGTGTCCCGCTAACAACCCAAACATTGATCGAAGCCGGATCTGTTTCCAAGCAATTTACAGCCGCCGCCATTCTGCTCCTTGAGAAACAAGGTAAATTGTCCTTAAATGATCACGTATCGAAGTATTTCCCTGCACTTGGCAAGTACGGACATCCTATTCTTATCAGACATCTTATTCATCACACAAGTGGCATGCGCGAATGGGGTGATGTTGCCGAGCTAGGTGGGCGGCCAAAGACACTTAGGATCTTGAGTAATCAAGAGGTTGCGGCCATTATTTGCAGTCAGAAAGAGCTGAACAGTATTCCCGGTGAGCGCTTTCAATACAGCAATTCCAATTACATTCTGTTGGCATTGATCGTTGAGAAGGTTAGCGGGTTGTCTCTCGCTGCGTTTACCGATAAATTTATTTTCAAGCCCGCTGAAATGAAGCATTCGGAATGGAGAACTAACTATCAAAAGCTAGTTTTTGCTAGGAGCCAGGCATACGATACGAAAGACGGCAATTTCCAGTTAGCCATGCCAGAAAACAACATCCACGGGTCAGGAGGACTCCTTACAACTGCCGAAGAACTTGTGAAATGGAGCAACTTTTATTTGAACGCAAGACTGGGAGGAGATACTTTTTTTACCAAGCAAACAAGTGTGGATACACTGAACAATGGGGATTTAAACCAGTATGCAGCCGGGATGTTTGTTGCCGGAGATAGTACAAAACGCATATTTCAGCATGGTGGAGCGACAGCCGGGTATCGCGCCAAGCTTGTCTCTTTACCAGATGCTGGAATATCAGTTGCCTGGCTGAGCAATACATCCATGTTGGACACAACAGGAAAAGACTTAGCGATGGATGTTGCCACTTTTCTTGCGAGCCCCTCCTATTTTGAGTTAGCTGCCAAAACAAAGAGAATCACATATTCAGATTCAAACATCAAAGAACTCGAGGCGTACACTGGACTTTATAAAAGCAGTCATAGTACGCGTGAGGTTCAAATTGAGCTGCGACCAAACGGCCTTGAAATGTCTGGCAATGCTCTGACAAGAATTAACAAGACACAATTTGATTTTTACGGCATCCTATTCTCATTCGAGCATAATGGCCAACTTATCATCATTCCGCCTTCCTCAGAGCCGATGTATTACCACCTGACCGACTCAGCTGGGTCTAACATCCCTCACGAAGTTTATTTAGGACACTATTACTCTGATGAAGCCAAAGCTCCAATCATAATCAAAAGCGTGAATGAAAAACTCATTGCTCAATTTGCATCAGGCGATGAGTGCGACCTAATTAATCACTTCAAAGATGGATTTATTTCGTCTTGTGATCCAAAGGCAGATATCTTCTTTAAACGCGACAAATATGGCAGAGTAACGAGCCTGGATGTAAGTACCCAGCGTGCACTACATATAGAATTTGTCAAGCAGACAGGCTCATATCGGCATCGTAGTGGAAAAACGTCAGAGACAAAATATCATTAAGAGTATCGATAAAAACGCTCGTTAATAGAAAACGTGATGATTTGGCAAGTACGATATAACCTACTTCAAAAACAGTTTACTGAACAATTTAGCCTTTTTCCTGGCTAGAATCAAGTAAATCACGATGCAGGTAACAGTTCATTTTAACCACCGAATTAATTTTGGTTGAAAGCTTATAGACCAAATTTATATGCTTCATAAAACTGCCATTTGACATATTGATATTTTCTACAGCTTCGAAATTGATCCAACGGTCATATTGATAGCTACAATATAAAGCCTATCTTACAGTTTATAATTGTTGAGATAAGTATGAACAACCCACTAGTTAAAGATTTTACATATAACGTAGCGATTATTAAAGTTTGGGAGGCTTTAACAAGTACGGATAAAATGAAGGAATGGTATTTTCCACAACTTCGAGGGTTTGAACCTGTAATTGGATTTAAATTTGAATTTGATGATGACAATGCTGGATACCAAAAAGAATGGATTGTAACCAAAGTGGTAGAAGGTCAAACGTTGGCCCACAGCTGGGCTTATAAAGGCTATCCAGGAAGCTCAGAAGTTCTTTTTGATTTGTTTTCGGATAATAGCACAACTACGTTAAGGATCACACAAACAGATTTGGAAAGCTTCCCAAATCATCCACACTTCCAAAGAGAGCGGTTTGAATCGGGATGGGATAATCTTCTTGGCCAGAACCTGAAACAGCTTCTTGAAAAAAATTGGATATGGCAGGCAAAACACTTGTAAGAAAGCTTTTTACCCGCCGTATTAACACGCAATATTTATTTACCACCGGTCTAACTGCCCTGTACCTAATAACTTCTCCGACCAAAGGACGCATGTACAAATGTCTGGGAAAGTACCCAAGGCAATTGCGATTTACTGGCCAAATGATTAAAATCTAATCGCATAGCAGTAGACATGCTAATATATCTACCTTAATTTGTCCTAAAAGCATTATAAGTTCTCACCAGCACATCCACAATTGACATTTCTCTATCAATTAAATGATTGCCTGAAAGCAAGTGGAGAAAGGCTTGTTTTTGTTTTGAACAGGCGGCTGAAAGATTGAGGGTATTCAAATCCTAGTTCATATGCGATTTCAGAGACGGACAAGTTGGAAGTTGAAAGTCTTTCCTTCGCTCTGTCCATAAGTTTTTCCTGAATATGGTGCTGGGCATTTTCTCCTGTCAAAGAGCGCAGCATATCGCTGAGATAGCTTGCCGACATGCTAAGTCTATCGCCCAGCATTTGAACTGTCGGAACGCCGCTTTCAGAGGCTGTTCCATTATTAAAATATTCGTCTAAAATATCCTCTATTTTTTGCAGCAGGTTATTGTTCGCTGCTTTTCTGGTAATAAACTGGCGCCCATAAAACCGGTTGCTATAATTAAGCAGCAGCTCAATCTGGGAAATCAATACATCTTGACTGAAATGATCAATCCTGCTATCAAGCTCTTCCTGGATGATATTGAAAACAGCAAAAATTGCAGCGCGTTCTTTGTCTGAGAGATGCAAAGCTTCATTGGCAGCGTAGTTGAAAAAGCCATATTGCTTAATTGTACTGGCCAAAGGGTAAGAAAGGAAAAAGTCAGGGTGAACAAGAAGAATGTAGCCGGAGCTTGCATTACCATTGGGACTTTCAAAAATTTGACCGGGCGCAGTAAACACCAGGCCACCTTCACCGAAGTCATAATAATTTTGACCGTATTTGGCTTTCCCGCACAGGCTCATCTTAAAGGCAATTTTGTAAAAAGGCATGACCATTGATGGTGGCAATACGCCCGGATTGATGGTCATGTCCTTAATGTTGACAAAACTTACCATCGGATGAACAGGCTTAGGAAGTCCAAACACCCGATGAAAGTCGGTTAATGATTCAAATTTGTACAAAGCAGGGGCTTCTGTTTTCATAACATAAAGATATTGAACTTTAACCAGATATGCCTTACCAGGGCGTTACACCTGTCTGGGGATTATATTCTTCGCTAAAAAATTGCCCGGTCGGGCCATCGCTGCCAATCATTGCGTACTTGGCAATACGCGATCCTCCTTCCTGAACTGTTCCAGTGCCCCGGTGGCCGTTAAAGTCAGTAGCCACAAAGCCAGGGCAAACTGCATTAACCTTGAATGGTGTCTCCCGCAGCTCGTAAGCCAGATCAATGGTGTACATATTCATAGCAGCTTTGGAGGACGGATATACTGCGGCTTTGTGACCGTAATATTTCCAGGTTGGATCGCTGTGCAGCGTCAAAGAGCACCCACTCGATGATACATTCACAATGCGCGGCTCTGGCGACTTGCACAACAGGTCAATAAAGGCCTGTGTTACCCGGACTACTCCGTACAAGTTGGTATCAAATACTTTTTTGTATTGATCAATATTCGCTTCCAGCGCCGATTGCGGCATCCCGCCATTGATTCCTTGCGTTGTTGATCAGCGCATCCAGCACCTGAGTTTTCTCTCCAATTAAGTTACGCGCGGACAGCACTGAGGCCGCATCTGTTACATCCAACTGGATTGCTTCGGCATTATCCAGGCCTTCTGTTTTCAACTTTTCGACTGCTTCCAAGCCATTGTCTAAATTGCGGCTTCCCAGATAAACATGGTATCCTTGTCTGAGGAGCTGGCGAGCTGTTTCAAAGCCAACGCCTTTGTTAGCTCCGGTAATCAATACTTTTTTCATGATTGATTGGATTACTTGTGATAGGTCAATGCAAACTCTTTTGCAAAATCAGCCAGCTTTACTTTTCCCAGAGCCGGTTTGTTTCGATAATAGTCTTCGTACAAACTTCCTCTTTGCTGTGCTGCTTGCATTTCAACTATGCCCTTAGCGATCCATTCATTCATACCTGCATCCAGCATTTGTTGCAGCATCTGTTCAGGCGGGATAACCTGCCATTTTAAATCGGGCATACCGATGGCTTCACCTAACGCTTTTGCGATTTCATTGGGAGATGCTTCGTCACTTGCCAGATAATGAACTGACCTTTCCTTGAAAGGTTCTTCCATTTCTCGCGCAATGACTGCAGCAATGTCCAAGGGAGATACCCAAAACTCTTTCTGGTCGCCTCCATAGGATTGTATAATTGCAGATTGCGATTTGATTGAAGCGATATACCTGTATAAATTCGTATAAAAGCCGACTGGTCTCATGAATTTGATGGCAACGGATTCCGGAAGCTGATTCAGGATGTTCTCGACCGTATTGTGCAGATACAAACTTCCGATCCCTTCGTTGGTATGAGCCCCAATGCTACTTAAATGTACTATTTTTTTTACGCCAGAATTTTCGACGGCTTGCTTATAGTTGTTTCCAACCGTCTTAAAAGCTGCAACAAAATCTGCATTTTTATCAAAGATGTTGCCGATACCTTCCCATGCTTCCATCAGATACACAATGTCAGCTTCTTTAAAAGTGGCTGTTAGAAAATCGGGGTCTTGTATGGTACCAATAGCTGCCTTTGCCCCCAATGCCTCAATAGCCTCGCGCCGCGCCGCTTTACTGCTTACGATGGTCAGGTCATGTTTTTTCCGGATTAATTCTTCTGCTAAGGGTTTACCAATATTGCCTAGCGAACCAGTTATTACAATTTTCATAATGTTCTGTTTTTTTGTATTGCAAAGTTGTGCATCCTTCAAAAAGCAGATCTAACAGAATCAACGGATTTTATAACAAAATTGAGGAAACACCAAGTTAGAGGCAGCACTTGTACAAGGTTTATTCTCCCACATTGTAAAGCAAGGTCTTAGACCAGTGCTCGCAGATTTTATCGCATTGCTTCTACTGATTCTTTGGAATCGATATTAGAAATCAGCCAAACATGTTTTGGCCCTGATACTCTTTCAGTTTTGATTTTGGCTGAATCGGCTGGATATAGCTGTGAAAGTTTTTTGAATCCATGTTCATTTTTGAACCAATACAATCATGGACCAGTGTAATCGCTTTGTGCAATGGGTGTAACAATTGTAGTTGGTTACCGGCCAGTTTTGTTCAAAACAGCCCGCCTTACCTGTAGTATTTTCGACAACCAGGTCTTAGAAATATTATAATTGCCAATAATATTGTGCGCATCCCATGGGATGATTCCGGTTTCGGCCGGTACGTTTTTTAATAGCCTGCCTTTCTTAATTAAAGCTCGCTCTGAATTCCAGGGGGGAAAAGTTTGTCTTTGATTTGAATAACTTACTAAAAGACTGCGAATGCTCAAAACCTAGCTGGTATGCTATTTCCCCTATTGTCAGATCACTAAATGTCAACACTTCCTTAGCCTTTTCGATAACTTTGTTATGAATGTGCTGCTGCGTATTCTGGCCGGTTAGTGCGCGGAGCATGTCGCCCAGGTACCGTGGCGAAACGTGCAGCTCACCAGAAAGATACTGAACGCTTGGGAGCCCTTTCAGCAAAGCAGTCTCATCATTGAAATAATTTTCCAGCAACATGTCCAGCTTGTCCAGCAATGCATTGTGGATCGGGTTGCGGGTAATGAATTGGCGTTTGTAAAACCGTTGACTGTAATTCAGCATCAGTTCCAGCTGCGAAATCAACACATCTTGGCTCAACTCGTCGATAGCCGTTTCGAGTTCGTCACCGATGTTACGGGCAATGCCCTCAATGATCAACTTTTCTTTGTCCGACAAATGCAGCGATTCGGTCACCGAGTAGGAGAAAAAGCCATAATGCTTCATTTTGGCGTCCAGTGGATAGTTTCGCAGAAAATCCGGATGGACCAGCAAGGTAAATCCGAGGGTCGTTTCGGCCACTTCAAGGCCCGTTAGCGGCTGGCCCGGCGAAGAAAAAAACATTCCGCCTACCTGAAAATCATAGGTGGTTTGCCCATATCGCATCCGGCAGCCCGGCGATTCGTTGTAGGTAATATTATAAAAGTCCATGGCAAAAGTATCGGCCAGCATTTCGGCCGTGATCTGCACCTTGTTGAAATCCAACAAGCTGATCAGCGGATGCAATGGTTGTGGCAGGCCGAATGCACGCTGCATTTCTCCAATGGAGTGGTACACGCGCGGTTTAAGATGTTCCCTTTTCATAATCACATAATGCTCTGCCGACGCAAATCGTTCCGGTCTGCGTCAGCAAACATTCAATTTTAAACAGCGGCTAACAATTGTTTGATTCCGTCCCTAAAAGCCTCGTCGCCCTCAGCCAGTCGCTTCGCATACCATTCTTTGGCATCGTCGCCACAAACGTATCGTAATGTGTCTGTTCCATCGGTAGCTGCGCCGTACACCACTTCGGCAATTTGTTCAGATGTCGTCGCGGCTTGGTCAGGTGCCAGCATCGCCGTGAATTTGTTTATCAATGCTTCATAAGCCGGGTGCGAGGCAAACACCGACTTCGCACCGATTTCCGTCGCCACCAATCCGGGTTCAATGGTTTTAATCCCGATTCCAACCTCATTCAGCTCATAGGACAAGCTTTCCGCCCAGCCTTCCAGCGCAAATTTACTGGCATCGTACATTGAGCTTACCGGGAAAGCCATCAGCCCTGCCGATGAGCCGGTCGTGATAAAAAGCCCTGCTTTCCGCTCGCGGAAATAGGGAATAAAGGCCTGCGTCACCCGCACGACACCGAAAAAATTGGTTTCCATTTGCTGTACCAGCTGCTCATCGGTCATCGCTTCTAATACGCCGAACAATCCATAGCCCGCATTGTTAAATACCACATCGATATCGCCCAAAGCCAACACTTGCTGCTTGGTTTGGCGGATTTGCGCCGGATTGGTTACGTCAAGGGGCAGCACGGTTACATTATCCAGCGCATTGAGTTCTGTTTCATTTTCAGGCTTGCGCATGGTCGCGATCACCTTCCAGCCTTTGGCTGCAAACAATTTGGCCGTAGCCCTTCCGATACCTGTTGAAGCACCAGTAATAAAAATAGTCTTTGTCATTTGTCTTACTTGTTATTTTCAGGAGACAAATTTATGCGGCGCGCGGCTGGCGCTTGTAGTGGATATGGAGATTGTTGTAGCCAAAATGGTCGGGCTATCCTTTACTTCTCGCTAGCCAGTGCCAGCTCTTTTTGCGTATCTTCACCCAATGCCATCCTGAGCGTCGCGGGCTGAAATCGACGCTATCAACGATGACCTAAAACGTAGTATCGATGACATCACACTCTGCTTAACCGTTAACTTTTTCATTAAAAGTCAAAAACGGATAGTTTATATACCCTTTCGCGCCACCGCCAAACATCTTTGCCCTGTCTGGTTCGTTGAGCGCTGCACTTTTTTCAAATCGTTCTGGCAAGTCAGGATTTGCCAGGAAAAGTGTACCGAATGAGACGAGTCCGGCGATGCCTTTTTCAAGTTCTGCTTCGGCGGAAAGTTTGTCATAACCTGCATTGGCAATAACCGATTGCTGTATCATGCTGCCAAACAGTTCGATTTCATCATCCGCCGGATAGTGAGCAGGCGAAGGAAAGTATGGACTGCGCCTCATCAGTTCTACAAAGGCAAAATCCAGTTTGTTTAGCTCTTCAATCAGATAAGTGTATGTGCTGGCAGGATCATCCAAAATCATATGGCCATAGGGATGAAAGGGCGAAATTTTAATCCCTACCTTATCACCACCAACTGCCCCTACTATTTCCTGCATGACTTCCAGCACAAAACGAGCTTTGTTGGGAATGCTTCCACCGTATTCATCTGTTCTCTGGTTTGCACTTTCGGCCAGAAACTGGCTTGGCAGGTAACCATTTGCAGCATGAAGTTCTACCCCATCAAAACCGGCTTCAATTGCATTCCTGGCGGCCTGGCCATAATCCCTGACCGTTTGTTTGATTTGGTCAATGGTAATTTCCCGGGGTGTTTCATAATCCTTCATACCCTGTGAAGTGAAATGTTGCATGCCTTGTATCGGCAGTGCCGATGGCGCAAGTGGTAGTTTGCCATTTCGATCGATCGAGTGCCCGACGCGGCCTGTGTGCCAGAGCTGGGCGATGATTAGCCCTCCATGATCATGTACAGATTTTGTGACTTTTTTCCAGGCCTCGATCTGATCATTGCTGTAAATACCGGGCGTTAGCGGGCTGCCGGTTGCATCTTCACTTATTCGGATGGCTTCGCTAAATAGCAGACCCGCACTCACTCTTTGCGTGTAATATTGAATTGTCATATCACCTACAATCCCGTTCTGATCTGCGCGGCTTCTGGTCATCGCAGACATCACCATTTTGTTCTTTAAAGCTAGATCTCCTAACTGTATTTTTTCTAATAATTTCATGATAATAATTAATTGATTGTCATATTATTGATGATGCAAAGGTTGCTGTATAGAGCAGGATGAACTTGTATCAGATCACTGATTTAGGAGCAAAGAACAGTAAGAAGGTATTGGTTTGTTACCAAGGAATTTCAGCGGTATCAAGATTCGATCCTTCATTGAAAAATTATCAGTAGGTCCGTCCTAGCCGATCAGTGCATTTTACTGGATACGCTAAGAGAATTAGCTTCCCAATAGCCAACATTTGATTTAATTTACTTGTTAAAGAGTGGCAAATAAACCTCTTCCACAAATGCTTTTGCTGTTTTGGGCGTGGTAGTCGAATCATCTCGTTTTTGATAATTCATAAACCCGGTTTTAATGGCTGTTCCCATTTCGATCAGGTTATCGGCAAAATCTTCTGAAAATCCGTTGCCTAAAAATGCTTGTTTTACCTGCTCTACCGGCAGCTGCACATACGCCAGTTCCGGATTACCAATGGCCTTACCAATAATAGTGGTAAACTGCCGGTAAGTATAGTCTTTTGGTCCCATCACGGCATGGACACTTTTATCGTTGAAGTCAAGGTTTGCCAAATGCACGGCCGCGATTTTTGCAACATCTTCTGTGGCGACCATCGGTATGGCATGGTCTCCATCTGCTGCTGTGCCGTTGAATCCCATTTTTTTAACGACACCTATTGTTCTTAAAAAGTTTTCCATAAAATAGGCAGAGCGGATGTGCACTACATTTACATCCTTCAACTGGTTTAACCTCACCTCTTGTTCACCAGTCCCGGCCATCATACCATTTCCTTCGTGCATGTGAGATCCAAGACTGCTCATATTGACGATGTGTTTGATGCCAGAATTTTCGATGGCCTCAATTAAACCGCTTGTAACCTGTCTCTGGTAGGCTCTTGTATTCTCAGCCTTAACATTGTCGGGCAACAGCACAAAAGCACTATCGGCATTTTTAAAGGCAGCGGTCAGCGTCTGAACATCGGTGATATCCCCTGCAATAATCTCAGCTCCCAGACTGCGGAATTTTTCTAATTTTTCGGTATGGCGTGCGATTAACGTCACCTGATTCCCCTGGTTTAAAAGGATTTCTGAAATCTTGCTGCCCACTGTTCCTGTGGCCCCCAATACAACTACTTTCGTTTTCATATCATTATGTTAAAATGTTGTTGAATAATTACTATGCAAAGTTGGCCTGATTGCGGGTGGTAAACTTGTACCAGATCACTGTTCTTGTGACTTCTGGCATTATCTATGAAGATTGCCGCTATACATTCCTCGCTCAAAATGAGTCGAGTTTGTCTGCGTGAAGCGGGTAATCTTTGCCATTACCTGCTATCTTTATATAACGGTTATAGTTATACGCATCAGGCAGTTTGAAGAACTGGACCTTCGGTATAGACCTGCGGTTTCAGGTCTAATAAAGATTTGTAACCCTTCCAAAGTGCCACCAACTTCTAGCACCCGCTCCTAATGATAGAAGTCATCCCTGTGGGGATGCATGGGGATAAGCTTATAGGGCATCTAGTTGACTTCTACGACAACTTTCCCAATGTAGCCACCCCGCTCAGCATATTGATACGCTTCTTTGTAGTCAGCGAACGAGAATACTTTGTTGACTTCAATATTCAACCCATTTTTCACTGCACCCAGCAAAATATCCGTGTACTTAGTGGAAGGGCTGGCAAGCACTATAATATGCTTTTTGGATGTAAAAAGGTTTTTGATAAACGACAGTGGGATTTCGATTGGCCGGGGCGTCGGGTTTAGAAACAGCGCTTTTGACTTCATAATTTGTTTGGCATTTTTATATCCCATTTTGCCTGACAGATCAATGACGATATCATAGGTCGCTTTACGCCCAAGCACATCTTCCCTTGCATAGTCTATTACTGAATTTGCTCCCCATTTCCTTGCAAATTCTGCTCCTTTGCTGCTTGTTACAGCTGTTACACTGGCGCCTTTCTGTTTTAACAATTGAAGCAGAAACATACCAAAACCACCGGTCGCTCCATTGACCAATATGTTGGTTTGCGAATTGATATCACCCATTTTCTCCAACGCGGTAACTGCTGCCGTACCCACTACCGGAATAGAAGCTGCCTGGGCAAAGCTGATATCAACAGGTTTTTTCCAGACCAGGGAAGAGGTTACAGCAATATACTCCGATGAAACGCCCTCTTTCATCATATTTTTTACCACGCCAAAAACTTCGTCGCCTATTTCAAGGCCACTTACCGAAGCCCCGATCTCTTCAACGATGCCGGCGAAATCAGTACCGGTATGCTTTGGAAAATTCGAACACGACATCAATGTCATTTCCCCTTTTCTGATTTTCCAATCCATGGGGTTGATGGAAAACGCTTTTACTTTAATCAGAACCTGATCTGCTTTGATCGTTGGTTTTGACTGTTCTACGGTTTGCAGCACGCCTGCGGTTCCAAACTCTTGATATACGATGGCTTTCATGATATTATTTATGTTTAAATGATGTCACAAAGTTGCATCCTGTGACACTGCCAAACTTGTATCAGATCACTGATCTGCATGAGAGGCTCCGTGTAGCCGTATTAATATGGATAAAGATGGATCAATAGATCTCAATCAGATCACTATTGTGCTTTAAGGCCTTAGGCGGCATTCCAAACATTTCGTACATATATTTATTAAGTTGGGGAAGATCGTAAAAGCCCGTGTCGTAGGCAATGTCAGTAAGGCTTCTGTCCTTGTCAGAAAGTGTAATATAGATGGCCTGGCGCAAACGTGTCCACAGCAGATATTTGGATAAGCTGCTTCCGGTCTGTTTCTTGAAAAGTGAGGCCAGTCGCGACGGAGAAAGAAAGACAATATCGGCAAATGTTTGCGGGGTGATGTTCTGCTCAGAATAGTTGGCCTTGATGTATTCGACGATTCTTGTAACCCTTTCATCATAATCAATGGAAGGTAATTTAGATACTATAGTATCAATTACCTTGCTCACATCCAAACTGTCTTCCGGTGTCTGAAAAAATGAATTTGTTTCAGCAGGCGAGTCAAAAACGATATAGTCTTGATTTTCGTTGAACCTGCCTGCCAATTCCAAACCAACATTCGAGTAAGGCTCTATATTCAGTACATTCAAGGTTCCTTTTTCGGCCTCGCAAAAATGGGGAACATGCGGTTTTATCAGAAAACCATGGATGCGCTCGTAAAGTGTTCCTCTGATCGTTGAATTAAAAGGAGCATCATTTGATAAGACGATTTGATATGCGGAATGGTGATGAATCTCAACAGTGAGATTATGGGCTTTAAGAGCAAGAATAAACGGGTTATTGCTGTGTTTTTTCATAGAACTTATCTAAACAATTGAGAATTGTCGGGAATTTACAGATTATGTAGGTAATCCCATACTGCAATTTGGTAATCATTGCATGACATCAGCTAGCACTTTTGCCCAGAGCTTTTGCTAAGCCAGGCGAATATGAATATTGAGGTTGAACCTCTTTTCGAATAACAATCCAGCAAAGCAGTTGGGGAACAAATACCAGTAGCATACACTTGTACAAGTTACATTTAAAGGTGGATATCATTTCTGATTTCTGTACTATAATGCCTTAAATCAACTTCCATTCTAATGAACTCGCATGAAGCTAACCTCTTGAAAGATTTCAGAAATACCACCGTTTTTAATGATCCCGCCTGCGCAAAATATTTCTGTTAAAACAGTGCAAAACAATTCTAAAATTTACAGAATCGGCTCTTTTCAGAACCAAATGGGAAGAAAATCACATGGCATTGATAGTACGGAAAAACCACCGATTAATTAAGAGAAAATTTTGTCTACTAACTTTGGAATGATCATTCCATACATTATCTTTACTGGATGAATAAGAGGTTACAAATCATACAGGCCGGAATAAAGCTGTTTGTCGAGAACGACATTCAGGCAACGCCCATGTCGGCGATTGCAAAAGAAGCCGGAACTGGAATGGGAACGATCTATAATTACTTTGCAACAAAGGAAGAGCTGATCAATGAAATTTATCTTTTTATAAAACAGCAACAACTTCACCATGCTTCACTGGCCAATCAGCAGGATAGTGTAAAACTGCATTTTTTGCAGTTTTCAGAAACCTTCATCACTTTCTTACTTGCAAACCCCTCCTACTTTTATTTTATCGACCAAATAAAAAATTCTCCCATCCTGACCAGCGAAACTAGGTCACAGGGTTCACAAGTTTACCAGCCTTTTCTTGAAATCTTGTCGAAAGGACAGCAGCAAGGGATCATTAAAAACATTGACATCGAAGAAATCATGCACTTTTTAGAAGGTGGACTGATGGGATTTATGCGCTGGGCGATTTCCAAAGGAAAAAGTGCAGACAAATCCATTGTGGTCAACCATATTCAACTCGCCTGGGATGCTGTAAAAAGCTAAAAAAATTTACAATTTAATTGGAATGAATATTCACTCTAAAATATCAACTATGAAAACAATACTAATTACCGGAGCATCGACCGGTATCGGAAAGGCCACAGCTCTATACTTTGCAGATAAAGGATGGAATGTTATAGCGACAATGCGAAACCTAGTGCCAGATTCTGCCCTTGCAGGAAAGACTAACATTACTTGTCTTCAATTGGATGTAACAGATAATGTCAGCATTGAAAGTGCTGTACAAAAAGCCATAAGCAAATTTGGTAAGATTGACGTGCTTTTCAACAATGCAGGTTATGCATTGGCAGGAGCATTTGAAGCCGTTACTGAAAGTCAAATCAGAAAACAATTCGAAACCAATGTTTTTGGCGTCATGAATGTAACAAGAGCTATTTTACCTAATTTCAGAAGTAATCATGCCGGTATCATTCTCAATACTACGTCATCCGGCGGCATCATCACTTTCCCTCTTTACTCTGCTTATAACAGCAGTAAATGGGCCATAGAAGGATTTATGGAATCACTCCAATTTGAGTTAAGGCAGTTTGGCATCGTCATCAAGAACATTGAGCCCGCAGGTGTAAAGAGCGAATTTGTTGGAAACATTGAGTTTATCAGTAACCCCGTATATGACAATTACTCCAACAGCGCACAGCAAGGGACATTGGACGGATACAAAAATGCTCCAACGGCGGATGTTGTTGCAAAGGTTGCCTATAAAGCAGCAACCGATGGAAAGAAAAAATTACGTTATGCCGGTACACCGCAGGCTGGCTTCATCTTCTTTATAAGATGGCTTTTACCACTAAAATGGTTCACTAGCATCATCGCAAACCAAATAGAAAAGTAATTGCATAAAGTACACATAACCAGTAAATCTCAACGACCGGATTAAATCTATAAATAGATGATATCTATATTTCAGAGTTAAATCGATGCACAAGGCCCGATTAAAAATATTTGTACTAAACAAAATTTTATTGCCTTGCAATCGGATCTGGTTGTCCGTCAGGATCATTGAGCGCAAAACCTCTTGTTGGAATGTTTCTGCCCCGGATCAGTAACAAACCAGCTACATGTGGTGCAGCCATAGAAGTTCCGGAAAGAACAGCATACCTCCCATTTCTGTAAGTAGAAGCTATTCGGACTCCATAAGCCGCTACGTCCACAACATCATTACCATAGTTAGAGAAGCTGGCAAAAGTGCCCGCACTATCTACGGCAGAAACAGTAAATATATTGGGATGATTAATCCTGCCGGGAGAGAAATCTCTTGCCGGCTTTCCTTCATTGCCGGCCGCAATGGAAAATAAAATCCCTTTCTGAGCAGCAGCTTGAATTTCCCGTTCAAGTGCAACAGATGTGCCCTCTCCGCCTAAACTCATATTCACCACATCCCCTACACGGCCGTTGGTGTTGATATAGGCAATGGCAGCGACAGTACTCGACAGCCGTCCTTCTCCTACCTGGTTCAAAACTTTTAGGGAAACAATTCTTACTCCGGAAGCAATCCCTAATAAGCCCACCCGGTTATTAAGTGCGCCAATGATCCCAGCAACATGGGTACCATGTCCATTTTCATCATCCGCAGTAGTGGATCCCGTAATGAATGAGCGGCTTCTCACTGTATCTATACTTAAATCGGGATGGTCTAAATCTATCCCGGTATCAACGATCCAAGCAGTTTTTTCAGTAAAATTCGTACCGTTCCCATAACCTGTTTTGCGAATACTCCACGTTACACTAAGCGGCTCTGTCACTTCCAGGCAAGTGCACATGGATAAGATGCGGTCAGGTTCAATGGACTCGATAGATTCATCGCTTTCCAAATTTGCAAGCTGCTGTTTGCTCAAGTGAGCTATAACACCTTTCCGGGCACCTGCAAAAGTAGCATGCATGGCAGATTGTTGAATCTGATACTTTGAAAATAAGCTGGCAGTGACCGAAGCGACACGTGCATTTGCTCCTGACAAACTCTGTACCTCTTTGTAAGTTAAAATATACTCGCCGTCAATAATTTCACCATTTCTCGAAGAGGCACTTACCAGGCAATCTTCTGGTACTACCGCTTCCGGAGCTGGCTCCTGCTGTTTATGACAGGCTATAAAAGTGCACAATGAAGCTATTAGTATCCCTTTTGATATGTTTAGCGCTTTCATAATGAAATTTTGTAAGGATTAAATCTGGCAAACACTGCCCTGATCAGGTGATTGCAAAGAAGTTAACGATGCAAAAGTTCCCAACGTATGACAGACTGGAAAAAGGTGAGAGTTTACCTCACCTCTGACCCTCGGTTTCAAATACAATAATTCCATTTAGTTATTAAATTCTTCTGATCCTGTTCACCTCCCTACCTGCTCACTGTATTTTCTCGGATCATAACCTTTCGCAAACAGCGGATATTGATCGAAAATGCGTCTTACTACACTCCGATAATGGTTGTTTGAGGTTTCAGCACCTTTAAAAATTCCGGAAGCATAACCTCGCCACACAACCTGGTCAGTTTCAGCATCAATGAGCGAAACAATTAATGCACCTTTATCAAGTGAATACTTGATTGGCTCGTAGCGAAAACCATCGTTTTCAGTGTCCACCCAGTTCTTGATAACCGGCTGCATATAACCCTGATACCGCAGATTATCATAGAAAATTCCATAGTTGACCAACAGCGTCGGCTTATCTGCTGACAGCTTGTACCCTCTTACCTGCATTTGACGCCGAATGGCCTCATAGATCTCTGTACATAAATTATTAGTATCGCGTTCGCATTCCAGGAACGTGTAGGACGAGTAATCCTTGAAATTAGTTTCGTAACTGTAATCATGCTCAACAAATACCTTTTTAGTACTATTACATCCTGTTACGAGCATCAATGTGGAAGCGAAAAAGAAACTTAGAGTAAATCTGTGCATACTTAAATCTTTATCTGTGAGAACTGGGACATAAACTGTTACTATTAATAGTTACGCAGTTCAAACATTCTATGTTGAACCTAATTGAAAGAATTCGCCCAACGACAGCCGAACCCAGCCCAACGTAAGAATAACCCGACGAACTACAATCTGCCTGCTCAATCCTGGCACGGACCTACCCGCTGCCTTTCTTCAAATCAGATCCAGAACACAAGATCATAAGGCAAAGTGGAACTGCCAGCAAAACAATTCCTGAACATGTTAATACCGCTTTTACTCCACCTATTTCGAAAAAAATCCAACCACCAACGGCTCCAAAAGCAATAGAAAGCTGAATGACGGCAAGCAATAAAAAGCTGCCATTAGAAGTAAAATTTTGGGTTAACCACTTGGCCCATCCAATCATAAACGGCCCGTTAAAAAAACCCAGAAATATGATCAGGATATAAGTTAACCAAAGAATCTGGTCACATAATACCATGCCCAACAAAGCACAAGATAAGGCAGCTGGCAAAACAATAAGTTTTAAAAAGGGATTATTGCTCAATATTAACGGATCGAGCCAACCACCAAGAAAATTGGAAATCACAAACGTCATTAAAAAAGCAAAAGATGAATAGCCGTGAAAATCTGCAACAGCTTTTACAAAAGGCCCCAGGTACAGGATGAATGCGAACTGCCCGCCCAATAATAGAACGACTACCAGTGTGGCAATTTTGTTTGCACGGTGCGCTAAAAGGTCAATTAAGGCCGGGCCACTATTCTGAGATTTAGATTTAAAATCCTGCGGCCCGACCATTAGGCCAAAAAATGACGTAATCACGAATATGCCAATCAAAAGCCCTGAAGTTTTCCAACCGAGCATTTTTTCAAGAACAGATCCAAGCATCACAACAGTCCCACTGGCCAACAATAGCCCGGGAAAGACTATTGATAAAGATTTTGTAATAGTCTTTTCAGAACCCAGGGTTCTGAAAACTGTAATAAATATTAACGAGAAGCTGCCAGTCACAATTCCGAGCAAAACCCTTCCAATAACAGACATGATCTGATTGGAGCCCATTGAAATGAGTATGCTTGACAAAATCAGCAATAACAAAAGTGTAAGAATAACATTGCCCTGATTGATTTTTCGGGCGACATTTGTGCCCGACAGCATCGTAAAAAAAGCGGTTAGGGCAGTAACCGCACGTCCAAGCATATGCTTATTAAATCCAAGCTCATCTGCAATAGTAATAGCTGAACCTGTTAAAATCAGCTCTGCTGTGATTGACCCTAATAGACCCAGAGACAAAACAAAAATAGTTTGCCAGGAAGGCCTTTCTGCATATACTCCGACGATATCCACATCTTTTTCCATAGTTACTGTCTTAAAATATGCCGGCTACACTTCTCAAAATTGCAGTGTCTGATAATTAATAAATGCAGAGCCTGTATTACATGTAAAATTCAGGCTAATTCTTCTACCTAATGGTATACAGATTCCTGATATGTATACCAATATTCCTGTTTTAGGCCTTTAATTCCCATAGGTGTTTAAATTTTATTGCAGCTATTACAAAGTATCCGATGAAAGATTATCGGGAATTAAGTTGTCGAGTTTATTCTTGTAAATGCGCCCGATTGGAATTTCCTCATTGCCGATTCTGATGTAATTGGAACTGATCGCCTGAATGTGATCCAACGAAATAATGAAGGATTTATGAATCCTGATAAAGCGGTCAGGTGGCAATTTTTCTTCCAGATATCCGATCCTGAGGTATGAAACCAACGGGCCGGATTTGGTATGAACACGCACGTAATCTTTCAAACTTTCAATCCACAGAATATCATCCAGAAATAGCTTCACCATCTCTTTATCAACTTTAAAATATTGGTAATCCCTTTCTATTTTAGGAACCACCATTGCATCATTGGCGGGCAACGCATTCTGAGCAAAACGATAAATCTTACCTACCGATAGCAGAAACCGTTCAAATGAGATAGGCTTTACCAGAAAATCAAGTACATCAAATTCATAGCTTTCCAACGCATATTCACGAAAGGCCGTCGTGAATATGACTTTTGGTCTGTAACCTAATGGACGCAGCAGATCAAAACCTGTTAATTTCGGCATTTGAATGTCCAGGAATATGACATCCACTTGCGTTTGCTGCAACTGTTGCAATCCTTGCGTAGGGCTATTAGATACCCCAACCAGTTCCAAATCCGGTAAACGGCCGATATAATCAACCATTAAGTCTGTGGCCAGCGGCTCATCATCGAGCACAAAACAACGTATTACCATCAGGAAATGTTAAATTTTAATACTGCCAGAAATTGCTCGTCCTCGGGCATGGTTACTATTTCGTAATCGCCGGGAAAAAGAATATCAAGGCGTTTTCTAAGGTTTATTAAGCCCAATCCTGAGCTTGACGGCACCTGATTTTCGGGCACAGAGTTTTCTACGGAAAATACCAGCCGATTTTTGTCAATGGATAAATTCATAATGATCCAGCAAAGGCCTTCAGTTTGAGCAGCGCCATGTTTGAATGCATTTTCTACAAACGTCAATAAAAGCATTGGAGGCAGCTTTATTTGATTTGCGTTGGTAAGAGAACTAAAATTGGTTTGGATATCAAGGCGATCGCCATAGCGAATTTTTTCCAGGGATATGTAATCATTTAAATAGGCAATTTCTTTTGCTAATGGCACATGATCCTGGTGACTCTCATGGAGTTGATAGCTAAGCAGCCCACCCAGCCGATGCAGCAGATTTGGCATCTGATTTGGGTTGTGCAGCGAAACGGATACCAGATTATTAAGTGTATTAAAAAGAAAATGCGGCTGAACCTGCGATTGGAGAAGCCGGTATTCGGCAGCCAATTTCTCCCTGCGGTATGTCTCACTTAACCGTTGCTGCTGCAAGGTATTTTTCACAAGTTCAACAGTTACAAATAAAGCTACAATTAAGTGCAGCTGCGTAGTTTCAGCGAGAAGTTTAGGAAGATACCAAAATGGTTTATGCAATGCCTGCGGAAAGTAATTCGGATAAAACCAGAAATAATTAAGAGAACGTCGTAAAATACCAAAAACGACCAGGCCGCCAATAAGACTTATCCAAAAGCCTATCATCTGCCCATTCATCAAAAAGCGCCGGACGGTAACAAGTAAATGCCAGTAGGCAGCAATCATAATCAGCGGAAGGTGCAGACTGATAGAGCGAAAAGTCCACTCGAAGTTATCGAAATTTGCTCCCGTGTTCAGCCATTCAAACAGGAAATAGCCAACCCAAAACGCGGCCTGCGTCCACACGCCCTTAAATGGTTTTAACGACTGAGTATCAAACATTATTTATTTATAAACACAACGATATACTGGAAAGCTCAATTACGTTTGAAGTTAGCTGTTTATTAAACATTAGTTGATACAATTTAGCCCAACAACAAAGGTAGCCTCCCCTAATGTTGAGAAAAACCACAAACGACCTGTTTCCCCGATAAACGTTTAAAGTACTGCCGTGTTGTTGTATGGGAGGGTTTTGATGTCGTTCGTCTAAAAACAGTCTTTTCATTTCACAAAATTCGAATGCTTTGCGTAACCGGGTTATATGCGTAACGCTAAATCGGTCCGCTAATAACTCATCTTAATTTAAAACTAACAAAGAAAAACCATGACAACAAAAATTTTGAAAGTACTGGCAATTTCGGCCTTTGTTGTAATATCCTGTAAAAAGAACGATACAGAGCCAACCACAAATCCTCCGGTTGCCATTGACACGACAACAACAACGACGCCAGGCACACCAGTAGAAACCATTCGTCCCAACAGTTCTTACAGACCTGCATTTGCGGGACAAACCAGGGTTGCAGGTGTCAAAACAGCAACGCCCATCGAAGGGCGCATATTAACAAGTAACCTGAGCAGTCCTTGGGGAATCACCGTGCTGCCGGATGGGAGGTTGCTGATAACGGAAAAGGCGGGAACGATGCGTATTGCCACCACTGCCGGTGTATTAAGTGCACCCATTACAGGTTTGCCTGCTGTTAATCCTGCTGGCCAGGGAGGGTTGCTGGGTGTACGGATCGACCCGGCCTTTTCAGCAAACAGGATGGTTTACTGGGTATTTTCAGAACCCACAGCTGAAGGTAATTTAACGTCTGTCGGAAAGGGAAGATTAAGGGAAGATGAAGCCATGATTGAAAACCCGACCGTTATTTACCGCGCGCTACCAGCTTACAGAGGGACAGCACATTACGGAGGAAGGATTCTATTTGACCGGGACGGCAATCTGCTGGTCAGTGCGGGCGAGCGGGCCGACAATGCAACCCGAACACAGGCACAATCTCTGAATTCCGGATTTGGGAAAATTGTGCGGATTACCAATGAAGGTCAGCCGGTAGCGGGCAACCCATTTATAGGGCAGGCAGATGCACGGCCTGAAATATTCTCCTATGGCCACCGCAATCCGCAGGGCCTGGCAATCCATCCGGTAACCGGTGATCTGTGGAATACTGAACATGGTCCCCGGGGAGGCGACGAACTGAACAGAGTGGAAGCAGGAAAAAATTATGGCTGGCCAATCATCACTTATGGTCTGGAATATTCCGGGACTGCGGTAGGTGCAGCCATTCAAACGCGCGATGGTATGGAGCAACCTGCTTATTATTGGGATCCGGTCGTCTCACCAAGTGGCATTGGCTTTTACAGCAGCGACAGCATTCCTGAATGGAAAAACAATTTATTTATTGGAAGTTTGAGTGGCATGCATGTGGTAAGATTAGTAATTACAGACAATAAAATTACTGGCGAAGAGCGTCTGTTTGCTTCTGAAAACCAGCGGTTCAGAGACATTACTCAGGGAAATGACGGAGCATTGTATGCCATTACAGATGCTGGAAGGCTTTACCGGATCTACAAACGCTAGTGATCATAAACAATTCTCTCATCATAGAAATAAAATAGACGCGTTATGGACGAGTCAGTTGATGACAATAGCAACTCTTTATTTGTATTTGATGCCATCGGTACCCATTGGGAAATTGAGACATATGAACCATTGACTGATGGGATAAAGAAAAAAGTACTGGATCGGATTGAGTCCTTTGACAAAACTTATTCCCGGTTCCGGACTGATTCACTTGTTACTGAAATTGCCTCTGCCTCTAACGGAGGCAATTTTAACTTTCCGGTTGATTGTATCCCCATTTTTGAGCTATATGACAAGCTTCATAACCTGACGGGCGGAGCTGTGGATCCACTGGTGGGGCGGAGACTTGAAGTGCTTGGTTATGACAGAAACTACTCGCTTACACCAGCAAATGACATACTCCTGCATAAGAACCATGAGCAGAAAGCATGTTGGGGAAAAGATGTTTTCCGGGACCGTCAGAGCTTGATAACAAACCGACCGGTGGTGATTGATATTGGTGCAGCCGGTAAAGGATATCTGGTCGATCTGGTTAGTGAGATTCTTCTTAAAGAAGAAGTAACAGAGTTCATCATTGATGCAGGCGGAGATATCCGGCACTCCGGAATTTGGAAGTTCCCAATCGGAATGCAGCATCCGTTACAGCTTGAACATGTTATTGGCGTTATTGATTTGCAGGATAGTGCCATTTGCGCTTCTGCATCCAACAAACGGGCTTGGGGCGAAGGATTGCACCACATACTCGATGCCAGGGTTGGACTGCCCGTTCAGGACGTAATTGCCACCTGGGTCATTGCCAAAAACGCGCTGATAGCAGACGGATTGGCGACTGCACTTTTCTTTATTAGCGCAGACAAATTGAAGGGGCATTTTCAATTTTCCTCCGTTCGCATGTTTTCTAATAATACGATTGAGAAGTCAAAAAACTTTAAAGGTGAGCTATTTTTAGATTGAGAAAATTATCCCCCAATCGTAATCATGCTTCTATTGAGAATTTTGTCGGCATCAATTTCCCCGAAATCCGTTGTCATCTGACCACCCAGCTGAAAATGCTTGGCTGCGATAGTCTGATGGATTAATGGAAGAATCTGCTGCCCGTTTCGTAAAGCCGTTAAAAGATCGGTTTCACCATTGGAAAAAAGGCAGTTCTTAAGCTTGCCGTCGGCAGTCAGGCGCATCCGGTTGCAGTCTGAGCAGAAATGAGAACTCATCGTACTGATCACACCGAAAGTTCCTACATGCCCCGGCACCCGGAATCTTTTGGCTGTATCATGTGCTTTTCTATCAACGGAGGAAAAATCATATCTATCTGAAATAACCTGCAATATTTCATTCAGTGTCATCACCTGATTGTTTGTCCACCGATTCCCGGTAAAAGGCATAAATTCGATGAAACGTACATCCACCGGCGTTGATTTGGTCCATGCAACAAAATCAATCAATTCATAATCATTCAAACCTTTCATGACCACGACGTTTACTTTCACATGAAAACCGTTTTCCAGGCACAGCTGAATATTTTCTAAAACACTGTCAAACTGATTTCTTCGGGTGACTTTATTGAACTTTTCATGGTTTAAAGTATCAAGGCTAATATTGAGCGAACGAACCCCTGCCTCGTTAAGAACATCAATGAACTTATGCAGCCTTGTGCCGTTTGTTGTCATTGTGAGTTCAACGGGAAGTTTTGCGAGAGTAAGTATTATGTCGGCAGCGTCATGACGCACCAAAGGTTCACCTCCTGTAAGCCGGATTTTATTCACCCCGGCCGCGACAAACGTCGTGGCCAGGGCTTCAATTTCGGAGCATTGCATTAATTTGGAAGTCGGAGTAAACAAATACTCCTCTTCCGGCATGCAGTAGAAACACCTCAAATTACAATTATCGGTTAACGATATACGCAGGTAATTATGAACACGGTTGAAACTATCTCTAATCATTATTAGGTTTTGGCGATTCCACTTAATTTTTTCTCCATTAGTCTTATATCGTCGTTTTTACATTCTTTTCAAAATCCGGCTGAAAAGGCTGATTATAGAATCTCCTCCCCTTGTTCTTATAAAGCGCATTCGCCACTGCACCAAACACCGGTGGAAACGGCGGTTCTCCTAAACCCGTTGGATCCAGATCATTTTGGACAAAATGTACTTCGATACTTTTAGGCGCTTCATTGATGCGGATCATTCGGTAATTGTGAAAATTCGTCTGCTGCGGCACGCCGTCTTTATGTGTCAAAGCGCCATAAAATGCGTTGCCTATTCCATCAACCACCGCTCCCTGCACCATATTGGTTGCCGATTCGGGGTTAATGACAATGCCACAATCCATCGCGCTGAACACGCGCTCTACATAAGGCTGTCCGTCCCGCGTCACCATATCGACAACATGGGCCGCATAGGAATTGTGACAGAAATAAGCGGCCACACCACGGTTGTATTTCTCATTGCCTGGCTTGCCCCAACCGGATTTCTCACGAAGCAATTCCAGTACACCGGCGTATCTTCCTGCATCATACTCATTGTTCTTACCCACCGGACTTTCCTTTGCCTTTTTTAAAAGCTCCAACCTGAATTCAATCGGATCTTTTCCTGCGGCTTCGGCCACTTCATCCAGAAACGATTGTTCAGCCGCTGCATTAAAATTGGAACGTGGTGCCCTGAAAGCCCCAATCGTAATATTGGAAGCGATTTGCCAGCCTTCCGCCAGATAATTATCCACCGCTCCGGCCGGAAAACGATTTGCATGTATCGCATGCTCGGGTATTCCCCCACCCTTTACATGAAAAGCAATCAGGTTTTTGTCTGCATCCAGCGCGGCGCGGTAAGTCGCTGTATACATCGGGCGGTAAATGCCGTAAGTCATATCATCCTCACGGGTGTACATCAGTTTCACCGGTGCCTTTACTTTTTTAGAGATTAAGCCGGCCTCTGAAAGATAATGTCCGTACGCCCTGCGCCCAAAACCGCCACCCATACGCGTCATTTGTATCTCAATTTTATCGGCAGGCAGATTTAACAGTTTCGCAAGTGTAGGCTCTGTCCAACCCGGTGCCTGCAACGGACCTGCGAAGAGTGCTTTTTCATCGGTTACATGGGCGAAGAAATTCATCGGTTCCATGCAATTGTGCGCCAGAAACGGGGCATTATAAGTGCGTTCGATCACCTGCGCTGCATTTTTGAAAGCCGTTTCAGGGTCGCCATCTTTTCTTAATTGCTGGGCGGGTTTATTTGCAAACTCGTGCATTTGCTGCATTTGAGTGCTTGTCGTTTCAAGCGCTCCGGGAACAACAACTTCCTTTTTTCCACCTCTGCCGCCCATGGTATCCTTGGTATCACCCGCATTTTCCCAGTTAGCGACCAGCTTTTTACGCGCATTCATCACTTCCCATGTAGTATTACCAACTACTACCAGCAACTCGTTGAATGTACGGGTATCGAATCCGCCTTGTTCAAATCCGTCCTCGTATAATTTCAGACTAAAAATATCTTTGATACCCGGCATCTTCAGTGCCTGGACCGCATCGAACGATTTGAGTTTCATTCCAAAAGCTGGCGGGTGCTGGATCATGGCGATCAGCATACCATCCACTTGATAATCCAATCCAAAAAGAGGTTTACCACTTACAATTTTATGACCTTCTACATTTTTAGTGGCCTTTCTGACAATTGTAAAATCTTTTGGTGCTTTCAGCGGCAAGTCCTTTGGCACAGGAACGGCAGCCGCCTTACTAGCCAAATCACCGTATTTCGCAGACTTCCCGCTTGGATGCGATAGCACGCCTGCTTTGGTCGTCACTTCGCCAACTGGTACATTCCATGTCTGAGCTGCCGCTTCACGCAGCATTTGCCTGGCGGCTGCACCGGCTTGCCGCAGTGGCTTCCAGTACATCCGGACTGAATTACTCCCGCCCGTAAACTGAGCACCTAATTTTGCAGGATCATGCGGCCCCATTTCGACGGTGACGTTTTTCCAGTCCACATCCAGTTCCTCTGCCAGCATCATAGGCAAAGAAGTCATTACATTCTGACCGAACTCAGGGTTGGGACAAATGAGTTTAATCTTGTTGTCAGGTGTGATATGAATGTAGCCATTCAGCGATGCCCATTGCTCCGGCAGGTTAAGCGCCTGCATTTTGTCAGCAGATTTGAAACTGGATAACCAGCTCACCGTAAGCAACATCCCTCCTCCGGAAAGCACCGAAGCTTTCAAAAATGAGCGTCTATCGTAGGTTGTTTTATTAGTTTCCATGGTGAAATTCTTGTTTTGGATTTAGGATAACATTATTTCTTCGCTACTGACTTAACAGCATCTTTGATCCTCAGATACGTACCACAGCGGCATATATTACCGCTCATGTGGGCATCAATATCCTTGTCCGAAGGATTGGGATTAGATTTTAACAGCGCCGCAGCACTCATGATCTGGCCAGACTGACAATATCCGCATTGAGCCACATCATGCTCAATCCAGGCCATCTGAACCGGATGATCTCCTTTTTCAGACAACCCTTCTATTGTCGTAACAGCGGACTTGCCCACTGCCGAAACAGGCAGTTGACAGGAACGAACTGCATTTCCATCCAGATGCACCGTGCACGCACCACATTGTGCGACTCCGCAGCCATATTTGGTTCCCCGCAAGTCAAGGTGATCACGCAAAAGCCAAAGGACAGGGGTGGATGGATCAACTTCTACTTTCCTGACTTTACCATTGATCTTTAAGTTAAATACAGCCACGGTGTTAATATTTTTATAAGTAATGTATAAAAGCTAAGATAAATATTTTGAAACCAACAAAAAAACATAACTATAGACATTCGCCCAACGACCAGATTCTTCGACGAACGGCAAATTTCCCAATGGTAAATACTTTAATTCGGGTTACTAATTTGGTAAAAGATCTTTCTCAGCATCCTGTTAACCTCTTCCTCCTCAGGAAAATCGAAAGTAAATTCGGTGTTTATTGCCTGTAAAATTGCCCGGGCCTTATCTATGGATTCTTTCTTTTCCGGAAATTCCCTCAGAATATTTTGCCAGTATTCATCAATGAATTCGTTCGGCGATTCTATCCAGATTTTAAAATTCGGATCTTCAAGCAGATCAATTATTTCTTCTACCATAGGGGATTAAATTTAAGTAGCAGATATATTTTGTGGCAACACCCGACAGTGTAGATCGTAACAAGCGGATCCCAGACAGCGAAAAGCCGGTTTGCCTAGTCGACTTTTGCAGCCTGCTGTTTAATCTGCCTGATCGCATCATTAAAGCCGACCGGCGTACCACTCGATCCTGCCAATCGCCCTACTCTGACCTGGCTTATGTGCTTTCCGTTTACCACCTCCGGCACCGCAGCCGCAAAGCGACGTTGCAAATCCAAAGACGTCGGATCAGTCGCATGCGTTTGTACCTGAGTATTGCTTACGATCGCACTTGTAAGTGTAACTGTGACCGTAATGTGAGACGGAAGGCCGCCATATTCGCCCCTTGCAGAATAAACACCATCGACGTAAACGGTATCCCCAATAACGATCTCCTCAGGTAAATCTTTGATTTCAGATTCCGGAGATGAACACGCCATTAATGCGCATAAAGAAAAGCCAATCAACATTGACTTTATAATCTTCTTTTTCCTTTTCATCATAATATTTACTATTGACCAATACGGCTCATCAAAAAGTTGGTTGTTATGTAAGATTACTTCCTCGCAGCATTTTGTACTGCGCTTGCCGCTCTTTTTTCAGACATTTACCAACATGCAGCACGGTAGCCAATCTGGCAGCTGCACCGATCATATTTTGAAATGATACTTAATTAATTGTCAACCATCTTTTGCATGGCTTCGGCATAACGTGCACCTTGTACCTTAATTTGTGACGCCGCACGCTGAATCTCCATTAATTCATTATCGCTAAGCTTAATATTTGCTCCACCCAAATTCTCTTCTAATCTATGCAATTTGGTCGTGCCAGGAATTGGCACAATCCAGGGCTTTTGGGCCAGCAGCCAAGCCAGTGCTATTTGCGCAGGTGTGGCCGGCACTCCGGTGGCCGGCACCCCGGTTCCATTTTTCTCCCCTGCGATTTTTCCTAGCAGATCAACCATTGCCTGATTTGCCTTGCGAGCCTCTGCTGTGAAACGTGGCACTGTATTTCTAAAATCCGTTTTATCAAATGTGGTGTTCTCGTCAATCTTACCCGTCAGAAAACCCTTGCCCAGCGGACTAAAAGGTACAAAACCGATCCCTAATTCTTCCAATGTAGGTATAATCTCATTTTCGGGTTCTCGCCACCATAAGGAATATTCACTCTGAAGCGCAGCAACAGGTTGTACCGCATGCGCTTTGCGGATCGTTTGCACACCTGCTTCTGACAGACCAAAATACTTTACTTTTCCTGCCTGGATCAAATCTTTAACAGTTCCCGCAACATCTTCAATTGGTACCTCAGGATCAACCCGGTGCTGATATAAAAGATCAATATAGTCTGTTCTCAGACGTTTTAAAGACGCTTCAACAAAAGCTATAATACTTTCCGGCTTACTGTTAAGCCCACCTTTTGAGTCGCCGCCTTCGAAACCAAATTTTGTTGCAATCACTACCTGATTCCTGAATGGTTCCAGCGCTTCTCCTAATAATTCTTCGTTTGCAAAGGGGCCATAAGCCTCGGCTGTATCAAAAAAAGTAACTCCCTGATCAAATGCTGCATTGATTAATGCAATAGCATCCTTTCTCTCAGCAGCAGGCCCATAACCAAAGCTAAGCCCCATGCAGCCCAGACCCAGAGCAGATACTTCCAGACCACTATTTCCTAATTGTCTTTTTTTCATTATTTTATTGATTTCAAGTTGTTGATTTCATAAATTATTTGATCCAAAAGATCATACTAAACGTTCTGTAAGCTAAACGGCAGTTTCCGGATACGTTTCCCCGTCAAATCAAAAATTGCATTTGTCAGTGCCGGAGCGAAAGGTGGCAATCCCGGTTCTCCTACCCCACCGGCATCTGCATCGTTGTCCATAATGTGTATGTCAATTGGGGGAATATCCGTAATGCGCGGCATTTGATAGGTGCTGAAATTATGGTCGACCGCCATGCCGTCTTTGAATTTAACCTGATGGATCGTCGCAGCGCCAAGTGCCATAACAACCGATCCTTCAATCTGTGCTTTGATTGTATCGGGATTCACATACCAGCCGCAATCCATCACCGCCCAAACCTGATCGACTTTCACACCGCCTGATTCCCGCTTTGAAACTTTTACGACCTGTGCTACGGTGCTGGAAAAACATTCAGTAATTGCCACCCCATACCCTGCACCCTTTGCCCTACTCTTCCAACCGGACACTTCTTCGATTTTATCAATCAGCTTTTGCAAACGATCTTCTTTCAAATAAGCGCGTCTGAAGTCCAGTGGATCTTTCCCCGCCTCCAATGCCAGTTCATCCAGAAAACTTTCATACGCAAAACCGTTCGTAGACGCATATACGGAGCGCCACCACATCGTCGGGATCGGTGTTTCAAAAGGAACGTCCATGATCGCCAGATTTTTGATCGACTCTGTGTAGGGTTTCAGAAAACCTTCCGAGGTACTGCGATTTGCAACGTCTTTTTTGCCACCACGCCAGTGATCATTATTTTGACCGGCCATCCTGACTTTAAATGCATCGATCTCACCGTTATTGATCACACCTTCACACCGGTATGTAATTCCCGGACGGAATGGCCCCTGGGTTGCGTCATCCTCCCGCGTCCATACCACCTGCACCGGTCCTTTTATTTCTTTTGAAATTACAGCAGCTTCATGCGGATAATCCATAAAAGCTTTCCGTCCAAAACCGCCACCCAGAAACGTCATATTCACAATCACTTTTTCTTTGGGAATCGACATTTCTTTACTGATATAATCCTGTACCCATTCCGGAGCTTGGATCGGCCCCCAAATTTCCAGCTTGTCATCATGATAGTGGGCTACGCAATTAAGCGGCTCCATCGCAGCATGATATTGGTATGGCGTCTCGTAAATAACATCTATTTTTTTAGACGCTTTTGCTATAATTTCATTCGGTTCACCCTGCTTTTTGAAAGTTAAGCCTTCCTGCGTTTGTAAAACTTCGGCCTGACGTTTGTAAATTTCTTCGGTGTCCAAATGTTCAAATCCTGTATCGTCCCACTCCACTTTCAAAGCTTTTTTTCCCTGAATCGCTGCCCAGGTAGAATCTGCAACTACCGCCACACCTTCACGATAAGTATCAAAAACGCCCATTTTTACTTTGAAAACATTTTTAACACCGGGTACTTGTCTGGTCTTTGTGTCATCAAAGCTCTTTACTTTTCCTCTTAATCTCGGGTTTCGTTCAACTGCTGCATACATCATGCCCGGAATCATTTTATCCAATCCAAAAACAGCAGAACCGTTGGTTTTCATTGGCGTATCCAACCGGCGCAATGGCTTTCCAATTAACTTGTAATCTGCACGTTTCTTCAAAACTACGTCTTTTGGAGCTTCCAGTTTTGATGCTGCTTCAACAAGTTCGCCATAATGCAGCCGTTTGCCAGAAGGCTTGTGAATGACATGACCACCTTCGGCGTAACATTCTATTTTCGGCACTCCCCATTTGGTTGCAGCAGCCTGGATCAGCATTTCACGTGCGGTTGCACTTAGTTTTAACAGATTTTTGTATGAACCTCTTACCGTTGAGCTACCACCTGTAACCTGATTTCCATATTTTTTGGCGTTGCCCGGAGCAAAGACCACATTGATTTCATTGAGATTTACTTCCAGTTCTTCTGCAACAATTTGCGGAACGGCCTGATAGGAACCCTGACCCATTTCTGCACGGTGGTCAAAAATCGTGACCTTACCTGATGCATCAATGTGTACCCAGGAATTCATCTCTACCCCGAAATTATTGGCTTCGGCAGCATTAATAATCTTTGCAGGTTTTGCATTGCCCGGCCAGTAAAAGCCGAGCGAAAACACCGCGCCTGTGACAGCAGATGTTTTTAAAAAATTTCTTCTTGATACTGTTTGGTTGTCCATAGTGTCGTTGATGAATGGGTTACTTTTTAGGCGCATAAGCACCTTTTTTGATCCATGTCAGCCATGCTTTTTTAAATTCAGCGTGACTCACTGGCGGCAAAGTTCTTCCTTCCCCAGGATTCCACACTGCAAGCACCAGCCCATCGTCTGCGTGTTCTATCAGCTTTTTGATGTCTTTATTGCCATTCTTTTTCTTGTCCATCAGCTGTATAGCAAGCTCATGAGCACTTTTCCCTTCGAAAACCATCTTCATAGCAGCAGGCGGCAAATGCCAGTCGGGGTTACCAGGAGGTGTATGCAAACCCGGTGTATTGGTTTCCTGGTGGCAATTCGAGCATTTCATCGCATACACACCTTTACCTTCTACACCACGTTTAGGTCCCATAACATGTAAATGACTGTCATCGCCTTGTAATGGTATATCACCAGCCGGGTGACAGTTCATACAGCGGGGACTCATCAACGTCTTATATACCGTTTCAAATGCTTTGACAGATTCGATACTGTCCCGGTTAATAGTACTGAAGGTGATTTTTTTCACCGGTGCTTCGTCTTTTTTAAACGCGGACGCTCCTACGGCGATGATAAATACTAATATGGACAGCACAGCGGCTGTCTTTACGGAAACGAAATTACCCGTTCCGGCTTTTGGATCTTGCTTCATATAATAAGATTTAGATGTCTGGAATTAGCCCTGCGGAGCTGCTTTTTTCTGCGCTTCTGCGGCCAGATGAATCGCTGCACGAATACGCAGATACGTACCACACCGGCATATGTTACCTGCCATGCCATCATCGATATCCTTATCAGTCGGATTAGGATTTTCACGCAGCAGAACAACCGCGGACATGATCTGTCCTGAATGACAATACCCACATTGAGGAACATCTATTTCCTGCCAGGCTTTTTGCACCGGGTGAGAATTCGTTTCCGATAAACCCTCAATTGTTACGACTTGCTTACCTACTGCCCTACTTACTTTGGTGACACATGACCGGACAGCTTCTCCGTCCAGATGCACCACGCAAGCACCGCACTGGGCTACGCCGCAGCCATATTTTGTGCCTTTCAGACCAGCCAGATCCCGGATTGCCCACAGGAGCGGCATTTGAGGATCCGCTTCGAGGGGATACTCTTTTTTGTTGATACTTAAAGTGATTTTCGCCATGGTGAGTTAGTTTATTATTTTCTTGTACTCGTAATTCTTTCTAAAACTTGCATGCCTGCAGCCGCTTCATTTTTTCCTATTTTGATCTCAATGATTGAAAGTAATTGCCGGATCTGTTGCTCCGTAAACCCCAAATTCAGGCAAATTCCTATATGCCCGCCCAACTGAGATTCTACACCTCCCAGTGCGGTCAGGGCAGATATTGTGGAAAGCTCCCGCTGCTTGTTGTCAAGTACTCCGCGGGTAAATATATCATTGAAAAGATGTTCTTTTAAAAGCGTATCAATCGCAGGGATAAAAGCCGCATATCCGGTTTTTGGACCAGTTTCGGACCTTCCTGTGAGTGATTCCAGGACTTTTTTACCCGTTTGATATTTGTTAACGTCTGCCACTTTTGAAGGTTTCTGCCCTTCCGGATCAGCAATGCCTTTTGATTTTCTCTCAGTCAGCACGGTATTAAATGTGTTAATTCCGTTCAAACTTCTGGGAAAACCACAGTAGGCCGACAAGTGAATAAGCTCTTCTTTAACCTCGTTAATAGTAAGACCGGCTATCAATCCTTCATTCAATGCCTGCTTCAAACCTTGCAAATCCCCTTTTGCAGTGAATGCAGAAATGGATACGATGCTTCGCTGCTTCGTATCCAAACTATCACTTTTAAAGGTTTTATTAGCAGCCGCCACTTCATTGAAAATGAACGCTGAAATAATCATCAATATCCTCTTTGGCCTCATATCATTTTAAGTTTTTGCAGCCACTTTTTTATATCAGTCTCCGTCTGCTTTGCCTTGTCTTCTTTGATCATCAGCAGTTGCCCGTCCCTTTCAGATCCGCCTTTGGTTGTATAACCTTCCAGTACTTTGCATTCAGGACAAAGTTCTTTCACCGTTTCGAAAGTACTCCCAACACCATAACCTCCATTTGTGTTAAAAGGAATAACCGTTTTACCGACCAGATCATATTGTTTCAAAAAGCTTTTCATAGGTGGCGGCAGTTTCATGCCCCAGGTAGGAAAGCCGACAAACACGACATCATATTTTTCAATATCCTCGATTTTCGTTTTCAAAGGCGGCAGGAAGCCAGTTTCATTTTCCCTTGCTACCTGGTCTACGGTTGCCTTGTAATTCTTCGGATAAGGCTTTGCCAGTACCAGCGATGTCAATGTTCCGCCTACATTTTTCTGGATCATTTCAGCTACCGCCTTCGTATTATTCGTTCTTGACAAATACACAATCAATATCTTTTTAGGGGTTATTGATTGTGCATTTGCATTAGTCCAGGTCATAGCCGCAGCTAATATTATTGTAATAATTATGTTTTTCATATTTATAGCTTCGGTGGTGCTTCTACACCCGATAGAGCTAAGACCCCGGCAGGCAAACGGGCTCCTAGGATTTCAATCGCTGATAATTCTGAATTAAACTGGCTGAGCTCACTTGCTGAAAATGTTATGCTATCTCCACCGTTATTTTCCAACATGTGCGCCATTTGTGTTGTCCCTGGAATTGGCACAATCCACGGTTTCTTGGCCATCAGCCAAGCCAACGATATCTGGGCAGGAGTTGCTTCTTTTTGTACAGCCCATTTTTTCACCAAATCTACAAGTCTCAAATTGTTAGGTAGATTCTCCGGCGAAAAACGTGTCTCTGAGCCTCGAAGATCTCCGGGAGCGAAGCGTGTATTTGCATCCAGAGTTCCTGTTAGAAAGCCAACACCAAGCGGGCTCCAGCATACAAAGCCGATACCGAGCTCCTCACAAAGCGGAATGATCACATCTTCCGGTCCCCGCCATAATAGCGAGTATTCGTTTTGAATAGCTGTAACCGGATGAATAGCGTGTGCCCGTCTGACGGTTTGTGGCCCGGGTTCGGAAAATCCATAATGAAGCACCTTTCCCTGGTCAATCAGATCTTTGATTGCACCGGCAACGTCTTCAATGGGAACATTTGGATCTACCCGGTGCTGATATAGCAAGTCAATACGGTCGGTGCGAAGACGTGTAAGCATATTTTCTACAACGAGCCTGATATGTTCTGGACGGCTGTTCAAACCCGCTAGCTGACGACCGGTTTGCTGGTCAATATTCCAGCCATACTTTGTTTCTATAACGATGTTGTTTCGAAAAGAGGCGACCGCTTCGCCAAGGATACGTTCACTTTCCCAGGGGCCGTATGCTTCTGCTGTGTCAAACAAGGTAACACCCTTGTCATAAGCAGTCCTGATGATATTGAGCATTTCGGGTCTGGAAGGAACTGTGCCTTGATATGTACGATGCATGTTCTGCACACCAAGACCAATGCCGGATACTTCCAGTGTGCCACCCAGCCTTCGCCGGCTGCTGACCTGCTGATCAGGCAAATTGGTATCTCCTTCAGGTGAATGATCCGTGCAAGCAGTAGTCAGCAATGCTCCGCCTGCCAGACCTAAACCTGTCTTAAAAAAATTACGTCGGTTGAAACCTGTTTCTACTTTTTTACTGATTGTGTCTTCCATGTTTGATATGATTGAAAAGATGAGTAGTCAAATATTCAAGGTAACCTGATGAAAGAGAAGGGAATTTATACAAACTGAAGACGGTAATCCTAAAAAAGGATTTTCCACTTCGTTGTTCAACTCATATTAATTACTAAAATTGTTTCACGAGCCAACTGTCAAAAGCAGGTATCCAATCTCCTCTATACCCATAACCGTGTGGCCAGTCTTGGAGAACAAGCGTTTCGACTGGTACGTTAGCCTGCTTGAGTGCAGTTACACAAGCTCCAAATTGCGTTACAAACGGATCGCGTGTACCATAACAAAAAAATGCAGGAGGCAGATTAGAATTTCTGAACCTTTCAACATCCGTAGATGCTACGCTGAGTCTACCATAAAAAGAATAGATATGCCCGATTGCCGCTACGTTAGCTGAGATTCTGTCCAGTGAATCAGGAACATACCGGGTATCAAGTGATGAACCATTAACAGATCCTTTATAATTCAATGCCATTTCACCACAGAGGATGCCACCTGCTGAAAATCCCATGACAGCAATATCGTCTTCTTTAATTCCGTATTCACTTGCATGGAGCCTGACAAACCTAACTGCCCGGGCCAGATCCAATGCTCCTTCCTGCTGGGTATATGGGCTTAGCCGGTAGTTAACTACAAAACTTTGATAGCCCAATTCGCTTAACGCCCTTGCCACAGGTGTTCCTTCTCCGTTATTATTGCGGAACTGAAAAGCACCACCAGCACAAATAAGCACGGCCCCTTTTATTGCAATTCCTTCTTTAACAGGGAAATATACCATAAACGGACGAAAATTGGGGCCATCAGGGTTCCCCGAGTTTGCTACTGACTGAGTGGTAGTGGTTGCAGGCATGTTACCTTGAGGCCAGAGAAGGATAGTCCCTTCACCAATTGGTGAGATGCTCGAAGTATCCGTTTCTGGCGGAGTTTCAACAGAGGGTATATTAATTTCCGGTTTATCTGTGGTGCAAGCCGTAAACAATGGATAAATTATTAACAGCACTTTAAGATAATCAGTCATAGATAATTATATTTTGACATGCGTTAAAAATTCACATTCAACCTAAAACAGATTTCTAATCATCCAGCTAAAAAACCTGGCTTGCTCCAACTACTGACAGTCAAACACCTATTTCTTTACCGGCGCTTCAACATCGGAGAATGCAAGCACGAATTCCGGCAAACGAGCTCCTTTAATTTCAATTTTTGCCAGTTCTGTATTAAACTGAGTTAACTCGTCCACAGTAAACTTTACCGAATCTGCACCATTGTTTTCCAGCATGTGCGCCATTTGTGTTGTGCCTGGAATAGGCACAATCCATGGTTTTTGCGCCAAAAGCCATGCAAGTGATATCTGGGCTGCAGTGGCTTGTTTTTGCGCACCCCACTTTTTGACCAAATCCACAAGTGCCAGATTATTCGCAATATTCTCAGGGGAAAACCTGGATTCCCCACCGCGAATGTCACCCGGAGCATACTTTGTATTTGCATCAATAGCTCCCGTCAGAAACCCAACACCAAGTGGACTCCATGGAACAAAGCCAATGCCCAATTCCTGGCAAAGCGGAATGATTACTTTTTCCGGTCCCCGCCATAAAAGAGAATATTCATTCTGAATCGCCGTTACCGGATGAATGGCATGTGCCCGTCTAACCGTTTGTGGTCCTGGTTCTGATAGTCCGTAATGAAGTACTTTTCCTTCTTTGATAAGATCTTTAATTGCTCCCACAACGTCTTCAATCGGAACATTTGGATCCACCCGGTGCTGATATAATAAATCTATACGGTCGGTTTTTAAACGTGTCAGCATTCCTTCAACTACCTCCTTAATATGTTCCGGACGACTATTCAGACCTGGAAGACGCTGACCGGTTTTTTGATCAATATTCCAGCCATACTTGGTTTCAATAACCACTTTGTTCCGAATCGGGACAAGTGCTTCACCCAGAATTTTTTCTACCTCAAAAGGACCGTAAGCCTCGGCAGCATCAAACAGCGTAACGCCATTATCATAAGCTGTCCGGATGATGTTGTGCATTTCAGTCCGGGAAGGGATCGTCGTTTGATAGGTGCGGCTCATATTCTGAACGCCCAAACCGATGCTGGAGACTTCAAGTTTGCCAAGCTTACGTCTTGTCGATACTTTTGTCTTCGGTGGCCTGGAGTTAGTACCTGCTGCACTTGCCGATGTTTGGCCGGCAGTAGACAGTAATGCCCCACCGGCTAGCGTCAATCCTGTTTTTAGCAGATCGCGGCGGTTAAAACTTGAAGCAGATTGTTCTATTGAATTGTCCATTGAAACATTGTTTGTAGGAACCAGAAGTTCTGGTAATTTTTGTTGTTTTATAAATAGCAACGATTAGGTTCGATAACAATCCCTTATATATCGCCAACGACATTTATGCAAACCATTACTTAACTGCCCTGGCCAGCTTTGAGAAAGTGAGCGAGCCCATTGTCCATTTGCCATTTTCGTTGACATAAACCTCGGTCACCATAAACGGATTTACTACCTCGTTTCCTCCAACTACTGCCACCAGGTCTAAATCATTTAAAAGGATAGCAGTGTTGCCAATAAAATTGACAGAAGCCGAATGTACAGTTGCCTTTTTATACCAAATGTTACCCGATTTGATTACGTCTAATTCCCGGCTTTTACCCCAGCTGCCGCCCATGTGAACAAACATGGCTTTTTCATTGAATAAGGCATTAAGCTTATCCACATTCTTGTCAGACATCCATTGCCATTTATCTTTTGAGAGCGTGAGGATTTCCTGTTCCGATTTACCTGGCGTTTGTGCCTTCGAAGTTTCTGTAATGAAAATCAGAAAATACAATCCAAGAACTGATACTTTCAGAAAGGTTTTTACAAATGTTTGAGTTTGCATAAGTTCGTAGTTTAGGTTAAAATCTATTTCTTACTGTTGTACTCCGCATCGGCAACTTTTTGCAGCCATATTGTTTTTCCTTTCTGCGCTGGTGAAGTAGCAATATAGGTTACGCCGCTTTCAGGAGTTGCTCCATGCCAATGTTCTATGCCCGGCTGGCATTTAACTACGTCCCCTCTTTTGACGGTTTGTTTTGTTTTGCCTTTTTCCTGATAATACCCTACGCCATCTGTAATGATAAGGATCTGGCCTCCCGGATGGCTATGCCAGTTAAGCCTTGCACCAGGGTCAAAAATAGCAACCGACGTGCCGTAACTGAAAACACTATCAGCCGGACTTAATTCTGTGAGCCATACATCTCCTACATGATGTACATTAGCTGCTTTTTCACCTTTTGGAAATATAGGTGAAGTCTGCGCCACTGCCCGGTTAGACCATGCAGCGGATATTACAATCATTAATATCAATACCTTTTTCATAATTCTTTATTTGTTATTTATCTTCTGGCTTTCTTTCGTCCGGCATTCATAATTTCCCACGATCCTATTATTTCTCATTTTTGAACATATGCAATTGCATGTAAAATGCTGCCACACTAACGCCGAATCTAAATATTTGAATCGTCATTTTCAGCTCAATTCGCCGAACGGCAAAAGATCAATCCCCAACAGCGTTGAATTTCGACAAACGACAGTAGTAGGCTTCGTCGAAGCTCGTATGATCAATAAATCGAAGGTTAATTTAGAGCCTGTTTATCCTGCCAGGTAAATACTGATTTTCTTTTACTGATTAGCCACTGTTGATTTGACTTTTCGTATTCATCATGATAATACATACCAATTGTCGTTTTCATCTTTGTCCCATCTTCTGTGCCAATAAGCGTTACTGTGCAATAGGCAACTCCCGTGGCCTTAGAACCATCAATTAACACGACTGTTTGTTGTCCATTGAAGTGATAAGCCGTTTCAAAATTGCTCAGGAAAGATGTAAACGTATCTTCGATTTCGCTACGTCCGGTCAGGGTTGAAGTCAGCTGACCATCAAAATACAACTCTACCACCCCGTTTTCAGAAAAAAGTAAGGCCTGCTCACGCATCTTTCTTTGATCGCCATAGATGGCGTAGGTGTCAACTAATTCCCTAAGCGCAATTCTATCTTCGATTTGGTTCATTGTAATATTTTATGATTATGATTTTATAACGAGGTGGAATTAAAGTTTTCGTTCACCCAGCCATTTAACCATGGCAGGATCACGATGGTCAAAGAAGCTGCTGGCGTTTGTATCCAGCACTTTGATAGCATCCATATCCTCAGTACTTAGCTGAAAATCAAAAATGTTGAAGTTCTCTGCCATTCTTTCTTTACGTACAGATTTAGGAATGGCGACGACCCCTCTTTGCGTAAGCCAGCGGACTACTACCTGCGCGATCGTTTTGTTATATTTCTTACCGATGGATGCTAAATGCTCGTTTTGGAACAAGCCATTTTTCCCTTCTGCAAATGGTCCCCAGGACTCGATCTGGACATTGTTCTCAACCAGAAACTTTTGTGCTTCTGTTTGCTGATGAAAAGGATGGGTTTCAATTTGGTTAACAGCCGGAATGATTTCGTTGTGAACAATCAGATCCATAAGTCTGTCGGGTTGGAAATTGCTGACGCCGATTGCTCTGACTCTGCCTTCCTTATACAATTCCTCCATTGCTCTCCATTCCCCATATACATCACCAAAAGGCTGATGGATCAGATACAGATCCAGGTAATCCAGCTGTAATTTTTTCAGTGAGACTTCAAAGGCTTTTTTAGTGTCCTGATATCCGTTGGACTGTATCCAGAGCTTGGTTGTGATAAAGAGATCCTCCCTCGGAACACCGCTCTTTTTAATCGCATCCCCTACTGCTCCTTCATTTCCATAGGAAGCGGCTGTATCAATTAAACGGTAACCCGATGCAATCGCATCCAGTACGCTTTGTTCACATTCCTTAGGATCAGGAACCTGAAAAACGCCAAAACCCAGAAGGGGCATTTCTATACCATTATTTAATTTTACTTTTTCCATTTTGTTTTTTGTTTTTGTTGATGATGCAAAGTTCCTGACTTGTACTGGCAGATTTAGTATACCAATTCCTGTTTTACCTACCAATATTCCTGTTGTAAAACTGCATCAAGCCTAAAATTGTCCGCCGCTTTTCCAGTAAGCAATAAATTTTAATAGCTGGTTTCTTCCTACTGAACGCCTACAACTGCACGGATCATCCCGTCTGCTTTCGTAATCAGGTATAGTTCTCCGTCACTATCCTCAGCTAACCGCAGGTCAATACGACCGGCCCCTGCGATGGCGCCTCTGCCAGGCAGGCCCGGATTTTTGCCGCCGCGCTTTCGATAAGTTTCTTCCGAAAGTGCCCGAAGTTGGGTGCCAAGTTCGTGAATGGGGGCCAAAGTAAGCGGGTTACCATCATCGGCCGCCAGCACATCTTTCATGTATGCGTACCAGATACGGCCCGTCGTGATGTCACTGAAAACAAAGGTCTCTTTTAAAGCTGGAATTCGTTTCCCACGGTAGGCAAAACCGTTGGCAATCGCATCGCCACCGCCGG